>NZ_SCQN01000045.1 GCF_004321985.1 Castellaniella sp. | reverse complement strand
TCGATCGGAGATATTCCGCCGGCGGAGGCTGAACAACGGTACTATCAGCAGCTCGCAGTCCAGGCCGCAGAGCCTGCTTTACTTTAACCAAACTGCCTCCGCGATTCCCGGTTCGATTCACTTGACAGGTGTGTCGTCACTTGTTAATCCTAACTGACTGATTGTCGTTCCTATGGGGGACACTCATGCGATGCCCACCTGTCTTCCACAGTGAGTCGCAGCGCCTGGCAGCACTGGCAGAGTACGAATTCGACGAGGGTGAAGAGCTCCCCAGCCTGAAGCCCGTTGTGTCGATGGCGACGAAAATCTTCAACGTTCCTGTGTCAGCCGTCAATCTCGTCGGGAATGATCACGTGTTCTTCGCTGCCAGCACCGGCATCAGTGGTGCCGACATGCGCAGGGATGTTTCGTTCTGTGCTCATGCCATTACACAGGAAGATGTCATGGTCGTGCCGGACGCGTTGCGTGATGAGCGCTTTCATGACAACCCATTGGTGCAGCGGGACTCGGGGATCAGGTTCTACGCCGGTGTACCGTTGGTCTCGCCCAAGGGGTGGCCTCTGGGTGCGCTGTGCGTCATAGATCACCAGCCGCGTGCAGGATTGTCGGATCCCGATAAAATCGCTTTACGCGAATTGGCCCGCATCGTCGCCGACAAGCTGGAATTGCGGCGCATGGACAGGGCATTGCACAGAGGAACGCCCCGATTCGATGCCTTGACGGAGCATTCCCCATCAGCAATCGTGTCGTTTGGCGTGGATTGCAAAATCGTCGCGTGGAACGCCGCCGCAACTCGAATGTTTGGCTATCAACGGGCCGAGCTGCTAGGGCAAAGCATCGAAATGCTCATGCCCGAACACCAGCGCGCGGCGTTCCGGTTGCGTATCGCCGGCGCGGTGGCACACAAGGACGAATCGTGCGAGACTCCCATCGAGTTTATCGGCCTGCGCAAGAATGGCTCTGAATTCCATGTCGAGTTGACTGCCTCCCTGTGGGAAGACCGCGGACAGATCCAGTTTGGCGCTGTCGCGCAGGACATCGGCGAGCGGCTGCGGCATCAGGAAGAGCTGACGCGGCTGGCGAATTTCGATACGCTCACCGGGTTGGCCAATCGGGGGCTCTACCTCCGATCCATTCACGACAGTGTCGTCGCCGGGCGGAAGAGCGCCGTTCTGGTTCTGGATCTGGATGGTTTCAAGGACATCAACGATACCTTGGGGTACTCCGTTGGAGACCATATTCTTTGTGAGATCGGTCGTCGATTGTGTGGCGTCGTCAGATCCGGCGACGTCGTTGCCCGCATCGGAGGTGATGAGTTTGCCCTCCATCTTCTGGATGTGGAGACGGTAGAAACCGCTCAAATGGTCGCCGATGCGGTGATCCGCGAGATCAAGCGCCCCATTGACGTTGACAGGCACGACCTGCACGTCGCTGTCAGTTGTGGGATCGCGTTGGCGCCGCAACATGCTGACGAGGCGGCTGAACTCGTCGGGAATGCCGATCTGGCGCTTTTCAATGCAAAAGCGAACATGAGAGGCCATGCCCTGGTCTTCAAGCCGAAGCTGCGGTCGGCGGCCAGTTCGCGCCGGCAGTATGGCAGCGAACTGTACCGCGCGGTGGACAATGGCGAGCTGCTGCTCTACTACCAGCCCCAGGTTCGCATCGGGGACGGTTCAGTGGTCGGAGCAGAGGCCTTGATTCGTTGGCAGCACCCCCAGCGCGGATTACTCACGCCCGGAGAATTCCTGTCTGTGTTGGAGGGTGGGCCTTTGGCGGTGACCGTGGGCAACTGGATCCTTGATGCAGCGTGCTCCCAGGCCATGCGCTGGCGAGATGCCGGCATGGGCGATTTCCGTATGGGGGTGAATCTCTTCGAAGCGCAGTTCCGGGCAGGGGATTTGCCGGAAAAGGTGATGGGAGCCCTTGCCCGGTATCGGCTGCCTCCGCAGGCTTTGGAATTGGAGATCACGGAAAACATTGCACTCGACAATGAGGAGGCCGTTCTTCCCCCTTTGCGGAAGTTGGGCGATAGTGGGGTCGGCATTGCCTTCGACGATTTTGGCACCGGATACGGGTCCCTCAGTTTGCTCAAACACTATCCGCTGACGCGCATCAAAATTGATCGCTCCTTCGTGCAGCAGATCGCGGAGTCACGGCAGGACGATGCGGTCGTTCGAGCCATTCTCGACATTGCGCGCAACTTTGATCTGGATGTCATCGCCGAAGGTGTGGAGACCCAGGCGCAACGAGATATCTTGCGTCAATACGGCTGCCTGGAGGCGCAGGGCTATCTCTTTGGAAGGCCCGAACCGGCGGATTCCTTCACCTCGATGTATGTTGGCTGAACTGAATGGGGCTATCTGTGGTGCCCGCCAGGACCACACCGTTTCGTCCCGCCTTCATCCCCATGACCCAAGTCGCGATGCACAGGCCCGCGAGCATCACCGCCACGGCGTTCCACGTGCCAGTGAATTCATACAGTATTCCCACCAGTACTGGCCCGATCGAAGCCACGGTATAGCCTACACCCTGAGCCATGCCCGACAGTGCTGTAGCGTCGCGCGATGAACGGCTGCGTAGCACCAGCAGCGACACTGCGATGCTGAAGGTTCCACCCATGCCCAGGCCCAACACGATGGCGCACGGCCAGATCCAGGACAGCGGCGCATAGAATATCGCCAGCGTGCCGATTGCAACCATCCAGATCATCAGCGTAATGGCGGCGCGCTGATCACGGCCGCGCATCGCCAACCAGGGTGCCGCCAGATTGGTGCCGAGTTGTGCAAGCAAAGCCACCGACATCACTGCGCCAGACTCGGCGGGGGGCAGGCCTCGGTTGATCAGGATCACCGGGAGCCAGCCGATCAGGCTCTGGCCGATGCAGGACTGCAGTCCCATGTAAAGGGTGACCTGCCACGCCAGTGGATCGCGAAACAGCCCTTTGGGCGGTGCGATGGTCTCTCCGGGTACGCTTCGCATTTCCAGGCTGGCCTGGGGTACTGCGCGCCACACCGCAGCCGCGCCCAGCGCGGGGAGCACCCAGAAGGCCAGTGCCCATTGCCATGAGCTGTTCGGCAGATGGGCCATCGGCACCACCAGGCCGGCGCCCAACGAGGCGCCCAGGCAAAAGGCCATGGTATAGAGGCTCATCACCAAGCTGATGCGCTGGGGGAAGGCGTTCTTGACGACGACGGGTACCAGCACCATGCCGACGCTGATGCCGGCGCTGGCAACAAGCAGGCCGGCGTGCATGCCAAAGATCCCCAGCACACTGCGCAGCCCCACGCCCAGGGCCACGACCACGAGCGAGCCCACGATCACGCGACGCATTGAAAACATGCGCAGCAGCCGGGGTGCGAACAGGCCGAAAAGACCGAAGTACATGGTGGGCAGGGCCACCATCAGCCCGGCCGCGCTGGGCGACAGACCCAGGCTGGCGCGTATGTCGCCGAGCACCGGCCCCATGGCGGTTAGCATCGCCCGCATGTTCAGCCCCGCCAGCAGCACCGCCACCAGCAGGAGACCAAAGCCGGTTTCGCGCGCAATTCTAGGCATTGCTGATGGTATTGGGCAGCCGGTTCATGTTTGCGACGCGCCAGCTCGTGACCGCCATCTGTGCCCTGACGTCGCTGAAGGTGCTGCTTGCGGAGTGGTCATAGGCACTTGCGTTCACTGTTTTGGCTCATTCCTTTCTTGCTACCACGCCTCGGGTCACGCAAGGATGGATGCCTTTTGCGATCAAGTTTCCGTAATTATATACGGAACATTTTGATACATTTGAGCTTTAATGCCACTTGTGGAGAAAACAAGGCTTTTATCCAGTTTTCGAAGGATTGTTTGTGCGGGTATGGCTTTGCATGTCGGTATGTCAACGCCTGACCACTGGGGTGCAGGGGGGGAGGGGCTGGACAAAACCCTAGGTTGACAAGCTGGATTACATCCAGTTTAATTAAATGAAAACGATTTCATTCAATCATGGTTGGGGATACGGAAAGGTATGGCACTGAGTGTATTCAGCCTTCGCAGTGACTGTACAGGTACGTCACGCCAGGGGTCAATTCTGACATGACTGAATATTTACCTGGTATGTGCTGTGGAAAATCCGATGGCTGGCAATGAAAGAGCTGGTGACAGCTCCTTATAGGGGTATGTTTCATTGCGCTTTTGATGTTGTCTGTGGATGGGATGAACAGGCAAGACCAAGATCAAATTGAGTTGTAGCGCAGTCGGAGTGGTTTGTTGAATTCAACAGTCCGGTTTCGCCGGAACTGCTTGGAGGTCACCCCGCAAATTCGATCGAAGTGGTTGGAGATCTGACTCCCGCGGGGTCATGGTGGTCACACAAATACAAGGTAGAGGAAACTATGAAATTGTGGCGAAATACTCTGATAGGTTGTTTGACAGCTATCATGTTTTTGTTGATGTCTTCGGTGTCCAATGCCCAGACCATCAACGATATTGTCAAGCGCGGTAAGGTCCTGATTGGCGTGAACAGTGGTGCTCCACCATTCAGTTTTGTGGACTCGAATGGCAAGGCAGAAGGTCTTGATGTAGATCTCGGGAATCTTTTTGGACATTATCTGGGAGTTCCGGTCGAAATCACCACGTACACGACTGCTGCGCGCATTCCGGCGCTACAGGCCAAGAAGGTCGATCTGCTGATCGCGACACTGACTGCGACCCCTGAGCGTGCCAAGGCAGTCATGTTCACCGGTTCGTACAACGTCTTCCCTATCGTGATCGCGGGGCACAAGGGCGCTACCTTTGGTTCCATAGCGGATTTGCATGGGAAAAAGGTGGGGGTTGCCGGAGGCACGCCTCAGGAAGCGGCGTTGATGCAGGCAGTGCCCAAGGATGCTGTGTTGTCACGGTTTGGTGATGACCTGACTGCAGCCCAGGCTCTCCTCACGGGTCAAGTTGATGCAGTCGCTATTCCTGAGACCATTTACAAGGAAATCGTGAAGTCGAAGCCAGATGCAGATATTGCCATCAAGCTGTCTTTGCATGATTTCTTCCAGTCCATTGCCGTCCGCACGGGTTCGTTTGAGTTGCTTCAATGGCTCAATACGACACTGGCATATGTGAAGGGGAATGGTGAGCTGGATAAGATCTCGATGAAGTGGACTGGTCACCCGATGTCGAAAAACATGCCTGTTTTCTGATCTGCCTGACGGGGTGACGCATCGTGTCGATGGTGCGTTGCCTCGCATTTTGGTCAATGATGCCTGTTTTCCATATGCCTATGGTCATTATGCGAACGATTTCATTCTGAGGTTGATCCTAACCAGTGTCGTCAGCACACCTGCTGTTTGTGTTCGGATAATTGAGTTCTGATACCCCCGGACTTTTGGGGCGTGTCGGCTGATATGGTTGAGGGGTTGGTGTTTTTCCGTTGATAGGGATCCACAAGGAGTTGAGAATGGCGTTGCCACTGGAAGGAATCCGTGTCCTCAGTTTTGCCCAGCTCGGGCAAGGGCCCGCTGCTACGCAGATGCTTGGTGACTATGGTGCCGAGGTCATCAAGGTTGAGCGGCCTGGTGTCGGTGCCTGGGAACGCGGAACGTCTGGCGCGGGGTGTTTTCGGGATGGCGAGAATTTCTTTTTCCTCTCGCTCAATCGCAATAAAAAGAGCTTTACCCTGAATCTCAAGGACAAGCGCGCCATCGAGATCATTGATCAGTTGATCCCGACCGTCGATATCGTCGTCGAGAACTATCGGCCAGGCGTGATGGATCGCCTCGATCTGGGCTACGATCGCCTCTCCGGGCTGAACCCTCGCCTCGTCTATGCGCGCTCGACTGGGTATGGTAGCGAAGGCCCGTATCGGGACCTTCCTGGTCAGGATCTATTGGTTCAAGGCGTCTCTGGGCTGGCGGCGATGGGTGGCAAGGATGGTGAATTACCGGTGCCGGCCAGTATCCCCATTCTCGATATGCATGCGGCAGCCCTGTTGGCACTTGGCGTATGTATGGCGCTGATTCAACGTGGGAGCACCGGTCGCGGTCAGCTCATCGAAACCAGTCTGCTGGAAGCCGCCGTTCACCTGCAGGCGGAGCCGCTGTTCTACTTCGTCAACGGATGGGACATCACCAAGCGAAGCAAGTCGGGCCTTGCCTCGCCCTACCATCCAGCTCCCTACGGAGTTTATCAGTCGAGCGATGGCAGTTTTGTACTTTCAGTGGTTCCTTTGCAGACGCTCGCGACGGTTTTTGCGATACCGGAGTTGAGCAAGATTGACCAGAGCGAGGCGACGCAACGGCGTGATGAGATCAAGCGGCTCCTTGACCAGGTGACACCGACGAAGTCGACGGCGCAGTGGCTGGATGTCTGCAAAAAGTACGACGTGTGGTGTGCTCCAGTCCTGACTTATCACTCTCTGGTCGAGGACCCGCAGTTCCGGTATCTCGATTTTCTGCACACTGTCCTTCATCCCAAGGTCGGTGAGGTCCATATGATCCGCTCTCCGCTTCGATTGTCGGGTTCCCCCCTTTCTGCGCTTCCGAATAACGCGCCTCCGACGCTTGGGCAAAATACTGACGAATTGCTCATGGAGATCGGGCTTGATGCGGCCGATATCCGCTTGCTCCGACATGAAGGTGTGGTTTGACAACGGTATCGGGGATGATGATTGGCCCGACTCAGACCACTATTTACTCACGTGCCTCGCCGGTGCGGACGAACCTGCGCGTCCGTCATTGGCACTGCAGAGGCCAAAACGCGGGGCACTACTGAAGGAGAGAAAGATTGAATGGCGATAACATTCGAATGGCCGTCAACGGGCCCGTCGCAACGATCACGATCGACAACCCCCCACTGAATATTCTGACCGCCAACATGCGCCGCATGCTGCTTGAATTCACGCGGGACCTCAGCCAGCGGGGTGACGTTCTGGCGGTTGTGATTGAAGGATCCGGCGAAAGAGCCTTTTGCGCAGGCTCCGATATCAAGGAGTTCCCCAAGGATGCCATGACTGGCTGCGGAAAGGTCCGTGTGGAGCAGCACGTACTCGATCGCCTCATGAACCTTCCTCAGATTACCGTCGCCAAGCTCCGTGGGCACGTCTTGGGCGGGGGGGCGGCGGTCATGCTTGCGTGTGATCTGCGCGTCGCGGCACAAGGCGTCCGCATTGGCTTTCCGGAGATCAAGGTTGGCGTTTTCCCGGCGGGTGGCGGAACCCATTTCGTGGCCCGGCAGATTCCGATGATCAAGGCAAAGGAGTTGGTGCTGCTGGGTGAGCCTGTAGGCGGCGAAGAGGCCCTTGCGGCGGGGCTGATCAACCGGCTGGTCCCGCCCGGGGAACTCGATTCAACGGTTGCCCGATTCACGGATCGTCTGAGCAAACTGCCGGGGAATGCACTCACTGCCGCCAAGCGTGCGCTCAATACTGCGTATACCGGCAGCTACGAGCAGGGGCAGACTGTCGAAATCGAGGAGTTCACCAACCTTTTTGGGCATGCGAACATGGCTGAGGGGGCTGCCGCGTTTTTCGAAAAACGCCCCCCAAGGTTCAACAGGTAAACGAGTTGTTATCAGTCCCGCGGCACCCCCGCTGACCGGTGCCGCGCCACCTTGGCCTCGGCGGCGGATTTCAGCAGCAGCACGTCCAGGCCGGTGGCGATGAAGTCGAACCCGGCCTGCGCGTAGCGGTCGGCATCCGCGTCCACGGGGGCCAGGATGCCCGCCGCTTTGCCCGCCGCGTGGACTGCTTTCAGGACCTGAGCGATCGCGGTCTGCACTACCGTGTGGTTCGCGTCTCCGCGATGCCCCAGATTGTTGGACAGATCGTACGGGCCGATGAAGACGGCGTCGACGCCGTCCGTTGCGGCGATGGCCGCCGCGTTTTCAACCCCCGTGCGCGACTCGATCTGTGCGACCAGGCACAGCGATTCCTCGGCGTGGTCGGCATAGCCTACGATAGAGCCCCAGCGATCGGCACGGATGGCGCCTGCCGCCATCCCGCGCATGCCCCCCGGCGCGTATCGCATGGCGGCCACGATGGCGGCGGCCTGCTCCGGCGTATCCACCATGGGGACCATGAGGGTGCGGGCGCCGATGTCCAGCAGTTGCTTGATCAGCGCCGGATCCTGGTTTACGGATCGGACGATGGGCGCCGCGCGGTAAGGCTCCACGGCGCGCAGTTGGTCCAGGATGGACCGCACGGTGTTGGGGGCGTGCTCGCCGTCGATGACCAGCCAGTCGAACCCGGTGGTGGCGATGAGTTCTGCGCCATAGGCATCGCCCAGGCCCACCCAGCAACCAAAGGCAGGTGTCGTGGCGAGCATGGCTTTGAAGGAATTCCGGGGCAGTTCCATGAATGGGTCCGATGAGGGTTCGAGAGATCGACAAACTCTGATTCTACTTGCCGCTCGTACAATCGTAACTGTCATCCCGCATGGCGCCTTCTGGTGTTCGAATCGGCCAGGCAGGATTGGAATAAGAGAGGAGACCAAAAATGCCGCAGGCACACGTTCCAGCAAGCTCAACCGCAGCGACGCAGGCTGCTTCCGGACCTGATGCAGTGGCTGCGGCGGTCCGTCACGTCACGGTCATCGGGGCGGGCACCATCGGTGCCAGCTGGACGGCGCTGTTCCTGGCGCATGGCTTGCGGGTGACCGTCAGCGATCCGCTGCCGGACGCCGAGCCGGCGCTGCGTGCGCTGATCAGCCAGGCTTGGCCCACGCTGGTGGCGCTGGGTGTGGCGCCACTGCAGGTTCCCTGGTTGTCGCTGGATCTGCAGCCGGACCCTGCAGCCGCCGTCGCGGTGGCGGATTTCGTACAGGAAAACGCACCCGAGCGGGAGTCGCTGAAAATCGATCTGTTTGCCCGTATGGACGAGGCGGCGCGCCCAGACGTGATTCTGGCATCCAGCTCCTCGGGGCTGATCATGAGCCGCCTGCAAAGTCGTTGCCGCCGGCCCGATCGCTGTGTGATCGGTCACCCGTTCAACCCGCCGCACTTGATTCCGCTGGTGGAGGTCGTGGGCGGCCAGCAGACGTCCCCCGACACCATCGCCCGAGCCATGGCGTTCTACCGGCGTGTGGGCAAGCATCCGATCCGGATCAACAAGGAAGTGGTTGGCCACGTGGCCAACCGCCTGCAGGCGGCCGTCTGGCGCGAGGCCATCCATCTGGCGCTGGAAAATGTCGCCTCGGTCGAGGACATAGATGCGGCCATGTCACAGGGCCCGGGGCTGCGCTGGGCGGTATTCGGTCCGCACATGACTTTCCATTTGGGGGGAGGACAGGGCGGGATGGGCCATTTCCTGGATCACCTCAAGGGGCCCGTGCAGAGCTGGTGGGATGACCTGGGTGACGCGCGTCTGGATGAGACCACCCGGGCAGCGCTGCTGGCGGGCCTGGAACAGGAAAGTGCCGGTCGGTCGATCGACGATCTGGCAGCGGAGCGCGATGCTGCCATCATCCGGATCCTGGCGGTGCGGCAGACCCGGTGAGACGGTTCAGGGCCGTTGTGCCGAGGGTCCGGCTGAAGCCATGGGCCCGTCGCGGCGGCTGGTGATCAACACCGCGGGGGTCTGCACCTCTTCCGGAATGCAGAACAGCCGTCTGCGGGTTGCCGCCGGCCCTGCGCTGAAGACGGTATAGGGGATGGCCAGCACCCATCCGGTGATGATGGGGAGCCCCCAGAGGACGGCCGTGAGGCCGCCGAGCTGCCAGAACGCGGTGGCCAGAGCCAGCCCGGCCAGGGTGTGCGGCGCCAGGGCGCGTGCGGCAGTGTGCCAGGCGACTCCCAGACGGTCGCGGTTCTGGCCGCCCCAGTACACACTTTTGCCGAACAGCAGCCCGATCAGGAAGAGGGTGACCGACATTGCCACGATGGGGGCCATCAGCGTGGAGGCCACCAGTTCCACCAGCACCGACAGGCTGAAGACGCCCAGGCCGCCGTACCGGGTAGGACCTCCCCTGGACAGCCAGACGTCCATGGCACCAAAGAACTTGGGCGCAACGGACAGCACGAACACGCCGACGAACAGCGTCATCCCCAGCGTCAGGTCCTGGAAGCGGAAGTTGCCGATCATGGAACCGATGCAGGACACGGCGATCATCAGGATCCACGCGGCCTGGGCCAGGTACATGCCGATGGCGATGCACAATTGGATGCGGCTGACGGGCTTGAGATCCGGTGCGCCCAGAAAGCGGAAGTACTGCATGTTCCCCTGGGTCCAGCGCAGTTCGCGACGGATGAAGTCCAGCAGGGTGGGCGGGTTGATTTCGAAACTGTCCGATTCGACCGGGATGACGCGAACTTCGAAACCCGCCCGGCGGATGAAGACCGCCTCGAGCTGGTCGTGGCTCAGGACGGCTCCGCCGAAGGGCGGTGAGCCAGGCAGTTGCGGCAGGCGGCAGTGCTGGTGGAACGGGGCCAACCGCACCACGGCGTTGTGCCCCCAGTAGCTGCCACAGTCAGCGGTCCACCAGGCAGCGCCGGTCGTAAAGACCCGCATGCCATGGCGCATGCCGAACTGGAACACGCGGGTGAAGCGGCTGGAGCTGGGCATGCCGACGACCAGGCTTTGCAGAATGCCGATCTCCGGGTGCCGCTGCATGGCAGCCACCATCCGGATCAGCGTCCCGCCGGCGATGAGGCTGTCGGAATCCAGCGGCACGAAATAGTCGAACTCGAACCCGCGTACCTCCAGGAACTCGGCGATGTTGCCGGCCTTGTAGCCGGTGTTGTGTGGACGGTGCCGGTGGAGCGGCGGCGGTTCGTCCTCGGTGCGGTGGGCCAGGAAGCCAGAGAAGGCCGCGGTCTCTGCTTCCAGGATGTCAGGCTTGTCGCTGTCGCTCAGGACAGTGAAGCAGAAACGTCCGAGCTGGCCGGTGGCCAGCAGCGATGCCCGCATGCGTTCCAGACGCTCGAAAATGGGAGCGGGTGGTTCGTTGCGCAGCGTCAGGATCAGCACCACGCGGCAGTCCAGCAGCGGGGGTGGTGTGGGATCCAGGATCTCGGCCACGCCGGGCATGCTGTGGATCACATCCGGGCGTCGATGCAGCAGCCAGAGGCCGATGGCCGAGTTCCAGAAGCCCAGCACCACATAGGGGATGGTGAGCAGGAAGCACACCCCTATCAGCCATTCGGAAATGGTCATGCCCCCACCGATGATGAGCCCCAGCATCATGGCGGTGAATGACGCCAGCGTGACGGCATTCAGGGCCAGAAAAATACGTCGTCTTCGCCGGATGGCCTCATGCATGTTCAGTGTCCTGGTGGATGACTGACATGCTAGTCCTTCCGCATCGTGTCCGTGGCCAATGGCGCTTATCATGGTGGGGGTTCGCGTTCATGGGAGCGATGCGGGATGAAGCCGGTGATTGCACGGGCACTTTGGCTGGAGCCACCCCGGCATGCGTCGATTCGAGACGAGCTGTTGCCCGAGTGCGGCCCGCAGGACCTGAGGGTCCGAACCCATTATTCCGCCGTCAGCCGCGGGACGGAGACGCTGGTCTATCGTGGGGAGGTCCCGGAAACTGAATACGCCCGCATGCGGGCACCCTTCCAGGCGGGGACCCTGCCGAGTGCGGTCAAGTACGGTTATGCGAGCGTCGGCGTGGTCGAGGCGGGTCCTCCCGCATGGCTGGGCCGTACCGTTTTCTGTTTGTACCCACATCAGACGGCCTATGTCGTGCCGCAAACTGCCGTGGTGGCTGTGCCTGAGTCGGTAGAGCCTGGGCGGGCCGTGCTGGCCGCCAACATGGAGACGGCGGTCAACGCCTTGTGGGATGCGGCTCCCCGGGTGGGGGACAGGATCAGCATTGTGGGCGCTGGTGTGTTGGGTTGTCTGGTGGCGAGCCTGTGCTCACGGGTGCCAGGGGTGCGGGTGGAACTCGTGGACATCGACGCGGACCGCGCTCTGGTTGCGCGGGCGCTGGGGGTGGATTTTGCCGTCCCGCAGAATGCGGCGGCTGGCCGCGATCTGGTGTTCCACGCGAGCGCCAGCACGGCGGGCCTGAACACCGCGTTGTCGCTGGCGGGCCGGGAGGCCGAGATCATCGAGCTGAGCTGGTTCGGGGCGCGCCCCGCGACGGTGGCGCTGGGCGGGAGCTTTCACTCGCAGCGCCTGACGCTGCGGGCGAGCCAGGTCGGGACTGTGGCGCCTGCCCGGGCCGCGCGCTGGGATCATGCCAGGCGGCTCGCGCTGGCGGTTTCGCTGTGTGCCGATCCACGTCTGGATGTGCTGTTTGCGCCGGATATATCATTCGAGGCCTTGCCGGCTGCCTTTACCCGGCTGGCGGATCCGGTCGACCGGACCCTGTGCCAGCGGGTTTCTTATCTTCGGGAAGTGTGATGTACAGCTTGACGGTTCGCGACCAGATGATGATCGCACACAGTTTCACGGGAGCTGCCTTTGGCCCGGCCCAGAACCTGCACGGCGCGACCTATGTGGTCGATGTGACGTTCGGGCGGCCGGCACTGGACGCCGATGGCCTGGTGGTCGATATCGGCGCGGCCCGTTCGGTGCTGGGCGAAATTCTGGTTGAATTCAATTTGCGCAATCTCGATGATCTGCCGGATCTGGCAGGTCACAACACCACCACCGAGTTCATGGCACGCGTGGTGTTCGACCGGGTGCGCCAGGCGATCCGCAGCGGGCGCCTGGGGACGGGCGCCCAGGGTCTTGTCCGATTGTCGGTCGTGTTGCACGAGTCGCCGTTTGCCTGGGCAGCCTACGAAGCGGATCTGCAGTGAAGCGCTATTTCGTCGTGGCGGGTGATATCCGCCAGGTGACGGGCGGCTACCGCTACGATGCGCGGATGGTCGAGGCGCTGCGGCGATCGGGCCGACCCGTCGAAGTGATCGAGCTGGCCGGCACCTTTCCGGGTGCGAGTGGTGAATCGGCGGATGCGCTGGACAGTGCATTGGCCCGGTGCAAGGATGACGCGTGCGTCATCCTGGATGGCCTGGTGTCGGGTGGGTTGCCGCAGGTCCTGGTCAGGCACGCCGGGCGGTTGCGGCTGGTGGCCCTGATCCATCATCCGCTGGCGGACGAAGTCGGCCTGGATGCCGAGTTGGCGGCACGGTATCGCGAGACAGAGCGGCAGGCGCTTGCCGCGGTGGCGCGCGTCGTCGTGAGCAGTCCCTTCACTGCGCGCCGCCTGGCGGACGTCTATGGCGTCCTCGAATCCGCCATCGACGTCGTGGAGCCCGGCGTGGATCCTGTGGCGGGCCTGGAGTCCCTGGGCAGCCGGAAGCACGCGCCGCCGTCCATTCTTTGTGTAGCCACGCTGGTTCCCCGCAAGGGCCATGAGGTGCTGGTGCAGGCGCTGTCACAACTGCTGGATCTGGATTGGTCCTGTGACTGCGTCGGCGATGCGCAGCGGGATCCGGCGTGCACGCGAGCCGTGCTCGGAGAAATTGCCCGCCACGGGCTGGGAGACCGTGTGCGCCTACGGGGCATCCTGGCGCCTGAAGCGCTGGAGCATGCGTATGCCCATGCCCGGCTCTTCGTGCTGCCGTCCTGGTACGAGGGCTATGGCATGGTGGTGGCTGAGGCGCTGCAGCATGGCTTGCCGGTCGTCAGCACCACGGGTGGGGCGCTGGCGCAGACGCTGCCGCCGCAGACGGGGATCGCGGTGTTGCCCGGTGACGCCAGCGGATTGGCGGTCGCGATGCGGCGCGTGCTGACTGATCCGGTGCTGTGCGAATCTCTGTCGGCTGGGGCCAGGACTGCGGCGGCTTCTCTGCCGAACTGGGAGATGGCCGGCATGCGGTTCGTGGCGGCGTTGGATCGAGTCGGGCCTTGTGTGGGGGGAGAGGCCGCCTATTTTGCGAGTGCCTGGCTCGCGCTTCGAGAGCCGGTGGATCATCGCAGCCGCGCCCACGATCTGGCGGTCCTGCTGTCCGATCATTTGCAGCGACGTACGGACCTGGCGGCCGCGCCGCAGGCGGGCGGGTCACCCGGCATCTGCGAGGAAGCCGTCGGCACCCGGCCTTTGACGCCGACGCTGGTCGATCTGGGTGCGGGGGATGGTTCCAACATGCGCTATCTGTCGGATCGCCTGCCGCAACCGCTGCACTGGCGTCTGCTGGATCACGATGCCAGGCTGCTGTCGGCCGTCCGGGGCGGACGGGCTGGTGATGTCGTTGATTGCGAAGTGCGGGATCTCGCGGTTCTGTCGGCCTCCATGCTGGCGGGAGCCGATGTCGTGACCGCCTCCGCCTTGCTCGATCTGGTCTCGGCAGACTGGCTCAAGGCTTTGTGTGAGGTCTGTGCGTCGGCGCAGACGGCCGTTCTGATGGCACTGAGCATCGATGGCCGGGTGCGCTTTTCGGACGATGATCCCATGGATGCTTCGGTGGGCGCTTGGGTGGCGCAGGATCAGCAGCGGGATAAGGGCCTGGGGCCGGCGCTGGGCGCAATGGCGCCCGTTACCCTGGCCAAGGCTCTGGAGGCCATGGGCTATGACGTGTCGGTGCGCCCTAGCGACTGGCATCTGGATCGCGGCGATGCGGACCTGGGACGAGCGCTGATCGATGGCTGGCGGATCGCGGCTCAGCGCCGCAGCCCTTCAAGCGAAAAGGCAATAGCCGCCTGGGCGGCCCGCCGCATTGACGCGCTGGTGCGGGGGGAATTGTCCTTGACGGTGGGTCATGTGGACGTTCTGGGCCTGCCGGCTCGCGCCAGGATCAGATCATAGAGCTGGTCCTCGCCGATCGCGAAGCTGCGGCATTGGGGGCGTAAGGCGTCGTCCAGCGTGTCGATTTCCCTCAGGCTCAAGCCAGGTCTGCCCGATCCGATGATGAAGGGCGCGACCACGATGTGCAGCCGATCTACACACCCGGCTTCGATGAAGCGGGAGATCGTAGTGCCACCGCCTTCGATCAGCACGCGTGACATTCCCCGTGACGCCAGTCCAGCTAGCAGGCTGCCGGGGATATCTGCCGCATCCTGGGGCAATGCCAGGCGTCTTGCGCCTGGGGCGGCTGCGATACCCGCGCGGACAGCGTGCCAGGTCGGCGGTCCCCCGTCCGTGAAGACATGGCAATGGTGGGGGACGCGTCCGTTGGGATCCAGAACGACGCGCACGGGATTGTCGCCCGCGACATGGCGCACCGTCAGCTGTGGGTTATCCTGGATGGCAGTGTTGGCACCGATCACCACTGCATCGACCAGCGCCCGCAAGCGGTGGAGGTGAACCCGGCTGGCGTAGCCGGTGACGTATCGGGAGTGTCCGCTCACCGTTGCAGTGCGCCCGTCCAGACTCTGGCCGATTTGTGCGATCACCAGCGATGCACTGCTGCAGGCAAGCGGCAGCAGCATGTCCAGCAGCAGCGCGGCTTCGGGTGTCACGGCATGGTCGGCCGACCATCGCCCATCCGGCCGGATGTGAAGCCCCGCTTTGAGCACACCGGGTGCCTTGCAGCCGTGATGGCGGATGGCGCGGATGAGTTTCCAGGCGGACTCGGCGTCTATCGGTGTCATGGGCGTACAGGGGGATGGAAGGGCTTGTCGTGAATGTGTGTCAAGCCTCCATGGTATGACGCTTTGGCGAAGCCCGATACCCGAGGGCCGGCTTGGGGTCGGGCCCCGCGCGGGATTGGGCGCGTGATCACCGGCAGACTATAATTTTCGGCACGGCAGTCTTGTCAGTTCGGCGATGGGGCGGGGAACTCATGGACACGGATCAACAGGCACGACGATATCATCCGGCGCTGGTCACTTTGCATTGGCTGGTGGCGCTGCTGCTGTTTTTTGTCTTGCCGCTGGGCTTTCTGCAGAAGCTGGTGAAGGACAACGTCTACGACGTCGTGAACTTCTGGCATGTGAACCTGGGGTTCACGGTCTTTCTGCTCATGTTGCTGCGCCTGAGCGTGCGCCGGCGCACGCAGATTCCTGCCAGCGCCGCCGGGACGCCGGCGTGGGCCGCGCGCCTGGGAATCCTGAATCATCGGCTGTTCTATGTGGTGCTTCTGGTCGAGCCCATCCTGGGGTACCTGACGACCAATGCCCAGGGCTACCCGCTGGTTTGGTTCGACCTGATTCCGATCTGGAGCCCGTTTGGCAAGACCGATGCGGCCGATGCGATCCTGGCGATCCACTTTTACGTGGCGTGGGTCATCCTGGCGCTGATCGTGCTGCACGTATGCGGAGCCCTCTATCACCGGATCGTACGGCGTGACGACACGCTATCCAGAATGACTTAGCGTCCCGTCTGGTTGGTCAATCCGGGTTGCTATGAATTGGGCCGGTACCGGCGCCGAAACTCCGTCGGCGCGTTGCCGCTGTTGCGGGCAAAGAATCGTGTGAAATAGGCTGGATCGCTGAAGCCGAGCTGGTATGCGATTTCGGATGTGGTCTGCTGGGTGTAGATCAGTTCGCGCCGGGCCTCGATGAACAGACGGCGATGGATGATCTGCAGCGGCGAAAGTCCTATACCGTCCAGGCAGTGGCGGCGCAGGCTGCGTTCCGTGGTCGCCAGCCGCTCGGCGTAGTCGGCAACCGGCCAGTGGTCCCTGAAATGCGTCTCTACCAGATCGCGAAAGCGTTGGCAGATGGCATAGGATTCGGTGTCCTGCGTATCTTCGGTGGGCTGCACGCTGAGATGCCGCAGGCGGGCGACTTCGACGACCAGGACGCTGGTGAGGCCGGCCAATGCCGAGATGCGCCCGCCGCGATCGTGGATGTATTCGTCCACCAGTGTGCGAAACAGCAGCTTCAGGCGTGCCAGATCCTTGGCCGGAATTGCGCCGGAGATCGCATGGGCCGAACGCACGATGTCCATCGTGGACGGATCCCGTGAAATCCGCAGGATATCTTGCATGAAACTCTCGGCCAGCGTCAGAACCAGCCCGTCGGTGCCGGGAAGCCACTGGAAGCCATGCACGACGGTTCGGGGCACGTTGATCAGGACGGGCGCCTGCAGCGATAGCGTCCTCGTGTCGAGCTCGACCATTCCCTGGCCGTCTGCGACCCAGATGATCTGATGCAGATCGTGGTGGCGGTGCGGCCGAATGTTCCACTGATAGATGCGGTTGCTGGCCTCGATCGGTTCCAGGTGTAAGAAGTCCAAGGGCACGGTTTGGTCGAGCTGGCCGTACAGCGAATAAAGCGGAATGCGTTCGTGGCGGACGGCTGAGTTCATAGGGGCGGGCCTCTGTCCGGAAAGTACAGGTAATTGTCTCTTATTCTCATGTCAAGTTGTGTGGTTTCGGGCGATCCTGATGATCGATGCGTTGGATTTTCCGGCCAGTCCCCACACATGTCGAGTGGACATCGGGCGTGGCGGCCTGTTCGGAAGACCTCTGGCATCTTCGAAAAAGATTGATGTTGAGGAGACACTCATGTTTGTCAGAAATGTCTGGTACGTCGTTGGCTTCGAGAAAGACTTCGAGGCGCCGTTTGTCGCACGACGTATCTTGGGCGAACCCGTTCTCATGTACCGGTCGTTGGCGGGCCGCTATGTGGCCCTGAAGGACGAATGTCCCCACCGGCTGGTGCCGCTGTCGCTGGGCGAGCGGGTTGGCGATTGCATCCAGTGTGGCTACCACGGGATGTGCTTTTCCAGCGATGGCGCCTGCACGAGCATTCCCGGCCAAGACAAGATCCCCGAAGCGGCCCGCGTCGACACCTATCCGCTGGTGGAGCGCCATGGCATTATCTGGATCTGGATGGGGAATCGCGATCTCGCCGCTCCTGAATTGATCCCCGACCTACACTGGAATTCCAGCGATCGGTGGGCGGCTTCACGCGGCTATCACCACTTCGACTGCAATTACACGCTGATGAACGACAATCTCCTCGATCTCAGCCACGAGACCTACGTACACAAAAGCACCATCGGCACGCGCGAAGAGGAACCCATTGCGAACTTCACGCCCAAGGTCACGATGGGGGGTGATTGCGTGGTGCGGGCGCATCGGGAGATGCGCGGGATCGAGGCGCCACCCTTCTTTGCCACGATGATAGGACATGACTGCATCATCAACCGCTGGCAGTCGGCCATTCACCTCGTGCCGTCGATCAATCTGACGGTCCTTGGAATCCATCCGGTGGAAGAAGACCGTGCGACGGCACGGGTGGCGCATGTCTTGCATCTGCTGACGCCCGAGACCGAATCCAGCACACACTACTTCTGGGCGGTGGTCCGTAATTTCAGGATCGACGACGCCGATCTGACTGAAGAACTGCGAGTTGGCAACTCGCGTACGTTCGACGAAGACCGGGGTATCGTGGAAGCGCAGCAAAGGCGGATCATGGAAACCGGCCAGACCGTGCCCAGGGTTGCCACGGTGCAGGATCAGTCGCCGATCCGTGCACGCCGCATGCTGCAAAACCGCTTGAAGCAGGAGCATGATGATCCAGCCTACACCGTCTTGCCGCCACCGCTCGTGCCCGAACACTCCTTTGCTGTTCTGGAGGAGTTCATGGCGTAGCAGGGTGGCGGGATAGTCAGGTCGTTCAAATCAAAAATATCCGATCACAGGAGACAACATGAAGATGCGCTTGATCCACTCGATGATGGTGTCGCTGGCGATGATGGCCCTCTGTGCCGGCGCCCAGGCAAAAGACCTGAAAGTCGGCCTGGTACTGTCGGCGTCCGGTTTCTATGCAGATGCGGCTCGCCAGATCAGAAACGGCATCGATCTGTACCTGGCGCAGCACGGGGAGATGGTGGGGGGCCGCAAGGTCCGGCTGATCGTGAAGGACACGGGCGGGATCGCCCCCGCGGTGGCCAAGCGGGCGGCACAGGAACTGATCATCAAGGACAAGGTCGATTTGCTGGCCGGGTTTGCGTTGACCCCGAATGCGATCTCGGTAGCTCCGCTGGCCACCCAGGCCAAGATTCCGATGGTGATCATGAATGCGGCGACGGCGTCCATCACGGAGCGGTCCCCTTATATTCTGCGGACTTCGATGACGGTGCCTCAGGGCGCCTGGGCCATGGCCCAATGGGCTTACAAGAACGGAATCCGGAAGGTGTATACGCTGTCGGCGGACTATGGGCCGGGCCATGATGCCGAAGCGCAGTTTACGAAGACCTTCTCGGGGCTGGGGGGGCACATCGTGGGGAGCGTCCGTACGCCCGTGGAGAACGTGGACTACTCACCCTATCTGCAGCGGGTCATCGATGCGAAACCCGATGCCCTGTTCATGCTGATTCCGACGGGCAGTTCGCTGGTCGGCGCGGTAAAGGAAATCCGGAATCTGGGCCTGATGGAAAAGCACGGCATACGGGTGCTGGGAACGGGGGACTCGACCGGCGAGGGCCAATTGTCGGCGATGGGCGATTCGGCTGTGGGGCTGATCACTGCCTTCCACTATTCCCAGGCTCACGATTCCCCCGAAAACCATGCCTACGTTCGAGCCTATACCAAGGCCTTCCCGAAGGACCGGCCTGATTTCATGTCGGTGGGTGGCTACGACGGGATGCGGTTGATCGACATGGTCTTGAAGAAAACCGGGGGTGATGCCAGCGGCGATGCCTTCGTCGGCGCAGCAAAGGGCATGCGCTGGACCAGCCCGCGCGGCCCGGTACAGATCGACCCGGCTACACGTGACATCATCCAGAACGAATATATCCGCAAGACCGAGCGGGTCAACGGCGTGGTTCAGAACGTGGAGTTTGATGTGATGAAGGCCGTGAAGGATCCGGCCAAGGCCGGTTATTGACGCTGGCGGCGTGGGGCTCGCGTCGCTCGGCTGATGATGCGCGGGTCGCGGGCGCAGTGATCACCTCGGTGTGAGCCGCATCAAGGCGCCCTGAGCCTGGTCCCCGATGGTCCAGACGGCGCCGTCGGGGGCGACCGCGACGTTGCGGATGCGTTGCCCCAGCGTCCAGCGGTCGGCCTGACGTGCGGACCCGTCGTCCGCAAACACGACGCGTACCAGCCCCCTGGATTGCAGGCCGCCGATAAGGGCCGATCCGCGCCAGGCTGGGAACAGCGCCCCTGAGTAAAAGACCATCCCGGCGGGTGCGATGACTGGCGTCCAGTAGATCGACGGTTCCAGGAATTCTGGCCGGCTGGGTGGCCGCGCGATGGGTTTGCCGCTGTATTGGTCGCCGTAGGACACCAGAGGCCAACCGTAGTTGCCGTCGCGTTGGATGCGATTCAGCTCGTCGCCGCCTCGGGGGCCCATTTCGTGCTCCCAGAGCTGACCATCTGGCGCAAACGCCAGTCCGTAAGGGTTACGGTGGCCCGTGCTCCAGGTCAGGGCCCGGATGCCGCCCTGCCGGGCCTTTGGATTGTCCGCAGGGGTCGAGCCATCCAGGTTCATATGCAGGATCTTGCCCCGCGCCAGGTTCGGATCCTGTGCGGTGTCGGGCTCTTGGCGGTCTCCCACGCTCAGGAACAGGTGCTGGCCGTCCGGGGCAAAAGCGATGATGCCCCCGGGTTGCCCGCCCGTGCTGGGTGGCGTTTGGCGCCAGATCGTTGTCAGCTGCTGCAGGCGCGGGTGGGGATCGTCCGGGTTCAGGCGGGCGCGTGCCAGGACCAGCGATCCGCCTCCGCGCACCTCAGGCTGGACATATGTGAAATAGATCGCGGCATCGCGGGCGAAACCCGGTGCAATGGCCACATCCAGCAGGCCGTTCTGACCCTGGTAATAGACCTTAGGGATCCCATTGATCTCGGTCTTGTGGCCGTCCTGGGTGACGAGAAACATCCGTCCGGGCTTTTCCGTGACCAGCAGCCGCGCGTCCGGCAAGAAGGCAAGAGCCCAGGGATATTCGAAGGTCGCCACCCGCTGCGCCCTGAAGGGTAGCGGGTGGCTGGCCGGCAATGGGCCGGCGTTTTCGATGCAGGATGCAGGCTGTGAGATCGGTTGCCGTCCTGCGGCAGCCAGGCTGGGAGTTGCAAGAGACTGCCACAGAAGGACCATCAAGGCCGCCCGCAGGGCCGCCCTGAGGGTCTGGTGGTTCAGTCGTCCGGAAATTCCCATTTCTGAGCGCTCGCACCGGCGAGCTCCTGGACACGGGCCTCGTCTTGGCCGAACTCCGCCGCAACCCCCGTGTAGGTGATCGCGCCGCGTTCCAGCACATAGGCGCGGTCGGCGATCTCGATGGCCGCCCGGACGTTCTGTTCGATCAGCAGCACCGAAGTCCCTTCGTTGCGCGCCGCCACGATGACATTGAACACGTTCTGCACAATGATGGGAGCGAGGCCTTGGGAGGGTTCGTCCAGCATCAGGAGCTTGGGATTGAGCAGCAGCACGCGGGCGATGGACAGCATTTCCTGTTCGCCGCCGGAGAGTTCCTTGCCCTTGTGGAGCTTGCGTTCCGCCAGCCGCGGGAAAAGCTCGTATATCCTGGGGATGTTCCACGGCCCCGGACGATCGACCGGGACCTTGAGGTTTTCCTCGACGGTCAGGTTGGCGAAGACGCGGCGACCTTCGGGCACCAGACCCACGCCGAGGCGCGCGATCCGGAACGGCGCCAGATGCGTGGAGTCCGTACCGAAGATCTTCACACTCCCCGAGTGCGCTGGCGTCAGACCCATGATGCTTCGCAGCGTGGTGGATTTCCCCGCTCCGTTGCGGCCCAGCAGTGTGACGAGTTCTCCTTCGCCGACTTCCAGATCCACGCCTTTGAGAATATGGCTCTTGTCGTAATAGGTGTTCAGTTGGTGGATCTCAAGAGCCTTCACGCTTTTTCCCCAAGTAAGCGACCTGCACCTTTTCGCTGGCCGCGATTTCGTCGGGCGTGCCTCGTTCGAGCATCTCGCCCTCGGCCAGCACGGTAATGCGGTCGGCCAGATTGAAGATCACGCGCATGTCGTGCTCGACCAGGATGATGGTGAGCTTCTGTGTGCGGTGGAGCCTGCGGATCAGGACCGCGGTCTCGAATGTTTCTTGGTTGCCCATGCCGGCCGCCGGTTCGTCGAGCAGCAGCAGCTTGGGTTTGAGCGCCAGGGCCATCATGATTTCGGTCGAGCGCTGGTCCCCGTGGGATAGTTCTCCCACGTTGCGATCGGCATTGGCCGTCAGGCCCCCTGTTTCCAGCAGTTCGTCGACGCGAGCCTCGGTTTCCCGGGACTGTCGCGCCGAGTGGAACATCTTCAGGCGCAGCCCCTGAGTGACTTCCACGGCGATGCGCAGATTCTGGCGCACCGTGAGTTCCGGGAACACTTCCGTGATCTGGAACGTGCGCGCCATGCCTCTGGCCACACGGATCTGGGGTGGCATTTCGGTGACGTCGACGCCATCGAACACGATGTGCCCCTTGGTGGGACGATAGAAGCCGCTGATCATGTTGAAGAACGTGGTTTTACCCGCCCCGTTCGGACCGATGATCGCGTGCAGCTCACCTTCTTCGACGTTGAGCGAAACGTCTTTCACCGCAGCGAGTTGGCCAAAATGCTGCGAAACGTTGTGGACCTCGAGCAAACTCATGACGTTTTTCTCTGCATCAGCCCGACGATACCCCGCGGGATAAACAACACGACCAGGACGAAGATCATCCCGATGAAGAACATCCAGTTCCCCGTGATGCTGGACAGGTAATCCTGCAGCACCACGAAGATGGCAGCGCCCAGCAGCGGCCCCCAGAAGGAGCGCATGCCGCCGATCACCGCCATGAGCACGAAGTCGCCGGACTGCGTCCAGTGGAGATTGTGTGGGCTCACGAAGTTGTTCAGCATGCCGTACAGTGAGCCGGCCACGGCCACGAACAGGCATGAAATCGTGTATGCGATCCACAGATGGCGATTGACCGGAATGCTGAGGAACCGCGCCCGGCGCTCGTTCTCGCGCATGGCCAGGAGCGTATGGCCAAAGGGGGATTTCAGGATCACGGCCATGGCGAACGCGCAGACGGCGAAGACCACCAGGGCCAGGTAGTAGAACGTCTGGCTGGATGTGAGATCGATAGTTGTGAAGCCCAGGTGAATGGGCTGCCGCTGAAAGGTCAGGCCGTTGTCCCCGCCCGTCACTGAGTTCCAGCGGAAGGCGATGAAGTAGAACACCTGGCCGAAGGCGATGGTGGCCAGCGCAAAGTAGATCCCGCGCAGCTTCGCCAGCAGATAGCCGACGATCGCGCCGCCCGCGGTTCCGACCAGGACGCCCACGACGAACCCCAGCGGCGTGCTGGGCACCAGGAGTTTGATGAGCAGCCCTGTTCCGTAGGCGCTCAGCCCGAAGTAGGCGGCGTGGCCGAAGGCCATGACGCCGGAGTGCCCCACCAGGAGATTGGTGGCCATGGCAGCCAGGCCGATCACCAGTACTCGCGTACCCAGATCCGTGTAGCCGCCGACATGAGAGATCCAGAGCGGCATGGTGATGAGGATGAACCACACGACCGCGCCGGACATGGCTTTGTTGAGGATGGATTGGTTGTTCACAGCTTTGTCCCGCCTTCTTCACCAAACAGACCGTGCGGCCGGACCAACAGCACCAGCGCCATCATCACGTAGATGGTCGCCTCGGAAGCCGATGGAAAGAACACGGTGACGACGCCGGTTGCCACGCCGATCAGGATGCCGCCAAAGAGCGTTCCGATCAGGCTGCCCAGACCGCCTACGATCACCGCCACGAAGCTCGGCATGATGAGCCCGTCGCCGATGGTCGGCGTGAGGCCCAGCATGCCCGCCGCCAGCACCCCTGCGAGGCCGGCAAAGAAAATCCCGAGCCCGAAGTTCAGATTGCGGAGGATGCGCACATCGACCCCGAGGGCGGACACCATTTCCAGATCCAGCGTGCCTGCGCGGATGCGCATGCCCAGCCGGGTCTTCTTGAGGATGATGAACAGGACCGCGACGGTGACGGCCACCAGAACCACCATGAAGACGCGGTATCCAGTGAGGAAGAACAGCGTCTGGCTCAGGGACGATTGCAGTGCGGCAGGGACCTTCAGCGGCAGGCCCTGGGCGCCCCAGATGTAGCGGATGGAATCCTGGATCACGTAGGCCAGGCCGAAGGTGAGCAGCAGACTGTAAAGCGGGTCGCGGCTGTAGAGCGGCCGGATGAGCACCCGTTCGACGATGATGCCGACCAGGGCTGCGAAGAACGGCGAGATGATCAATGCGCCCCAGAATCCCAGGTAGGGCTCGAGCGTGTAGGCGAAGTAGGCGCCCAAGGCAAGAAACCCGCCGTGGGCGAAATTGATCACATTGGTGAGATTGATGATGAGGGACAGACCCAGTGCCATCAGGGCGTAGAAGGCACCTATGACCAGTCCGTTGAATACGTTGAAAAGGACCAACTGGGTCACACCAGTTCTCCGGAGGTAGCTATGCTCGGGTGAGCGGTCATCACGAAACGTGTCTCTGTGATGCGGGGCGGGCCGCCCGCGATGCTCTGCGGGCGGCCCGTTGAGGCGATGGCGGAGTCGTTCAGGACGGCCACGTCATCTTGCACTGGGTTTCCTCGACGGTTGGAGCAATGGTCTTGCTCTCGATGACTTCGTCGACCTTGAACAGATCATCGGCACCGGCATCGCCTTTTGCCTGTGCGTGACCCGCCCACAGTGTGCCGATCAGCAGGTGCTGCTCTGCACGGAATGTTGCCGGGTGCGGCTGCAGCGCGACTTCAGGCGGCAGTGTGAGCCCATTCAGCGCGCGTGCCATCTTGACCGGTTCCAGCGACTTGGCCGTATTGGCCGCCAGTGCGCAGGCGTGGATGGCTGTGTGGCCGAACCAGGTCCGTGCCGTCGGAACGCGGCCGGTCTTTTTCTTGATGGCGTCGGTGAATTCCTTCACGTGAGCCACGCCGGGCTGGTTCCAGTACCATTCGATCACCCAGTTGCCGATGCGGGATTCCGGCGCCAGGGCCTCCAGGGTTTCGAGTTCGATGTTGGCGCCCGCGATGTGGAAGCGCTTGTCCAGCCCGAACTGCACGGCTTGCTTGAGTACGTTGGTCTGGTCTTCACCGTTTTGCAGGATGACGACCACGTCCGGGCTGGCGGCCTGGGCCTTGATCAGGTAGGACGAGTATTCCGTGGTGCCCAGCGGGATCAGGTCCGTCCCGACATTGGTGGCGCCCAGCTTCTTCAGGTTGACGTTGTAGGCGTCGAGCAGCCCGTGGCCGAACGCGTAATCCGGCACCAGGAAGTAGAACTTCTTGCCGAAGCGCTTCACCAGCGAAGGAGCGATGGCGTTGACCAGCAACGTGGTGGACGGATCCACCTGGAAGACGTTCCAGTGGCATTCCTTGCCCGTGATGGGGTCTGCGTGCCCGCCCGGGTCCATCATGAAGACGCCCTTTTCGTAGGCGACTGCAGACATGGCCATGGTCAGCCCGGAATTGACGTTGCCGACCAGGAAGTCGACCTTGTCCTTGTCGATGAGCTTGCGCGCCTTTTGCACTGCCACGCCCGCGTCGCCGCTGGTGGAGTCTTCGACGATCAGCTTGGCGGGACGGCCGAGAATGCCGCCCTTTGCGTTGATCTCCTCGACGGCGAGTTCCATCCCGTGGAGCTCGTTGCGGCCGGTAATCGCATAGGTCCCGGTCAGGGGATTGTCCACCCCCAGTTTGACGGGTTGTTCACCAGTCGCCATGACGATACGGGGCGCCGCGATTGTCGCCACCCCCATCGTGGCGGCTACCTTGAGCGCCGTGCGGCGACTGATTGCCTTTGAACTGCCAAAATTGTCGTTCATCTAGAAATTCCTCCAAAGCGACAAGCTGGCGTGAGACACATCAGCCAGCACAACTTGATGGGTGAGTCAGGAAGAGTGCATAACGAACTACTGGAACTACGCCCGCTTTTTTGTAATTGGACGTGAGTGTGCGCTGCGCATGGAAAACTTGTCAATCAGGGTATACGTAGACAAGAGCCGCATCGGCGGCGAGGCGCGCCGTTGAATGCGCTCGTTGTCTGATAGGCCGAATTTCCGAGGCTTCAGGTGAAGACATCTCCAGCCGCCGCGCGAAGCAGAAGCCGGTGGAGCGGGCCCACCGGGTGACTGTGTTGAACCGTGATGGCGTAGAAATGCTCGGTCAGTTGCGAGGACTCTCCGACGTGTGTCAGTTCGCCGGAGCGCAGTTCATCCTGTACGACCACTTCAGGCAGGACCGTGATCCACTCGCTGTCGCGCGCGACCAGCCGCAGCATCGTCATGTCGTCGATCTCGGCACGCAGCCTTGGCTGTACGCCGGCTGAAAAACACAGGGCGTCGAACTGCGTGCGCACGCTGTGGCGAGTGCTGGGCATGGCCATTTCGACGGCGTCGAGATCCTGTGGAACTCGCAGGGTCGTGCCAGCCCAGCGATCGGCCCGGCCCACCAGCGAGATGACCTGGCTTCCGAGGAAGCTCGAGGAGACCGGATGAGCCGGATCGGACGGAACGGGGTCGTTGGCGAGCACGACGTCCAGTTGGTGGCGAAGGAGGCGTTCCACCAGCAGTTGCAGCGATCCGGAGTCCACGGAAAGAATCACCGCCGGGTCCCGGAACAGTGGGCGCAGCCAGTTGACCTGGAAGTTGCGCGACATTGTTGAAACGCTCCCCACCCGGACGCGGATCGCGTCCCCGGCTCGACCGTCCAGCCAGCCCAGCATCTGCTCGCCCAATCCGAAGATGTTGTCGGCGTAGGTGAAGATCTGCTGCCCTGTGGCGTTGAGTTCCATGTGCCGGCCGTTGCGGTCGAACAAGGGCTTTCCCAGCCGGCTTTCCAGTTGCTTGATCTGTGTTGAGACGGCGGATTGGGACGTGTGAATCTGCGCGGCTGCGCGGGTGAGTGAGCCTTCTTTGGCCACCCGCCAGAAGTAGAACAAATGCTTGAAGTTCAGTCGGTCGATATTCATGGTTCTATTTTATAGAACAATAAACCTCTATAAATGCGATTTACAGAATTCCCAAAAAATTGAAGAATGTGTCCGTTGTCCTTTGAGATGCGTGATGAGTTCACCGTACGTTCTGAATTTTGCGTTTGCGCTGGTGCCCGCGCTCCTCATGCTGGTTGCGGCCACATGTGTCTGGAGCGACCGTACGCCGGTGCGGAATTTGTGGCGACGGTTCAACGGCCTTTCGATTGCTGCTTTGGTCTTTTCACTGGTTGCGCTCGTCACACAGGTGTTGCCTGTGTCTGCGGACGCCCCCGTGGGGGCGGGCGCGGATGGCTGGTTGGCGGCGAACCTGTTCGGCGCCTGGGTCAGCCTCCTGGTGCAGCTGCTTGGCGTGGCCATCGGGACTTTTTCATCTCGCCACCTCGAGGGCGAGCCCCGTCAGGCGGTCTACATCGCAGCGTTGGCGGCCGTGTTGTCTTCGGTCCATTTTCTGTTGCTTGCGAATCACTGGGTCGTCCTGATTGCGGCGTGGGCAGCCATTGAATATGCCATGCATTATCTCTTGTGCTTCTACAGGGATCGGCCGTTCGCGCTGCTCGCGGCGCACAAGAAAATGGTGACGGACCGCGCGGCCGACGTGCTCCTGATTGTGGCGGCCATTCTGTCGTGGACACAGGTTGGCAGTGGTTCGTTCTCTGACTTGTGGGCATACATTGAGGCCGGTCACGCGTCCACTGCGCTTGCCTGGAGCGGCGTATGCCTGGCGCTTGCGGTGATCGCGCGCACGGCGCTGATGCCGGTCCACGGCTGGCTGGTACAGGTGATGGAGGCTCCGACGCCGGTATCCGCTCTTTTGCACGCGGGCGTGGTCAATCTGGGCGGCTATGTATTGGTGCTCTTTGCGCCCTTGCTCGGGGTATCGCTCGGGGCGCGCTGGCTGCTGGTGGTGTTCGGCTTGGTGTCCGCTGTGGTGGCCGGACTGGTGCTGCTGACGCGGGTCAGCCAGAAGGTCCATCTGGCCTGGTCGACGATCGCACAAATGGGATTCATGGTGCTCGAGTGCGGCTTGGGGCTGTATCTTTTTGCCGCGCTGCACTTGCTGGGCCATTCTCTGTACAAGGCGCACAATTTCCTGAATGCCTCCAGTGCTGTCGAAGAGAGCAATCGCAAGCTCATCACCGGCACGTTCGAAAATTCAAGCTTCAGCATGATTATCGCGGTGCCTGTTGCACTGATCATCGTGTTCACCCTTCAGTCTTTCGTGAACGGTCATGCCTGGCCCTGGTGGTGGAGCGCCGTGCTGGCGCTCGCGTGGGCGCCGCTCTTGTGGGTTCCCAAGGCGATCCCCGATCGCACCGGCATTGTCGCGGTACGCGTGACGACCGCAGTGGTGGTGGCCGCCTTCCTCACGCTGGTGACCAGCATCATGGACCATATGCCGGTCGGGGCCGGCAATGATCCGTTGGATGCGGCCGGCATCGTTGCCTTGATCGGGATGGGGGCAATGTATCTGGAGATGGCCGCGTTCCAGCTCTGGCCGCGTTCGGTCGTCGTCGTGCGCCGCTGGGTGTATGCGGGCTTTTACATGGATGAGGGTTACACCCATTGGGTGTTGAGATTGTGGCCTGCTCGGTGGGCAGGGGCGGACAGCAAGACCACGTCCGCTCCCTGGGTCCTTTCCGAACCTTTGAGCGGGCCTTGGAAACCATGAGTGATTCGATGCTTGCAATGACCGCCGTCAGTCCCGAGCCAGCCGGGACCTCCACCGGGTTCGATGATGCGCTGCTGCAGGGCGTGTTGGCCCGTGCGTGTGCCAGCATCATGCCTGCGTGGCCTTTGGATCAGGCCGTCGCAGTCAACCCGCACTGGCGGCGGATCGACAAGCCGATCCGCCGTGTGGCGGCGCGGCTGGCTGTGCTGGGCGATTTTCACGTCTTTCCGTCCCGCGATTACATCTTGCAGGAATGGGAAGCCGGGCGCATTTTGCCCGCTGATTTGGATGTGGCGCTGAAGGTTCACGCCACCCGCGAGGTCTGCTCCCTGGCCGCCGAGGACTGCGTGGCCGGGCTCGCGGGCGGCGCGTCGATCCGTCGCGAACCTCTTCTGGTGGATCTGCTCGACGACAAGGTGCAGCGGAACAAACGCTGGCCTTGGCGTGCCGCCATCGTTTTCCAGATGAGCCAGACCTGTGCAGCGTATTTCGACCGTCACCAGGCCGACTGGCGTGCCGCGGGCAGCCGGAGCCTGTATGGTTTCTGGCGCGAGAGCATGGTTGGTGACCATGGCCTGAGTTCGATGCTGGGTCTGGCTGGATTTGCGAGGCAGCTGCGCGAATTGCCGGTGGATTCCGGAGAGGCGCTGCATTGGGCGCTGTCTGAGCTTTCATTGAGCGCGTCGGCCTGGGAAGACTACTTCGAGGCGCTGCTGCTGTCGATCAATGGCTGGGCCTCTTGGTGCGCCTACGTAGGTTGGCAGAATATCCCGGCGGGGCAGGATGACCCGCGCCTGCGGGAACTCCTGGTGTGCCGGGTGGCGTGGGAAGCGTTGCTCGCTTGCGCGGTGCCTTCTTCCAGGAAGCGGGTGGCCGTGGCAGAGCTCGATGCGAACTGGCGCGATTTCGACCGGCGGGTCGATGAAGCGGATGCTGCTTTGGTGGCCGACGAATTGTGGCAGGAAGCACTCGAGGCCAGCTACCAGCGTGAGTTCGTGCAGAAATTGCGCACGCGTGTGGCGCCAGCCCCGTTGCGGCGGCCCGAAGTGCAGGCCGTCTTCTGCATCGACACTCGCAGTGAACGGATGCGCCGCGCGCTGGAGGCGATTTCGCCCGATGTCGAGACGCGGGCCTTCGCGGGCTTTTTTGGGCTTCCGATGCGGTACAACCTGCTGGGTACGGACATTCACAGGCCGCAGCTGCCCGGGCTCGCCTTTCCCAGTATCGCGGTGCAGGATGTCGTGACGGCGACCGGGCAGGCTACCGCTGAGGGCGACGCACGATCCGCACGGGCTCGTGCGGTTCGCTGGAAGCGGCTGGCCCGCGTCGACCAGTGGCTTGGAACCGTGCGCTGGTCGAGTACGACCTTTTCGTTCGTCGAGGCTGCCGGTGCGGGCTATCTGGGCAAGATCGCGCACTGGATTCGGCCGCCCGCCGGACCGCGTGTCGACAAGGACCGCATTGGCTTGCCGAGTACTTCCACGGACCCCTGTCGTCCCATGGTTGTCGGGCTCGACGATGAACAGAAGGTGGAGCTGGCGGCGGGCATTTTGCACACGATGGGGCTGGATGATCGTCTGGCTCCGCTGGTCGTGCTGTGCGGCCATGCGGGGCATTGCACCAACAACGCTCACGCTTCGACGCTGGACTGCGGAGCTTGCTATGGGCGTCCCGGCGAAGCGAATGCACGGGCGCTGGCACTCTTGCTGAACGACGCCCGGGTGCGGGAAGGCCTGAGTCGGCGCGGGCTCAGAATCCCCGACGACACGGTCTTCATGGGGGCGTTGCACGTCACAACCACCGACGAGGTGACGGGTTTCGACCTGGACCTTCTGCCACCGCAGGCGCAAGCCCGTTGGAAAATGATGGAGCAGGTTTTTGTGCAGGCCGGCGACCGTATCCGTCGTGAGCGTGCCCCGGCACTGCATATGGACGAGGCTCTGGATCAGAGGGCGTTGCTGACGTCCTTCCGGCGCAGAGCCAATGACGGTTCCCAGACGCGGCCCGAGTGGGGACTGACGCGCAATGCGGCGTTCATGATTGGTCCGCGTGACCGCAGTCGCGACAGGGTGCTCAGCCGCACCTATCTTCACGACTACGATGCACGCTTCGATGAGGACGGGACCGTACTCGAAAAACTCATGATGGGGCCGATGCTGGTCACGCACTGGCTCTCCTGGCAATATCACGCCTCGACCTGTGATCCATTGCACTATGGGTCCGGGAACAAGGTGCTGCACAACGTCGTGGACGGTCACGTTGGCGTCTTCGAGGGTAACGGTGGTGATCTTCGCATAGGACTGCCCAAGCAGTCGCTGCACAACGGCGAGGGTTGGTACCATCAGCCCGTTCGCCTGACAGTCGTCATCGATGCGCCTGCGGCGTCCATCGAAAGCATCGTGGCGCGCAACGCCGTGCTGGGCCAGCTGTGTGACAACGGCTGGATGCTGCTGTGGCGTCATGAGGGAGACGAACTTCAGCGCTATGAACAGGGCCGCTGGCTGCCCCTCGAGGTGTGAACCGCAGTGATTCGTGACGTCAATGTTTGCGGGGTTCGCTCGGCGTCAGCGGCCGGGCGGATTTCCGCTTTATACTCAAGTCCCCCCGCATTTGGTTGCCTGTCTTGAAAACGCTGATTACCCTGGCGTGCTGTCTTTTTGTTTGGTCCCAGGTGGCCTTTGGCCACGCGGTGCTGGTGGCTACATCTCCGGCGGCGGGCGCGGTGCTGGCGCAAGCGCCTCAGGAAATCGTGTTGAGGTTCGACGAACCGATACAGGCGACGACGCTGCGGCTGTTCGACCCCAGCGGCCACGTTCTGAACATCGGCGTGCAGGCCGACGAGAACAATGGCCTGCGTCTGGCGCTTCCCCGCAGCACGGCTGGGGCGGGGACCTACGTGTTGAACTGGCGCGTACTGTCGCGAGATGGTCATCCGGTGCGGGGCCTGCTGGAATATTCCATTGGCACGATCAGCCAACCGCCCGCCTCGGTGCTGGCCCAGACGTCCGTTGCGCGCGATGCTGCGATCTGGCTGACTCGCTGGCTGATCTATCTGTGTCTGTTTGCGGTCGGTGGAGCGGCGTTGTTCCATATCCGGTTTCGCAATTGTGAACAGGGCTGGGTGCGGCTGCCGGCGATTCTGGGGCTCGTGCTGCTACTCGTTGATCTGGCGCTGTGGGGGATGGAGCTGCTGGACGTTCCCTGGACGGCGCTGTTCGGCATGGCGCCCTGGCGGGTGGCGCTGTCCAGCGCTCATGCGCTGACATTGGGGCTCATGGCGCTTGGGTTTTTGGCGGGGCTCGTCTCGTTGAGAGTGACCCGCACCGGATTGCTGTGGCTGTGGGCGCTCGCCAGCGTGTTGTTGCCGGGTGTGGCATTGGCCGTAGGCGGGCAGGTCGCCGGAGCGTACTCATGGGTTGCGCGCCCGCTGGTGGTCCTGCATGTATTGATTGCCATGATCTGGGTGGGCACGCTGCTGCCGTTGTATCGGCTGCTGCACGCGCAGGTTCCGGCCAGGCCGGACGCTCGGCGTCCGTCAGAAAGGTGGCCAGGTCTGGCGCTGAATCCATTCGCGTGGGTCTTGCTGGTTGCTCTGCCGCTGATTCTGAGTGGTCTGGTGCTGGGCTTCCTGCGGCTGGGCCGTGTCTCGGGCCTACTCCATACGAATTACGGCAATGTACTATTGGCGACGTTGATACTGGCAGTTGTGCTGTTCTTCGTGGCAGTCCGCAATCGGTGGCGATTGGCGGCACCTGAACTGCGCGAGTCCTTCCAGGCGCGGGCACGCGCCAGACGTGGACTCGGGACGGAGCTCATTCTGGCTGCGGGCCTTCTCAGCGTCGTCTCGCTTTGGCACTTTGCGCCGCCTCCCCACGATCAGGCCGTCGTCAATGAGCCGTCGGGCCCCATCGTCGCCCTGGAGAATCGCGCGGTCCGGGCGCTGGTTGAATTGCCCCGGCTGGCCGCGGGTCCATGGCGGATCGAGGTGATTTCCATTGACGGTGTGCCGCTGAATCCGCAGCGCGTCGTCCTGACCCTGGGTAACCCGGGGGCAGGGGTGGAGCCCGTCGAATACGTTGCATTACGCCAGCCCGATGGGCGCTGGCGGGTGGACTTGCCGGCGCTGTCCGCTGCCGGACAGTGGCATGTCCAGGTGGACGTGTGGGTCGGCGACTTCAAGCAGGTCACGCTGCAGGGGACTGTGACACTGCCGAAGGGACCGGCGCCTCTCGGTGCGCCGGTCGGACGCCCCTGAAGGTGATGATTTTGATGACTGACCTTGGACGTTTCTCATGTTTGCCTTGAGTTCGAACACTTATGCCACCAAGTCGGAGCACTACGCCGACCTGGTGGAGCAGGCCCGCAGCCTGATTTCGGGCGAGCCCGATCTGATCGCCAATGCCGCGAACTTCAGCGCGCTAGTCTTTCACAGCCTGCCCCGGATGAACTGGGCCGGGTTCTATCTGTATGATGGCAAGGAGCTGGTGGTGGGACCCTTCCAGGGCAAGCCTGCGTGCATCCGCATTGCCATTGGCGCGGGGGTTTGCGGCACTGCCGCCCAGACCCGCCAGACTCAGGTGGTTCAGGATGTGAGCCAGTTTTCGGGCCACATTCCCTGCGACTCGACGTCCAAGTCCGAGATCGTGGTACCGCTGGTACGTACGGACGGCACGTTGCTGGGAGTCTGGGATTGCGACAGTTTCGTCACGGAACGGTTCGATGACGAAGACCGTCAGGGCATGGAAGCCCTGTGCCGTGCGTTCATGGCGCACGCAAACGGCTGACCATCGTCGCCGCCAGGCGCATGAGGCGGGGCACGGATAACAGAACGCCGCCGAGCGCGATGACCAGTATGCCGATCCACGCAATGGGGTCGGGGATCGCCAGAAAGACTCCCCAGCCCAGCAGCGTCGCCCAGCCGATCTGTGAATAGTTGTAGGCGCTCAGGCTGGCTGCGGATGCGCGCAGCAGCGCGTAGGTGATCGTCAGGTGGCCGACCGCCGCCACGGTACCCAGAGCGAATATCAGGAACAGGTCGAACAGGGGCATTGGCGCCCATTCGCCGATTCCCCACGGCATCAGCACCAGGGCGCCGACCAGGCCGGTATAGAAGTTGCTGGTCGCGGCGTTTTCGGAGTGGCGCGAGAGGCGCGTGACGATCTGGTAGATGGCGTTGGTCGTCGCTGCGCCGAGTGGAAACAGAATGGCCCAGGTGAGCAGCCCGCCGCCCGGCCGGGCGATGATCAGTACCCCCACAAAACCGCAAGCGACGGCCACCCAGTCCATGGTCCGTGCCTTTTCCTTCAGCAGCAGGCCCGACAGCAGGGTGACCATCACGGGCGCCACGAACACGATGGCGGTGGCCTCCGCCAGCGGCAGTCGGGCCAGGCCATTGATCACAAGCACGCTACCGCTGCACAGGCAAAGGCCGCGAAAGCCTTGCAGTGCAAAGCTGTGGGCATCGTACAGCCGGACCCCCATGCGCGGTGTGAAGATCGCGACAATGGCCAGTGTCTGGGCCACATACCGTAGCCAGACAATCTGCATCAGCGGGTGGCTGGTTGCCAGATACTTGGTTCCCGTATCCAGGAGCGCAAAGAACAGGCTGGCGACGCACATCAGAGCTGGGCCTTGCCAGTTCTGTGTGCGGATGGGGTTGCTCATGACAACGCGCGGCTGCCGGCGGCAGGGAGCTGAAAGTTGAAGTTTAACGGACCAGGCTCGGGCGTTTGTTGTTGAATTTCCACCCCGGGATCAAAAACTGCATGCCGATCGAGTCGTCGCGGCGGTTCAGGCCCTTGGATTGGTAAAGTTCATGGGCCTTGGCCAGGCGGTCGGGGTCGATCTGCACGCCCAAGCCCGGGGTGTCGGGCACCCGGATCATACCGTCCTGGATGCGCAGCGGATCTTTGGTCAGGTGCTGTCCGTCCTGCCAGATCCAGTGCGTGTCGATGGCTGTGATGTGGCCCGGGGCAGCGGCCGCCACATGGGTAAACATGGCCAGCGAGACATCGAAGTGGTTGTTGGAATGCGAGCCCCAGGTGAGTCCCCATTCGTGGCACAGCTGGGCGACGCGGACGGAGCCGCGCATGGTCCAGAAGTGCGGATCGGCGAGCGGGATGTCCACGGCCTGTGCCTGGATGGCGTGGTAGAGCTCGCGCCAGTCGGTGGCGATCATGTTGGTGGCGGTCCGCAGGCCGGTGGCACGACGGAATTCCGCCATGACTTCGCGTCCTGAGTAGCCCGGCTCGGCGCCGCAGGGGTCCTCGGCGTAGGCGAGCACGTCGTGCTGGTCACGGCAGAGCCGGACTGCTTCCTTCAGAGACCAGGCACCATTGGGGTCCAGCGTGATGTTGGCGTCCGGGAACTGTTCGGCGAGCGCCGTGACGGCTTCGATTTCCGCATCTCCCGCCAGCACGCCACCTTTGAGCTTGAAGTGCCGGAAGCCATAACGGTCGCGTGCGGCCTTTGCCAGGCGCACCACGGTCTCGGCAGTCAGGGCTTCCTGATTGCGCAGCCGGAACCAGTCGTTGTCGGCGTCGGGCTCCTCGCGGTATCCCAGCGTGGTCTTGCGGGCGTCAGCCACGTAGAACAGATACCCCAGTACTTCCACCGCGTCGCGCTGCCGGCCCTCGGCGAGCAGGCTGGCGACCGGCACGCCGATATGCTGGCCGAACAGGTCCAGCAGGGCGGATTCCAGTGCCGTGATTGCATGCACGCCGGTGCGCAGGTCGAATGTCTGCGTGCCGCGCCGGTCGTCTTCCTGGCCCAGCGTGGACTCGCGGCAGTGTGACAGCAATTCGTTGTAATGGCCGATGGGCTGACCCATGATCAGCTGGCCCAAGCGTTCGATTTCGTGGCGGATGGGTTCACCGCCAGGGACTTCGCCGATGCCTTGATGCCCGTCGCTGTCCCGGATCAGCACGATGTTGCGAGTGAAGTAGGGGCCGTGGGCGCCGCTGAGATTCAGCAGCATGCTGTCCTGCCCGGCAACGGGCACGACGGTGACTTGGGTGACCAGGGGTGTGCTGGCACCGGAATGTTCGGCTTGCGACATGATCAGCGTTCCGCTCGGTGGATGTTCCAGGGGTTGGCGGCTTGCAGCGCCGCAGGCAGCAGGTTGTCGGGTATGTCCTGGTAGCACACCGGACGCAGGAACCGGCGGATGGCGAGCGTGCCCACTGAGGTGGTGCGACCGTCCGAAGTCGCCGGGAAGGGGCCGCCGTGCACCATGGCGTCGCAGACTTCGACGCCGGTCGGGAAGCCGTTGGCCAGGATGCGGCCGACTTTCACTTCCAGGGTCGGCAGCAGCATGGATACCAGCGCGTCGTCGGCGCCGGGTTCCAGATGCAGCGTGGCCGTGAGTTGGCCTTCGATGGCCTGTGCGATGGCCAGGAACTCCTGGGTATTGGCACAGCGGATCACCAGCGAACTGGCGCCGAAGATTTCCGCGCCCAGCGTTTCGGGATCGGCCAGGAAGGCCTGGGCCGTTGTGACGGCCAGATTGGCTTGGCAGGGTGCGGGGACATCGGCGTTCTGGCCGCGTGCCAGGGTTTCCACGCCCGGGTGCGCCGCCAGTTTCGAGACCCCGCTGTGATAGGCCTGTGCGATCGCGGCCGTGAGCATGGTAGCCGCCGGAGCCGCCTGGACGCCAGCTGTTGTGAGATTGACGAAGCGATCGAGGTCTGGGCCATCCAGCGCAATGATGAGCCCCGGATTGGTGCACAGCTGGCCCGCGCTGCCCAGCAGCGACACGACGAATTTCTGGGCGATGTCATCCACGCGGGCGGCGAGCGCGCCGGGCAGCAGGTAGACTGGGTTGGTGCTGCTCATTTCGGCGTAGACCGGAATGGGGACGGGGCGCCGGGCGGCCGCCTGCATGAGCGCCACGCCGCCGCGCCGTGATCCGGTGAACCCGACCGCCTGGATGCCCGGATGGCCGACCAGCGCCATGCCCAGATCGTTGCCCGGACCCGCCAACAGAGAGAAGACGCCTTCGGGCAAGCCGCATTGCCGGACGGCGCTGCGGATGGCTTGGCCAACCAGTTCGGAAGCGCCTGGGTGGGCCGGGTGCGCCTTGCAGACGACCGGGGCGCCAGCTGCGAGCGCCGAGGCCGTGTCCCCACCCGCGACCGAAAATGCCAGCGGGAAGTTGCTGGAACCGAAGACGGCCACCGGACCGACCGGGATGTGGCGGGTGCGGATGTCGCTGCGCGGCGCCGGCTTGCGGTCGGGCTGCGCATGGTCGATGCGTGCGTCCAGCCAGTCGCCGTCGCGCACTACGCGGGCGAACAGCCGCAGCTGGTTGACCGTGCGCCCGCGTTCGCCTTCCAGGCGGGGGCGGGGCAGACCGGTCTCCTGCATGGTGCGGGTAATGAGTTCGTCGCCCAGATCCAGGATCGCCTGGGCGATGGCCTCCAGGAAGTCTGCCCGTTGGGTCAGCGTGGTCTCGCGATAGATGGGGAAGGCGGCCAACGCGAGCTGTACGGCCCGATCGACCTGACCGGCATCGGCGCCTTGCCAGGTGACCGGCAGGGTCTTGCCCGTTACCGGGTCGACAGCGTGGAATTGGGCTCCAGTTCCAGGGATGTCCTGGTGGCCGATGAGTTGGGTACCGGTAATGGTCATGGGCGAATTCTCGATCTGAATGAGTGGACGAGGCAGCTTTCTAGCGGGTTATCATACAACTAAGAATCTGTGAGCGGTGAGGCGTAGTCATTATATGTTGGCTGGACAGTGATGATTCTTGCGCCAGATTATTCAGTTGTCGTACGATGACGTAGTTCTGAGAAATTCGTCTTGTCGTATCGTCCCCGAAGGAGAGTATCCGCATGTCTACCCCTCAATCCGCCCAGTCCACCTTCCAGTTGGGCGAGGCCCTGGCGGCCGACGGCCAAGGTGACCGTATCGTCTGGGTGAAGCTGTCGCTCGCGTTCTTGCCGCTGGCGACGCCCATCAGCGATGCCAAGGTCTTCACGGGTCGCCAGAAGCCGCTGACCGAAGTCGCCATGATCTTTGCCGAGATTCGTACGCGGGATGGTCATGAGGGCCTGGGTTTTGCTTACTCCAAGCGCGCCGGCGGTCCGGGCATGTATGCCCACGGGAAGGAAATCGCCCACGAACTGTTGGGCGAAGACCCCAACGACATCCAGCGCCTCTGGATCAAGCTGAGCTGGGCGGCGGCCTCGGTCGGGCGCAGCGGCCTGTCGGCTCAGGGCATTGCGCCGTTCGACGTCGCGCTATGGGACATGAAGGCCAAGCGTGCCGGGTTGCCGCTGGCCAAGCTCCTGGGTGCACATCGCGATTCGGTTCGCCTCTACAACACATCCGGCGGGTTCCTGTCCACGGCCTTGCCCCAGGTGCTGGAAAACATCGATGCGTCGCTGGCGCGCGGCCTGGGCGGCATCAAGATCAAGGTCGGCCATCCCGACCGCAACGTGGATCTGCAGCGTGTGGAAGCGGTGCGCAAGAAGCTTGGCGACAACTTCCCGCTCATGGTGGATGCCAACCAGCAGTGGGATCGTCCCACGGCTGCGCGTATCTGCCGCATTCTGGAACAGTACAACCTGACCTGGATCGAGGAGCCTCTGGACGCCTACGACGCCGACGGCCATGCCGCGCTGGCTGCGGCCCTGGACACACCAATCGCTACGGGTGAAATGCTCACCAGCTTCCGCGAGCATGCCGACCTGATCGAGAAGCGGGCCTCTGATTTCGTGCAGCCGGATGCGCCGCGCGTCGGTGGGATCACCGAGTTCCTGAAGGTGATGCAGCTGGCCGATTACCATGGCTTGAGCATGGCGCCGCACTTCGCGATGGAAATCCACCTGCACTTGGCTGCCGCCTACCCGCGCGAGCCGTGGCTGGAACACTTCGAGTGGTTGGAACCGCTGTTCAACGAGCGTCTGGTCATGAAAGACGGCCGCATGCTGGTGCCGAACCGGCCGGGGCTGGGCTTCACGTTGAGCGACCAGGCGGTCGCCTGGACGAAAGAAACCTTCGAGTGCGGCAAGCGCCCCTGAACGGGGCGAGGCTCATCTCGGATACCGGGCGCCCATGCGCTCGGCGTCTTGAGCCGTCGGATCGTGAATTGCATACCGACCCGGCGGTGTGATCCAGCGCCGGATGTCCGTCAGCCTGGCTGCACGTCCAGCGCCATTTCCACAGCCAGCACTTCGCCGGGTGAAAGGACCTGGATTCCCGTGCCCGGGATGCCCCTTGCGGCCAGATTGGCGGCATCGCAGACATGGGTCGCAGGTTCGACGCACAGGTAGCGTCCTTCGTTGCAATGCAGGATGAGATGGGTCAACGGCCCCCGGGTGTGCAGGCGCAGCCCAGGGCCTTGAGGCCAATGGAGCCAGGCTTCTCCAGCCCAATCCGAGAGAAATTCGGTCCAGGTTGCCGCCGAGCGGGCCCAGTGTGATTCGAGGTTCTCCTCCTGGGCTAGCGCGAGCTCGTGCTCGTGCGCCCAGCGGGTGCGGGCCGCGAGATGCACGCTCTGCGCCGTGAAATAGGGGTGGATGCCCAGTCCTGTCGGCATGACGGTGGCGCTTTGATTTTCCAGCGTCAGACCGATCTGCAAGCCCGAGTCGGTCAGCCCGATCGTCTGCCGCAGATGCCAAGCCCAGGGCCAGCCGCCCAGGTCTGCGGGGTGGGACAGCGTCAATGTGGCATGGTCTTCGCCGGCATCGGTGACGTTCCAGGCCATGGCTTGGGCCTGGCCATGGAGGGCGTGGGGGGTACCTGGCAGCGGCTCCAGAGGGATGGTGCGCCCCTGCCAGTGCAGTCGGGCATTCCGTACCCGGTTAGAAAACGGTGCCAGTGGGAAAATCCCTCCCTTGGGCCAGGTGTGGGCAGGCCAGCCTTCTGCGGTGATGGGCACCAGCCAGTCCCGTTGGCCGTCAGGCAACGCCGTGGACCAGCTCAGGATGCGCCCACCCGCCAGCGGGGCGATGCGGGCCTGATGAGGCCCGTGGCGCAGCGTCAGACAGGTGTCGGGTGCTGCGTTCATCCGGGCATCGTACAGGGACGGCATGGTTCAGGCCTCGCGCGGAGCTTCCTTCACGCGGCTCACCAGTTGCGTGGGGCTCACGAATTTCAGCGCGATCAGCACCCAGATCAGAGTGATCGCCATGTACATCATGGCCATGGCGTCGATGGCTTGCGGCGCGCGCACGCCAGACGAGAACACCGCGTAGTACAGCGCGACGACCAGGGTCTGCGAATCGGGTCCGGCCGTGAAGAAGGTCAGCTCGAACAGGCCGATCGTGCGCACCAGGACCAGCAGGCCCGCAGCCAGCATGCCGGGCACCAGCAGCGGCATGAGCACGAAGCGGAAGTACTGGAAGGTCCGTGCGCCGAAGATGCGAGCGGCCGATTCCAGGCTGGGATCGATCTGCTCGATGAAGGGTGTCATCACCAGGATCACAAAAGGCAGTGCGGGAACCAGGTTCGCCAGGATCACCCCCAGCAGCGTTCCACCGACCCCCGCCTGGTAGAAGGCGGTGGCCATCGGGATGCCGTAGGTGACCGAGGGGACCAGCATGGGGATCAGGATCAGCAGCATGACCAGCCGCTTGCCGGGGAATTTCGCCCGGGCGAGCGCATACGCCGCCGGCACGCCCAGCAGGATGGAGAGGGTGACCACGGATGCCACGACTTCCAGGGTCACGATGAGGATGTGTGAAAGCTGGAATTCATTCCAGGCCTGGGCGTACCAGCGCAGTGTGAAGCCTTCCGGGAGCAGCGTGCCGAACCAGCGGGTCGCGACCGAGTCCACGACCACGGTGAGAATCATGAAGACGACATTCAGCAGGAAGAACCCCATCAGGGTCCAGATCGTCACCCGCCATAGCCAGCCCCACCGCCTCGCGGTTCTCGGAGCATATTGATTGAGTGTCGGCATGTGTCACCCCTTGCCACTGGTCGCCGGGCCGGTGTAGAACGCCTGGCGGAATGCGAAGATGGCGCCTACGATCAGCAGCTGCACGAAGCCCATGACGATCGCAATGGCTGATGCCATGCCGTAGTCATATTGTTCGAAGGCAGCCTCGTAGGCGGCGATGGAAATCACGCGGGTGGGTCCTGCAGGCGCGCCCAGCAGGATGGCCGATGGGAACACGGCATAGGTTTGCACGAACGAAAGGGCGGCGGCCATGCTCAGGCCGGGCACCAGCAGGGGCAGGTAGATCAGCCGGAACTGCTGCCAGGCGCCCGCGCCCAGCGTGCCGGCTGCCTTCGCCAGCGTGGGGTCTATTCCCGATATATATGACAGCGTCAGCAGAAAGACGAATGGGAAATCCGAGATGATCAGCGAAATCAGGACGCCCCAGTAATTATGGGTCAATCGGACCTCGCCGCTGTACAGGCCCAGCGCGTGGATGATCTGCGGAAACCAGCCCGACGGGCTGTAAAAGGTCAGCATGCCATCGGCGATCAGCACGGTGCCCAGGGTGATGGGGATGACCAGCAGAGTCGTCACGATTCGCTGCGAGCGGCTGTTCCGGCGCAGGGCGAAAGCGACGGGGACGGCCATCGCCACGTTGATCAGGGTGGCCGGCGCCGCCAGCTTGAAGGTGATCCAGAGCGTCCCCCATTGAGTGGCGGTGCTGAAGAAGTGCGCGTAATTCGACCAGAAGTGGCCGCCGTTCATTGGGTGGAAGGAGATCACCACCCCATAGAGGAAGGGGTACACGAACAGCGCCAGAAGCACCAGGACCGCCGGCGCGGCCAGCCAGCCCCGTCGGTCTCCGGGCCTGAGCACGGAATCGGCGGCACTCATGGCGTCTCCGCGTAGGCCAGTGTGCGGTCCGCCGGAATGTGCAGCCGGAGACGGTCACCCTGTTCGAAATGGCCGGGCAGGCGCACGAACAGATCGCCGATGGCGCTGCTGACGATGAGCAGCGAGGTGCGGCCGCCGAATTCTTGGGTTTTTACGGCAACATCAAGGCTGTTGTCCGCGTGGTCGCCAGCCAGTTCGAAATCGTCCGGACGCATGGCCACTGCGGTGTTGGCGGTGCCTGTGGGGACGGCCATGGACGTGCCCCGCAGGGTTACTTGTCCGGATTGCAGCGTCAGCGTCTCGCCCTCGTGCTGCGCGACGTCGAAGGGCATCACATTGCGGTACCCCATGAAGCGGGCCACATGCAGATTGCGCGGGCGGCCGTAGACTTCGCGCGGAGTGCCGACCTGCTGGACGCTGCCAGCGCGCATCACCACGATCCGGTCGGCCATGGAGAGGGCCTCGTCCTGGTCGTGGGTCACATAGATGGTGGCGCGCTCCAGCTGTGTGTGGATGCGGCGGATCTCGGCGCGCATCTCCACGCGAAGCTTCGCGTCCAGATTGGATAATGGTTCGTCCATCAGGATGACGGGCGGTTCAATCACGATGGCGCGGGCAATGGCCACACGCTGCTGCTGGCCGCCGGAAAGCTGGCCCGGGAGCTTCTTGGCATGGCCTTCGAGCTGTACCAGAGACAGGGCGGCCGCCACGCGTCTGGCCATTTCGTCCTTGCGCACACCCCGCATTCGCAGGCCGAAGCCGACGTTGCGTTCCACGCTCATGTGAGGAAACAGGGCATAGTTCTGGAAAACCATGCCGAAGCCCCGTTGCTCCGGGGGGAGGACATCGATCCGGGTTTCATCCAGCCAGACGCTGCCCGACGTCAGCTCCGTCAACCCCGCAAGGCAATTCAGCGCGGTGGATTTGCCGCAGCCTGAGGGCCCCAGCAAAGCGATGAATTCGCCACGCTGGATGTCCAGGCTGAGATCGCTCAGGGCTGCGACGGTCGATCCAGAGGCGGTGGGATAGGTGCGGCCCACGGCATCCAGGCGGAGCTGCTTGAAGGATTCGTTCATGTTGCAATATCCAGAGAATGCGGGCCGTTCGCGCCTCCTGTCGGAGGGGGCGCGAACGGTGTATCACGCCAGATTTACTTCTTCAGGGCGCCGACTTCGTTGTCCCATTTCTGGAACGCGGCAACCATCGCCTTGGCGTCCAGCGGCACGGCGCTGGGGCGGCTCGCGGTCAGCGAAGCGTATTCGCGGCGGCCGTATCGGTTGATGATGTCCTGGCTTTCCTTCGGTGCGGCCGACAGGGGCACGTGGTCGACGGCAGGGCCGGGGTAGAAGTAGCCGGCGTCATACGTCATGGCCTGTTGCTTGGGCTGCAGCATGAAGTTCATGAGCTTGAACAGAACCTTTTGCTTTTCGGCCGAAACGCCCTTGGGGATCACCATGTAGTGGGCGTCGGTCACCCAGGTGAAGTTGTCGAATGCCTGGATCTTGAAGTCCTCTGGCACGATGCCCAGCGCACGCGGGTTGATGTCCCATCCCGTGACGGTGACTGTCATGTCGCGGCTGCCCTGACCCAGTTCCTTCATGATGGCCGAGGTTCCACCCGGATAGTATGGCACGCAGGAGTTCAGTTCTTTCAGGTACTTCCAGGTCTTGTCCCAGCCGTTGATGGGATCGTAGGGATCCTTGTCGTGCAGCAGGTAGGGCAGACCCATCAGGAACGTGCGTCCTGGTCCCGAGTTCGCGGGGCGCGCATACAGGAATTTGCCGGGATTGGCCTGGCACCACTTCAGCAGCTCTTCGGGTGTCTTGGGCGGATTCTTGACGGTCTTGGGGTTGTATTCCAGCAAAGGACCGGACTGCATGAAAGCGACTTCCAGGCCGTAGCCTTGAGCCAGCTTCTGCATCTTCGCGGCCGCCGGATGGTAGCTGGCGACGTCTGCCTTGAACAGATCTTCGTGGTCGGGCAGCAGCTTGATCCACAGCCCCTGCTCGATACCGGCCGCCAGCGCGTCCGTACCGGTGAGCACCAGGTCGATGTCAGCGCGGTTGGCGTTCTGCATGGCTTTGATCTTGCCGGGCAACTGTGGTGCCGGCGCATTCGTGAAAGTCATGCTGGACACCAGGTCCGGATTCTGGTCGCGGAAGGCTTCCAGTGCTTTCTGTGTGACGGCGAGGTCGCCCGCCACGTCCACGACGTTCAGTGCGACGGGCGCGGCCTGCGCGACTGTGGCCGAGCAGGCTAGCGTGACGGCGCCTGCAAGCGCGGACAATCGTCCCAGCCGCAGGGACTGTTTGATGCGATTCATGGAGTGTCTCCTAGTGAGGTTCACTGGTACGCGGAAGGAAGTGACCATTTGGAATGGGTCTATATGTGCAGATGCCCCGTGGGTCCTTCCTTATAAGTCATCATATAAGCTGATTCTGACGAAGCGCAATATTTTTCTTAAAAGGAGTAGCTTCCAGGTCGATCGAAAGAGGAATTTGTGTATATAACTAACTGATTAATAATAATAAAAATCAATATCTAGATCAGATCAGTACATTCCCTAATAGTCGGCTCATGGCCCCGGTTCTAGAGTATCTCGTCGTATGACAACATAACTCGGAGGCCTTATGAAATTCGTATCGCGGATAGGTCTGGGTGCGCTGCTCTGTGCGGCCGCAACGTTCTCAGGGCTGTCGGTTCAGGCCCAGGAAGCACACGAAATCACCATCACCAAGCAGCCGAGCATCCTTTATCTGCCCGCGCTCGTCATGGAGAAGCAGGGCCTGATCGCCAAGGCCGCCGCCAAGAACGGCGTCCCCGATCTGAAGGTCACCTGGCGTACGTTCAGCGGGGGCGGAGCGGCAACGGATGCGCTGCTCTCGGGCAACGTCCAGATCGTCAACAGCGGGTTGGGAAACATGCTGCTGCTCTGGGACCGCACAAAGGGCAAGGTCAAGGGCATCGCCACTAATTCGGCCTTGCCGGAAGACCTGGTCACGCGCGACCCGAAGATCCATTCGTTGAAGGACTACGGTCCGAAGGACAAGATCGCCGTGCCGACCGTGCGCGTCTCCACGCAGGCACTTTTGCTGCAAATGGCCAGCGCACAGCTCTTTGGGGCGGATCAATGGTCGCGACTGGATGCAAACACCGTGCAGCTGGGGCACCCGGACGCAGCCGCCATGCTGGCCAATCCTCGGGGCGAGGTCACTTCCCACTTCGGGGCGCCGCCATATTCCTACCGGGAACTCAAGTCGGTTCCCAATGCGCACATCGTCATTCGCTCGGCTGACATCGTGAAGGGTGGATTGTCACAGTCCACATTGTTCACCACGACCAAGTTCGCGGACGCCAACCCCAAGATTATCAAGGCGGTCCTGGAAGCCTCCCAGCAAGCAGTGGACTACATCAAGGGCCATACGCGTGAATCGGTGGAAATCTATCGGGAACTGAGCGGCGACAAGACCAGCGTGGACGAACTGATGGACCTGCTCAAGCAGCCCGGCATGATGGATTTCGGGCTTGCTCCCGCTGGATCCATGCAGTTTGCCGAGCACATGCACAAGGTCGGCATCCTGAAGGTCAAGCCCGCGAAATGGACGGATTATTTCCTGCCGGTGTCGGCGTCTTTGAACGGCAACTGATCTTTCTGGAGGACCTCATGCCGCACCTGCTTGAAGTCGATTCTGTCACGCTGCGTTACAGGACCCAGGATAGTATTGTGACCGCCACGGACAGAGTGAGCTTCAGCGTGAATGGCGCCGACCGCTTCGTGCTGCTGGGGCCTTCGGGGTGCGGCAAGTCCACATTGTTGAAGGCGGTCGGCGGCTATCTGGCTCCCGACGAGGGAGAAATCCGGATCAAGGGCAAGCCGGTGGTGCGGCCTGGGGCCGACCGGATGATGGTCTTCCAGGAGTTCGACCAGTTGCTACCCTGGAAAACGGTGGTGGAAAACGTCATGTTCCCGTTGGTCGTGGCCCGCGAGATGCCACAAAAAGAGGCCCGCGACCGGGCGATGGCGTATGTGCGAAAAGTCCACCTGGAGAATTTTGCCGACAGCTACGCCCATACGCTCTCGGGCGGCATGAAGCAACGGGTGGCAATTGCGCGCGGCATGGCCATGGAGCCAGACGTGCTGTTGATGGATGAGCCTTTTGCAGCATTGGACGCCCTGACCCGACAGCAGATGCAGGACGAATTGCTGCAGCTTTGGGAGGACACGCACTTTACCGTGATGTTCGTGACGCATTCGATTGCCGAGGCCATCCGCATCGGCAATCGCATTCTGCTGCTGTCACCGCACCCGGGCGAGGTCAAGGCCGAGGTCAGCGATGTGGATGCCGTCTCGTCGGCGGACGGCAGCGCGGCGTCGCTGGAACAAGAAATCCACGACATGCTTTTCAGTGAGACCGCAAAGGGATAACCATGGGTCACGCCACAATTACGATGCGGAAGGCCGGCGATACCTCAGAAACACGATCTCTGGTGCTGCGCCGGGAACTCTCCAGCTGGCAAAGGTTCTGGGCCAATACCTTCCTGAGAAAGACGCTGATCATCCTGGTGCTGGCTGTCGCCTGGCAGGTGTATGGCCACATCGTCGACAACGATCTCCTGTTTCCGACGCTGTCGGATACCTTTGTGTCTTTCGTGGACAGCATTCGCAGTGGCGTCTTGCTGGATCGGGTATGGACCTCCATTCGCCTGTTGTTGATGGGGTACGCGCTGGGCATTGCCATTGCGGCGATCATCACGATTCTCGCCATCAGCACCCGGATCGGGACCGATTTTCTGGAAGTCATGACGGCGATGTTCAATCCGCTGCCAGCCATTGCGCTGCTGCCGCTGGCTTTGCTGTGGTTCGGGCTGGGTGCCACCAGCATCGTCTTCGTGCTGCTGCACTCGGTGGTCTGGGTCATGGCGCTCAACACCCAGGGGGGATTCCTCGCTGTTTCGCATACCCTTCGCATGGTGGGGCGCAATTACGAGCTGACCGGGCTGAACTATGTTGCGAAGATCCTGATCCCAGCTGCTTTCCCATCCATCCTGACGGGCATGAAGGTAGCGTGGGCGTTTGCGTGGCGCACTTTGATTGCCGCCGAGCTGGTGTTCGGGGTCGCATCCGGCAAGGGCGGACTGGGCTGGTACATCTTTGAAAACCGCAATCTGTTGAATATTCCAGCCGTTTTTGCCGGCTTGCTGACTGTCATCATCATCGGGCTGCTGGTCGAAAACATCGTGTTCCGGCTGATCGAACGAAAAACCGTGCGCCGCTGGGGCATGCAAAGCTAGGGTTTCGTCGAGCGATTCATCCCTCTCCTTATCTGGACAACCATTCATGAAGTTGCGATCCGTCAAGATCACTCCGATTGCCTTTCGTGATCCGCCGCTGCTCAATGCGGCCGGCATCCACGAACCCTACGCCCTGCGCTCCATCATCGAGCTGGAAAGCGACACCGGCCAGATCGGCTTGGGCGAGTCCTATGGCGATGCGTCGTTCCTGCGGCTCACGTCTGCGCTGCAGCCCAGCCTGGTCGGGCTGGATCCGTTTGATCTCAATGGCCTCAGGGCACGGGTACAGAAGGTGGTCTCGGGCACCCGGGTGGAGGCCGGCGCAGAGTTCCTGCTGGCGCCTGGCACCGACCCGGTCAAGAACGCCCAGAAACTGTTCTCGGCTTTTGAAGTCGCCATGCTGGACATGCAGGCGCGCTCGCTGGACCGACCGCTGGTGGATATGCTGGGCGGTCGGGTGCGGGATGAGGTTCCGTTCAGTGCCTACCTGTTCTTCAAGTATGCGCATCACATCGATGCCGACTATCCGGCGGACGCCTGGGGCGAGACGCTCACGCCCGAACAGCTCGTGGTCCAGGCTCAGACCATGGTGGATCGGCATGGATTTGGCAGCTTCAAGCTAAAGGGCGGGGTGCTGCCGCCCGATCAGGAACTGGCCAGCATTCAGGCGCTGGCGCGCCATTTCCCGGGCAAGCCACTGCGCATCGATCCCAATGGGAACTGGTCGTTGCCGACCGCCATCGAAATGGGCAGGAAGCTCGAAGGCTTGCTTGAATACTACGAGGATCCTTGTCCGACACTTGCCGACATGGCCGAGCTGCACCGGGCCACCGGCATGCCGCTGGCCACCAATATGGTGGTGACGGATATGGCGCAGTTCCGCGAGAACGTGGCTGCCAACGGCTGCCAGATCATCCTGTCGGATCACCATTACTGGGGCGGCCTGCGCGAGACCCAGTTGCTGGCGCGCATGTGTGAAGTCTTTGGCATGGGCTTGTCCATGCATTCGAATTCGCACCTGGGCATCAGTCTGATGGCCATGACGCACCTGGCTGCCAGCGTACCGCTGCTGAGCTACGCCTGCGATACCCACTATCCATGGCTGGATCCGGCCGAGGAAGTGATTCAGGGCGGCCAGCTTCGATTCCACGAGGGGGCCATTGTGCTGGGTGAGGCGCCGGGCCTGGGGGTGGACATTGACCAGGATGCGCTGGCGCGGCTGCACCAGCAATTTCTGGAGTGCGGCATTCGCTCGCGCAATGATGCTGCACAGATGCGTAAGTACCAGCCGGAATGGGGTGGCCAGGCGCCACGTTTTTGAAATTTAATAGTCCGTCGTCATACAAGCCCCGGATATGCCGCGCTGTATGATGGACGCTCTCCAACCTGTAGGGTGACACATGGCAACTGTACCAGCTCGGCGTTCGCGCAGCCTGACCCAGACTGTGGTGTCGGCGCTTTCCGAACGCATCCGCAGCGGCGAGTTCCATGTGGGCGAGAAGCTGCCCACTGAGTCCGAGCTCATGGATTCTTTTGGCGTCAGCCGCACTGTGATCCGCGAGGCGCTCTCGCGCTTGCAGGCGGCTGGGCTGGTCGAGACCCGGCACGGCATCGGGACGTTCCTCCTGGAGCCACAGAACGAGCAGCAATTGCGGATTCGCACTGAAAGCATCCTGACCATGCTGGACGTGCTGGCGATCCTGGAGCTGCGCATCAGCCTGGAAACCGAAGCCGCCGGCTTGGCGGCTTTGCGGCGCACCGACGCGCAGCTCCAGCAACTGCGGGCGGTGCTGGACGAGTTCGCCGAGAACATCCACAAGAAGACCGGCAATGCCGTGACCTCGGATGTGGCGTTTCACCTGCTGGTAGCAACCGCGACGGGCAACCGTTATTTTCACGACATCCTCAAGCAGCTGGGCAAGGCCATCATTCCCCGCACGCGAGTGGATTCGGTGTCATTGGCGGAAGGCGATCGGGCCAGCTACCTGAGCCGTGTCCATCTCGAGCACGAGGACATCTACAGTGCAATCGTGCGCAAGGACCCGGATGCCGCCCGCGCCGCCATGCGAACGCACCTGGCCAACAGTCGCGAGCGGCTGCGGCGCGCGCAGGCGGCGGCTGCCCAGGATTCGTGACGACCCGCTACATCGGCCCGGATTGACGGCATGGCGGGACCGGTCTGGGTGGTGCCGGCGGAAGACCAGGATCGTCTCTGGGTCATCGTATGAGTTCTGCGATTCCTGCAATCGGAGTCTCAGGGGCGAGCGGATAAGGGAAATCACTAGCTTTTGAGTCGAAGTCTTGCTGCTTGTCGTCTGATGTCATATGATAACGTATGACACATCACTGGGATGAGGCGGCCGCTTCCTTGTCCCCCTTCGAGGACGCTATTCACATGATCTCTCATCAAGAACTCAAGACAATCCTGCTCGACGGCCTGCTGTCCTTCCCGGTGACGGACTTTGATGCCAATGGCGACTTCGACGCAAAGGGTTATCAGAAACGCCTCGAATGGCTCATGCCCTTTGGCGCCAAGGCATTGTTTGCCGCGGGTGGCACTGGTGAATACTTTTCGCTGTTGCTGGATGAATTCTCCAGCGTCGTGGAAACGGCGGTCAAGACATGCCAGGGACATACCCCCATCCTGGCCGGTGCCGGCGGCCCGACCCGCAACGCGATCGCGTTTGCCCGCGAGGCGCAGAAAAAGGGTGCGGCAGGCGTGCTGCTCATGCCACATTATCTGACGGATGCGCCGCAGGACGGCATTGCCCGTCACGTGGTCGAGGTCTGCCGTTCGGTAGATATCGGCGTCATCCTCTACAACCGCGGGCAGTGTCGTCTGCAGGCTGACGTTCTGGAGCAGGTCGCCGATCAGTGCCCTAATCTCATTGGCTTCAAGGATGGGGTGGGTGACATCGAAAACATGGTGCGCGTGCATCGCCGCCTGGGAGACCGGCTGGCGTACTTGGGCGGCTTGCCGACCGCCGAGGTCTTTGCGCAGGCCTACCGCGCGCTGGGCGTGCCGGTGTATTCGTCCGCCGTGTTCAACTTCATTCCCGACACTGCGATGAAGTTCTACGCTGCCGTGAAGGCTGGCGACGACGCGACGGTCGGTCATCTTCTGGACACTTTCTTCCTGCCGTTGCTCGAGATCCGCAAGCACAAGCCGGGGTATGCCGTCAGCATCGTGAAGGCGGGCGCCCGGATCGTGGGTCACCCCGCCGGCCCGGTGCGTGCACCCCTGAGCGACCTGACGGCCGCCGAGGAAGCCGATCTGCGCAAGATCATCGAAGCGCTTTGAGTCCCGGCATGTCTTCGTCGCGTTCTTTCGGTGCTGACGCCGAACTGGTGCTGGATCTGCGCTGCCAGACGGGCGAGAGCCCCGTCTGGCACGCTGGAGAGCAGGCGCTGTACTGGGTCGACATCCCTGCGGGCCGCTTGCATTGCTGGCGAATGACGGATCAGCAGCATCAGAGCTGGCGGTTCGACCAGCAGCTTGCGTGCATCGCATCGCTGGGTTCGGAGGGCTGGCTGGGTGCCATGGAAGACGGTGTCTATCAGCTGACCCCGGGGGCGGATGGTTCGGCGACGGCGGACCGGGTCGTGGCCGTCAGCCATGCCCGTACGGGCATGCGCTTCAATGATGGCCGCTGCGATCGGCAAGGGCGACTCTGGGTGGGGTCCATGGTGATGGACATGTCCCTGGCGTCATCGGCGGGTGCGCTGTACCGCCTGCAGGGATGGGGGTCGTCCGCGAGGCTGGACCGGATGCTGGATGATTTTCTGACGCCCAATGGTCTTGCTTTCAGCCCGGACGGCAGGACCATGTATCTGTCGGACTCACACCCGCGGCGCCGGTGTGTCTGGGCCTTCGACTACGACACGACGGAAGGCGTGCCTGGCAATCGCCGGGTGTTCATCGAGTCGCTGCCGGGCGGACGCCCGGACGGTGCGGCGGTCGACGCTGATGGCTGCTACTGGATCACGGGTAATGATGCCGGGCTGGTGCATCGGTACACCCCTGCTGGCCAGCTGGATCGCAGCCTGCGCGTGCCGGTGGCCAAGCCCTCGATGTGCGCCTTTGGCGGCCCCAATCTGGACACGTTGTTCGTGACCACGATTCGGTTGCCGGGATCTGCGCCGGATGCGCTGGACGGGGCGGTGTTCGCCTTGCGGCCTGGGGTGCGGGGGATTGAAGAGCCCCAGTACTCGCGGCGCTCGCACCTATAGCGGCCCCTGCCCGCGATCACCCCGAGTTCCTCAACCCTGCGGCAATGCCGTTGATGGTGATGTGGATGGCGCGCTGATCGCTGCTTTCAGGTTCGTTGGCATGGACCGTGCGAGCCGGACCCGAGCGCATGCGGCGCAGCAGCTCCACCTGCAGGTGGTTCAGCGGATCGATGTAGGCGAATCGCTCGGCCAGTGCGGCGCGCAGCGGTTCGTCATGCGCTAGCAGTTCGTGGCCCGTGACGGCGTGAAACATCCGCAGCGTAGTCCGGAACTCTGTTTCGATACGGGTGAAGATCCGGTTGCGCAGGGTCTTGTCTTCCACCAGATTCGCATAGGCGCGGCCGATCACCAGGTCAGCCTTGGCCAGTACTTGCTCCATGTTGGAGAGCAGGGTGCGGAAGAATGGCCATTCCCGTGCCATCGCCTGCAGGCGCTGCAGGCGTTCTTCTCGCGAAAGGTGTCGGTCTGGTCCGCCACTTTCCACGTAAGCCGCCAGAGCGGTCCCCATACCGTACCAGCCAGGCAGGGCCAGGCGGCACTGCGCCCAGGAGAATGACCATGGGATAGCCCGCAGGTCCTCGATGCGCTGCAGGGCTTTCCGGGACGAGGGGCGCGAACCGATGTTCAGCCCGGCGATCTCGCGGATGGGCGTGGAGGCAAAGAAGTAGTCCGTGAAGCCGGGCGTCTCGTAGACCAGGCTGCGGTAGGTCTGGCGAGCGGTCTGCGACATCCAGGCCAGCGCTTCACCGAAGCGGGAGGCTCGTTCGTCTTCGGCCTGGGTCGCCGGTGGCGAGGCCAGGCTGGCTTCCAGCGTAGCCGCCACGAACAATTCCAGGTGCCAGCGCCCCACATCGGCATCTTTGTAGCGCCCCTGGATGATTTCACCCTGTTCCGTCAAGCGGATCTGGTTGTTCACGGTGCCGGGCGGTTGTGCGCGGATGGAGTCATAGCTGGGCCCGCCGCCTCGGCCCACGGATCCGCCGCGTCCGTGAAAGAGGCGCAACCGTGTGTGGTGCTTGCGGAATACGGGCACCAGGCGCCGCTCGGTCTGGTAGAGCGACCAGTTCGACGTGAGATATCCGCCGTCCTTGTTGCTGTCCGAATACCCCAGCATGACCTCCTGGATGCCCTGGTGGGCCTGGCGGACGCGCGCTGCGACCTCTGGCAGCGACAGCCAGGAGTCCATGATGTCGGGGCTGCGTTCCAAGTCCGGGATGGTCTCGAATAGCGGCACGACCATCAGGCCGCTCGTTTGTCCGGGTGTGTCGGGGCCGGGGAGAATCAGACCGGTTTCCTGTTGCAGCAGCAATGGTTCCAGCAGGTCGCTGAGCGTCTCTGTGTGTGACACGATGGACTGCCCGATCGCGGCCTGTCCGAAGCGTCGCCGGCAGTCGGCTGCCATCCGCAGGATGGCGAGTTCTTTGGCGGTTTCCGCAGAATATTCGATCCACGGTGAAACCAGCGGTCTGGTCTCGTGCAGTTCCTGGCGCAGCACGCGGATGCGGTCCGGCTCGGAAAGCCGTGCATAGCGCACGGGCTTGCCGTCCAGCGTGACGTGCGCGTAGTGCATGAGCTCGTCCAGAACCCGTTCGTGGACATCGGAGCTCTGCCGCAAGTCTACGGTTGCCAGATGGAAGCCGAAAATCGCTACGGCCTGACGGAGGTGTGCCAGGCGCAGGCGCGCCACCAGGGTGCCGTGGTGGGTGTCCAGCGACTCGGCGATGGTGGCCAGGTCATTGGCCAGATCCTCGGCGCAGGCGTAGGGCGCTGCTGGGTAGGTGGCTCGCCGCGCGAGCGCTCGTCTGACGAGGACCTGCCCGGTTTCGGCCAGCCTGGCGTAGACGTGGATGCAGGCCCGGCGGTAGGGTTCGTCCTGGCGGTGATACGAGGGGTCCTGGCTTTTTGCCGACAGGTCAGCCAGTGCCGGGCTGACCGGCATCAGGGATTGCGACACCGACAGCTCGGCGCCCAGCATCTGGATTTCTTCCAGGTAATAGCGCAGGGCGTGCGTGCATTGGCGCAGCAGCGCCTGTTCCAGGGTGTGCGCGTTGACGTTCGGATTGCCGTCGCGGTCGCCGCCGATCCAGCTTCCCATCCGCACGAAGGGCGGCAATGGCGCATTGTCGACGTCGAAGACGGTACGCCCTGGTTTGCGCAACAGCGTCCCCATGTCCAGGTGCAGTTGCGGCAGTGTGCTGAAGAATGTGCTGGTGTAGTAGGACAGCGCATTGTCGATTTCGTCCAGGACCGTCAGCTTGTTCTGGCGCAGCATGCGGGTCTGCCACAGGCCCGCGATCAGTCCTGTGAGCCGTTCCTGGTGGCGGGCCGCCTGCAGCGCGGTCTGCTGGGCGTCATGCAGCCGGAGTTGCTGGGCGATGGACTGATGCCAGTCCAGGGTGCTTTTGCGCTGGACTTCGGTCGGGTGCGCCGTCAGTACCGGCATGATGCACGCAGCGGCCAGATGCTGGCGGATCCGTGTACCGCTCACGCCGCCATTTTTCAGCTGTTCGATGGCGTGCAGCAGGGTTCCGGCCGGCGCGGTGCTGCCCGTACCCGTTGTCTGGAGTTGCCGCCTGGTCTGTTCGCGGTCCTCCGCGATGTTGGACAGGTGCAGAAAATACCCGAAGGCCCGTGCCACGGAATGGGCTTCGCCGTCGGCCAGGCGCCGGATCTGGCGTTCCAGCAGGCGGCCGTCGCGGTCCAGTCCCTCGCGCCGGAAGCGCACGGCGGCACGGCGCAGCCTTTCGATGACGTCATAGACCTGGCGGCCTTCGCACTCCCGGATGACTTCTCCCAGTGTCCGGCCCAACAGCCGGATGTCCTGACGCAGCGGGGTGATGACTTCTGACGAATTCACGAGGGCTCCTGATGGGTGGACGGCTGCCGCCCGGTCTGTGTTACAGCGAGAAGTCATTCATCATAAAGCGGTTTTTTGTATGATGAAGAAATGACCAAGCCCGCCCTGAAAGAGGACTTCCCCGCCCAGGTTCTGGGGCACCCCCTGTTCCGGGACGTGCCGCAGGACGTTGCGGCCATTCTGCTGCGCGACGCGGCGACGCTGCATATCCAGGATGGCGAGACGCTGTTCCACGAGGGCGCGGAGGCCATCGAGTACCTGTATGTCCTCAGCGGTGGTGTGGAGGTCCTGCGGCATACGCGTGATCTTCAGGACCGGGTCTTCCATATTTTCGAGGCGGGGCAGCTGCTGGCTGAGACAGCCATGTTCATGAGCCATGGCCGCTATCCGATGCAGGCTCGCGCGCGGGGCGATGCCGTGGTGCTGTGCCTGAAGCGCCAGGGGCTGCTCGAAGTCTGCCGGGTCTGGCCTGAACTGGCCATGCGGCTGCTCACCCGCTTGAGTGATCGCGTCTATCATCGCATCAATGAAGTCGAATGGTTCGCCGACAGCACTGCGGCACAGCGCCTGGCGGATTATCTGTTGCGCCAGCCAGTGGTGCAGGGGACCATCCGCCTACCCTTGACGCAGCGGCAGCTGGCCCTGCACCTCGGGGTGCGCGCCGAGACGCTGAGCCGGCTGCTGGCGGACTGGGTGGACCAGGGGGTGCTGGCGGGTGGGCGCCGTAACTGGGTCGTCCAGAACACCGAATTCCTGGAGGCGCTGACGCGCCCGGTGCGCCGCAGCTTCTGAAGCACAATACCCGGTGCCGGTGCGGGTGGAATCGCCCTCTCGGTGCCGCAGGCTTTAAACTGAAACATTCTTTGCTGAACTGATAATGCCGGAGACGATTCCCATGTCCAAGAAGCCGTTGCGTTCCTCTCATATCACGCAGGGTGTGGCGCGTGCGCCAAACCGTTCCATGTACTACGCCCTGGGCTATACCGAGGGGGACTTCAACAAGCCGATGATCGGCATCGCCAATGGCCAGAGCACGATCACGCCCTGCAACAGCGGCCTGCAGCCGCTGGCCGACGCGGCGGTCGAAGCCGTGAAGGCCGCCGGCGGCAATCCGCAGGTGTTTGGCGTACCGACGATTTCAGACGGTATGGCCATGGGGACCGAGGGCATGAAGTACTCGCTGGTTTCGCGCGAAGTCATCGCGGACTGCGTGGAAACCTGTGTCCAAGGGCAGTGGATGGACGGGGCGCTGGTCATCGGTGGCTGCGACAAGAACATGCCGGGCGGCATGATGGGCATCCTGCGCGCCAATGTGCCGGCCATCTATGTATACGGTGGCACGATTCTGCCGGGCGAATACTGTGGCCGGGATCTCAATATCGTCAGCGTCTTCGAGGCGGTGGGTGAACATGCCGCCGGGCGCATGTCCATGGAAAACCTGCACGAGATCGAAACCCATGCGATTCCCTGCAGTGGGTCCTGTGGTGGCATGTATACGGCCAACACCATGAGCTCGGCCTTCGAAGCCATGGGCATGAGCCTGCCGTATTCCTCGACCATGGCCAACGTACACCAGGAAAAGATCGATTCTTCGGCGGAATCCGCACGAGTGCTGCTCAAGGCAGTGGAAATGGACCTGAAGGCGCGCGACATCGTCACGCGTAAATCCATTGAAAACGCCGTGGCGGTCATCATGGCAGTGGGCGGATCCACCAATGCCGTCCTGCATTTCCTGGCCATCGCGCATGCGGCCGACGTCGAATGGACGATCGACGACTTCGAACGCATGCGTCGCAAGGTCCCGGTCATCTGCGACCTGAAACCCAGCGGCAAATATCTGGTGGTGGATTTCCACAAGGCAGGCGGCATCCCGCAGGTCATGAAGATGCTGTTGAACGCTGGCTTGCTGCACGGCGATTGCATCACGATCACAGGGCAGACGATTGCCGAGGTGCTGGCGGACGTGCCGGATTCACCCAGCCCCGACCAGGACGTCATTCATCCCATCGACAGGCCGATGTACAAACAGGGGCACCTCGCAATTCTGAAGGGCAATCTGGCCACGCTTGGCGCTGTAGCCAAGATCACCGGCCTGAAGAACCCGGTCATGACCGGGCCGGCACGGGTCTTCGAGGACGAGCAATCTGCCATGGACGCCATCCTGGGCGGCAAGATCCACAAGGGCGATGTGATGGTGCTGCGCTATCTGGGCCCCAAGGGCGGTCCGGGCATGCCCGAGATGCTGGCCCCCACCAGCGCCCTGGTGGGCGAGGGCCTGGGGGACTCAGTCGGCCTGATCACCGACGGGCGCTTCTCTGGCGGGACATGGGGCATGGTGGTCGGCCACGTCGCGCCGGAGGCGGCAACGGGCGGCACGATCGCGCTGGTGGAAGACGGCGATTCCATCACCATCGATGCGCACCAGCAGTTGCTGCAACTGAACGTGCCCGACGATGTGATTGCGAAGCGTAGGGCCGCATGGAAGGCGCCGGCGCCCCGCTATACGCGCGGTGTACAGGCGAAGTTCGCCTTCAACTGCTCGGATGCCAGCACCGGCGCCGTTCTGGATCGTTTCGAAGACAGAAACTGAGTTTCGGTGCGAGCATGTCTCCAGCCCGGGGATGTGCTCTTTTGGCATCTGCCCGGGAGATCTCTTTGCTGAATTTCGAACAACAGGCGCTGCGGATGCAGATCAGGCTGTCGCTGGGGGTCACCGAGGCCTTCGATGCGTCGGCGGAACTCGCCCGCCGCGTGGACTTTCTGGCCGAGATGCTGCGCAGTACCGGGGCCCGTGCCCTGGTGCTGGGCATCAGCGGCGGGGTCGATTCGCTCACGGCGGGCTGCCTGTCGCAGCGCGCCGTGGAGCAGGTCCGGGCCCAGGGTGCCAATGTGCACTTCGTCGCCATGCGCCTGCCGTATGGCACACAACTGGACGAGGCTGATGCCCAGGCCAGCCTGCGTGTGATCCATGCCGACGAGGTCCTGGTGGTGGACGTCAAACCGGCCTCGGATGCCGTGCTGGCCTCGGTTGAAGCGGCGGGCCAGACGTTTCGCGATGCCGCCCAGCGAGATTTCCTGCACGGCAACATCAAGGCGCGCCAACGCATGATTGCGCAGTACGCCGTCGCCGGCGCCCGCGGCGGGCTGGTGGTCGGGACGGATCATGCGGCCGAATCGCTCATGGGGTTCTTCACCAAGTTCGGCGATGGCGCGGCCGATGTCACGCCGCTGGCCGGCCTGAACAAGCGGCGGGTGCGCGCGCTGGCGGGGCTCATGGGGGCGCCCGATTCGCTGGTCTACAAGACGCCGACGGCGGATCTGGAACTGCTCAAGCCGCTCAAGCCCGACGAAGACGCCTTCGGCGTGACCTATGCGCAGATCGACGATTTTCTGGAGGGCAAGGACGTGCCGTCAGAGGTCTTCGACGTCATCGTGGGGACCTGGCGGCGCAGCGCCCACAAGCGCGCGCTGCCCGTCGCACCCTGATCCATCGCCTGGTTGCCAGTGCCGTGGCGGGTGTTTGGCTCGTTCAGCGGGCGGGCACCAGAGCCCTTTCGCGGACCTGGGACACGATCTCGAACGACCGCAGTCGGGCGGCGTGATCATGCATGTTGCAGGTGACGATGAGCTCGTCGGGCTGCGTCTCGTCCGTGAACGCCTGCATTTGTCTGGCTACCGTGTCAGGGCTGCCAATGGCCGTGCAGGACAGAATGTGGTCCAGCAGTTCGCGGGCCATGGGTGGCAGCGATTCCGCATAACCCCGAACGGGAGGCGGCAGGCGGCTGGGGCGCCCGGTACGCAGGTTGATGAAGGACTGCTGCCAGGACGTGGCCAGGAATCGCGCCTCATCGTCCGTGTCGGCCGCAAAGACGTTGTAGCCCAGCATGACATGTGGCTTGTCCAGGTATCGGGATGGCTTGAACCGCGCGCGGTAAAGCGCAATGGCGTCCATCATCTGAGCTGGCGCGAAGTGCGAGGCGAAGGCGTAGGGCAGACCCAGGTAAGCCGCGAGCTGCGCGCCAAACAGGCTGGAGCCCAGGATCCAGACCTCGACGGCGGCGCCTGCGCACGGCACGGCCGGCACTGGGCCACAGCCGTCGAAGTAGTCCATCAGTTCGGACACGTCTCTTGGGAAGGCATCCGGGTCTGACGCCAGCGTGCGGCGCAGGGCGCGGGCGGTCGCCTGGTCCGAGCCGGGTGCCCGGCCCAACCCCAGGTCGATGCGGCCCGGATAGAGCGCGTCCAGTGTGCCGAATTGTTCCGCGATGATCATGGGCGCATGGTTGGGCAGCATGATGCCGCCTGCCCCCACGCGGATGCTGCGCGTCGCACCGGCCACGTGGCCAATCAGTACGGAAGTGGCGGCGCTGGCGATACCGGGCATGCCGTGGTGTTCCGCCATCCAATAGCGCTGGTAGCCCCAGCGTTCGGCGTGTTGGGCCAAGTCGACTGAATGCGCGAAGGATTCGCCGGCACTGCCGTCCTCGTTGATGGGTGCCAGATCCAGTACGGAGAGGGGAATGGGGTGGTTCATGCTTGCGGCCGCAGTGGCTTTGTGAAGTGGGTCAATCAGCATTCAACCACATTCACGGCCAGTCCGCCGCGCGAGGTCTCCTTGTATTTGGACTTCATGTCGGCACCCGTCTGCCGCATGGTCTCGATCACGGTATCCAGGGACACATGGTGCTTGCCATTGCCGTGCAGCGCCAGGCGGGATGCGTTGATGGCCTTGTTGCCACCCATGGCGTTGCGCTCGATGCAGGGAATCTGGACGAGTCCGCCGACCGGGTCGCAGGTCAGGCCCAGATTGTGTTCCATGCCGATTTCGGCTGCGTTCTCGATCTGTGCGACGCTACCGCCCTGGACGGCGGTCAGGCCGGCCGCCGCCATGGAACAGGCCACACCCACCTCGCCCTGGCAGCCGACTTCCGCGCCGGAAATCGATGCATTTTCCTTGTACAGAAAACCGATGGCCGCCGCCGTCAGCAGGAAGTTCACCACACCGTCTTCGGACCATCCCGGGATGAAGGTGCGGTAGTAGCGCAGTACCGCAGGCAGCAGGCCCGATGCGCCGTTGGTCGGAGCCGTCACCACGCGGCCGCTGGCGGCGTTTTCCTCGTTCACTGCCATGGCATACAGGTTCACCCAGTCCATGGCGAACATCACATCATCCGGGTTGGCCGGAAAGGGGGGATTGGTACGGCCCGATTTGGCTTTGAGCTCAGTGTAGAGCGCCGGGGCGCGGCGCCGGACCTTCAAGCCGCCGGGCAGGATAGGATCGGCGATGGTCCCGCTCAGGCCGCAGCCCCGGTCGATTGCGTCGTCCATGACCCGGGCGATGCGCAGTACCCCGGCGTGGACTTCCGATTCCAGGCGCAGCGTGGATTCGTTGGCCATCATGAGCTGGGCAATGGTCAGCTTGTGCTTGCGACAGGCCGCCATGAGTTCCGCACCCGAGGAGAACGGGTAGGGCATGGGGTCGTGCTCCGGCACCGTCTCGTCGGTTTCCACGCTGTCCAGCGCGCGGATGAAGCCGCCACCGATCGACAGGTAGCGCTCGTCCAGCACCACGTCGCCCCGCGCGTCGTAGGCGATGAAACGCATCCCGTTCGGGTGTTCCGGCATCGGCTTCACACGGCCGGAGAAAACGTGCGCGGGGTTGAAGGCGATGCTGTGTTTACGCCAGATTACCAGGCGGTGATCGTGTTCCACGCCCGCGATCAGATCGTCGATCGCGGCGGGATCCACCGTGTCCGGGGCTTCGCCCATCAGGCCCAGCATGATGCCCATGTCGGTGCGGTGGCCGGCCCCGGTCTCGGCCAGCGATCCGTACAAGTGCACCGCCAGCCGTGTGACATGCGTCAGCAGACCGCGTGCATCCAGGTTGTGCGCGAAATTGCGAGCTGCGCGCATGGGCCCCACGGTGTGGGAGCTGGACGGTCCGATGCCGATCTTGAAGATATCGAAGACTGAAAGCGCCATGGTGCGCTCCTGAAAAGATCTGTTGCTGGTTCTGATTCTAGTGATGTGGTGAAATCCGAATTGAACGATTACGACGTATTGGGGGAATGTTTATTTTTATTGAGCTTTCCATTACTAAAGCGTATCCGAGCAACTCTCTTATTTTCAGATGAAAAACGACATAAAAAGCTATAAATTGAATGAAGACGACATTACAGTACGACTTGGATTCGTGCTGCTACCTCAGTTCACCATGGCCGCATTCGCGGCCTTCATGGATCTGCTGGGGGTGCTGGGCGCCGATGACGAAACATCTGGGCACTGCGCGTGGGAAGTGGTGGCCGATACGCTGATTCCTGTGCGTTCGGCAAGCGGCATCCAGGTTGTGCCCACCGATCTTCTGGGCAACCCATTGCGCTTTGACGAGCTGATCGTGGTGGGCGGTCCCCTGGCGCCGCCGGATGCCTATCCACGTGAGCTGTCGATCTGGCTGCGCCAGGCGGCGCGCGGCGGGCGCTATCTGGCGGGGCTGTGCAACGGGGTGTTTGCGCTGGCCACCGCTGGCGTGCTCGCTGGTCACCGCGTTTGTGTGGCCAGCGCGCATTATCGGGACTTCGCCCAGAGATTCCCGTCGTTTAGTCCCGAGCAGGTCGTGGTCGATCGCCAGTCGGTCTCCGACCGCCGGTGCATGACGTGCGTGGGTGGCGGCGCAGTCACCGAAATAGCCGTGCGTATTCTCTGTCGCCATCTGCCCGAGGCGGACGTGCAGCGCGCCCTGCGCCGGCTACAACTGGAGCCCGCTGAATCATCGCAGCAGAGCCAGCCGCCACCCGCGGACTTGCCGCCCGGCTGCCCCGCCGCCGTGCAGAGAGCCGCGCTGTTGATCGAGCAGTACGCCGGCCACGCGCTCACCCTGCCGGCGCTGGCCGACAGGGTGGGGATGTCGCCCCGACAATTGCAGCGCCTGTTCGGAAGGCACCTGCAGATGACGCCGCAGGCCTATGCGCGCCGCGTTCGGCTGCGGCTGGCGGAGTGGATGTTGGCGCACACCGGCAAGAGCATCGCCATGATCGCCTCGGATTGCGGCTTCGCCGACGCCGCCCACATGGGTCGTACCTTTCGCACCGCCTTTGGCGTGGCGCCCGGGCTCTGGCGACGCCGGTCGGTTGGGGTGAAAAACACCGTATAATGGCGGTCCATTTCCGGGGTGACGATCTGTCATCCCGATCCGGCCCGAGTGGTGGAATTGGTAGACGCAGGGGACTCAAAATCCCCCGCCGCAAGGCTTGTCGGTTCGAGTCCGACCTCGGGCACCAGTAGGTACTTCAAGCAGTACCGATATCGTCTCATGTAGTCCTGACGATAAAAAGACAAACCCGCATGAACATTGAGTCCTGCGGGTTTTTTGCTATCAACGGGTCTAATACCGTCTGATTTTCGTCTAATAGAATCTATTGCTTTTGGGTACCAACTTGGGTACCTGGGCGGCAGATCCGATCGCCTGGCAGGCCTCGCACAAGGGGGCCTGACCATGACGACGACCAAGAAAATGGGCCGCGACTCCGGCAAGAGCGCGACCCCGACGACCAAGGCAGATTCTATCATCCTGGTCAGCCCCGGAAACGAACCGCGTGTCGATTCCCGCTTGCTCGCGCAGTATCTGGGCAATCGGCACGAAAGCGTCGTGAAGTTGCTGACCGCCTATACGGATGACTTTCGCGAGGTGGGAATACTCCGATTTGAAATCGGAGAAATCCGTGGCCGTGGACAGCCCGAACGCTACGCCTTGCTGAACGAGGATCAAGCCTATCTGCTGCTGACCTACAGCCGCAACACGAAGCGCGTGCGTGAATTGAAGGTGCGCCTTGTCTTGGCTTTCCGCGAGGCCCGCCAGCGTGCAGACCTGCACGGTACCGAATATCTGCCGACCTATCACGAGCTGCATGATGAAATCGCCAGGCTCGCCTACGATTCCAGCAATGCGCGATTCGTGCATCTGAACGTGAACCGTGCCATCAATCGGGCGGTGGGGATCGAGTCAGGAAGCCGCAAGTGCCTGAGTGCGGCCCGGCAGTCCACACTGGTGGTGGCGCAGTTCCTCGCGGCCCAGGCGATGGCTGGCGCGCACGACCACCATCAAGGCTACCAACAAGCCAAGGCCGCGTTGCAACGACTGGGAAGCGGCGCAGCAGGAGTGCGACCATGACTGATTACCAATCCCTGCGGCTCGCCCTCGCGGCCGGCGGCTTGATCCCCGGTGACATCGAGGCCGGTCGGCTGATCCGCTGCAAGGTGGAGGGTGACCATGGCGGCAAGAAATCCGGGGCCTATCGGCTCTTCGATGACGACCTGCCCGCCTGCCCATGGTGGAACTGGAAGGCGAGCACGTCTGGCGTCTGGGTGTCTGCCGACAGGCCACTCACCGATACCGACCGCATCCGCCACCGGCAAATGGTGGAGCAGGCCCGCCGTGAACGCGATCTGGAGCAAGCCGCGCAGTGGGCGAAGAACCGCGATTACCTGACGCGCTTCTGGGACGAGGCGGTACCGCTCACGCCAGACTGTGCAGCCGGCCTCCACCTCGCGCGCCGGGGCCTGCCGGTGCCCGCCAGCGATGCGCTGCGGTTCGTGCCGAGTCTGGACTACTGGCACGACGACGGCAATGTGAGTGTGCATCCAGCGATGCTTGCGGCGGTCACTTCAACCCTGCCGATCCCTTTCCGGCGATGAATGAGCGACCCACCTGGAGTTGCTATGACGACGCGGTGGAGCGCCACGGCAAGAAGGTACCCGCCGGGGTCTGGTACCACGGGCTGAAGGATGGCAAGGCGGATATGCCGCCCATACCGACAGATACGTGGATCTGTGGGCCGCTGCACGTCGAGGCGACAACCGCCAATCAAGAGGATGGCGATCACGGCAGGCTCTTGCGCTACCGCAACGTCTCGGGCAACTGGAAGCCGTGGGCCATGCCCATGCAAATGCTCGCCGGCGACGGTGTGGAAGTGCTGGCCGTGCTGCTGGCCGATGGCCTGGCGCTGGACCGCAAGAATAAGGGGCGCATCCTGGATTACATCAACAGCCAATTCACCCGCAAGCGCATGCGGGCGGCGACTACCACCGGATGGTAATCTAAGCCGTGACGTTAGACTCGCGGTAAGCGTCCGGCCAGTCTTGCGATTACCCACATTTACGCACCAGCTCGGCGCCCAGTTCGAGATCACTGAGTCGGCGCATCCCGCGCCACATGACGAGATTGCCCGGCGGTGGGTCATGCGCACGGGCAAGATAGC
>NZ_SCQN01000044.1 GCF_004321985.1 Castellaniella sp. | reverse complement strand
TTTCCTGATTGTTGAGAGCAGCCATGACCTCGTCCAGCAAAAGGAGTTTGGGCCCTGTGCACAGTACCTGTGCCAATTCGACTCGCGCTTTTTCCGGGAAGGACAAGTCGCTGCTCTGTTTATCGGCGATCCCTGGGAGCCCGACCCTTTCCAGATTGCGAAGGGCCATGTCGCGGGCATCCTGTATTGACAATCGCAACAGGCCGCCGACCATTACATTCTCCAGGACAGTCATGTCAGGAAAAAGGCTGACGTTCTGGAATGTCTTGGTCATGCCATGCTCACAGACTGCATGGGGGCGCATCCCGGTTACGTCAACGTGATCAAACAAAATCTTTCCGCTATTAGGCCTGTGCAGACCGACCAACAAGTTGAACAATGTGGTCTTCCCCGCGCCGTTCGGGCCTATCAACCCCAGAATGTCGCCCGGTTGAACAGAAAAAGAGACTCCGTCCACGGCGACCAGTCCACCAAATCTCTTGACGACATTTTCGATACTTAACAGTTCACTCATATCGACGAGCACCTATCCGTGGGAACTTAGTTGCGCCTGTCGAGAATGCCGTACAGCGTCCCTGAACCGCGAACCCAACGCGACAACGCCGCGCGGCTCGACCAGCACGATGATCACGAGGATCAGGCCATAGAAAAGCTGCGCATAACCAGCTCCCGCTTGGCCTGTGAACAAGCTGTTCAGGACCTCCTCTGCGGGAAGGATCAGAAACGCCCCGATCAAAGGCCCCACCGCTGTTCCAAGGCCACCGATGATGCAGATGAGAGCGATGTTGATGGAGATGCCGATCAACGAAAATGCGCTGTCAGGGTCAAAAAAGAAATTGAACTGGGCGTAGAGCGTGCCACAGGCGCCGATCAAGCCTGCAGAGATGCAGGAAGCAACAACCTTCGTACGCGCCGTATCGACACCCACGACTTCGGCCACCTCGGGACTGGCTCTAAGCGCTCTTAGCCGATAGCCGAGTTTGGAACGGTTGATGGCGATAAACACCGCCGTCACGACAAGGAAGGCCACGAGGAAAATATAGTAGTACGGCGTCGATGAATCGAACTGCAGCATCGTGAGACTGTTGTCCATGACCGGGACGGAAATGCCAACCGGCCCACCAGTCAAAGAGCCCCAGCTGTTCGCCACGACACGCACGGCTTCGCCAAATGCCAGGGTGGCTAGCGCGAAATAGTGACCACGCAAGCGCATCGTGGGAATGCACAGCAAAGCACCGATGATTCCACTGAGGCCCATGGCACACAGCATGCCAATCCATGGCGAGATGCCGAACCGGATCAGCAGAAGTGTCGAGGTGTAGCAACCAACTCCGAAAAAAGCCGCATGCCCCAGAGATATCTGATTGCCCAGCCCACCCACGATATTCCACGTCTGGGACATCGCTGCAAACAGCATCGCCATCGCAATGACTCGCATCAGATAGGACTGATCACGCACCAGCGCAGGGAGAATCGCCGCCACAATGGTAAAGGCGGCCCACTTGGCGAGAGTTCGGTTCAGATTCATGGTTTATGCCCTCCTCTGCAACAGACCCTCAGGCCGTACAGCAAGGACGAGGATGAAAATGACGAACAGGACGAAGTTCTGCAGCTGTATGGGCAGTACCAGCGAGGATATGGACTGAATCAACCCCGCCACGATGCCACCCACAACCGCCCCCAGGATATTGCCGAGCCCTCCCAAGACGACGACCGTGAACATGAGCACGGCAAATTGGTTCCCAACAGTCGGAGACGTCGTCACGAAAGGCAGAATGATGGCGCCACCCAGGGCCGTCAGCCCAACCCCGAGCCCGAAGGCCGTCTGATAGATTCTGGATGTGGAAATACCCAGGAGCTGGGCAGCCATCGAATCCTGCGCGGTCGCGCGCACAGCGCGCCCCCACCACGTATTGTTCAACACCGCCCAGAGCAGGAACCCGACCAGTATGGAGATGATGAAAGCAAGAAGATAGGGCACGCTGAACAGCAGGCCGCCGAGGTGCAGCGCACTCGTCTGGTAAGAAGTGTGAACGGTACGGAAATCGGATCCAAAAACAATCAACGCAAGATTTTCCAGGACGATCAACAACCCAACCGTCAGGAAGATTTGCGCGACATCAGGCGCCCTGAGCACACGATTGATGACGAATCGCTGGATCATTACGCCCAGGACAAAAACCCCCGCAAAGGCCAGCAGAGATCCTGCGAGCGGATCCAGATCGAAATACCGCCAGCAATAGTAGGCGATGAACATCCCCACCATCATGAACTGAGCCTGCGCAAAATTCACGATCCCGATGACGCCGAACACCAGTGTCAGACCTATGGATATCACGGCATACACGCCACCCAGCAGGATCCCGTCGATGATTGCCTGTAGTAGTTGCACGGTGTTTTCCGGCGGAGATTTTCCATGCGCGACCCCCGAGGCGAGGTCGCGCGACCCTTGACGCTATACGTGACCCGAGACCTTGATTGCTCCTTTTGCCACGGCTTCCGGGTATACCGTAACCAGATTGTTGTTTTGCCACTGGACCAGGATGGGTGTCGCCTTCGCGTTCAGGCCATGCTCGTCGAACTGGACGGACCCCCCCGGCATGGCCGTTGCCCACCCGGTCGTGAAATGCGTGGCTGCCAGGGCGTCTCTGACCGCTTTGGGATCCACCGATTTGGCAATATCCACCGCCTGCGCCAGAACGTACATGCAAGCGGCATTTTCTATAGCCTCATGCGTGGCGAACACTCCGTATTTCTTGCGGTACACGTCCGTGTATTCCGGCTTTCCGTCATCATTCGAGGTGTCGATCGACAAGATGCCTTCGACGGTGTTGCCCAGGGCCTGCGCAAACGCGGGGATCACATAGCCCGCAGCACCACCAATCACCGGGGTGCTGATGCTCTGCTGCCGCATGGTGCGTATGATCAGTATGCTGTCGTTGAAGTACGAGACCGGAAATACCATCTCCGCCCCAGAGCCACGCAGTTTGTTGATGAGCGGGGTGGCATCGGATATCCCAGGCGAATAGGCCTCGTCCATGACGAGATCGACATTGGCTTTCTTGGCTGCGCTACGCAGGCCCTTTGCCTGCGAGGTGCCGTACGCTGTGTCCTCGTACATGATCGCTGCCTTCTTGATTGAAAGCTTCTCGATCTTGGACAACGCGGCCAGCGGGTAGTTGAACTGGGCTTCACCGATCACCGAGGCCTTTGGCACGATCTGGAAGACATATTTATAGCCGCTGCCCGTGATTTCATCAGAAAACGACATGGTCAACAGCGGCACCTTCCGACGCTCGGTCACCTGCATCACAGCGAGTGTCAGCGAGGACGCGTACGCCCCCAGGATTCCAACGCACCGATTCTCTGTGACCAGGCGCTGCGCGACCGTGGCTGCCGTGGTTGGTGTGGAGGTCGAGTCGGCAACGATCAGGTTGATTTTTGCCCCGCCCAGAGACTTGATGCCGCCCGCCGCGTTGATCTGATCGGCTACCAGCTGGATACCACGCTGAGAATTTTTTCCGAATTCAGCATTGGCTCCTGACAGAGGAACTACCACGCCAACGTTCACTTTTTCGGTCTTGCTCCACGCGAGGGAAGGAACTGAAATGACGGCAGTCGCCGCAACGGCCTGCCTCAGAAAATCCCGACGCTTTAGCCCCGCGCCAGATCGTGTGACGGCTTGGATCTTTTCTTGCATGGTCATGTCTCCTGAGAATTTTTTGCGGATCCGCCGATCGGAAACCACCTCCAAATACCCGATCCAACCGTTAACGATGCGGCGTTACTCCGATAACCACATGCGGGCCAAGGGCCGCCCGCGTGCCTGTCCCCACGCGTTTTAGCAGCGCGTGATGTACGTCAGTGGCGTCAAATATAGGTCACTGACATCCTTGTGTACAGCTTTAGTTGATACAATACGATTGTACGACAATCAGATCATGAAAAATATGTGGGAACAAACTCAAGATAGTCCAAAACCCATGGATAGCGGCGCACTTTCTATCTCTCGCGAAACCAGCTCTCTTCGCAACCAGGTCGCAAGCAGCATCCGGGAAGCCATCCTGAAAGGCCAGCTGCCACCAGGAGAAAAGCTGGTGGAACGTGATCTGTGCGAGACGCTCGGCGTTAGCCGCACATTGCTGCGCGAAGCCCTGCAACATCTGCGAGCCGAAGGTCTCCTGACAGGATCCTCCTATCGCAGCACCTCGGTCGCCGAACTCACGAAACAGGACGCCAAAGACATCTACAGGGTCCGGGAAGTCCTGGAAGGTCTAGCGGGTGAAGGCTTCGCCAGACATGCCAGCCCGGAACAAATGCAGCGACTGCGCGCCACGATCGAAAAACTGAGGCATATCGACCCTCTGGCTGCTACGGACGAGCTCTTGCAGGCAAAAAACCTCTTCTATGCCACTTTGGTCGAGGGGTGCGGCAACAGACTTGTCGGCCAGATACTGGTGCAGCTCAACAATCGAATCACGCTCCTCAGACGCATGTCGCTGGCGCAACCCGGTCGATTGCCGCAAACTCTCCAGGAGATGACCGAGATCATGGAAGCACTGGAATCAAGAGACGCCCGTAAGGCAAGGGCGCTCTGTTCCAATCACGTCCGCAAAGCTGCCAAGGCCGCCGAGAAAAGGTTCTTAAGAAAGTCTACCGATCACGCAGAGGTTTGAATTGAAGAAGCTTCGCACACAACCCAAGGCCGCACGCTCATGAAGCCGACCCCTACAACCTACGTCCTCGTCCACGGCGCCTGGCATGGCGGCTGGTGCTGGTCGCACGTGGCCGAGCGCCTGCGCGCAGCCGGTCACCACGTCTACACGCCCACGCTCACTGGTTTGGGCGAACGCAGTCACTTGCTATCGCCTGCCATTGGTCTGGATACCTTTGTCGAGGACGTCTGCAACGTGCTGACCTGGGAAGATTTGCGCGACGTGGTGCTGGTGGGCCACAGCTTCGGCGGCCTCGCAGTGGCCGGGGCTGCCGATCGAATGCCCGAGCGGATCCGGTGCCTGATCTTTCTGGACGCTTTTCTGCTCCCGCCGAATACGTCAGCCTTTGATACCCTGCCCGCGGAGCTGGTCGAAAAATTCGAGCACGGTGCGGCTGCAACGGGCGGGATCGCCCCGCCCCGTCCCACCAGTCTAGGACTGGCGGCACCCGAGGACATCGCGTTCGTGCAGGGCCGACTGACACCACACCCCATCGGCACCTACCGCGAGCCGCTGCGCCTGGCGCACCCCATGGGCAACGGCTTGCCAGTCAGCTACTGGCAATGCACCACACCGCCCTTTCCGGCCGTGCACGCGTCCAGGGACTGGGCGTGGCAGACATTCGGGGCCCAATGGGACTGGAAGGATCTGGCCTGTGGCCACGATGCCATGGTGGCTGCTCCCGGTCTGGTGGTCGATGCCCTGGTTCAATCTGCCCGATAGTTCGGGGCTTCCTTGGTGATCTGCACGTCATGGACGTGGGATTCACGCACGCCAGCCGCCGTGATTTCCACGAATTCCGCCTTCTCGTGCAGCTCGGCGATGGTGGCGCACCCGCAATAGCCCATGGATGCCCGAATCCCGCCGATCAGTTGGAAGATGATGGCGATCACACTGCCCTTATAGGGAACACGCGCCTCGATACCTTCGGGTACGAGCTTGTCCACGTTGTTGTTTGGATCCTGGAAATAGCGGTCGGCCGAGCCGGCAGCCATCGCACCCAGGCTGCCCATGCCGCGGTAGGACTTGTAGGACCGTCCCTGGAAAAGCACGACTTCGCCAGGCGCCTCTTCGGTGCCCGCGAACATGCTGCCCATCATGCAGGCTGCCGCACCAGCGGCCAGCGCCTTGGACACGTCGCCCGAATAGCGGATACCACCGTCCGCGATGAACGGCACGCCCGTGCCATGCAAGGCATCCGCCACATCTGATATGGCGGTCATCTGCGGCACACCCACACCGGCCACGATGCGAGTCGTGCAGATGGAGCCAGGACCGATCCCGACCTTTACGCCGTCGGCGCCGGCTTCCACCAACGCCAGCGCCGCCGCTGCGGTCGCGATGTTACCGCCAATGACCTGGATGTGCGGGTAGTGCTTCTTGACCCAATGGACGCGCTCGATCACCCCTGCGGAATGGCCGTGGGCGGTGTCCACCACGATCACGTCCACCCCTGCTGCGGCCAGCTTCTCGACGCGTTCATCGGTGCCTTCGCCCACTCCGACGGCCGCACCCACGCGCAACTGGCCCTGGGCGTCCTTGGAAGCCAGCGGGTGTTCAGTGTTCTTGACGATGTCCTTCACCGTTGCGAGCCCGCGCAACTGGAACTTGTCATTGACGATCAGCACGCGCTCCAGGCGGTGCCGGTGCATGAGCCTCTGGGCCTCTTCCAGCGTCGCGCCTTCGCGTAGGGTGACCAGACGATCCTGGGGAGTCATGACCTCGCGTAGCGACTCATCCAGCCGGTCTTCAAAACGCAGATCCCGGTTGGTGACGATACCGACCAGCTTGCCTGCCTCGACCACCGGCAGGCCAGAAATCCCATGCTGGCGCTGCAACGCAATGGCGTCGCGCACCTTCATGGTCGGGGTGACCGTGATGGGATCGATGACGATGCCGAATTCGTGGCGCTTGACGCGGGAAACTTCACGCGCCTGTTCGTCTGCGGAAAGGTTCTTGTGAATGATGCCGATACCGCCTTCCTGCGCCATCGCAATGGCCAGGCCGGATTCGGTGACCGTGTCCATCGCGGCGGACACCAGCGGGATATTGAGCTGGATGCCGCGTGTGAATTGGGTGGTCAGTTGGGCGTCACGGGGCAGGATTTTGGAATAGGCAGGGACCAGCAGAACATCGTCGAAGGTCAGTGCTTTTTTGATGAGCCGCATAAACAATTTTGCTCCGGGCAAAAATAGATTATACGGGTAACCCCCAGCACCGCGCAGACGACAATAGCGTCTTCCAGCCTCGCCCCTACCCTAACCAGACCCTGGCATTCCGGAACAACCGCATCCAGGGTGTGTAGCCACCATGCGCAGTGTCATTGCCTCCCCGATCCGCAGCCCCCCAGCGCTCGGGGCGCCACGACATCGCAGCATTGCGCGTGACCCGTTCCGGGTGCGGCATCATGGCCGTGAAACGGCCATCGGCTGTCGTGACTGCCGTCAGGCCGTCTGGGCTGCCGTTCGGATTGGCCGGATAGGTCTGGGTGCGAGCCCCATGATGGTCCACGAACGCCATCGTGGACACCACCTTCGCGGCATCTCCCTGGCGGCTGAAGTCCGCGAAACCTTCGCCATGCGCAACGGCGATAGGCACCCGCGTACCGGCCATCCCGGCGAACAGTATGGACGGCGAATCCAGGACCTCGACCAGAGACAATCGTGACTCGTACTGCTCAGAGCGATTGCGGGTGAAGCGTGGCCAGGCCTGAGCGCCTGGAATCATGTCCGCCAGGGCGGCCATCATCTGGCAGCCGTTGCACACGCCCAGCGCAAATACGTCAGGCCGGGCAAAGAATGCCGAAAACTGATCGGCCAGGCCGGTGTTGAACCGGATCGTCCGTGCCCAGCCCTCGCCCGCGCCGAGGACGTCGCCGTAGCTGAAGCCGCCCACCGCTACCAATCCCTGTACGTCGGACAAACGGGCCCGACCGGCCAACAGATCCGTCATATGAACGTCGACCGCCTGGAAACCGGCCACGTCAAACGCCCAGGCCATTTCTACTTGACTGTTGCAGCCCTGTTCCCGCAGCACGGCGATCCGTGGGCGCACACCGGTCGCAACGAACGGAGCCGCCACATCATCTTGCGGATCGAATGCTACATGCGAGGAGAGCCCCGGGTCTTCCGTGTCCAGCCAGGTATCGAATTCCGCCTGCGCACATTCGGGGTGATCCCGCCGGACCCGGATGCGGCGGGTGGTTTCGCTCCAGACCTGCCCCAGTTCGGCCAGCGGCCGTCGATAAATGACGGACCCATCCGAAAAAATCTGGAGTTCCTTCTTATCGTTGAGCATGCCCACGACATGAGAGCAGGTCGACAGGCCAGCCTGGCGCAGGGCATGCAACACGTCATCACGGCGTGCGCGCGGGATCTGCAGCAGCCAGCCGGCCTCTTCGTTGAATAGTGCCGTCAGACCACGCTCTCGGTGCTGGACCGCGACCTGGTCGATATGAATCTTATAGTCGCCGGCATCGGCAGTGTGAATGTCAAAGGTCAGCATGTCCAGATTCAAGGACACACCCGTGCGGCTTGCAAACGCCATTTCTGCGGCGGTCGCGAGCAGTCCGCCATCGGAGCGGTCGTGGCAAGCCAGCACCAGCCCCTGGTGCGCCAGATCCCGCACCGCCAGGAAGGCCGTACGCAACAGCGTGGCATCATGCATGTCGGGCGTCTCCGCACCGATGCTGCCGTAGACCTGGCCAAGCACTGAACCGCCCATCCGTTGGCGACCCTCGCCCAAATCGATCAGCAACAGAACGCTGTCGCCCACATCAGTGCGGAGCTGTGGCGTGAGCGTCTGACGGGCATCAGCCACCGGTGCAAAGGCCGTCACTACCAGCGATACAGGGGACACCACCTGGTGCTCGCCCTGATCATCTTGCCATGCCGTCCGCATGGACAGGGAATCCTTGCCGACCGGAATTGACAACCCCAGCGATTCACACCAGTCGCCGACAGCCGACACCGTATCGAACAGGGCGGCATCCTGCCCAGGAACACCGCAGGCCGCCATCCAGTTGGCAGACAACTTGACGTCCTCCAGCCGGGCGACATCCGCAGCGGCAAGATTGGTCAGCGCCTCGGTCACCGCCATCCGGCCAGAAGCAGCCGGGTTCAGAATCGCAAGCGGGGACCGCTCGCCCAGCGCCATGGCTTCGCCGGCGACACCCTCGTAGTCGCGTAAGGTCACCGCACAATCCGACACTGGGACCTGCCAGGGACCAACCATCTGATCACGCGCCGTCAGGCCACCCACCGTGCGGTCGCCCAAAGTGATGAGAAACGACTTGTTCGCCACCGTGGGATGGCGCAACACCCGATCCACGGCCTCGGACAAATCGATGTCGACCAGTTCCATCGGCCGGCCCTGCACGGAGCTTCGCCGGACATTGCGCTGCATGCGCGGAGGTTTGCCCAGGATGACCTCCAGCGGCACATCCACAGGCCGTAGCCCTGTGGGGGGCTGTCCGGCAGCGGGTTCGTCCAGGCCGGGCAGACCCTCGCCCATGGTGACACGCAGCCGGCGATCTTCGGTCGCCACGCCCACCACGGCGTATGGACAACGCTCGCGATCGGCGATGTCGGCAAACCGTTGGATGTCGTCCGGCAGAACGGCCAACACGTAGCGCTCCTGTGACTCGTTGCTCCAGATTTCTGCGGGCGAGAGGCCTGAAGCCTCCAGCGGAACCCTTTGCAGCTCGAAGTCGGCCCCCCGGCCGGCATCGTTGACGAGTTCCGGGAAGGCGTTCGAAAGCCCACCCGCCCCCACGTCATGGATGGCCAGGATGGGGTTGGACGGCCCCTGTTGCCAGCATCGGTCGATAACCTCCTGGGCGCGGCGCTGCATCTCTGGGTTGCCCCGCTGAACGGAATCGAAATCCAGCTCCGCCTGATTCACCCCGGCCCCCAGGCTGGAGGCTGCGCCTCCGCCCATGCCGATGCGCATGCCCGGCCCACCCAGTTGCACCAGCAGCGCGCCAGGCGGCAAGGGGTCTTTATGCACCAAGCGGGCATCGATCTGGCCCAGGCCACCCGCCAGCATGATCGGTTTGTGATAGCCCCAGTGCACGTCCCCAACCACCTGCTCGAAACTGCGGAAGTACCCCAGGAGATTGGGCCGGCCGAACTCGTTGTTGAAGGCGGCTGCCCCGACTGGCCCTTCGATCATGATGTCCAGCGGCGTGGCGATGCGGTCCGGCGCCATGGCGGCAGTCTCCCAGGGTTCCACCGCGTCATCGACCCGCAGGTTTGAGACGGTGAAGCCAGTCAGCCCCGCCTTGGGCTTTGAGCCACGACCCGTCGCACCCTCGTCGCGGATCTCGCCGCCCGCGCCGGTGGCCGCCCCCGGAAACGGCGCGATCGCCGTCGGGTGGTTGTGCGTCTCCACCTTCATCAGCGTGTGCAGGAGCCGGCTGCTGCGCGCATAGGCACGGTCGCCAGTGGCTGCCGCATGGAACAGCGAAGCCGAACCACCGGCCATCACGGCTGCGTTGTCTGAATACGCCATGATGGTGCCTTCGGGCTGGGCAGCATGCGTGGCACGGATCATGTCAAACAGTGTATGCGCCTGCGCCTGGCCGTCGATCGCCCAGTGCGCGTTGAAGATCTTGTGGCGGCAGTGTTCGCTGTTGGCTTGCGCGAACATCATGAGTTCAACGTCCGTCGGATCGCGCCCGAGGTCTTCGTAGGCCCGCACCAAGTAGTCGATTTCATCCGGGGACAGGGCCAGGCCCAACCGCTCGTTGCAGGCGCTGAGCGCGGCCCGGCCTTCGGCCATGATGGGTACTGGACGCACCGGTTCTCCGGACACCGCCGCAAACAGGGCCAGGCCGTCGAAGTCGGCTGCGACCACGGACTGCGTCATGCGATCATGGACAAGCGCCGCCACCGCATCGATCTGGCCAGCTTCCAGCTCCCGCGACGCCAGCAGGCGACGCTGCGGCACAACGGTATATCGAATGGCCCGCTCGATCCGAACGATCTGCGGCGATCCGCAATGGTGAGCAATGTCGGTCGCCTTGCTGGCCCACGGCGAAATCGTGCCAGGACGCGGAACCACCAGGAACGAGGCCGCATGCCGGTCGGATGGAGCTTTCGGCTCTGACCGGCCATCGTCCAGCAACGCTGTCAGCCTGTTCCGCTCTACTGCCGAAAGATCACCCTGCACGCCCACGAAATAGCAAGCGCGGGCCTGCACATCCGCAACCGGAAGCCCCTTCGCCTCCAGCATGTGCAGCAGGCGATCCCGACGGAAGTCGGACAGGGCGGACGAACCAGGGATGAGCAGGACAGTAGTCACGACGGTGCAGCCTAAATACGAACAGATTGAGAAGCGGCCATTTTAGCCGTGAACCAGGGCCGGATCAGGCCAGTAACAGTGGAATCAGTGCGGGTTACGGTTCCGGATAGCGGACTTCCAGGATGTCCAGTTCCTCCACGCCACCCGGGGTGCGTAAGCTGACGGTATCGCCTTCGTGCGCCTTGATCAGCGCTCGCGCGACAGGTGAAATCCAGCTGATTCGCCCGACAAGCGGCTCCGCCTCATCCACGCCGACAATGGTCACGGTGAATTCGTGTCCCTGGCTATCGCAGTAACTGACGGTCGCCCCGAAGAAGACCTGACCGCGATTGGGCTGCTGAGCAGGATCCACGACCTCGGCGCTCGCCAGCCGACGCGTCAGGAAACGCATCCGCCGATCGATCTCGCGCAGGCGCTTCTTGCCGTAGATGTAGTCGCCGTTCTCGGACCGATCGCCATTCGACGCGGCCCAGGACACGACCGACACGACCTCGGGGCGCTCGACGTTCATGAGCCGCATGAGTTCATCATTCAGCGCACGGTAGCCCTGCACCGTCATGTAGTTTTTGTTGCCAGCCGGAAGCGCCTTCGCGGGTTCCAGGTCATCATCGTCGTCCGACTCGTTTTCCTTGACGAAAGCCTTGTTCATATCAACCTCCCACCCAATCATGCCAGACGGGAACCAGGCCAGGCGGCAAATCAGGTAGGCCACCCAGATCGACCCGCCCGGCGCCCGGGGCGTGAAAGTCCGAGCCACGCGACGCTTCGAAGCCATATTCACGCGCCACGCGGGCGTACTGTCGGCACTGTTCCTGCGTGTGGCAGCCGGTGACGATCTCCATGCCCTGCCCACCCAGATCCTTGAAGGCCGAAAACAGCGACCGGCGCCGGGCAGGTTTATAGGGATATCGTCCCGGGTGAGCGATCACCGCCTTGCCACCCGCTCCCAGGATCCATGCCACTGCGTCTTCCAGACTGGCACCCTGCATGACGACACAGGCACGCTTGCCGTCTCCCAGGTATCGCTCGAACGCCTGCTGCATGGTGTCGCACACCCCCGCATCGACCAGGAAGCGGGCGAAATGAACCCGCCCGATCAGACTGGGATTGGTGGCATGGCGTAACGCGCCTTCAAAGCCGCCCTCGATCCCACAGGCCCGCAGGCGGTCACCGATTTGCCGGGCACGTTCGAGACGCGCGCTGCGGATATTGGCGAGTCCGGCCTGCAACCTGGCGTCTTGCGGGTCGATGTGAAGGCCCAGGATGTGAACGCTGACGCCCAGAAAATTGATCGAGATTTCGACGCTGGGCACAAACACCATCCCGAGCTCGCTGGCCGCGGCTGCAGCTTCCGCCAGCCCCGCAAGCGTGTCATGGTCGCTGAGCGCCCACCACTGGACCCCTCGGGCATGCGCCCGCCGGGCGACTTCAGCCGGCGGGATCGCGCCATCGGAGAAGGTGGAGTGACTGTGCAGATCGGCATTCAACATGATGACAACGAAGTCCTGGTGGGCGGTATCAGGCCGCCAACAGGAAATCCCGCACGGCCGCAATCTGGTCTGTACTCCGGAGGGTCGGCGCATGACCGACGCCGGCAAATTCCACACTGCTGACCCCGGAGTTGCGCGCCAGCATCTGTGTCAGTGCGGGCTTGGTGAGGATATCCGACTGGGCACCGCGCAGCACGAGTGCGGGGCAGGACAAGTGATCCCAGGCCTGCCACAGCAGCTGTTCGGCCATCGCCAGGGCCTCTGGTGTCTGGCCGATAAAGGGCTGCGCAATGCGCAGGTCATAGTGCTTGACCCATTGGCCATCCTGTTCATGAAAAACGAACCGTGTCAGGTCCTGCCAGCCGTCCGAATCGTGCGGCCCGAACCCCGCCGACACGGCCTGCACATAGGCCACCGCCGCCTGAAAACTTCCAAAATGCTGATCCTGCCCCACATAGCCGGCAATGCGCGCAAGACCGGGGCCATTCAATTGCGGACCGACGTCGTTGAAGACCATCCGGGTCAGGGGAACATCGGTGGAGTCGCCCAGCCCCCAGGGGCCGCGCGCGGGCCGCAGGGTCGGTGAGGCCGCCAGCGTCCCGGCCAGCGCCAGACCAATCAGCCCGCCCATCGACGTACCGACCCAGTCCAGGCGCTTTGGCTGCAGCCGGGCAATCAGCGTCACCATGTCCGCAACATACTGTGGAACGACGTAACCGGCGGAGTTGATGAGCCAATCGGACCGCCCTCTGCCAACCACGTCAGGACAGATGACTCGATAGTCCTGCTGCAGCGCCCGAGCCAGGGGGTCAAAGTCACGCCCTGTACGCGTAAGCCCGTGGACACAGAGCAGTATCCGGTCGTTGTCCGGGTCACCCCATTGCCAGTAGGCCATGCGGTGCAGGCCGACAGGATCAGCGCACGTCACATAGCACAAGTGCGGTACCTCGCCCGAAGCCTGGTCCGAAGACGGCAGAGAGGAAACAACGACAGACATGCAGCACCCCGAACAAAGACCACGGACCTTTCGATTGTAGTCGTTGCTGGAATTGCCGCCGACTGCCGTATCAGGCGCCAGCGGCGGTCGGCCGATCAGATGTGAATGGCCTCGCCCAAAGCCCGCAAAGCCGCCTCCTGGATGGCTTCGCCCTGCGTCGGGTGCGCATGGATGGTATGGGCTACGTCCTCGAGACGCGCGCCCATTTCGATGGACTGGGCAAACGCCGCAGCGAATTCAGAAACCCCGCGTCCCACGGCCTGCCAACCGACGATCAAGTGATTGTCACGCCGGGCCACCACGCGCACGAAGCCGTCCGTGGATTCCAGTGTCATCGCCCGGCCGTTGGCCGCTAGCGGGAACACCCCCTCGATCGCATCCATGCCGGCCTTTTCGGCCTGTGCGGGAGAGAGCCCTGCCGTCACGACCTCGGGGTCTGTGAAGCAGACAGCTGGAATCGCTTGCGGCACGAATTGCCGCATCTGGCCGGCAACCTGTTCCGCCACACACTCGCCTTGAGCCATAGCGCGATGCGCCAGCATCGGTTCACCCGTCAGGTCGCCGATGGCCCAGACTCCATTCATGGAGGTGCGGCAGCGATCATCCACGCGAACCGCCAGGCCGTTCATGTCCAGCATCAGCGAACTGAGCCCGAACCCCCGGCTGCGCGGCTTGCGGCCGACAGCCACCAGCACCTGATCGGCAGCCAGTACCCGCTCCTCGGACTTTGGCGGCTGAATGCGGATACCCTCCCCGTCTTCGGCAAGGCCCAGAACCTGGGTCTGCAGATGCAGCCCTACGCCCAAGGCTTTCAGGGATGCATGCACGGGCTTGACCAGTTCGGCGTCATAAGCGGGCAGAATGCGGTCCTGAGCTTCCACCACATCCACCTTGACCCCGAACTTGCGATAGACCACGCCCAATTCCAGGCCGATGTAGCCAGCGCCCACGATTGCGAGGGCCTTGGGCAATTCCCGGGGCGACAGAGCATCGGTGGAGGAAATGACCTTGCCGCCAAAAGGCATGAAAGGCAGGGCCACCGGCTCGGAACCCGTAGCCAGCAGCATGTGCTCGCAGCGAATGCGCTGCGGCGCGCCCGCCTTGCCTTTGGCGCCTTCGGATGTGACATCCACCGTCTTGCCGTCCACGATATGCGCCCAACCCTGAATCACCGTCACCTTGTGGCGCTTCAGCAGAGTCGCCACCCCACCTGTCAGGCGCTTCACGATGCCATCCTTCCAGGCCACGCTGCGCGCCAGATCCAGCTCGGGCGCCCGGGTGCGGATGCCCAGGGGCGAATCACCAGCATAGGCCTGAAGCGCATGAAATTGCTCAGCCACATGGATGAGCGCCTTCGAGGGAATGCAGCCGATGTTCAGGCAGGTGCCGCCAAGCGATGCGCCCTCGACCAGCACGGTGGGCACTCCCAGTTGCGCTGCCCGGATGGCCGCCACGTAGCCGCCGGGGCCGCCGCCGATGATGAGCAAAGTGGTATTCACGGAACCGGACATGCTTACTCCACAAACAAGAGTGCCGGGCATTCCAGATAACGCCGGATGCACTGGACGAATTCGGCGGCATCCATGCCGTCGACCACGCGATGGTCAAAGGATGAGGACAAGTTCATGAGCTTGCGCGCCACGATCTGGGTCCCCTGGAAGACCGGCCGCTCGACCACCCGATTGATGCCGATGATGGCAACCTCTGGCCAATTGATGACCGGCGTGGAGACGATCCCGCCTAGCGGCCCCAGGCTGGTGATCGTGATGGTGGAGCCGGTGAGCTCATCGCGGGCAGCCTTGCCTTGGCGCGTCGCCTCGGCAAGCCGGGAGATTTCCGCTGCGCAGGACCACAGGTCCAGTGTCTCGGCGTGGTGCACCACCGGCACCATGAGACCGGATGGCGTCTGCGCCGCAATCCCCAGGTGAACGGCGCCGTACCGGGTCACAACACCGGCATCGTCGTCAAAACGCGCATTGATCTGCGGGAAGTCGCGTAACGCCAGCACCAGCGCACGCACCAGGAACGGCAGCAGCGTGAGCTTGCCACGCTCGAGGCCGTAGCGGGCATTCAGGCGCGCACGCAGCGATTCGAGCTCGGTAACATCGGTCTCTTCGACATACGTGAAGTGTGGAATGTGACGCTTCGATTCCTGCATCTTCTGGGCGATCTTGCGCCGTAAGCCGATGACCGGAACCTGAGTTTCCTCGTTGTGGGCGTCGTAGAGCGATGCCGTGGTGCGGTGCGATGTTTCGTTGCGATCCCGCGCCAGCCATGCGTCCAGGTCCCCGTGGGTGACGCGCCCGGCAGGGCCCGTGCCGGGCACATACTGCAGTGTGACACCCAGATCCCATGCGCGGCGGCGCACGGCAGGCGAAGCCAGCGGGCGCTGCCCCTCGGTGCGCGCTGGTGTGTGGGAAGCCGAGTGCTGCACATGCCCGCTGCGCGGCGTAACCGGTACCACATCCGCCGAAGACGATTCTTCGTCAGCCGGGGCGGCCTGCATCTGTACCGGGGTGGCGGTGTGTGCGGGGCCTTCCGGTGCTGGTGCTGATGCCGGGGTCGCCGATGGCGATTCGACAGGCGACGCCGCACGCGCCGGCATGCCAGCCCGGGAGGCCGAAGCCGCCGCGACTGTATCCTCGTTGCCCGCGCCTTCGACCTCGAGACGGATGAGTTCAGTCCCCACGGCCATCACGTCGCCCGCCTTGCCGCCCAGCGCCACTACTCGCCCTTGGACTGGCGATGGGACCTGGACTGTGGCCTTGTCCGTCATCACGTCGGCGAGGACCTGATCCTCGACCACTGCATCGCCCACCTGGACGTGCCATTCCGCCAGTTCGACTTCCGCGATTCCTTCGCCGATATCCGGCATCTTGATGATGTGAATGCCCATTATGCCTCCCGAAATGCGCGCTTGAACGCCTCTGCGACTCGCTTCGGACCCGGAAAATAGGCCCACTCGTGCGAGTGCGGATAAGGCGTATCCCAACCGGTGATGCGTTCGATTGGGGCTTCGAGATGGTAGAAGCAGTGCTCCTGGACCAGCGCGGCCAGCTCGGCGCCAAAACCGCTGGTTCGCGTGGCTTCGTGCAGCACCACGCAACGCCCGGTCTTGCGCACCGACGCGGTGATGGTCTCCAGGTCCAGAGGCCATAGACTGCGCAGGTCGATAATGTCGGCCTCGATGCCGGCAGCGTGTGCGGCGACTTCGGCCACATACACCATCGTGCCGTAGGTCAGCACCGTCAGGTCCTTGCCTTCGCGATAAAGCGACGCGGAATCAAGCGGCACATGGTAATAGCCCTCCGGGACGTTGCCCAACGGATGCTTGGACCAAGGCACCACGGGCTGGTCATGGTGGCCGTCAAAGGGACCGTTGTACAGCCGCTTGGGCTCCAGGAAGATCACTGGATCGTCGCATTCGATGGCGCTGATCAACAGCCCCTTGGCATCGTAGGGATTGGACGGCATCACCGTCCGCAGCCCCGCGCAATGCGTGAATAGCGCCTCCGGGCTCTGGCTATGGGTCTGCCCACCAAAGATCCCCCCGCCGCATGGCATGCGGATGGTCAGAGGAGCAGTAAATCCACCGGCCGACCGGTAGCGCAGGCGTGCCGCCTCGGAGTAGATCTGGTCCGCCGCCGGATAGAAATAGTCAGCGAACTGGATTTCCACTACCGGCCGCAAGCCATAGGCTCCCATGCCGATGGCGGCCGCCACGATACCGCTTTCGGAAATCGGCGTATCAAACACACGGGAGACGCCATATTTTGCCTGCAGGCCCTCGGTACACCGAAAGACGCCGCCAAAATAGCCGACATCCTCGCCAAAGACCACGACGTCATCGTCGCGATCCAGCATGAGGTCCATCGCCGAACGAAGCGCCTGGATCATGGTCATGGGCTTGGTTCTGAGCTTTTCTTCCGCCATGATCAGACCCCCAATTCCTGACGCTGGTGACGCAGGTGCGCCGGCATTTCCTTGAAAACGTCCTCGAACATCGTTGCGACGCTGCTGGTACGACCCGTCGCCAGCGTGCCGTGCGCCTCTGCCTTTCTCTGTGCAGCAACGACTTCGGCCTCGCAGGCTTTCTGGGTCGCCTGATGTTCTTCTTCGGACCAGATGCCTCGCAGGATCATGTACTGCTTCAGGCGAGTGATGGGGTCACCGAGCGGGAACCGCGACCAGTCGTCGGCCGGCCGGTATTTCGAAGGATCATCCGAGGTAGAGTGCGGGCCGGCCCGGTAGCTGACCCATTCGATCAGGGTGGGACCATAGTTGTTTCGCGCCCGGTCCGCCGCCCACCGCGAGACCGCATACACGGCAAGGAAGTCATTGCCGTCTACCCGCAGCGACGCTACGCCCGAGCCTATGCCGCGCGCTGCAAGCGTGATGCCTTCGCCGCCCGCCACGCCCTGGAAGGTGGAGATGGCCCACTGATTGTTGATGACGTTCAAGATGACCGGAGCCCGATAGACGTGGGCGAACAGCAGAGCCGTCTGATAGTCCGATTCGGCCGTCGCGCCATCGCCCACCCAGGCGGCCGAGATCCGTGTGTCGCCCTTGATGGCCGACGCCATGGCCCAGCCGACTGCCTGCGGCATCTGGGTGCCCAGATTGCCAGACAAGGTGAAGAAATCCTTTTCGGGTACCGAATACAACACAGGGAGCTGGCGGCCCTTCAGCGGGTCCTTATCATTCGAAAAAATCTGGCACATCATGTCGAACAGCGAGTAATCGCGCACGACGAGCAATCCCTGTTGCCGGTAAGACGGAAAATGCATGTCGCCGGGCTGCATGGCCAGCGATTGCCCGATGCAGATGGCTTCCTCACCAAGGCACTGCATGTAGAAGGACGTCTTCTTCTGGCGCTGGGCGATCACCATGCGAGCATCCAGGATGCGCGTCTTGATCATCGCCAGCATGCCCTTGCGCAGCACGTCGTCGCTGGGCAGCGCATCCGCCCAAGGCCCGACGGCCTGGCCCTGATCATCCAGGATGCGGATCAGGCCCATGGCAAGATCGCGGGTATCGTAGGGAGCAATATCGATGGCGGGCCGGCGGGCCTCGCCTGCCGGCTGCAGGCGCAGATACGAGAAATCAGTGGCCTGACCGGGACGGCCCGAAGGTTCGGGCACATAGAATTTAAGTGGTGTCTGTGTCATGGTCGCAAAAAATCTTGTGGATTTTCGACAAACCCCATAGGGGAACAGCAATCGTCTTTTGGACGGCTGCCGCATCATCGCCGATCCCGCCATGTCGCGCAAGACCGCGTTAACCACTACGGGCGCCGCCCATGCCAGTATCGACGGGACGACTCGAGGATACTGTACATCGTCAGACCCTCGCCGCGCGAACGGGCGACGATTCCCCCCTGCCAATCGGTACGCCAGACGCGCGCGCCCGCATCGGCCCAGCGCGACAGCACATCGGCATCGGGGTGGCTGTGGCGGTTCCACCGGCCCACCTGCAGGATTACATGTCCCGGCGTGACGGCCTGGACGAACTCGGCTGAAGACGATGTCCGAGACCCATGGTGGGCTGCCACGACGACATCCGCAGGCGACAGGCCGCGCAACACCAGAGCCGCCTCGGCACGACGTTCAATGTCGCCCGTGAGCAACAGGCTGTGATACGCACCACGCACCCGCAGTACGCAGCTGCCGTCATTGGTTTCTTTGGATCGGCGGGTGTGCCGCACATCCATCGGCCACAGAAACTCGAAACTCACCCCATCGATGCTCCAGTGGGTGCCAAACTGACAGGGGCTGGCAGCCAGTGCAGCCGGTATCTGTGGTTCCCCCACCAGGCGAGCCTCCCTTCGCAGCCATGAGGCCAGATCGAAAGAACTGAAGGTCTGCTCCACGGGTACGCCGGCAAGCACGCTGCGGACTCCGCCCGCATGGTCCACGTCTGCGTGCGACACGATCAGGGCATCCAGCCGGCGAATGCCCTGGGCCCGCAAGGCGGGCACGATGGTCCGGCTGCCCTCATCCGAATCGCGGGAGTGCCGTGCGCCCGCGTCGAACAGTAGCGCATGGCTGGCGGTACGCAACAGCAGCGCGCTGCCCTGCCCCACATCCAGCGCGTGCAGTTCCCACTCGCCTTCAGCCGGGGTCGAAGGCGCCCAGAACACCATGGGCAAGAACGCCAGCCAGCCCCAGGCAGGATGCGGCAAACGCCAACCCCACGGCAGTGGACGGCACCGAGTGGGAAGACCGGGCCACAGCGCCACCACAGCGCCGGCGCAGGCCAGCAGATACAGCCAGACGGGACCGGCTGCAATTGGAATCGTCGGCAGGCGAGCCAGCCATTCGGTCGGCTGCATCATCAGATAGAGCACGCCATGCGCCAGCCATGCAAGACCCGAGGCCAATGTCTGCAACCCCGGAACAAGAGCAGTTGCAGCCAGCAGCAGCGATAACGGCGTCACCACCAACTCGATAAGCGGAATCGAATAAGCGTTGGCAATGGGAGATACCAGAGAGATCTCGTAAAACAGCCAGGCGAGCGCCGGGGCAAGCGCCCAGGTGACCGCCCACTGCAGGCGGGCTGCAAGGCGAATCGCCCGCCACCACCGCACACGGACACTATCGGCTGCCGGCACGTCCGGAACACCGGCGCTCGAGCGCTCTGTGATCGGCCCGGGGGACCGCTCGCTGGCTCCAACCGCAAGCAGCACGCAGACCGCCAGAAAGGACAGCCAGAAGCCACTGGTCAGCACGGCCCAGGGGTCCAGCGCCAGTACGGCCACCGCAGCCGCCGCGAGTACACGCGAACCGCTCAACCGCAGCTGCAAGGCCTGGGCGCCTGCCACCACGGCCAGCATCATGAAGGTACGCTGAGCGGGCACACCCCAACCCGCCAGCAGGCAATACAGCCAGGCCACCAATAGCGCCACACAGGCGGCAGCGCGCCGCGCCGGCCAGCGCTCGGCCAGCAGACGGCCGCGCCAGCGCAGGCGCCGCCACAATGCCGCAGCGGCCAACGCTGCAAACCCCGACAGCATCGTGATGTGGGAACCCGATATGGAGACCAGATGGGTCAGACCCGATCGGTTGAAGACCATCCAGTCTGCATCGTCCACCCCATCCTGGTCACCAATGGCCAGCGCCCGAAGGACCGAGCCGTAGCGCAAACCCTGCAGATAGGGGTCCATGGCCTTCCGCACCTCGTGGCGGGCACGCTCGGCCACAACGGACAGGCTGACCCAGCGATCGGTGCGCACCAACTCAGGCCGGCCTCGGACCGTCCCCTGTGCGCGGATTCCGCTCACGAACGAATGACGTTCATAGTCAAAGGCGTGAAGATTCCGGGCAGCCTGGATCGGCCGCAGCAACAAGGCCATTCTCCAGACCTGACCGGCATGGAGCTCTGGAAACGGCGGATCAGCGGGCACTGGCGCCGCATAGGGGCCGCGCCACCCGCCGGCGGGCCACGTCACCCGGATGCGTTCCGGCACACCCGGAGGATGCGCCCACAGGACAAGCGCCTCAAAGCTCGCCCGGTCCGGCAACAGTCTCGGCAGGTTTTCAATGCGGAGCTCGACCCGCGTCACGCGATCCACGTTTTGCGCCACCAGTACCTGCTCCAGCCGGTGATGCGCCCAGAACGCCGTCAGGCAAAACCCGACCCAACCTGCGGCCAGAGCGGACGCCAGCCAGCGAAGAACCCCACGACCGAGACGCCGCCCCCGCCATGCCAGCAGCGCGACCAGGAGAACGCCGGCGGTACCGACCCACAGGACGGGGGTGGTCGGCAAAGTGGGCAGCTGATGGACCACCACCACGCCCAGAACGCCCGCCGCCACCATCCCGCGCCCAAACATGGCAGCCTCCTGGATTTTCACCCTGCCACGGTAGTCCGGTCCGGCGCCAAAAGGACGATGGGTGTGCCCTTCCAGGCCACCCGGGAAACCCGGTGGTGACGAGAATGACTCAGCGGCTCAGGAAGGCGGCCAGACGGGGGAGGACCTCGCAGGCGTTCCGCAGGCACGCCTCGGAAATCGTATCCTGCGGCAACTGCCGCAGCCCGGCCAGCGCACGTGCGATGCCGGCAACTTCCGCAGGCTCATTGCGGGCGGATACCCTGCGTCCGCGCTCATCACGCCCCAGCCACGCAGGCGGGATGTCGGGCGCATCGGTTTCCAGCACTAATGCCGACAACGGCAACTGCGCAGCCAGACGCCGGATCTGAAGCGATCGCTCAAAAGTCATGGCGCCGCCCAGGCCCAGCGCGAAGCCAAGATCCAGAAACTGCTGCGCCTGCTGAAAGCTGCCGTTGAAGGCGTGCGCGATACCGCCGATACGTGAGCAACGCCGCAGGTGCTTCAGCAAGTCATCCTGCGACCGGCGCACGTGCAGCAGCACGGGCAGGTCATGCCGCTGCGCCAGTGTCAGCTGGCGGGTATAGAAATATTCCTGTCGTGCCCGCAGCTCCGGCGTGTTGACGTCCGGCACGAAATGGTCCAGGCCGATTTCTCCGATGGCTACCAGCTTTGGGTCGTCGTGCGACGCCTGCAGGCACACATCCAGCGCATCCAGATCGTCTTCCGAGGCCTGTGCCACATAAAGCGGATGGATCCCCAGCGCATAGACGGCTCCCGGAACGGTATGGGCCAGCCGACGCACCGTCTCGAAATTGGCGCGGCTTACCGACGGAATGACAATGCACCCCACGCCGGCATGTGTGGCACGCTGAATGACCCTATCCCGGTCATCGTCGAATTCGCTTGCATCCAGATGGCAGTGCGTGTCGATCAACATGTCGTCTCCCCCTCAGCAGCCGTCCACTGCGCTGCTGAGGCCCGACGCGGTTCAGGCGGCCGTCAATGCTCCCGCCAGCATGTTCAGACGGCGATGCGCCAGTGCGGCCAGCGCCGGGTCGTGCGTCACGATCACGAAGGCAGTTCCCAGCGTCTGATTGATGCGTCTCAGCAGCTCGAACATGGCATCGGCAGTATGCCGATCCAGGTTACCGGTCGGCTCGTCCGCCAGCACGCAGGACGGCTTCGTCACCAGCGCACGCGCCAGCGCCACGCGCTGGCGCTCGCCGCCCGAAAGCTGCCCCGGAAAGTGCGTCGCCCGATTGCCAAGCCCTACCTGCTCCAGCAAGTCCCGGGCCTGTTTGCGGGCCTCATCGCGCGCCAGCCGGCGTACGATGAGCGGCATGGCCACATTGTCCAGCGCCGAGAACTCCGGCAGCAAATGGTGGAACTGGTAAACAAAACCTAGCGCCCGATTGCGCAGGTGGCTGCGCTTGCGCTCGCCCAGATGGTCCGTAGGCTCGCCAGCGACCCAGAGGCGCCCTTGATCAGGCTGGTCCAGCAGCCCCAGCACATGCAGCAGAGTGCTCTTGCCGGAGCCGGAAGCCCCGACCACCGCGACCATCTCGTGCGCATTGACCGACAGACTGACGTCGCGCAGAACCTCGACCCGCCCGGCGCCTTCGTCATAAGTCTTCGCCAGGTGCTCCGCACGCAGCACTTCAATGACTCCTGGAGCGCGATCAGTCATGGCGCAGCACCTGTGCAGGCTGCAAGCGTGACGCCCGCCAGCTCGGATACAGAGTCGCCAGCAGCGACAGGATCAGCGACGTCACCCCAATGGTGACGATGTCGCCGACCTGTGGGCTGGAAGGCAGCTCGCTGATGAAGTAGATCTGTTGCGGCAAAAAGTGCACCCCCAGAAGCCGTTCGATCCAGGGCACGATCACGTCAATGTTGTAAGCGACCAGCGTACCGAACAAGACGCCGGCCGCCGTCCCGACCACGCCGATGAGCGCCCCCTGGACCAAGAAGATGCGGGCCACTTCCGTCGGCGTCGAGCCCAGGGTCCGCAAGATCGCCACATCCGACTGCTTGTCTTTGACCGCCATCACCAGCGACGACAGGAGATTGAACGCCGCCACCGCAACGATCAGCGTCAGGATCAGGAACATCATGCGCTTTTCAGTCTGCACGGCGGCGAACCAGGTGCGATTGTTCTGGGTCCAGTCGGTGGCCTGCACCCCCGGCGGCATCAGGCCGAGCAAGCGGTGGGCGACTTCAGGGGCACGCTGCATGTCGGCAATGCGCAGCCGTACCCCGCCCACTCCACTGTCGCGAAAGACACGCGCCGCGTCTTCGTCGTCCACGAACACGAGCGAGGCGTCATATTCGTAATAACCGGTTGAAAAGATTCCGGTCACCGTGAACTGGCGCATGCGCGGTGCAAAGCCCGCCGGTGAAATCGACCCCTGGGGTGCGAGCAACAGCACCGTATCGCCGACTGTCAGACCCAGCGACTGGGCGATCTGGCTACCCACGATCATGTGAAATGAGCCTGGAACCAGGCTATCCAGCCCACCCGACTGCATCTGTCCCGCGAGATCGGAAACATGCGGCTCCACCGAAGGGTCGATACCACGCACCTGCACGCCACTCAGGCCCTGACCGCGCGCCAGCATCCCCTGTGCCGCGACGAATGGCGCAGCCCCGCGCACTTCTGGATCGCGACGCGCATCCCGCGCCAAATCTTGCCAGTGGGCCAGCACCTGCTCATGATCAGCCCCTGGCACATAAACCTCGATGTGCGGCAGCACCGACAACATGCGATCGCGAACCTGTGTCTGGAAGCCATTCATGACTGACAACACGATGATGAGCGCAGCGACCCCCAACGCAATGCCAGCCATGGAACTCGCCGCCACGAACGACACGAAGCGGTCACCGCGGCGCCCACCCCGGCCGATATGCGCGAGTCCCGCGTAACGGGCTCCAATCCACCACTCGTAACTCATGTCAATTTATCGCCCCGTCCGAATGACTCTACAATTCCGCCATGCACATCGTACTGCCAGGGGCTCTGCCCGATCCCGAGGTTGCCGCCGAACTGGCACCCCACCTGACGCAACATGCGCCCACACTAGCCTGGTGGTTCCTGTACGCAACAGCAAAAGTCACGCCCAGCGCAGCGGCGGACACCTGGTGTACACCGCTGGAACACTGGCTGCTGCAGGCTCGCGGCTTTCAGCCTGCACAAGGCGAGCATATTAGCGCAGGTCTGGGACCGCTGCGCACGCAGGCACCGGACGATCAGCCGGTCTGGCTCGCTGAACTCATTCACATGGCGCCTTCGCGCGATGGCGCTGCACTGCTGCCGGCCGAGCAGCTATCCATTACTGAAGCACATGCGGCAGCACTGCTCGCCAGTGCCCGCGAACTCACGACCGGAAGCGGGATTGAACTCGACCGCGACTCTGCTACTTCCTGGCGGGTCCGTTCACCAGAGCTGACTGGACTCGCCTGCGCCAGCCCCGCACTGGTAGCGGTGAGTGCCGTCAACGACTGGTGGCCGCGAGACACCATCGCACGGCCCTGGCGGCGCCTGATCAACACGCTGCAGATGGCTTGGTTCGAGCACCCGGTCAACCTGGAGCGCACCCAAGCTGGCCTGGTACCCATCAACAGCCTCTGGCTGTATGGCGGCGCACGCATCAACCAGCTGACGCAACCTCTGCCGCCTGACACCGTCATTGAGCCGGCGCTGCTGGATGCGGCAACCCGCCAGGACTGGGGGGGGATGGATCCAGGCGCTGGACCAGCTGGAGCAAGATTGCTTCGCACCCCTGGCAAAGACCGCTCCCACGCTGGTGCTCACGAGCCGCGACCGATTCATCACCCTGACCGTTCCGCCCCATTGGTGGATGCGGCTGAAATCCCGCGACTGGAGACGCTGGTGGTGCAGCCGCTAATCCACTCACGCGAGCCGCACCCTGAGCGGACATCAGAGCTGATCGGCGCGGGTATCCATCCGCTACTGGCCAGGCTCTGGGCGGCGCGCGGCGTCAGTCAACCGGCATCCACCGAATGGGAAGGGCTGATACCGCCGAAGCGCCTGAGTCACGTCGACCTGGCCGCGGAACTGCTGGCCGATGCGATTACCGCCCGCAAGCGGCTGATGATCGTCGCGGACTACGACTGCGATGGCGCGACCGCTTGTGCAGTGGCGGTGCGGGGACTGCGCGATATGGGCGCCCAGGTCGATTTCCTGGTCCCCAATCGATTCGAGACGGGCTATGGGCTCTCACCGGCCGTGGTGGACCTCGCCCTACGACACCCCGCCGGCAAACCTGACCTGCTCATCACGGTGGACAACGGCATTGCCAGCATCGAGGGCGTGGCCGCAGCGCATGCAGCAGGCATGGAGGTGATCGTGACCGACCACCACCTGCCCGGTGCCGCGCTGCCGCAGGCCTTGGCTATCGTCAACCCCAACCAGGCGGGGTGCAGCTTCCCCTCCAAACACTTGGCGGGTGTGGGCGTGATCTTCTACGTATTGTTGGCGGTACGGGCGGTCCTGAGAGCGCGTGGCGCATTCCCGGACCGGCAGGGCCCAAGACTAGACCGTTATGCCGATTTGGTCGCCCTGGGAACCGTCGCGGATGTGGTGCGATTGGATGCCAACAACCGGCTGCTGGTGACCCAGGGTCTGCGGCGCATCCGCCAGGGTCGGATGCAGCCTGGCATTGCCGCTCTCTTCCAGGTCGCGGACCGGGATGCGCACGAGGCCACGACCAGCGACCTGGGTTTCGCACTGGGGCCACGCATCAATGCCGCCGGGCGCATGGCCGACATGAGCCTGGGCATTCACTGCCTGTTGGAAGACAACCCAGAGCGGGCCCGGTCGCTGGCCCAATCATTGGATGCCATCAACCGCGAACGCCGCGAACGGGAATCGACCATGCGCGACGAAGCGCTGGCCCAACTGGACGCTCAGCCGCCGACCCGGGCCGCAAGCGTCTGCGTCTGGCAGGCAGGCTGGCATCAGGGCATCATCGGCCTGGTTGCCTCGCGGCTGAAAGAAACCTATTGGCGGCCGGCCATCGCCTTTGCGCCCGATGCGCACGACACCCTGCGCGGCTCCGGGCGCTCCATTCCTGATGTGCATCTGCGCGACGCCTTGGATCTGGTCAGCAAGCGCCTGCCAGGCGCCATCCTGCAGTTCGGCGGGCACGCGATGGCGGCCGGCCTGACCCTGCACGCAGCGGCCTTCGAGGACTTCTCACGCCATTTCGATGAAGCCGTCTGCACGCTGAGCGGCTGCCAGGGATTCGACCAGACCATCCTGACCGACGGCTCGCTGGAGCCAGACTATCTGACGGCCGAAACGGCCGAACTCCTGCACGGGCAGATCTGGGGCGCAGGTTTCCCGATGCCATCGTTTCGGGACACCTTCCGGGTCGTGCACCAGCGGCTGCTGAAGGATCGCCACTTGAAATTGTTCCTGGAGCGCGACGGGCTGCGGATGGATGCCATCTGGTTCAACCACGCCGAACCGCTGCCTGAAACCATCGAGGCGGTCTACCGCCTGGAACGCAACACATGGGGTGGCCGGACCACGGTGCAACTCATGATCGAACACGCTGCGACGGCCATGCTGCCAACAGCAGGCCGATAAGCGCCAGTGTGAAGGCCAGGGCATGCTGGTAACCGAAGGGCTCACCCAACGCCATCACGCCGATACTGGCCGAGCCAACCGGGAGCATGACGGTGAATACGCCAGCCTGCGAGGCAGGGACGCTGCGCAGTCCTGTCATCCATAGCCAGACGGTCCAGACACTGGCCGCCATGGCGTAGAACAGCAGCAACAGCCAGCTCGAGAGCGCCACTGCGCTGAAGTCGAAACTCCAGGCGATCCAGGCACCCGCCGGCATCATCAGGACGAAACCCCACAGATTGACTAGCGCACTGATGCGCTTGGACGACAGAACGGCAGTCAACTGCTTTCCGATCACCACATAGCATGCTTCACACATGACGGTGGCGCTCAGCAACAGGTAGCCGATCCAGTCTCCTTGGGGACCCTGGGCATCCGTCGAGGGCTGCGCCAGTGCAAGCAGCGCGATCCCCGCAACGCCACAGACAATGGCGGCGATGACTCGGGGGCGGATCACCTCGTGCAAGACAATCCGGCTGAGGATGGCCACGGAGGCCGGGATGGCCGACAGGATGACGCCGGCCGCTACGGCGCCACTACGGCTGACGCCCAGCACCATGCAGATCGTGAAAAGGAAGCTGCCGATGAAGGAGCTCAGGAAGAGCAACCCCTTCAGACGCCAGCCCAGCCTGGGTTCGGCTGACGGCTTGCGCAGCCAGCGCAACGTCACCACGCCGGCAATGCCGAACCGCAGCCACCCGAGCAGAAACACGGGAAACGCCGCCGCCAGCGGCTTGCTCAAGGCCACGTAGATCCCGACCACGAACATGGCGCTGGCCAGGTATCCGTAAGGTATCAGCCCGGCGAGGCCTGATCCTCGAAATCCTGTTGTCTTCATACCCGCCCTGGACGCGAGGCCAGCACGATGCCACCCAGAATGAGTGCAAACGCCAGCACATGGTATTCATGCGGGCTTTCGTTCAGAAGACCCTGGGACAGCAGGGCCGCAAACAGCGGCGTGAGATTGAAGAAGAACCCCGCAACTGTTGGCCCTACCCGCCGCACCCCCACCCCCCAGCACCGGTAAGCCAGTACGGCAGGCCCGACAGCCACGAAAAGAATGGCCAACGCGATCGGCCAGTCCCAGACGATCACCGGTTCACCGACGCCCCACTCCAGTGCCGAAAGCAGCCCCGACCAGCCGACACCGTACACGATCTGGGCCAAGAGAAAATCGGCCCACGGCATGCTTGACGCAGCCTCTGCGGAGATCCGGGTCAGCTGCCAGCTGTAAAACGCCCAAAGGATGGTGGCCACGACCATGAGCAGGTCACCAAAGACGAAATGCAGGGCCAGCAGCTGCACCCAACGCCCCTGTGATAAAACCACTACGACACCGACCAGCGAAAGAACGGCTCCCACGATCTGCATTGCATTGATGCCAGCCCCATAAAAGACGCGCCCGACCAGCAGCATCCAGATCGGCATGCTGGCGGCAACCAGTGTGACATTTACGGCCGTGGAGGTATGCAGCGCGAGATACTGCAGTGAGTTATACAGACCGACCCCCAGCAGGCCCAGCAGGGCGTACCGACGCCACTCACGCCATATGACGCTGTCAGGCCGCAGCACCCGCCAACCCAGGGGCAGCAGCAACAACAACGCAACCATCCAGCGCAGGAAATTCAGGGTCAGCGGCGACACCAGGCTGGCCACGGCACGCCCGATGACGGCGTTGCCGGCCCACATCAGGGGTGGGATGAGCAGCAGCACCACCGTGCCGGCGGTCAACCGGTTGTTCATGAAAGGTTACGCTCCAGTGATCAGAGCGCATTCTAAACCGGATGGACCAGCCCCCAAATCGTCAGAATTATTGACATAATATGACCCCACCGGTTACCATGGAAACGATTGTCAGTCAGCGGTTTTCAGATCTGGCCCCGTCGGGCCAGCCAACGCAGACCCAGGTTCCTTGCCTGAGCTCTGTCTTCCGGGGCATCCGCCCTACCTGATTTTCGGTTGATCTCGCGCGATGCACATCAGTGCAGGTCACAATGCGTGCATGCCCGCTGACCCTGTTTGATTGAATGGAGTAAAAATGGCCAAAGAAGAACTACTCGAAATGCATGGGTCCGTCACCGAAGTGCTGCCTGACTCGCGCTTTCGCGTGACGCTGGACAATGGGCACCCGGTTATCGCCTATACCGGCGGCAAGATGCGCAAGCACCATATCCGCATCCTGGCCGGCGACCAGGTCACTCTGGAAATGTCCCCGTACGACCTGACCAAGGGCCGCATCACCTTCCGCCATCTGAACGGCCGTCCCCCGGCTGGTGCGAGCCCGACGAACCGCCGCCACTAGTGGCAGTCCGGAACCGCCTGGTCCAGATAAACCTCGAAGGCAATGTCGCGGGCCTGTTTACTGGCCGCAGCCTGCAGCGTCGCGGGGCCCGTCTGGCGGCTCAGCAAGGCGCGTTGTTCGGTGGGGAGATCACGCCGCGTCAGGCGGACCAGGTCCTGATGCCGGTAGGGCTCAAGAACCGCCGAAAACTTGTGCCACTCCGGGAATTTCAGCAGCTCTCGCAATAAGCTCTCGTCCTGCACCGTGGCATCGCACTGACCGGTGCGGAGCGCCAGCAGCGCATCCGTCGCTGAAGGATAAATCCGCTCGATCGCGTCATAGCGGGCGGCCAGCTCACCGCGATAGCGGCCGTCAGCCGCCAGGCAGACGGTATGGTCCTTCAGGTCCTCCCAGCGACGGATGGCCGTGTCGGACCGCATGATGGCCATGGGGCTGGCGGACCAGGCCAACGCCACACGCTGAACCCCTTCGGGCAATGCAGCATGCGGCGACAGCGCCCCCACCCAGACATCCAGTGTCCCTTGATGAATCCGGCCGACCGCTTGTTCGGCCACCACCGATTGTGGCTGTACACCACCGGTGGCCCGGATCAGCAGCGCCTCCAGCTGGACAGGCGTACGGACCTTGGCGCCAGGGGCCGGAGCCGGCGGGACTCGAGCGATTCCGATCCGCATCCCATGCCCATGCCCATGCCCAGGGGCGGCCTGGACGGGAACCCCTGCCAATCCCCACCACAGACCTGCGCAAATCGCGACTGCCACGCCGCGGCATGAATCAGACATATTGGTAGCGCAGCACCTTGCGCTTGATGTTTTCAAGCAAGACCTGATCGATCAGGGTGGCCAGGATGGCAATCGTCAGAATGTCCGCCATCACCCCTATCATGTCGGCGGTCTCGCCAGCGTAGGCCAGCGACCGCCCCAACCCCTGACCGAAGCCGATCAGCATTTCAGCCGAAATCAGCGCTCGCCAGGCATTCCCGAACGCCAGCTGCGCGCCTGTAATCAGCTCTGGCATCACGGCTGGCAGGTATACCCGCCGCAGCATGTCCCAGGGGCCGGCACCCATTACCCGCGCCGCAGACACATGAGTCTGCAGCACACTTTCGGTCGCATTCATGACGGACAATGCCGCCGGGAAGAAAGCGGCCAGCGCAATGACGACAATGATGGGGAGGTTTCCGAACCCCATCAGGATGAGGAACAGAGGGACCCAGGCGATGGACGGAATCGACTGCAGGACGATGATGGCCGATTTCAGGATCTCGCGGAAGAACGTCAGCAGCCCTCCCGCCAGACCAAACCCAATCCCGAACAGCAGTGCAAACCCATAGCCCACACCCAACCGGCCCATGCTACCGGCCAGGATGCTACGAAACTGCGTCGTCTGAATATCGTGCCAGATCCGCGCCAGCACCTTGGGAACTCCAGGCATCAGGAAGTCTGGAAGCGTCCAGGCTGCAAACTGCCAGAACAAAAGGATGGCCGCGATCGCAATCAGCATGGCCAATTTGCGCGCGGCGGGTGAAAGTCGTTGTTTTTTACTCATGATTCCCAACGTGCGGCGGCCGGGACACGCCCGGCCGCCATCAAACCAGACAGCGCGCTAGCAAGACATCGCAGCAATGCCGGTCACGGACGGGCCGTGCCGCGACAGCAGAGAGACCACGCTAGAGTTTGCGCGAATGCTGCCAGTCCAGATCCACGATCGCCTTGACATCGAACGGCTTGCCGTCACGCGTCTTGAGCGTGCCCTGGGCCTGCATGATATCGGCAACTTCCTGCATGCGTGACAAGTCCTTGGGCGTGAGTGCAGCGCTGTACGTCTGGGTCCGAATGGCATCCGCAATGATTTTCTCACGAGGCACGTCACCATGCTTGAGCGTCTTCAACGTGGGTTCGGAGATAAAGTAACCCGCGATCAGCTTGGCCGCTGCATCGGGCTTCTGTTGCAACAGTTCGATCGCCTGACGCTGCGCGTCCAGGGATTTCCAGACCAGATCCTTTTTCGTCTTCAGCGTTTCCCCGGATGTGATGGTCACCATGCACGGGAACGGCCAGACCTCGCCAATCTCATAGATCTGCTTGACCGGCGCGATCTGCTCGGCAATGCTGGCCTGCGGCTCAAACAGGAAGGCCGCATCGACACGCTTGCCGACCAGCGACTGCACGGCGACCTGGGGGCTCACCCCCAAAATCGACAGATCCTCGGGCTTGATGCCGGCGTCCTTCAGCACGACACCCTTCAGCACCACGTCGGCGGTGCTGCCCTCTTTCTGCGAGGCCAGTGTGTGGCCCTTCAGATCGGCCACCTTCTCGATGCCCGCGTCATCGCGTACCACCAGAGCGTGATAGCCGCGTTGTGCGCCGCTCACGACCTTCAGGTCCGCACCGCGCGACGACCATGACGCCGCATTGGTGAATCCCAACACGCCGGTGTCGAGTTGCCCGCCCACGATGGCCTTGATCAGGTCCGTGCCGGACTTGAATTCCACCAGTTGCACGTCCAGCCCCTGCTTTTCATAGAGCTTGCCCTCGTAGGCGGCAATCGCCTGCGCATCATCCATCACGCGGATATAGCCGACCTTGAAGGGTTCAGCGGCCAGCGCCTGGGATGCTACCGTCAGTGCAGCTAGAACAGGGATCAAGTAACGATTCAATTTCATGCTGCAAGTTCCTCGGCAATGGCAAGAGCGGGTTTTGTGTCTTCGGTCGTGATCCCCAACAGTCTCAGGATCTCGCGGCGCATGTCGGCAAAATTGGACAGGTCATGCGTCTTGTCCGTCGCCGACAGATGGAATTCCTTCAGGACACGCGAAGGGCGTGCGCTGAAGACCAGAATCCGGTCCGCCAGAAACAGCGCCTCCTCCACATCGTGCGTGACCAGCAGCACCGTGGGACGAGTCTCGCGAATCAGTGCGCGCAAGGCATCCTGCAGCGTCATCCGCGTCAGCGCATCCAGCGCTCCGAAGGGCTCGTCCAGCAGAAGGACCTCGGGGTGGGTAATGAAGGCGCGCGCCAAGGCGCAGCGCTGGCGCATGCCACCGGAGACCTGATGCGGAAAATAGTCTTCAAACCCCTTGAGCTGGACCTTCTCCAGCCAGACCAGCGCCTGCTTGCGAGCCTGGGCACGGCCCACTTTCTGCAACTCCAGCGCCATCGACACGTTCTGCACCAGCGTCAACCAGGGGTACAGGGCATTTTCCTGAAACATCAGCATGCGGCTGGGATCGGGACGCGAGACAGGTTTTCCATCCGCCAGGACCCGGCCATGGCTGGGATGCTCCAGCCCCGCCGCAATATGCAGAAGGGTCGACTTGCCGCAACCCGATGGGCCGACCAGCGCGACCAATTCGCCGGCCTGGACCTCGCGCTGGAATTCAGCCACCACAGACAGGTCGCCGAATTGTTTCTGAACATGCTCAAAGGAAAGGTTCATGGCCGTCGCGCCCCACCCGGGCGTCATATCTCAAAGTAATTTCAACGACTGAAACTTTAACGATTTTCTTAAATAATGAACAACGATATATTTACGATTTCCATATTTCTGAAAGAGATATAGGACCAGCGGACGCAGATTGACATACCATGAGTCATTTCAGTTGGGGATTGATCCATCATGGCTCATGTGGGCGCCACCGACCCGATCTCGGCGTTATTGCAAACGGATGCGACAACACTTGTTCACCTCAGGGCGCTGACATCCAGTGCTGGCGCGCCAGCCCACCTCGCCGCCCCGGTTCTGCACGCGGCCATCGCCTGGCTGGAGGGCCCGGCCCAGGCGCAGTGGCACATCCTGGAAGGCCAGGTGTTTCCGGCACTGGTGGAGTCCATGGCTGGTTCGGACGCGATATGCCTCAGGGACCTCACCACAGGCCTGACCCACGAGCGGGACCAGTTGGATAGCCGCTGGCGCGCCACGATTGGTCCACTGCTGAAAGCGGGCGTCCCCGCCACTCCAGAGCTACCAGCCTGGACGGCGGCCTTCGAAAGGCACCTGCAGCGGACCGACAATGAGCTGCTCCCCATGGTGCCGCGTCTTTTCGACGATGATGCGCTGGACTCGCTCAGCCGCGCTTGCGGGGACCTGCCGGGGACAGCCAGCCCCAGATGATCAGGGTGTGCGGGCGGGGGTCCTGCCCGACTGCGGTCGCAACCGGCGCTGTCGCACGGGCCGCAATGGCCGGAGCGGGCGGCGCAAATTGACGCGCAACTGACGTTGGGCATCGCGGCTTTCCTGCAGACGGTAGACATTCGCCTTGAACACGTCACCACGCGTGAGCATGCCAAGCAACCGACGCGGTTGCGTGCGGCTCATCACGAGTAACTGGCCCACGCTCGAATTGACCATCAGGTCACAGGCCTCACGCACGGAATAGTCCTCTGTGACCATGACCGGAGACCGAAGCACCAATTCGCCGATGGGAGTCTTGGGCTCGGCCGACGGATTGAAGAGCTCGCGCATGGTCAGCACACCCATGACTTCACCACCGGCCCCGACGACCGGGTAGCCGTGATGATGTGCACTGGATTCGCTCTGCAGCCATTCCTGCACCTGCGCCAGCGTGTCCTCTGCCCTCAGCGTCACCGCGTCGCGGGTGTACACCTGACCGACCGTCACGCGCTGGAGAAAATCCGCGGTGTATTCCAGTGGTACACGAACGCCCCGGCGCACAATCTTTTCGGTCATGATGGTGTTGCGCATGATGAGTGCGGACACGATGTATGCCGCAGAGCATCCCGCCAGCAACGGCAACAGCACGGCCGCCTGCCGGGTGGTTTCGAATGCAAACACGACCGCCGTCAGCAACGCACGCGATGAACCGGCGAAGATCGCCGCCATGCCCACCAGCGCTGCAATGCGCGGGTCTATCCCAAGCTGGGGAAGAATGTGGTCCGCACCCAGCCCCAGCAAGGCACCAAAGGAACCGCCGATGATGAACAAGGGGGCCAGTGTCCCCCCCGACGTGCCGCTGCCAAGCGCGATCGACCACGCAGCGAATTTCAGGACGCACATCGCAATCAGCATCTTGACGCCAAAGCTGCCCGATATGATCGCGTCGATATTGTCGTAGCCCACCCCCATGGTGCGCGGTTCGATCCAGCCGATGACCCCAGCCACGATGCCGCCGAGCGCAGGCCACCATACCCAGTGGATGGGCAACTTCGCAAACGCGTCCTCGATCCCATACACCGCCTTGGTCACCAGTACGCTGAGCACCCCGACGATGGCTCCCAGAAGGATGAAGCTGACAAGAGCCGAGAGGCCTGGTTCCAGAACCGTCGGCATCGAAAACACCGCGCCTGCGCCATAGGTTGCGTAGCGTACGCCGGTCGCCGACACCGCCGCCAGTGCGACGGGAATGAGCGAGCGCGGCCGCAATTCGAAGAGCAGCAACTCCACCGCTAGGGTCAGGGAGGACAAGGGTGCACCGAACACGGCCGCCATACCCGCGGCGGCCCCCGCCGCAAGCAGTGTCTTGCGCTCTGTGGCCGTCACCGACAGCAGTTGCCCGAGCAGGGATCCCAGCGCCCCACCCGTGGAGATGATGGGTCCTTCGGCACCGAAAGGTCCGCCGGTACCAATGGCAAACGCCGACGAAACAGGCTTCAGCCAGGTTACCCTGGGCGGAATGTTCGCGTCGTTCTTGAGAATCTGTTCCATCGCCTCAGGGATGCCATGGCCCTGAATCGCGCGCGAGCCCCAGCGCGCCATGGCACCCGCGATCAGGCCGCCAATGGCCGGCATCAGGATCACCCATGCACCCAGGCGGTTGTCGGCGGGTGACAAGACAAATGAGCCGGTATGCTTGACGCCGACGACGTCCGACACGCGGCCATAAAAGGTGATGTCCGTGATGACGTTGATCATGAACATCAGCAGTTGCGCGATCTCTGCTGCAACTACGCCCAGCACGATGGCCAGCAGGCCGATCCAGACCGTCCGGTGGCTCATCAGGGTCGACTTGCGCGCCACACGGGCATCGTCCATCGTGGCGTCAAGCGCCGGCGCAATCGGTACCGCGCCTGGGCTGCCTGACGTAATGACCGATGCTGTCGGGTTTCCAGACGTGTGTTTCGCCATTCCAAGATTCCAGGGTCCGGACGGTCGTCAGATCCCGTTCGGAAAAGTAGTCAAAAGTTCATTGCGCAGTGGGGCGGATCAAGCCGCGGACGGATCCTGACGATGGCCTCGTCCGGCCTTTCGGCCAAACGACGACGCTGTGCAGCCCGCCATTATAATCCGCGCCCCCGGCCGCTTCGCATGATGTCCTCCCGCCGCGTTAGAATGCTGGATTATCTTGAAAGATTGAAGTGGATCACACCATGGAAGCCGAACGCCAAAACCATATCAGCGCCTGCATCGACGATTATCAGGAACGCCAGGCGGCTCTACGGAGGTATCTTTGACTACGATGCCAAAGCCGAACGCTTGCTCGTCGTCAACGCCGAACTCGAGAACCCCGACATTTGGAACGATCCCCAGCACGCCCAGGAACTGGGCCGGGAAAAGAAGTCCCTGGAAACTGTCGTCCACACGCTGAGCGACCTGGAGCGGGGCCTGGCCGACGCGCACGACCTGTTTGAGCTGGCCAGCGAAGACGACGACGACGCCACGCTTGCTGCCATCGAGCAGGACTGCGCCGCGCTGGGTGAGCGCCTTGAGGCACTGGAATTCCGGCGCATGTTCTCCAACCCTGCTGATCCGCTGAACTGTTTCGTCGACATTCAGGCGGGCGCTGGCGGAACCGAGGCCCAGGACTGGGCGTCGATGCTGTTACGCCAGTACCTGCACTACGGGGAACGCAAAGACTTCAAGACCGAGGTGCTGGAAATCTCCGAAGGCGAAGTTGCCGGCATCAAATCCGCGACGATCAAATTCGAGGGTGAATACGCTTACGGCCTGCTGCGGACCGAAACGGGCGTGCACCGCCTGGTGCGCAAGAGCCCCTTTGATTCGTCCAACGGCCGGCACACGTCATTCGCCAGCGTTTTCGTATACCCCGAAATCGACGACTCGTTCGAAATCGAGATCAACCCGGCCGATCTGCGCATCGACACCTACCGCGCCAGTGGCGCCGGCGGCCAGCACATCAACAAGACGGATTCGGCTGTCCGCATCACCCACATGCCTACCGGAATCGTGGTGCAGTGCCAGAACGACCGTTCTCAACACCGCAACCGCGCGGAAGCCATGCAAATGCTGAAGTCCCGCCTGTATGAACTCGAGATGCGCAAGCGCATGGCCGAACAACAGAAGCTCGAGGACACCAAGAGCGATGTGGGCTGGGGCCACCAGATCCGGTCCTATGTCCTGGATCAGAGCCGCATCAAGGACTTGCGCACCGGCGTTGAAATCTCCAACACACAGAAAGTACTGGATGGCGATCTGGACGCCTTCATCACGGCCAGCCTGAAGCAGACCGACTGATCCCTGGCCCCCTACCCTCGACGACATGACTGCTCAAAACGATTCACAAGCCCCGGACGAGAACCGCCTCATCGCCGAACGGCGCGGCAAGCTGGACGCCCTGCGCGCGGCGGGCCCGGCATACCCCAACGACTTTCGTCCCGACAGCCACGCGGCAACCCTGCACCAGGACTGCGGCACGCTTGACGACGACGCCCTTCAAGCCCTGAACCGCCATGCGAAGGTAGCCGGACGCATGGTGCTCAAGCGTGTCATGGGCAGGGCCAGCTTTGCAACACTGCAGGACACCAGCGGGCGCCTGCAACTCTACCTGGACCGCAGCGTCCTGGGGGACGAAGCCTACGCGGCCTTCAAGTCCTGGGACATCGGCGATATCATCGGTGCCGAAGGAGAGGTCTTCAAGACCCACAAGGGCGAGCTGTCGCTGCGCGTCCAGTCGCTGCGTCTGCTGGCGAAGTCGTTGCGGCCGCTGCCGGACAAATTCCACGGTATGGCAGATCAGGAGCTGCGCTACCGGCGCCGCTATGTGGATCTCATCGTCAGCGAGGAAACGCGACAGACCTTTCTGGCCCGCAGCCGCATCGTGGCGACCATCCGCCAGTTCATGTCGGACGCCAACTTCCTGGAAGTCGAAACGCCCATGCTGCACCCGATTCCGGGGGGCGCTTCGGCCAAGCCTTTCATCACGCACCACAACGCGCTGGACATGGATATGTACCTGCGCATCGCGCCCGAACTGTATCTGAAGCGCTTGATCGTAGGCGGATTCGAGCGTGTCTTCGAGATCAACCGCAACTTCCGCAACGAAGGCGTGAGTCCGCGTCACAACCCCGAATTCACGATGATGGAGTTCTACGCGGCCTATACCGACTATCAATGGCTGATGGACTACACGGAGTCATTGATCCGGGATACCGCGCTGAGCGCCTGCGGCACGACGGACCTGATCTACCAGAGCAAACCCCTGGACCTTGGCCGCGCTTTCGACAGGCTCACCATTACCCAGGCCATCCGCAAATACGCGCCGGTCTATACCGACAGCCAGCTCTTGGACGCCGGCTACCTGAGGACCGAGCTGCTCCGGCTGGGCGCCGAGGTCGATGGTCCGGCGCTCTCTCACGCCGGCCTGGGTGCCCTGCAGCTGGCGCTCTTTGAGGAAACCACCGAAACCCAGCTTTGGCACCCGACCTACATCATTGACTACCCGGTTGAAGTCTCACCGCTGGCCCGGGCCTCGGATACGCAGGCCGACATCACGGAGCGGTTCGAACTTTTCGCCTGCGGGCGCGAGATTGCCAACGGATTCTCGGAGCTGAACGACCCCGAGGACCAGGCGGCGCGGTTCCGGGCGCAGGTAGCTGCGAAAGACGCAGGCGACGAGGAAGCCATGTATTACGACGCCGACTACGTCCGAGCACTGGAGTACGGCATGCCGCCCACGGGCGGATGCGGAATCGGCATCGACCGGCTGGTCATGATGCTGACCGACAGCCCCAACATCCGGGACGTGATTCTCTTTCCGCACATGCGTCGCGAAGACTGACGACGCCAGGCGGCCAAAGCAGCAGGGCCCGGGACTTCGAATCGAGTCCCGGGCCCTGCCGTTTTCCGGTAAGCCTCAGACTGTGAACGAATCCCCACACCCACAAGCCGCCTTTTCATTCGGGTTGTGGAAGCGAAACCCCTCGTTCAGGCCCTCACGCGCATAGTCGAGTTCGGTTCCCTGCAGATACGGCAGGCTGTCGGGCGCGACGTAGACCCGCGCGCCGAACTGCTCGAACACCTGATCTTCAGCGGTTGGATCGTCCACATACTCCAGTTGGTAAGACAGACCGGAACAGCCAGCCGGCTTCACGCCCAGGCGCAGCCCCAGGCCCTTGCCCCGCTTTTCCAGATTGCGCTGGATATGCTCGGCTGCTTGCGATGTCAATGTAATTCCCATGATGCAACTCACTTGAGGGGGTTATTGAGAGTGTTTTTGCGTGTAATCAGCTACTGCGGCCCGGATGGCATCTTCGGCGAGCAACGCCGAATGCATCTTCACAGGCGGAAGGTTCAGGGCACTCATGATGTCCTGACTGCGGATGCCCAGCGCATGGTTCAGACTTTGGCCCTGTAGTTGTTCGGTCAGCCACGAACCCGCGGCAATCGCCGAACCACCACCAAACGCGCGAAAGCGAGCCTGGGTGATGGTTCCGTCCTGCAGGAAGATCTGGAGCTTGAGTACCTCGCCCAGGACCGGAGATCCGACCAGTGCAGACCCCACACGCGCATCCGCCGGATCCAGAGACCCTACGTTGCGCGGATGCAGATAGTGATCCAGAACCAGCGGCCCGTACGGCAGACCAGCCATCAGCAGGTCTCCATCCAGGCGCCCAGAGTACCTCGTTCACGCATTTCCCAGAGCGGCGAGAGCTCGCGCAGGCGTTGAATCTGCGTCCGCAGCACGCGAATCGCCAGATCCACATCCGTATCGGACGTATAGCGGCCTATCGTCATGCGCAGGGAACTGTGTGCGAGCAGATCGCTGCGCCCTAGCGCGCGCAGGACGTGCGACGGTTCCAGGCTGGCCGACGTGCAGGCTGAACCAGACGAAACCGCCAGTTCCGGGACGGACATGAGCAGTGCCTCGCCTTCGACATGCGCCACGCTGATGTTCAGGTTGTGGACAACGCGCCGAGCTGGATCGCCATTGAGATAGACGTCGGGCAGATCGCGCAAGCCTTCCCAGAGACGGTCGCGCAATGCGCCGATCCTGGGAAGCTCCGTCGCCATGAGTTGCCCGGCCAGCTCGAATGAAGCACCCATGCCGACGATCTGATGCGTGGGCAGCGTCCCGGAGCGCAAGCCCCGCTCGTGCCCACCTCCGTGCATCTGTGCTTCCAGACGCACACGAGGCTTGCGGCGCACGTAAAGCGCACCGATTCCCTTGGGCCCGTAGGTCTTGTGTGCCGACAGCGACATCAAGTCCACGTCCATCCCAGCCGCGTCGACGGGAATCTTCCCGGTGGCCTGCGCCGCATCGGTATGAAACAGTACGCCCCGCTGATGACACACGGCCGCCAGCGCAGCGACGTCCTGGATGACCCCTATTTCATTATTCACCAGCATCACGGACGCCAGAATGGTGTCCGGGCGCAAGGCGGCCGCCAAAGCCTCGGGCGTCACCAGCCCGCCAGCGTCCACATCCAGATAGGTGACCTCGAACCCGCCCTGCTCCAGCGCATGACAGGTGTCGAGGACAGCCTTGTGTTCGGTGCGAACCGTCACGATGTGACGCCCGCGCCCACCATGGAATTGCGCCACGCCCTTGATCGCCAGATTGTCGGACTCGGTCGCACCGGATGTCCAGATGATCTCGCGTGGATCGGCATGGATCAGTCCTGCAACTTGAGCACGAGCCTGCTCGACAGCCTCGCTGGCATCCCAGCCCCAGGCGTGGCTGGTGGAAGCCGCGTTGCCGAAGCGTTCGCCGAGCCACGGCAGCATCGCCTGGACCACCCGCTCGTCCACCGGCGTGGTGGCGGAGTAATCCAGATACACGGGGGGCGACAACGACATTCAGACTCCTTGGGCCGGACCAATCAGGCCGAGACGGTCTCCTCCAGAGGTTCCGCCTGGCGCGCTGGAACCTTGCGGCCGGTGGACTTCAGGCCCGCTCGCAGCTGGCCGGATTCCTGCCATTCACGCAGGCGCTGCTGATCCACCAGATCTTGCAGCGAGACCGAATCCAGATACTCTACCATCTTTCGGCTCAGCGTCGCCCACAGATCATGGGTCATGCACTTTCCAGTATGCCCATTGCGGCCGATGTTGCAATTTTCTTTGCCGCCGCAGCTCGTTGCGTCGAGCGGCTCGTCCACCGCGAAAATGACGCCGGCCACGGAGATGTCGCGTGCATGACGCGCCAGCGTATAGCCACCGCCAGGCCCGCGAACGCTGTCGACCAACTCATGACGACGCAACTTGCCAAAAAGCTGCTCCAGATAGGACAGCGAGATGTTCTGCCGTTCGCTGATGGCGGCCAGCGTCACCGGTCCGCTATGAGCCCGCAAAGCCAGATCGATCATCGCAGTTACTGCAAATCGTCCCTTGGTCGTCAAACGCATGATAGGCCTCACTATTCGATGCTAGTCATTGGGCATATCTGATACCCGACTAATTGAGTCAAGTATATCAATGCGGATGCACGAATCGGGCGAGCTCCAGGCCCTGTCGGAAGGGAAACTTGACGTAGATCAAGCCGACAGGATTTCACGCAGCCGAGGGGCAATGAAAAGGCGCCGGGAGGCGCCTTTGGGTCATGCCGATGCAAGTGGCGGATCAGGCTGCCTGATACTGAAGGGCACGCTTGCGCACGAGTTCCAGGACCCCCTGGCAGGCGTCTTCGATGTAGTCCAGGACCTTGTTGAAACCTTCGGGGCCGCCATAGTAAGGGTCCGGCACCGTCGCTTCCTCGAATTCGTTGGAAAAACGCATCAGCAGCATGAGCTTGTGCTGGTAGATCTTGGGGCACTGCTGCTGCAGTGCCGACAGGTTCTCCCAATCCATGGCGAGGATCAGGTCCGCATCCCGAAAATCATCCATCCTGATTTGACGCGCCACATGGCTGGACAGGTCATAGCCGCGCTTTCGCGCAGCAGCCTGTGCCCGCGCGTCGGGGGCTTCACCCACATGAAAATGATGCGTGGCAACGGAATCGACGCAAACTGCGTCAGAAAGGCTGCCCTCGTCAACCAGATGCTGGAACACGCCCTGAGCGGTGGGGGAACGGCAGATATTGCCTGTACAGACGAAAAGGACCTTATGCATGATAGGTGAAAGTGTGCGGGAAAACCCGGAAATTGGCAAGTATTTTCGACTGAGAATCAGAGAAAAGCGTGTCCTGTCAGAAGTTTGCCGCCCATAGCGCCCGGTCCTTGAGCGCATGCAGGGCGTCTCGTGCGGCGGCGGCCTGCTCGAACTCCAGATTGCGGGCGTGTTCATTCATTTTCTGCTCCAGACGCCGGATTTCCCGAGCCAGCGACTTCTCGTCCCGGAGGGCGGCAGCATCGAAAGCCGGCTCGTCATCCGGCACCGCAGCGGGGGACATGCCTACCCCGTCGATCAGGTCGCGCACGGCCTTGCTGACGCCGCGTGCCGTGATCCCATGCGCTTCGTTGAAGGCTTGCTGCTTTTCCCGCCGGCGCCGAGTCTCACCCATCGCCCGCTGCATGGAATCGGTCACCCGGTCAGCGTACAAGATCGCCCGGCCATGCAGATTGCGGGCCGCCCGGCCCATGGTCTGGATCAGGCTGCGTTCGGACCGCAGAAAACCCTCCTTGTCGGCATCCAGGATTGCAACCAGGGACACCTCAGGAATATCCAGTCCCTCGCGCAGCAGGTTGATCCCCACCAGCACGTCGAAAGCACCCAGCCGGAGGTCCCGGATGATCTCGACCCGCTCGACAGTGTCGATGTCCGAATGCAGATAGCGCACCTTGAGCCCGCTTTCCTGCAGATACTCGGTCAGATCTTCAGCCATGCGCTTGGTGAGCGTGGTCACCAGCACCCGCTCGCGGCGCGCGATACATTTCTTGGCCTCACCGAGCAGGTCATCCACCTGAGTCGTGGCCGGCCGGACTTCGACTTCGGGATCCACCAGCCCCGTAGGACGCACCACCTGTTCCACCACCTGGTCGGAATGCTGGGACTCATAGAGACCAGGGGTGGCGGACACGAACACGCACTGCGGCATGCGGGCCTCGAATTCCTCGAGCCGCAGAGGCCGGTTGTCCAACGCGGAAGGAAGCCGGAACCCGAATTGCACCAGCGTCTCTTTGCGCGACCGGTCACCTCGATACATGCCCCCCAACTGCCCGATCGTAACGTGGCTCTCATCGATGAACATGAGTGCGCGCGCCGGCAGATAGTCGATGAGCGTGGGAGGCGGCTCACCGGGCGCGGCGCCGGACAAGTGCCGCGAGTAATTCTCGATGCCTTTGCAGAAGCCCAGCTCCTGCAGCATCTCCAGATCGAAACGGGTGCGCTGCTCCAGGCGCTGCGCCTCGACCAGCTTGCCGGCGGTGTTCAGCTCCTCCAGGCGGCTGCGCAGCTCTTCCTTGATAGTCCCGATCGCGCGCAGCACGGTTTCGCGCGGTGTGACGTAGTGAGAGCTCGGGAAAACGGTGAACCGCACCAGACTCTGAACCAGCTTGCCCGTGAGCGGATCGAACAGGTCCAGGGACTCGATCTCGTCGTCGAACATGGTGATGCGAAGCGCGTATTCGGCATGTTCGGCCGGGAATACGTCCACGATTTCGCCTCTCGCGCGGAATGTCCCACGCGCGAAATCCATGTCATTGCGTTCGTACTGCATGGACACCAGGCGGGCGAGAATCTCTTGCCGCGCGATGTGGTCACCGTTGCGCAGGGTCAGCACCATGGCGTGATAGTCGCCCGGATTGCCGATCCCATAGATGCAGGACACTGTCCCTACGATGACGGTATCCTGGCGCTCGAGCAGGCTCTTGGTCGCCGAAAGCCGCATCTGCTCGATGTGCTCGTTGATTGACGAGTCCTTCTCGATGAACAGGTCACGCGCCGGCACATAGGCCTCGGGTTGGTAATAGTCGTAATACGAAACGAAATACTCCACCGCGTTGCGTGGAAAGAACTCGCGCATCTCGGCATAAAGCTGCGCCGCCAGCGTCTTGTTGGGTGCCAGCACGATGGCCGGACGCCCCATTCGCGCGATGACGTTGGCCATGGTGTATGTTTTGCCGGACCCTGTAACACCCAGCAATGTCTGGCCCATGAGCCCGTCGCGCAAGCCCTCTTCGAGCGCAGCAATCGCAGCCGGCTGATCGCCGGCGGGCGAATAGGGTTCGTACAGCTGGAACGGGCTATCGGGGTACTGCACGAATCGCGCGCCGGAATCAGACATGAGGCTTGTGCTAGACACTCTACGGGTAAACCCCTTATTATCCCATCGTTGATCTTCAAGACCAAGCTTCAAGACCAAGGCCCCTTTTCTCCCTCCTTCACTGTCCAATGTCCTCCCTATTCGCTTCCGTCGAACTTGCCCCCCGCGACCCCATCCTGGGCCTGAACGAACAATTCAAGGCCGATACCCGCTCCACCAAGGTGAACCTGGGCGTAGGTGTCTACTACGACGACAAGGGCCACATCCCGCTGCTGAAGTCCGTCCGCCAGGCGGAAGCAAAGCTGTTCGAGCAGGCGGCACCACGCAGCTACCTGCCGATTGACGGCATTCCTGGCTACAACGCCGGCGCGCGCGCCCTGCTCCTGGGCGCCGATTCTCCCCTGATTTCCGAACACCGCTCGGTCACGGTACAGGCGCTGGGTGGCACCGGAGCCCTGAAGATCGGGGCCGATTTCCTCAAGCGCATCCTGCCCAATGCCCAGGTCGCCATCAGCAATCCGAGCTGGGCCAACCACCAGGCACTGTTTTCGGCCGCGGGCTTTCCCGTCGTGCAGTACGACTACTACGATGCGGCCACCCACGGTCTTGACTTCGATGCCATGATGGCGTCCCTGCGCGCGCTGCCGGCTGGCACCATCGTGGTGCTGCACGCCTGCTGCCACAATCCCACGGGCGTGGATCCCAGCACGGAACAGTGGCTCGAAATCGCAAAGACCTTGCAGTCGCGTCAGCTCGTGCCTTTCCTGGACATTGCCTACCAGGGATTCGGAGCAGGCCTGGAAGAGGATGCCTCTGTGGTCCGGTTGTTTGCCGGGATGAACATGACCATGTTCGTCAGTTCCTCGTTCTCCAAATCATTTTCGCTGTACGGTGAGCGAGTGGGCGCCCTGACGCTGATCACCAGCGGAGACGAGGAAAGCACCCGCGTCCTGAGCCAGCTCAAGCGCGTCATCCGCACCAACTACTCCAACCCCCCCACCCATGGCGGCGCCATCGTGGCGATGGTACTCAACACACCCGAACTGCGTGCGCTCTGGGCGACCGAGCTGGCCGAGATGCGGGACCGCATCCGCACCATGCGCCATCAACTGGTGGAGAAGCTTCACGCACAGGGCGTCACCCAGGACTTCCGCTTCGTGGAAGCCCAGCGCGGGATGTTCTCATACTCCGGCCTGACCAAGGCGCATGTCGACCGCCTCCGTGACGAGTTCGGCATCTATGCCATTGGCAGCGGCCGCATCTGCGTTGCCGCCCTGAACAGCGGCAACATCGACTATGTGGCACAGTCGATCGCCAAGGTCCTGAAGCACTAGAACCAGCCATATCGGCCCCGGCTCAGACCGGGGCCGGCGGGAACGCTTGCTTTCGGCTGCCACTTCAGACACAATACGGACTGGTTTTTCATCCAGTAGTGTGTCATGGCTCTGAAACTCACTGCGCGCCAATCCCAGATCCTGGACCTCATCCGCCAGGCCATCAGCCGAACCGGGCGGCCGCCGACCCGTGCAGAAATCGCCCACCAACTCGGGTTTCGCTCGGCCAACGCTGCTGAAGACCACCTGCGCGCTCTAGAACGCAAAGGCCACATTCGCCTGACGGCCAGCACATCCCGCGGGATCCAGTTGCTGGACGCCGCCGCGCCGGCCGCTGTTCCGGCACCCCCCCAACGCACCTCAGAAACACTTGGCTGGCTGGATGCGGCCGGCAGCCTGCTCCTACCGCTGGTGGGGCATGTGGCCGCCGGCCATCCCATCCTGGCGGCCGAGCATGTGGAGCGCGAAATCGCCGTCGCGCCTCAGCTCTTCTCCTCAGCCCCTGACTACCTGCTGCGCGTGCGAGGCAGCAGCATGCGGGATGCGGGCATCCTGGACGGCGACCTGCTGGCCGTGCACCGCACACCAGAGGCCCGACACGGCCAGATCGTCGTCGCCCGCCTGGGCGACGACGTCACCGTCAAGCGCCTGGAACACCTGGGCCGCGCCATCCGGCTCCTGCCCGAGAACCCCGACTTCAAGCCCATCCAGGTAGGACCGGGCGACAACTTCGCCATCGAAGGCATCGCTGTGGGGCTGATTCGGACCACGCCGCTGCACTAACCCAATCAGCCCCGACATCAAGCAGTCGTTGGGCCCCTTCCACCTTTCAACAGGACGAAGAAGCCCATCATCCGATGATTGGTGGTGCATTGCACCGCAACGAATGATGAGCTTCCACACCTATCTCAATGCTTGAGCAGGCCCTCCGGCGCTGGCGCGGCGACTTTAGCGGCTGCCGCCGCGGCTTCTGCCGCCAGCTTGGCCACTTCCTCGTCTGACAACGGCGTTGGCATGTGCTGCAAGGCGACCTCGAGCACCCGATCGATCCAGCGTACCGGGATGATCTCCAGGTAGTTTTTCACGTTGTCGGGGATTTCGGCCAGGTCCTTCACGTTATCCTCGGGAATCATCACGGTCTTGATCCCGCCCCGGTGGGCAGCCAAGAGTTTTTCCTTCAATCCGCCGATCTCGAGGACCTCGCCGCGTAGCGTGATCTCACCTGTCATGGCCACGTCGGCCCGCACCGGAATCCCGGTCAACGCAGAAACCAGCGCGGTGGTGATCGCAATGCCTGCGGATGGCCCGTCCTTGGGGACCGCCCCCTCGGGAAAGTGCACATGCAGATCGCGCTTCTCAAACACCTGGTCCGCAATGCCCCAGCGCCGAGCCCGCGCCCGCACGACCGTGCGTGCCGCCTCGACGGACTCCTTCATGACGTCACCCAGCGAGCCGGTGCGCAGCACCACACCCTTCCCAGGCATGTCGGCAACTTCGATGGTCAGCAAGTCGCCACCCACCTCGGTCCAGGCAAGCCCGGTGACCTGGCCTACTTTGTCTTCCTTTTCAGCCATGCCGAAGCTGAACCGCCGCACACCCAAGAAATCGCTCAGATTGTCAGCGTCGACCTTGACGGGGTCCTTCACAAAAGCCTTCGTGGACTTGCGGCCCTTCGCGGCGGCTCTGTCTGCCAGCATCTTCTTCACGACCTTGCGGCAGATCTTGGAAATTTCGCGTTCCAGCGCCCGCACGCCCGCCTCGCGGGTGTAATACCGCACGATGTCGCGCACGGCGGCTTCGGCGATGGAGAGCTCGCCGTCCTCGACGCCATTGTTCTTCATCTGCTTGGGCAACAGGTGATCGAAGGCAATGTGCACTTTCTCGTCCTCGGTATATCCGGACAAGCGGATGACCTCCATCCGGTCCAGCAGTGCCGGTGGAATGTTCAGCGTATTGCTCGTGGCCACGAACATCACATCGGACAGATCAAAATCGACCTCGATGTAATGGTCCTGGAAAGTGTGATTCTGCTCGGGATCCAGAACCTCCAGAAGCGCCGACGAAGGATCACCGCGAAAGTCCGCACCCATCTTGTCGATTTCGTCGAGCAGAAAGAGCGGATTACGAACGCCGACCTTGGCCATGTTCTGCAGAATCTTGCCCGGCATGGAGCCAATGTATGTGCGGCGGTGACCACGGATCTCGGCCTCATCGCGAACCCCGCCCAGCGCCATGCGAATGTACTTGCGGTTTGTCGCCCGCGCCACCGACTGGCCCAGCGATGTCTTGCCCACTCCCGGAGGGCCGACCAGACAGAGGATCGGCGCCTTGAGCTTGTCCACACGTTGCTGAACCGCCAGATACTCGATGATGCGCTCCTTGACCTTTTCCAGACCGTAATGGTCGGCATTCAGGATCTCTTCGGCGTTGTCCAGCGAATTATTGACGCGGCTCTTCTTGCGCCACGGCAACCCCACCAGCGTGTCGATGTAGTTGCGCACCACGGTGGCCTCGGCCGACATGGGCGACATGAGCTTGAGCTTCTTCAGCTCGCCGTCTGCCTTCTTACGGGCTTCCTTGGGCAGGTGCGCGTCAGCGACCTTGCGCTCCAGCTCTTCGATATCGGCGCCCTCTTCACCCTCGCCCAGCTCCTTCTGAATGGCCTTGACCTGCTCATTCAGGTAGTAGTCACGCTGGCTCTTCTCCATCTGCTTCTTCACGCGCCCACGAATGCGCTTCTCGACCTGAAGAATGTCGATCTCGGATTCGAGCTGTGACAACAGCGCCTCGAGCCGGCCCGTCGCACTGGGTGTATCCAGCAGGGACTGCTTTTGCTCGATCTTCAGCGGCAGATGAGCCGCAATCGTGTCCGCCAGCCGGCCGGCTTCCTCGATCCCGGAGAGCGTGGTCAGGATTTCCTGGGGGATTTTCTTGTTCAGCTTGACGTACTGGTCGAACTGGGCCACGACCGCACGGCGCAGTGCCTCGGCTTCAGCCTGCACGCCGGGTTCCTCGACAATGCCGGAGGCTCGGGCCATGAAGTGAGTCTCGGCTTCGACCACTGCATGGATACGGGCACGCTGCAGCCCTTCGACCAATACCTTGACGGTACCGTCGGGGAGCTTGAGCATCTGCAGGATGCTGGCGGCACAGCCCACATCGAACAGATCATCGGCTGAAGGTTCGTCCTTGCCGGCTGCTTTCTGGGCAACCAGCATGACGCTGCTGCCGGCCTCCATGGCCATTTCCAGCGCCTTGATGGAACGAGGACGCCCGACAAACAGGGGGATGACCATGTGGGGGAACACGACCACGTCGCGCAATGGCAACAGTGGCAGGTCCACGGGATCCGCAGTGAGAATCTGGCTAGCAGACATGGTTGCTTCCTTGAACTGAGTCTATGAAAAAAGGAAGCACAGGCTTCCTTTTTGTGATGCCTGACATCCATATGGTGTCGCTTGGGGGGGTTTCAAGCCCGCAAGCGCCAGGAAGCCGGGAGGCCTGAGTACAGTATATAGAATGTCCGAGGCTGATTCAGGCGGCCGCCGAATGCAACGGCTTCTGTTCCGGGCGGCGAGCGGCCCGGGGGCCCTTGATGAGCTGCGGCGTTGTCTTGCCGTTGACCGCATCCTGATCCAGCACCACCCGGTTGACTTCGGTGTGTGCGGGTAGCTCGTACATGGTTCCCAGCAGCGATTGCTCGAGGATGGAACGCAAGCCGCGAGCCCCGGTACGGCGCTTGATGGCACGCGCGGCGATCGCCTTGAGCGCCTCTGGGGTGACTTCCAGTCCCACGTCCTCCATCTCGAAGAGCTTCTGGAACTGCTTGACCACCGCATTACGCGGCTCGGTCAGGATCCGCACCAGCATGCTCTCGTCCAGTTCTTCGAGGGTGGCTACTACGGGGAGCCGCCCCACCAGCTCGGGAATCAAACCGAACTTGATGAGGTCTTCGGGCTCCACCTCGGAAAACAGCTCCCCCACACCGCGCTCAGAGCGGGTATGCACGGTGGCGGAAAAGCCGATACCGGAGCGCTCGCTGCGGTCACGAATGATCTTTTCCAGACCGTCGAACGCACCGCCGACGATAAACAGGATGTTGGTGGTGTCGACCTGAACGAAATCCTGGTTGGGATGCTTGCGACCACCCTGTGGTGGCACCGACGCGACCGTCCCCTCGATGAGCTTGAGCAGTGCCTGCTGAACGCCTTCTCCCGAAACATCGCGGGTGATCGACGGGTTGTCGGACTTGCGCGAGATCTTGTCTATTTCATCGATATAGACGATGGCGCGCTGAGCCTTCTCGACCTCGTAGTTGCAGTTCTGCAGCAGTTTCTGGATGATGTTTTCGACATCCTCGCCTACATAGCCGGCCTCAGTCAAGGTAGTCGCATCGGCCATCACGAACGGCACGTCCAGCATCCGCGCCAGCGTCTGCGCCAGCAGGGTCTTGCCTGAGCCCGTCGGGCCGATCAGAAGGATATTGCTCTTGGAGAGCTCGACGTCGCCGTCCTTGGCATCCGCATAGCGGATGCGCTTGTAGTGGTTGTAGACAGCCACCGCCAGATTGCGCTTGGGCGCTTCCTGTCCAATGACATAACCATCGAGGAACGATTTGATTTCCTGCGGTGTAGGCAACTCGGTCCGGACAGCCACACGCGTCGCATCCTGCGATTCTTCGCGGATGATGTCGTTGCACAGGCTGATGCACTCGTCGCAGATGAACACCGAAGGACCGGCGATCAGCTTGTGAACTTCGTGCTGGCTTTTGTTGCAGAAGGAGCAGTGCAGGGTCTTGTCTTCACTGGAACCTTTTTTTTCCGTCATGGCATCCCACTCATTCGGTCTCGTCGGTCCGCGAAACCAATACCTTGTCGATGAGCCCGTAGGCCTGAGCATCGGCGGCGGACATGAAGTTGTCGCGCTCGGTATCCAAACCGATGCGTTCGACGTCCTGGCCGGTTCTTTCGGCCAGAATGCCGTTCATGCGCTCCCGCAGGCTAAGGATTTCCTTCGCCTGGATCTGAATGTCGGACGCCTGCCCCTGGGCGCCGCCCGACGGCTGGTGAATCATGATGCGCGAATTCGGCAAGGCGTAGCGCTTGCCCTTTTCGCCAGCCGCCAGCAGGAATGCACCCATGCTGGCCGCAATGCCCGTGCACAGCGTCGAAACAGCAGGCTTCACGAACTGCATCGTGTCATAGATTGCCATGCCCGCGTACACGGACCCGCCCGGCGAGTTGATGTATAGCGATATGTCCTTGTCGGGGTTCTCTGATTCCAGGAACAGCAGCTGAGCCACAACCAGATTCGCCGACTGGTCGTTGACCTCTCCGACGAAGAAGATTACCCGCTCGCGCAGCAGGCGCGAGTAGATATCGTAGGAGCGCTCGCCGCGACCCGACTGCTCGACCACGATGGGCACATAGCCCAGACCAGTGGGGACGACCGAATTCCCACCGTACAGAGAGGCATAGAAATCGGTGAACCTGGGCATCAATGTGTTCCCATCAAGGTATCGAAATCGACGGACTCATCAGTCACCTGAGCTGCCGCCAGAATATGATCAACCACGTTGTCTTCCAGTACCAGCGATTCTATCTCAGCACGGCGTTGACGATCCGACAAGTAATAAGTAACGACCTGAGCCGGTTGCTCGTAGCTCTTGGCGAAGTCTTCGATGCGGGCCCGCACCTGTTCGGGCTTGGCCGTGAGGTCGGCAGACTTGATCAGTTCGCCCACCACCAGCCCGAGCCGCACACGGCGCTCGGATTCTGCCCGGAACGTGTCCTCGGGAATGGGCACGGTGTCGGCGTTGGGCAGGCCGCGCTGCTTGAGCTCCTCGCGGGCTGCTGCGGTACGGCTGGCGATCTCGCTGTCCACCAGCGCCTTGGGCAGATCGAACGTGCAGGCACCCGCCAGGGCGTCCATGACGCTGGCCTTGGTGCGGTTCTTGGCACGCGCCTGTGCTTCCCGCTCGACATTGGCGCGGATATCAGCCAGCAGCAATTCCACGTTGCCTTCGGCCTGACCCAGCGACTTCGCGAAATCGGCATCCATCTCGGGAAGCTCGGGCGCAGAGACTTCTTTCAGTGTGATCGCGAATTCAGCCTGCTTGCCGGCTACAGCCGCGCTGCCGTAATCATCGGGGAATTTCAGCGGAAAGGTTTTGGATTCGCCAGCCTTGAGTCCCGTCGCCGCAGTCTCGAATTCGGGCAGCATGCGTCCCTGGCCCAGCACGAAGTAAAAATCCTCGGCCGAGCCGCCCTCGAAGGCCACGCCGTCGATCGTGCCCTTGAAGTCCAGCTTCACGCGGTCCCCTGCTTGCGCCGAGCGGTCGGCAGCGGGCTTGAAAATAGTGCGCTGGTGGCGCAGCACGTCCACGGTCTTCTGGACTTCGGCGTCGCCCACGGACACCGTGCTGCGCGTGACCTTGAGGCCCGCCAGATCGGGGAGCGCAATTTCGGGATAGACCTCGAAAGTCGCCGAGAAGGCCAGAACGCCTTCGTCCGTGTCCTCGGTCTTGGGTTCCAGATTCGGGGTACCGGCCACCCGCAGATTGGCATCCGCGATGACCTTGTCCAGAGTCTTGCCGATCTGGCCGTTGATGACGTCATAACGCACCGAAGGCCCGTGGCTGCGCTCGATCACCGACAGCGGAGCCTTGCCGGGGCGAAAACCATGGATCTTCGCGGTCCTGGCGACGCGCTTGAGCTGCGTCTGAACTTCCTTTTCGATATCGGCGACCGAGACGGTCAGATCGACGCGGCGCTCCAGGCCGGACAACTTTTCAACCACGGGTTGCATGCGGAACCTATTGGATAAATGAGAGACGGTAAACGAGGCATTTTACCGGAATCTGGGTGAACCCGCCGATGCGGATGGTGCCCGGAGGGGGACTTGAACCCCCACGCTTGCGCACTGGCTTCTAAGACCAGCGTGTCTACCAATTCCACCATCCGGGCGTGATGCCAGAAAGACTCGCCGCCACCGGCCAGCGAACCAAGCCGGCACATGCGGCAGGCAATCGACCTTCGCGTCTGAAATCACGGGAACCCGCGATTTTACCATCAACATGCGTCCGACCACGGTGTTGCCACGACCGCAGCAACGCCCATGGTACTACTCGCCAGACTGCAAAAGATCTGCAGGGGTGTGCCAGAGAAGGTAAAATTCAGCCATCAACGGCAGGATCACGGGTGCGGGCCGCACCGGTCCTGCCTCTTTTATTGCGACTGCCATGGCCTCCCCATATAACGAACTTCTGACCCTGCGCGACCTGCTGCGCTGGGCGATCTCACGCTTTCAGGCGGCAGGCCTGGTGTTTGGACACGGCACCGACAACGCCTGGGACGAGGCAGCATACCTGCTGTTGCACAGCCTTCACCTGCCGCTGGATACGCTGGAACCTTTTCTGGACGCACGACTCCTGGAGCGCGAACGACAGCGTTGCGTGGACCTGATCCACGAACGTGTCAGCAGCCGCAAGCCTGCAGCCTACCTGACGGGCGAGGCCTGGCTCCAGGGCGAGCGGTTCCTGGTGGACGAGCGCGTCATCGTGCCGCGCTCACCCATTGCCGAGCTGTTGGCCGAAAACCTCGCCCCATGGATCGCCGATCCGCTGGCCGTCCACCAAGTGCTGGATCTGTGTACCGGATCAGGCTGCCTGGCCATTCTGGCGGCCAAGGCTTTTCCCCAGGCGACTGTGGATGCCACGGATGTCTCGGCCGATGCTCTAGCAGTTGCTCAGACCAATATCGAGCTGCACAGCCTGCAGGAACGCGTGACACCCCTGCGCAGCGACCTGACGACCCGTATCCCGAACGACCGCAGTTACGATCTGATCGTGTGCAATCCACCTTATGTCAACGCCCGCTCCATGGCCGAGCTGCCGGCCGAGTATCGGCACGAACCGGGCCTGGCGCTGGCGGGCGGATCGGACGGCATGGACCTGGTGCGCAAGATCCTTGCCCAGGTGCCAAAATTGATGGCCCCAAAGGGGCTGCTGATTCTGGAAGTCGGCAACGAACAGGAACACTTCGAGCAGGCATTCCCCGAACTCGAACCGACCTGGTTGAGCACGGATTCGGCCTCTGACCAGATCCTGCTGCTGCGCCGCGCGCAACTCACGGAATGATTCGCGCCTCTGGACTCACGCTCAGGCGCGGCATCAAGGTTCTGCTGGACGGTGCGGAATTCACTATCCACGCCGGCGAACGAGTCGGCATCGTCGGGCGCAACGGCGCTGGAAAGTCTTCCCTTTTCGCCCTGCTTCAACACCAGATCGACCAGGACGCAGGCACGCTGGACATGCCAGCCGCCTGGCGCATGGCAGCTGTCGAACAGATCGTGCACGATACAGACCGGCCGGCGCGGGAATTCGTCATCGACGGTGACCGCCACCTGCGTGCGCTGCAAGCGCACCGTGCCACACTGGGGCCCGACCAAGGCCAAGCCATCGCCGAGTCTGAGGCCGCGCTGGTCGAGGCCCAGGCCTGGAGCGCTCCATCGCGCGCCGATCAGCTTCTGGCAGGTCTGGGTTTCGCACCCGACGAATGGACCCGGCCAGTGGCGAGCTTTTCGGGCGGCTGGCAGATGCGTATTGCGCTGGCGCGCGCACTCATGGCCCCATCCGATCTGCTGCTGCTGGACGAACCGACCAACCACCTGGACCTGGACGCCATGCTCTGGCTGGAACGGTGGCTGGCGGGATACCCGGGCACGATTCTGCTGATCTCTCACGACACCGAATTTCTGGATGCGGTGGCACGCGCCATCCTGCATTTCGAGCAGGGCAAGCTGGTGCGCTACAAGGGCGACTATCAGGCCTTCCTGGAGCAGCGCGCGGAGCGCCTGCGCCAGAGCCGTCTGGCGCAGCAGCGCCAGACCCGCGAAGCCGCACATCTGCAGTCATTCATCGACCGCTTCAAGGCAAAGGCCACCAAGGCCAAGCAGGCTCAGAGCCGGGTCAAGGCGCTGGCCCGCATGCAGGTCCTCACGCCGTTGGCCGTGGAGTCTGGCATCGACATCCGCCTGCCCGATCCTGACCACACGCCGGACATCTTGTTGAGACTCGAAGAGGCCTCGATGGGGTACCCCGCCGGCAACGACACGCCGGCGCGTACCGTGCTGGAGGGAGTGACACTGACAGTACGCGGCGGCGGCCGCACCGGCATCCTCGGGGTGAATGGCGCTGGCAAAAGCACGCTGGTCAAGACGCTGGCACAGGAACTGCAGCCCCTGGCAGGCCACTACCACCCAGCGCGTGGGCTGGAGATCGGCTACTTTGCGCAGCAGCAGCTCGACCTGCTCGATGCTGAACTCAGCCCTCTGCAGCATTTCACGCGTATTGCACCCGATGCGCGCGAACAGGATCTGCGCGACATGCTGGGCGGATTCGGCTTCGGGGGCGACATGGTGAATCAGCCGGTGGCTCCCTTTTCCGGCGGCGAGAAGGCACGCCTGGCACTGGCCCTCATCGTCTGGCGCAAGCCCAATCTGCTGCTGCTGGACGAACCCAGCAACCACCTGGACGTGGACACCCGAGAGGCACTAGCCCGCGCACTGGCGGAGTTCCCTGGGAGCGTCCTGCTGGTTTCTCACGACCGACACCTGCTGCGCACAACGGTGGACGATTTCTGGATCGTGGCAGATGGCCGTGTGCAGCCCTTCGAAGGAGATCTGGAAGATTACCGGGAATGGCTGCAGCAGCACGCTGCGGCCCGGTCCCAGACCAACCGCTTGGCCGCACCTGCCGAAAAGGACCGCAAGACCGAACGGCGGGAGCAGGCGCAGGCGCGCCAGCGTCTGGCGGCACAGCGTAAGCCGCTGGAAGCCCGCCTGAAGAAGACTGAAGATGCCATGGCGCGCGCGCAGAGCCGCCTGGCAGAACTGAACGCACTGATGACACAACCGGATTTCTACACCGACGCATGGCGCGATCAGCGCCCCAGACTGCTCGCCGAGCACGGCGAACTCACCAAGGCGCTAGAGGCCAGCGAAGACGACTGGCTGCGGACCCAGGCTGAAATCGAAGCTCTGGAGATCTGACCGGACGGGCCGCACGGGCCGCGCACCGTCGCCCACCATCAGGACCGCATTGGAGCCGGTTCGGAGCATCGACGGAATATGTTCATACGCAGCGGTCATTAAGAGAATCCGGCATGGACTGATGAACGCGAGTCATTAGGACTGCTCCGAATAATTTAATGAGCTTATATTCGTTTGGGTCACATGAATGGCTCCTTAGAATGATCAGGTCTTAGCTATTTCACAGAAGATCTGAACACCATGAGCCGCCTTCCCATCCAAACGATTGATTCCGCCCCCGCCGCCGCCCAGGACCGCCTGCGTACTGCCGCCCAGGCCAATGGCTTTCTGCCCAACCTGCTGGGTGTCCTGGCCAACGCGCCGACTGCCCTGGAAACCTACCAGACTGTCAGCGCGATCAACGCCCGCAACAGCCTGACGGCGACCGAGCGCGAGGTGATCCAGATCACGGCGGCAACCTACAACGGCTGCGGCTTCTGCGTCGCCGGCCACACCAAGCTCGCTACCAAGAAGCTTCAGCTTCCCCAGGAGCTGGTGGATGCGCTGCGCGGCACACACGCCCTGTCTGACCCCAAGCTCAATGCATTGGCCCAGTTCACCTTGCAAGTTCTTGAGCACAAGGGCCAAGTTTCCGACTTGGCACTCCAGGCCTTCCGGGCTGCTGGCTATACCGACGGGCAAGTACTGGAAGTCGTGCTGGGCGTGAGCCTGGCATCCCTGTGCAACTACTCCAACAATCTGGCGCACACCCCGATCAACGCAGAACTGCAGCCTTACGCCAACCAGCAATTGGCCGCCTACGCGGCCTGACAGGACGCATGATCATGACGCGCTCTGCGTTGCCCCATGGCCTGCTGCAAACGGTGGACGAGCTGATCCAGACACGCCTCGCTCCCCAGACGCAGGCCATCGACCACGGCCTCTATCCCGCAGATTTCCTGCGTACCCTAGGCCAACTGGGCGGGTTTGCCGCTGCACTGCCATCGGCTGAAGGCGGACTGAACCTGAACCTGGCTGCCCAGGTCGATCTCGTGGCGCAGGTGGCCCGTACCTGCGGATCCACAGCCTTTCTGGTCTGGTGCCAGGCCATCTGCACCTGGTATCTGCACCAGACGCACAACCCTGCAGCTCGCGAACGCTACTTGAAACCACTCGCGGCAGGCACCCTGCTTGCCGGCACAGGCATGTCGAATGCGGTGAAGCATCTGGCGGGAATCGAGCGCATCAATTTGCGCGGGCACCGCGATGGCACCGACTTCGTGGTCAACGGGGCCCTGCCCTGGGTTTCCAATCTGGGCGAAGATCATCTGCTCATCGCGGCTGCCGAACTGGACGAAGGCGGCTACGTCATGTTCGTCGTACCGCCACACGCGCCCGCACTGACGCTGCGCGCCTGCCCCGCCTTCTCGGGGATGGAAGGCACGGGCACGCTGAATGTCCGCCTGAAGAACGCTCGCATCCCTGCCGATGACGTCCTGGCCGACGCAGACGAATTCGATGCCTACATGAAGCGGATCAAGAGCGGTTTCCTGCTGACCCAGGCCGGCATGGGCCTGGGCCTGATTCAGGCCAGCGTGGACGCCATCACGGCCAGCAATGTACGCCTCGCGCACGTCAACTGCTATCTGGACGATCAGTCCGACACCCTGGCACGGGACCTGGATGCCCTGCATGCAGAGACCACCCGTCTGGCGAACCAGGGGCAGTCCGCCCTACCGCTGGATGTGCTGCGCGTTCGTGCCCGTTCGTCGGAACTCGCCTTGCGCGCCACTCAATCAGCAGCGCTGCACACGGGCGCAGCTGGCTACCTGCTGAGCAATCCGTCGCAGCGCCGCCTGCGCGAGGCCCTGTTCGTCGCCATTGTGACGCCAGCTCTGAAGCACCTGCGCAAAGAAATCGACGGGCTGGAACACGCCCGAGAGGCAGCTTGAGCCATGGCGGCGCTCCCTTCGACGCTCGCCCACACGGACAGTAGCCCCACACCCGGCGTCCTCAGTGCGCAGGGCCTGGCACTGGGCTATGCGCGGGCCGGGCAATCTCAGGCCACCTGCGTCCTGCGGGACTTCTCATTCGAACTGCAAGCGGGAGAGATCGTGGCGGTCCTGGGGCCCAGCGGGGCCGGCAAATCATCGCTGCTGCGCACTCTTGCAGGACTGCAGCCCGTGCAAGCCGGCGAAGTCCGCATCCGGGGAGAGCGGCTGACCGGGCCTGACCCCAAGCTGGGATTCGTGTTCCAGGACCCCTGCCTGCTTCCATGGCTCACACTCGAGGAAAACGTGGGTTTCGGGCTGGACTTTCGCCATCAGCCACACTTGGACCAGACGCAGCGGGGCGAGAGAATCCAGCGCGCCATCGCCGAGGTCGGGCTGCTCGCGGCACGCACCCGCTACCCCGATGAACTGTCGGGCGGAATGGCACAACGCACGTCACTGGCCCGCAGCTTGGCCCGCGCGCCCGAAATCCTGCTGTTGGACGAGCCGTTCAGCGCTCTGGATGAAATCACACGCGGGGAAATGCAGACGCTGCTCCTGCAGATCACCATGCGCCACCATACGTCGGCCATCCTGGTGACCCACGACATCGACGAGGCACTCATTCTCGCCGATCGCATTCTGTTGATCGGCGGCCAGCCAGGACACCTGATTGGCCAATGGCGGCCGGACTGCCCCCACCCTCGCGACGAAACCGATCCTCACCTGACCACGCTGCGCGTCGACATTCTCCAGGCCCTCCGGGCCGCACGCACTCCCAGACTCGTATCATGACACTCAAACTTCTGGATTCCTGCTGCTCCACCGACGACAGCACGCTCGCCCGTCGCCGTGAATTCCTCAAACTGTCCGCACTGTTCACGGCAACCGGCGCACTGCCGTTCCTGCAAATGGGGCGGGTGGCGCGGGCGGCGGAGCCCGACGCACCCGTGCGGATCGGCTACCTGCCCATCACGGACGCAACGCCTCTGCTCGTCGCCCACCACAACGGCTTGTTCACGCAACAAGGGCTGCAGGTCGAGAAACCGCGCCGGTTCCGTAGCTGGTCGCAGATCGTGGAAGCCTTCCTGGCCGGACAGGTGAACGTGGTGCACCTGCTTATGCCCATGACGATCTGGTCGCGATTCGGCAGTCATTCGCCCGCGAAAGTCGTGGCCTGGAATCATACGGAAGGATCCTGCCTGACCGTTCTCCCGGATCTGAAGAATGTCGCGGATCTGGGTGGGACCACGGTCGCCATTCCGTTCTGGTATTCAGTCCACAACATCGTCTTGCAAGCGCTGCTGCGGGAATCTGGCCTGGAGTTCATCAGCGAGGGTGTACCGACCAAGAAGCAGGTGAGACTGGTCGTGATGTCCCCGGGCGACATGCTCCCCGCACTCGGCACCAAACAGATTTCGGGCTATATCGTTGCTGAGCCCTTCAACGCCAAGGCCGAAGAACTGGGCGTCGGCAAGGTCTGGCGTTTCACGGGAGACGTCTGGCGCAACCATGCCTGCTGCGTGGTCACCATGCACGAAAGCGATTTGCAGAAGCGCCCCGAATGGACACAGAAGGTCGTCAACGCCATCGTCCAGGCCCAGTCCTGGGTGCGTGGTCACCGCGAGGAAACGGTCAACATCCTGGCCCGCGACAATCCTGCAGCCTATACGCCGCACAACCGTTCCACCCTGGCGCGCGTGCTCGTCCCATCACCTGAACGCGATGCGGAATACGCACGGACGGGCGCCATTCGCCACCCGGCATGGCACGAGAAACGCATCGACTTCCAGCCCTACCCCTATCCGAGCTACACGGAGAAGCTGGTGGATCTCCTCAAGACAACCTATGTGCTGGGTCAGAACGACTTCCTGAAAACCTTGGACCCAGCAAGGGCCGCACGCGAACTGGTGGACGAACGCTATGTGCGCAAGGCCATCGAGGCTCAGGGCGGCATGAAAGCGTTTGGTGCACCCGACGGCTATGCCCGCACCGAGACCTTTGAGGTGACCTGATGGACGCCCCTTTATCCACGTTGACCGTCGGAGATGCACGATCCGAGTCCACTCGGCACTCACGGTCAGCGTCCGGGCACACGAAACTCAGCGGCTTCACGCTGCGGCTCGCAACAGGACGCTTGGCATTGAGCCTGAGCGGCCTGCTGGTATTGCTGGTGCTCTGGGGGGCCGGCATTGCATTGCTGGGCGACAACGTTCCCATGGCCCGCATGTTTTCGCCGTTCCAGGCGCTACCCTCGCTGATCCACTTGTTGGCAGAGAACCAGTTGACGCTGCACACCCTGGTCAGCCTGCGCCGGGTGGCTGTCGGCCTGTTCTGGGCGTTGATCTTCGGCGTTCCGATCGGCCTGGCAGTAGGCGCATCCAGACGGCTGGAATCCGCCACCAGCGGCGCCTTCCAGTTCCTGAGGATGATCTCGCCGCTTTCGTGGATGCCGATCGCCGTCATGCTGTTCGGCATCGGAGACGCACCCATTTACTTCCTGCTCAGCTTCGCAGCCGTGTGGCCCATCATCCTGAACACCAGCGCAGGCGTTCGCACGCTAGACCCACGCTGGCTCATGCTGGCACGCAGCCTGAGCGCCACGCGCCGCGAAATCCTCTGGAGGATCGTCATCCCCGGGTCGCTGGGCCATATCCTGACGGGGCTGAGGCTGGCCATCGGAATCGTCTGGATCATCCTGGTACCCTGTGAAATGCTGGGGGTCAGTTCCGGCCTCGGCTATTTCATCCTGGACACGCGAGACCGGCTGGCCTACTCCGAACTCATGGCTGTCATCGTTCTGATCGGCGTGCTGGGTTTTCTGCTGGACGCCACCGCACAACGGCTGCACCGGCGCTGGGCACGCGGGCGGGCCTGACGGTCCACGGACGATCGGTCAGTCCAGAACTTCCAGTTTTGCCACCCCCAGGGCCAGCGTCTTGACGCCCGTCTCGCGAAACTCGATGCGTGCCTGGGCCTCGGCCCCGCTACCACTCAACGCCACCACGGTTCCCTCGCCAAAACGGCCGTGGCGCACGCTGCCGCCAATGCGGAAACACTGTCCATCCACTGTGATCCCGGCAGTCTGGGTGTGCGCAACCCGCGGCGCAAAAGTACTCGTGCGCTCACCCTGCCAACCACCCCCTCCGCGCCGGAAGGCCCCTGCCCAGGCAGACTGCTCACGATCGGCGCGCTGGCGCGGCGTCACCCATTTCAGATGCTCATCGGGAATCTCGTCCAGAAAGCGCGAGCGCATCGGATACCGCGTCTGACCATGAAGCAACCGGCTTTGCGCCAGCGTGAGCGTCAACCGCTCCCGCGCCCGTGTCATGGCCACGTACATGAGGCGGCGCTCTTCCTCGAGCCCCCCCGGATCCAGCAGGCTGTTCTCGTGCGGAAAGAGACCTTCTTCCAGACCTGTGATAAAGACCGCATCGAACTCGAGGCCCTTCGCGGCATGCACAGTCATGAGCTGCACGGCGTCTTCGCCCGCCTGTGCTTGATTGTCGCCTGCTTCAAAGGAGGCATGACTCAGGAAAGCACCCAGTGGCGACATGACCTGAAGCGGCTCCGATTCCGGGTCGTCCGCCGCAGCCTGGGTGGCTGCCGCCGCCAGACCCTCGGGAATGCGCCCAGCCACCAGCCCGGCATAGCCTTCCTCGGCCACGAACGCAGCGGCCGCGTTGACCAGTTCCTGGAGATTTTCCAGCCGCTCCTGGCCCTCGCGATCCGCACGGTAGTGAGCCTCCAGCCCGCTGACGTGCGCGACCTGACCGATGAGTTCCGGCAGGTCCAGGCTCTGTGCATCGTGGGCCAGTCCCTGAATCAGCTGAGCGAAACGGACCAGGCTGCTGCCACCCTTGCCCGCCACATAAGGGACCGCCTGCACCAGGCTCACGCCATACTGGGCAGCTGCGTCTGCCTGCTGCTCCAGCGTGCGCGCGCCGATGCCGCGCGTGGGGAAATTCACCACCCGCATCCATGAGGTGTCATCGTGCGGATTGTCGATCAACCGCAGGTATGCCAATACATGCTTGATTTCCTGGCGCTCGAAGAAGCGCTGGCCACCATAAACTCGATACGGTACCCCGGCGGTGAACAGCGCATGCTCGATGGGCCTGGACTGCGCGTTGCTGCGATAAAGGATGGCCACCTGGTGCGCCGCCCGGCCCTCACGCAACAGTGCGCGGACCTCATCCACCAGCCACTGCGCCTCGAGCGCATCGGAGGGCTGTTCCACCACTCGTAGAAGCTCACCTTCTCCAGCCTGGGTCCAGAGATTCTTGCCCAGGCGATGCTCGTTGTGCGCAATCAGCGCGTTCGCCGCATCCAGAATGTGGCCGAAAGACCGGTAGTTCTGCTCCAGACGGATGACGTTACCATGGGCGTACTGCCGCTCGAAGTCGGCCATGTTACCCACGTTGGCGCCTCGAAACGCATAGATGGACTGATCGTCATCACCGACCGCGAAGACTGGCGTATCGGTCCCTGCGAGCAACATCAGCCACCGGTACTGCAGCACGTTGGTATCCTGAAACTCATCGACCAGGATGTGACGGAACCGCCGCTGGTAATGCTCGCGGATGGACGACTCGCGGGTAAGCAACTCGTAGGCCCGCAGCAGCAGCTCGCCAAAGTCCACCACCCCTTCGCGCTCGCATTGGTCCTGGTAAAGCTGATACAGGTCCGCCAACCGCCGTGTGTACGCGTCGCGCGCATCCATGTCTTTGGGGCGCAGGCCATCTTCCTTGGCCCCGTTGATCATTCGCTGTACATCACGCGGCGCGAAACGCTCGTCGTCCACACCAGCCGCCTTCAGCATCCGTTTGATGGCGGAAAGCTGATCGGCGCCGTCGAGAATCTGGAAGGTCTGTGGCAGCCCAGCCTCGCGGAAGTGAGCTCGCAGCAACCGGTTGCAAAGGCCGTGGAAAGTTCCCACCCACATGCCGCGCGTCTGGATCGGCAGCAGCGCCGACAGGCGCGTGAGCATCTCGCGAGCAGCCTTGTTGGTGAATGTCACCGCCAGCAGCCCGAATGGACTCACCTGGCCGGTCTGGATCAGCCAAGCCATGCGGGTCGTCAGCACCCGGGTCTTGCCGCTACCTGCGCCTGCCAGCACGAGCGCATGCGCGGCCGGCAGCGTGACAGCGGCTTTCTGTTGCTCGTTCAGGCCTTCGATCATAGGGCGTAGCGGCGTAGCCGATACGCGAATTGCTCCAGCCCGTCGATTCCGCTGGCCTGCGCCCTCTGGCACCAGGCACGTAGATCAACGAGCAACTGCTCGCTACTGGCGCTGGAAGATTCCCACAGAGCCATCAGATCATGGCGCATCTGAATCAGGGTGGACAGTGCAGGCGCCAGCGTCAAGGCACGAGCCATCTGGTCACGCTCGACTGGCGCCAGCAAGGCGTCGTCGCGCATGAGCCACTTGCGGCAACGGCGCAATAGCGCACGATCGCCCTGACCGCCGGGAAGCTTGAGGGATTGGAGTTCGTGTGTCACGGTCACCCGCACCATGCGCGAATACCGTGCCAGAACCTCGTAGCGATGCGCAATGATGCCCTGAAGCTGATCCAGACCCAACGATTCAATGGGTGAGCCATTGCTCTGCAGGCGTAGGCGGGGTGCGACCTTGCGCACGCTGACCAGCCCCAGGAACTGGAGTATCCGGATGTATGCCCACCCCAGGTCGATCTCGTACCACTTGGAAGAGAACTTGGCGGAGCTGCCGTAGGCGTGATGGTTGTTGTGCAGCTCTTCGCCACCGATCACCAGCCCCCAGGGGACTACGTTGGTACTGTTATCGGGGCAGGCGAAATTGCGATAGCCCCAGGCATGCCCCAGACCATTGACCACGCCAGCCGCCCAGAACGGTATCCAGGCCATCTGGATGGCCCAGATGGTGAGCCCCACCACTCCGAAAAGCACCAGATCGATCACCAGCATGATGACGATGCCCAGCAGATTATGCCGGGAGTAAAGCCGCCGTTCGATCCAGTCGTCAGGCGTGCCATGGCCGTAGCGCTTCAGCGTCTCCAGGTTCTTTGCCTCGTCACGATAAAGCTCGGCACCGCGAAAGAATACCTGCGACAGGCCGAAAACTGCCGGCGAATGAGGGTCGCCTTCGCGCTCGCATTTGGCATGGTGCTTGCGATGAATCGCTACCCATTCCTTGGTCACCATCCCGGTGGTGAACCAGAGCCAGAAGCGCAGAAAATGCGACAGCGCCGGATGCAGATCCAGCCCGCGGTGCGCTTGGCACCGGTGGAGGTACAGCGTGACGGCGATGATCGTGATGTGCGTAAGCACCAACGTCACCGCCACCAGCGCCCAGGGGCCCAGTTGCAGCACCCCGCCCTGAAGAAACGAAAGCCAGGTATTCATTGCCATCCGGTCAGTGCCCAGAAAGTTCGAAGAAGCACCTTTCAGTTTAACGTAGCTGACAGCCACGCGTCAGGAATTGCCGCAACGGCGCGGGTTAATCCTGAGGCTCCGGATCATCGGATCCGGCGGGTTCGTCACCAGAGGTTTCGCTATCAGCCACCGGGCCTGGTTCGGCCGGCCGGACCAGCGCACGCTGCATTACCGCCCCGAAAAAACCATCGGTGCCGTGCACGTCCGGGCGCAAGCGCAGATAAGGCCCATCCAGCGATAGCGGGATGCCACGCTCGGCCAACACCGGGCCGGCTTCCAGCAGGGCGAATTCCGTGTGCTCGCTCAGGAAGGCCTCGACCTGCCGCTCATTTTCCTCCGCCAGGATGCTGCAGCTTCCATAGACCAGACGCCCTCCCGGACGCACGCAGGCAGCAGCGTCGCGCAAAATGGCGGCCTGCGCGGCACACAACTGCGTCAGGGCGTCGGGGTGCTGGCGCCACTTCAGATCCGGGTTGCGGCGCAGCGTTCCCAGGCCGCTGCAGGGCGCATCGACCAGCACACGGTGCGCCTTGCCGCGCAGCCGGTGCACCCGCTGGTCGTGATGCTCGGAAATCACGACCGGCACGACATTGGAGAGACCGCTGCGCGCAAAGCGCGGCTTGGCGCGCGCCAAGCGGGCCGCCGACACGTCAAAGGCATAGAGCCTGCCGGTGGAATGCATGAGCGCCCCCAGCAGCAGGGTCTTGCCACCCGCGCCGGCACAAAAATCAATCACCATTTCACCACGCCGCGGCGACACCAGGGCTGCCAGCAACTGGCTGCCTTCGTCCTGGACCTCAATCTCCCCGCGCTCGAAGGCGCCCCAGCGGTTGATCGGCGGCCGCCCCTCGATGCGTAACCCCCAAGGGGAATAGCGGGTAGGCTGGGCGTGCCACCGCGCCTCCGGGCCCTGTTCCCAGGCCTGAAGCAAAGACGCCCGATCAGTCTTCAGTGGATTCACCCGCAAATCCAACGGCGCCGGCTGATTCAGCGCCTGCAGCAGCGATTCCACATTTTCAACGCTGGCCAGACGCGCCTCCAGCCAATCCGGAATGCTGTAGCGCACCGACCGGGGCAATCCCGCTGGCGAAAACGCCTCGATGTGATCCAGCCAGCGGCGCTCTTGATCGTCGAGCCCGGTGTCTAGCGTCTCGCGTGGCCAGACCGACGCCAGTCCGAGAATGGCCAGACGGCGGGCAGCGGCCCCCGCCCCGCTTTCGGCAAACTGGCGGTAACGCCGCAAGTGTCGCAGGACGTCGAACACTGCTTCAGCAATTTCTCCACGATCCCGCAGGCCGGCATTGCTGTGACCACGAAACCAGTGCGACAGCACCGCATCGGCCGGATACTGCCACTGCAGGATCTCACCCAGCACCTGACGCACCTGTTCGATGCGAGCAGCAGCCACCACATACTGGCGAGCAGGCGCCTGTGGCCGAGCCCCGGACGGACGCCGCCCGCCTCCCCGCTTTTCATCCATCGTCATGACAATCCTATTCGTGAAACTGTGTGGCGCCCAGCCAGGCACGGTGCGATTCGCCCTGGACCTGCACCCGGCCATCCGGCATCAGGCGCACCCGCCGCCAGGCGAGCCAGCGCAGTACTTGCGCATAGACCCGATGCTCGACTGTGAGCAGCCGATCGGCCAGCCGCTCTGGGGTGTCGTCCGCACGGACGGGAATCACACCCTGTGCGATGATGGGCCCATGGTCCAGTTCAGGCGTTACGAAATGCACAGTGCACCCGTGCCACTGGACGCCCTGAGCAAGCGCCTGCTGGTGGGTATGCAACCCTGGAAAGGCCGGCAACAGCGAGGGGTGGATATTGATGATGCGTCCCTGAAACCGATGCACCAGATCCGCACCCAGAACCCGCATGAACCCGGCGAGCAGAATATAGTCGGGTGCAAGCTGCTCCAGACGCGCCTGCAGGGCGGCGTCGAACGCTTGGCGACTGCCAAAGTCCGCATGCGGCAGCAGGTCGGTCGGCAAGCCGCGCTCACGCGCCCAGGCAAGCCCAGCCGCGTCGGCCCGGTTCGAGAGCACGGTGCAAATCTCGACTGGCAGGTCCTCGGCGGCAACCGCCTGGACCAGCGACTGCATGTTCGAACCCCGCCCTGAAATCAGAATGGCCACCCGCACCCGCGACCCGTTCTGGTCGGACGGCTCGCCAGCCAGCTGATTTGCGTTGGGGTGCGCCATGCGCAGGCTCTCCGGCATAAAATCCACACGAAAGCTGAAATTGTAAACTGTTGCGCGTGAAACCTACCGTTCCCAGCCTGTATCACAGCCTGCCCCGTCACGACTCAACGGCGCCCAGCGCGGTCACCATCGGCAACTTCGACGGCGTGCACCTGGGGCACCAGGCCATCCTCTCTGACGTCCTGCGTGCAGCGTCGCAGCACGGCCTGCTGCCCACCGTCATGACGTTCGCCCCTCATCCCAGGGCTTATTTCGCTCGTAAAGGCCAGCGGCCCGAACTGATTCCGACCCAGATCTGCAGCCTGCGAGACAAGGTCCAGCTCCTTTCAAACCAGGGCATGCGCCAGATCGTCGTCCAGCGGTTCAACCAGCACCTGGCCGACATGAGTGCCGAAGACTTCATCAGCAATCTGCTGGTTCGGGGCCTGAACACCCGCTGGCTGCTGGTCGGAGAGGATTTCCGCTACGGACACAGGCGCGCCGGTGACATCAACCTGCTGCACCGGATGGGCGCAGTCCATGGATTCACCGTCCAGACGCTGGCAGACGTAGCTGACGCCCACGGCCAGCGGATTTCGAGCTCCGCACTCAGAACCGCATTGGCGGTGGGCGACCTGGCCCGCAGTCAGGAGTTGCTGGGACGTAGCTACCGCATCGGCGGCCATGTGATCCACGGCCAGAAACTGGGGCGCAACCTGGGATTTCCGACTCTGAACATGCGGGTTCCAGCCCCCTGCGCGGCGCGCTCCGGCATCTATGTGGTCCGTGTGCACGGCCTGGGCGGCGTGGCGCTGCCAGGCGTGGCCAGCCTGGGGGTTCGCCCCACGGTGACCAACAGCGGCGCGCTGTTGCTGGAGACGCACATCCTGGATCGTACGGTAGATGCCTACGGTAAACTGGTGTGCGTCGAGTTCCTCGAGTTTCTGCGCGACGAGGAATCTTTCCCCGATTTGATGACCCTGACCGCCGCGATCCGCCAGGATGCGCAAGGCGCTCGTGACTATTTTGCCTCCCATGGACTATAGAGACACACTGAATCTGCCGGATACCCCCTTCCCAATGCGGGGCAATCTCGCCAAGCGCGAACCCGGCTGGATCGAGACCTGGGAAGAAAAGAAAATTTATGCGGCGATCCGGACAGCGGCCCAGGGCAGGCCCAAGTTCATCCTTCACGATGGTCCTCCCTATGCCAACGGCGACATCCACATCGGCCATGCCGTCAACAAGATTCTGAAGGACATCATCGTCAAGAGCCACGACATGGCCGGGTTCGATGCGCAATATGTGCCAGGCTGGGACTGCCACGGCATGCCGATCGAGATCCAGATCGAAAAGAAGTTCGGCAAGCATCTGCCGGTTGCCGAGGTCCAGGCAAAGGCCCGGGCCTACGCCACGGAACAGATCGAACGCCAGCGCAAGGACTTCAAGCGGCTAGGTGTGCTGGCCGAATGGGACAACCCCTACCTGACCATGAACCACAGCAACGAAGCCGATGAGCTGCGGGCGCTGGCGCGCATCATGGAAAAGGGCTTTGTCTTTCGCGGCCTGAAGCCGGTGAACTGGTGCTTCGACTGCGGGTCGGCGCTGGCCGAAGCGGAAGTCGAATACGCGGATCGCAAGGACACCTCGGTGGATGTGGCCTTCGCCTTCGACGACCGGACGGCGATCGCGCGGGCCTTCGGACTGCCCGGTGAGGTCGACCCCGGCGCCATTGTGATCTGGACGACCACGCCCTGGACACTACCCGCCAATCAGGCCCTGAACCTGCATCCCGAACACGAGTACGCGCTAGTGCGTCTGGATCGGCCTCGTGAGACCGGGCCGTTGCTGCTGCTGGCTACGGAACTCGTGGAATCCTGCCTGACGCGCTGGAATCTGACGGGCAGGATCATTGCCCGTGCGCCCGGCCAGGCGCTCGCGGGACTGGCCTTCCGACACCCCCTCTACGAAACAGACCCGGGATACCGGCGCCTCTCGCCCGTCTACCCAGGGGATTACGTCACCCTGGACTCGGGTACTGGCGTGGTGCACTCCGCCCCTGCCTATGGGGTGGAAGACTTCCAGTCGTGCAAGGCACACGGCATGGCGGACGCCGACATCCTGAACCCAGTGATGGGCAATGGCCACTATGCCGAATCTCTGCCGCTCTTTGGCGGCGAGATGATCTGGAAGGCGAACCCGCACATCGTGGATACGCTGCGCGCGGCCGGCGCTCTGGTGCAGACCCAATCCCACACACATAGCTACATGCACTGCTGGCGCCACAAGACACCCATCATCTACCGCGCCACCAGCCAATGGTTCGCCGGCATGGACATCCAACCCACCTCCGGGCCGACCCTGCGCGAAATGGCACTCAAGGGCGTGGACGACACGGCGTTCTACCCTGCCTGGGGGCGCGCCCGACTACACGCCATGATCGCGAACCGTCCCGACTGGACGCTGTCACGCCAACGGCAATGGGGTGTCCCCATGGCCTTCTTCGTACACAAGGAAACCGGCGCGCTGCACCCACGTACGTCAGAATTGCTGGATAAGGTCGCGGACCGAGTCGAGCGCGAGGGCATCGAGGCCTGGCAAACCCTGGACCCCCGCGAATTGCTGGGCGATGAAGCGGATCAGTACGAAAAGAACCGCGACACGCTGGACGTATGGTTCGATTCCGGGACCACGCACGCCACCGTGCTCGGGGGCCAGAATCACCAGATGAAGGGGTCGCATGCCCGCCAGCTGGCCTGGCCGGCCGACCTTTACCTGGAAGGTTCCGACCAGCACCGAGGCTGGTTTCACTCGTCGCTGCTCACCGGCTGCATGCTGTATGGGCGCGCTCCCTACAAGGCCTTGCTCACCCATGGCTTCGTCGTGGACGGCGAAGGCAAGAAGATGAGCAAGTCCGTGGGCAACGTGGTCTACCCGCAGGAAATCGCCAACTCCCTGGGCGCGGAAATTCTGCGCCTGTGGACGGCATCCACCGATTATTCGGGTGAATTGTCAATTTCCAAGCAGATCCTGGACCGCGTGGTCGAATCCTATCGGCGCATCCGGAATACGCTGAAATTCCTGCTGGGGAACCTCGCCGATTTCGACTTTTCGACCCAGGCCGTCGCTCCGGAATCACTGCTCGAAATCGACCGATACGCCCTGCAGATGACGGCATCCATGCAGGCCGAAGTCCTGACGGCCTACGAACGCTACGAATTCCACACTGCCGTCAACCGCCTGCAGATCTTCTGCTCAGAAGACCTGGGCGCCTTCTACCTGGACATCCTGAAGGACCGGCTCTACACGACAGCCCAGAACAGTCCCGCGCGTCGGGCAGCGCAAACGGCCCTGCACCATATCACCCACGCTCTGCTCAAACTGTTGGCACCCATCCTGTCCTTCACGGTCGAGGAGGCCTGGACGGACCTGAAAGGCAACCCGGCGTCCGAGACGATCTTCACCGAACTGTTTCACGTCATTCCCCCGATGCCGGACGGCGAGACACTGACCCGACGCTGGAGTCGCCTGCGAGAGATCCGCGCTGAAACCACGCGCGAGATCGAAGCCGTGCGCGGTCGTGGTGAAATCGGCTCATCCCTGGCCGCCGAGATCGACTACGAAGCTTCAGGCGACGACCTCGCTCTGCTGCAAAGCCTGGGTGACGACCTGCGCTTCGTCATGCTGGTATCGCGCGCCGACGTACACGCGGGTGACGGCGCCTTGCGCACTGCGGTTCACGCCACCACACACTCGAAGTGCGCGCGCTGCTGGCACCACCGCGCAGACGTCGGCCACGATGCCGGGCACCCGGAACTCTGCGGACGATGCGTGAGCAACCTGTTCGGTCCGGGTGAAGCGCGTGAGCACGCCTGACGCAGGTACGCCCGGGCGCGACGGGCGCCTGCGCAGCCTGGCAGTCTGGCTGTGCGCAGCGCTGGTGATCATTCTGCTGGATCAGATCGTCAAGCTCTGGATCGTGCAGTCGCTGAGCTATGGCCAGCGCATTCGGGTATTGCCGTTTTTCGACATCACGCTGCTCTTCAACACCGGGGCCGCCTTCAGCTTCCTCGCCAACGGCGGCGGCGCACAGCGCTGGCTCTTCACAGGCCTGGCCCTCGTTGCGGCCGTCTTCATCGCGGGCTGGCTCTACCGAAACCCGCGCCAGCCAGTGCTGTGCGCAGCGCTGGCGAGCATCATGGGGGGAGCGCTGGGCAATGCCGCCGATCGTCTGCTGCACGGACACGTCGTCGACTTTCTGTTGTTCTACTGGCACGATTGGTATTTCCCGGCGTTCAACGTTGCCGACATCGCCATCACCTGCGGGGCCGGGCTGCTGATACTGGACGAAATCCGGCGCGCACGGCACAAACCTGATTCCTGAGGAGAGATCCATGGCAGACCTGGCCGGCAAACGCATCATCCTGGGACTGACAGGCGGGGTTGCCTGCTACAAATCGGCGGAACTTCTGCGCCGAATGCAGGATGAAGGCGCGACCGTGGACGTGGTCATGACCCACGCCGCCACACGCTTCATTACGCCGGTCACGCTGCAGGCCCTCTCCGGCCGCCCGGTCTGGCAGGATGCCTTCGATGCGCGCGTGAGCAACTCTATGGCACACATATCCCTGAGCCGAGGCGCGGACGCCATCCTGATCGTGCCCGCCAGCACCGATTTCCTGGCCAAGCTCGCTCACGGTCTGGCCGACGACCTGCTCTCCACCCTGTGCGTGGCGCGCGGCGCGATACCCCTGCTGGCGGCCCCCGCCATGAACCACGAAATGTGGACTCACCCGGCCACACAGCGCAACGCGGCGCAACTGCGGGCCGACGGAGTGACGCTCATCGGACCGGCTGAAGGATTCCAGGCATGTGGTGAAACAGGTTCGGGGCGCATGATGGAACCGGACCAGATCCTGCGAGCGCTCACCGCCTCCTTTCAGCCAAAACTCCTGGCTGGAAAGCGGGTACTGATCACGGCGGGTCCCACCAGCGAGACCATCGATCCGGTGCGTGTGATCACCAACCGCTCATCCGGCCGCATGGGCTACGCGATCGCGCGGGCGGCCACCGAAGCGGGCGCCGAAGTCACACTGGTCTCAGGGCCGACGGCGCTGCCCTGCCCCGATCGGGTGCGGCGAATCGACGTGATCAGCGCCGCCGAGATGCATGCCGCCGTGATGACCCACGTGACGGGTCAGGACCTGTTCATCGCCGTTGCTGCCGTGGCTGACTGGGGCATCGCCAACCCTTCACCCATCAAGCTGAAAAAATCGGACGACGCCCAGCCCCCACACCTGGATTTCGTGCAGAATCCCGACATCCTGGCTGAAGTCGCGGCGCTTTCCGGCGCCCCCTGGTGCGTGGGCTTCGCCGCCGAGACGGACCATCTGCACGAACATGCTCAGGCCAAGCGGCACCACAAGCATATCCCGGTGATCGTGGGCAACCTGGCGCAACACGTCATGGATGCCGAAGACACCGAACTCGTCATCTTCGACGACGCGGGTGCTCACCCGCTTCCGTTGCAGCCCAAGACTCAGGCTGCGCGTGACTTGATCGCCTGGATCGCTGCCCATCTGCCAGGCTGACGCACCGAACCGCCATCCCTCATTTCCTTTCCGAACCCTCGACGCCGCCATGCAACGACGACTCATTCACGCCCGCATCGTCAACCCGCTGCTGGGTTCCAGCGACATTCCATTGCCGAACTATGCGACCGACGGATCCGCCGCCATGGATCTGCGCGCCTGCCTGGAGCAGCCGCAAACGCTACAACCGGGGGAACGATTCCCAGTACCGACGGGTCTCGCCCTCGATATGCGCGATCCTGGCCTGGTTGCCATCGTCGCCTCCCGATCCGGCCTGTCGCTGAAGCACGGCATCCGTGTTGCGCAGGGCATTGGCGTCATCGATGCTGACTACCACGGCGAGATCCGCGTCCTGCTCACCAACGACGGCAACGTGCCGTATGATATTCAGCCGGGTGAGCGCATCGCGCAGCTGCTCTTCCAGCCCGTGATTCAGGTCGACTTGCACCTCGTCCAGCAGTTCGACACGCCGACGCAACGCGGTGAAGGCGGCTTCGGCAGTACCGGACGCCTCTGAGATCCTCCCTGCCACCGGCGCCGCGATGGCGCACGGTCACGACACCAGCTAGCCTTGGATTACCGATTCCACACAGGGTGGTTTTGCTCGAAACAAGCGACTAGGTATTTTCACGGGTTGTACTCATTTTTGACTGATGGTTATACTTCGCAAATTCTCCGGGTTGCTCTTTTGGTTTCACTTCATTGACCTGACCTGTTGCCGCCCCGGTTGAACTGGTTAACCCGAGCGATCGACTTCGGGAAGACCCCCATGGCAGGTGCACCAACGTACCGATATATTAGCTGTATATCTGTTGTTCCTGGATCCGTTCAAAGGAGAATCCAAATATGAGCAGGCTGACACAACTTACGACCCTGACGGCAGCGATCCTGCTGGCCACGGGGGCCGGCACGGCATCCGCCGCAAGCGGTCCGATCAAGATCGGCGTTCAGGCACCCATCACGGGTGAATACGCAGCCGAAGGCCAAGGCATCCAGAACGGCGTGAAGCTGCTGGTCGACGAGCAGAACAAGGCGGGTGGTCTGCTGGGTCGCAAGATCCAGGTCACCGTTTGCGACGACGAGGGCAAGGCCGCACAAGCCGCCATCTGCGCACGCAAACTGGTCAATGACGGCGTCATCGCCGTAATCGGCACCTACACCAGCGGCGCAGCCCTGGCCGCCGCTCCGATCTACTCCGCCGCGAACGTCATCCAGACCTCCGACGGCACCAGCGACGAACTCACCCAGAAGGGCTGGAAGACGTTCTTCCGCAATGCTCCGCCCAATAGCGACGAAGCGGAATTCACGGCCAAATACCTGGTCAACGTCAAGCAGTACAAGCGCATCGCCATCCTGAGCGATCACTCCAGCTACGCCACGGGCCTGGCAAAAGCCACGACCAAGTCCATCGAGGCGCTGCATGGCAACATTGTGGCCAACGACTTCATCAACGCCGGCACACAGGACTACAGCGCGGTGCTGACCAAGGTCAAGTCCAAGAATCCGGACATCCTGTACTTTTCCGGCTACTACACGGACGGCGGCCTGATCCGGGCGCAAATGAAGCAACTGAGCATGAACGCTGTGTTCGTGGGTGGTGATGCCAACCAGAACGCCGCTTTCGCCAAGATCGCCGGCAACGCTGCCCAGGGCGCGGTGATCATCAACGTGCCGGCCCCGGAAAACCTGCCCTACCCGGAAGCCAAGAAGTTCCTGGCTGACTACACCAAGACCTTCGGTTCGGCGCCCCCCAGCATCTATACCTTCACCAATGCGGACGGGCTGCGTGCCGTCTTTGCCGCCATCGAAGCCACCAAGAGCGCCGAGACATCCAAGCTGATCCCGTGGCTGCACGACATGAAGCAACCATTCGCGGGCGTCACTGGCCCGTTCAAGTGGGATGCGAAGGGCGAGCGGATCGGCAGCCCGATGTCCGCCTTCGAAGTCGAAGCCAACGGCACCTACAAGACCATCTACCCGACGAACTGATTTCGTCTCCAACCCGACGCCCGCATCCGCTCAGGACTGCGGGCGCCGTCTTCTACAGCTCTGACCGGGCGCCTGCCGCCCGCAGGCGCCCGATGGGAACCCATCCATGGACTTTGTTCTCCAGCAATTCATCAACGGAGTAACGGTCGGCGGCATCTATGCGCTGATTGCCCTCGGCTACACGATGGTCTATGGGGTGCTGAAGATGATCAACTTCGCCCACGGTGACCTGTGCATCATGGGCGCTTTCATTGGCCTGACGACGCTGACGTCCGGTGTCTTTGGCGGGTTGCCCACGCCGGTCCTGCTGGCTCTGGCGTTCCTGATCGCCATGATCGTGGTGGGCGTAGCCGGCACGCTGCTCGACCAGCTTGCCTACAAACCCCTGCGCAAGGCGCATCGCCTCTCGGCGGTGGTGTCCGCCCTGGGTGCATCGATGCTGATAGAAAATGGCCTGATGCTCATCTGGGGCCCTAATGTCCGGGTGTTCCCAAGCAACATCCTGCCCACGACCACATGGCAGATCGGCGGCGCCTACCTGAGCTTCGTGCAGCTCGTGATCATCGCCGGCGCCTTCATCCTGATGACTGCCCTGTACTATTTCGTCCACCATACGCGGCTGGGAACGGCCATTCGGGCCACGGCCATTGACCAGGACGCGGCACGACTCATGGGGATCAACGTCAACCGCGTGATCGCCCTGGTCTTCATCATCGGTCCGGTGCTGGGCGCCATCGGTGGACTGTTCATCGGCCTCTACTACCGCCAGACCTACTTCACCATGGGCTGGTCCTACGGCTTGAGCGCCTTCATCGCGGCCATCATCGGCGGCATCGGCAACATCCCGGGCGCCATGTTGGGCGGCCTGCTCCTGGGGCTGTTCAATGCCTTCGGTGCAGGCTACATCTCCAGCTCCTGGCAGGACGCAATCACGTTCCTGCTGCTGATCGCCATCCTGTTAGTGCGGCCCTCGGGGCTGCTGGGCGAACGTGTGGCAGAAAAGGTGTAAGTCATGGAAACTTCAGTGAATCCCAAGGCCCCGATGCCTGCCACCATTGCGGCAACTACCCCCAGGACTTCGACCGTGACACGGACACTTCGCATCCTGGGCCTCGTGCTCTGGCTGTTAGGCCTGGCTATCCCGTCACTCTTTCCGCCAGCCTGGATCACGATCGGCGGCATCTTCGCCATCTACTCCATCGTCGCCCTGTCCCAGGATATCGTCCTGGGCCGGGCGGGGATGTACGACATGGGCCACGCGGTGTTCTTCGGCGTTGGCGCCTACACCAGCGCCATCCTGTCGTTGTCCTTCAACTGGCCCATCCTGTGGACAGTGCCCGTGGCTGTCGTTCTGTCGGCTGCGTTGGGCGCGATCCTGTCGGCACCCATCGTCAAGCTGCGCGGCGACTACCTTCTGGTGGTGACCATAGGATTCAACGCGATCTTCGTCCTGGCCATGCAGAACAACGTGTTCGGGATCACGGGTGGCGCTGACGGTCTCTTCGGCGTCAGCGGTCCCACGCTGTTTGGCCAGACCTTCGGTTCCCAAAGCGACCTGTTCTATCTGAACTGGGTGGTTCTGGCGATCGTGCTGTGGCTGATGCGCAACCTGGATCGCTCGGCACTGGGCCGGACATTCCGGTACATCAAGTACGACGAACTGGCGGCAACGACGCTGGGAGTCAACGCCCGCAACTACAAGGTCGCAGCCTTCGCGCTGGCAGCCGGCATTGCCGGGCTGGCCGGCACCCTCTTTGCCATGCAGCTCTCGGCGGTCAGCCCGGGCTCGTTCCAGTTTACGGATTCGGTGGTGCTGTTCGCCATCGTCTTGGTCGGTGGGCAGGCCTCGGTGCCAGGGGTGCTGCTGGGTACCGCCATGATGTTCGTCGTTCCACAGATCTTCACCGACCTGGCCCAATACCGCTATCTGGCCTTCGGGATCGCCATGATTCTCGTGATGATACTAAGACCTCAGGGCATCTGGCCCGCTCGCAAGGGGGCCCTATGAACACCCGAACCACCCCTCAGAACCCGGCCGCATCGGAGCAGGAGACACTGCTCGAACTGGACGGCATTGGCATCAGCTTCGGCGGGCTGCGCGCGGTCGACAACCTCAGCTTCGCTGTACGGCGAGGCGAGATCGTGGGGCTCATCGGCCCCAACGGTGCCGGCAAGACCACCGTCTTCAACATGATCACGGGTGTCTACAAGCCCACCGACGGCCGCATCCGCTGGCACGGGCAGGACATCACCGGACTGGCGCCCCACCGGGTCGCCGCAGCGGGTGTCCGCCGTACCTTCCAGACCATTCGGCTGTTTTCGGACATGACGGTGCTGGAAAATGTGGTGGCGGGCGAGCACCTGCAGATTCGCCAGAAATGGTGGCAGGGGCTGCTCAATACGCCAGCCCAGCGACGTGAGGAGCAGGCCCTGATCGAGCGCGCCACCGAGGTGCTCCAGCAGCTCGACCTCCTGGACGTCGCCCATGAAATGGCGACCTCGCTGCCGTACGGCGCCCAGCGCCGCGTCGAGATGGCCCGCACCCTGGTGGCCAAGCCCGAACTCATCATCCTGGACGAACCCGCCGCAGGCTTGAACGAACTGGAATCGTCCGCCCTGAACGACACCATCCGCGCCATCCGCGATGCCGGCATCACCGTCATCCTGGTGGAACATGACATGAGCGTGGTGATGAACGTCACGGACAACATCGTGGTCATCAACTTCGGCAAAAAAATTGCCGAAGGCAAGCCCGAGGACATCCGCACCAACCCTCTGGTCATCGAAGCCTACCTGGGCCAGGACGACGAAGAGGATGATCCACTGATGACCGCCATACAGGAAGGCCGGGTGACACCATCATGACCCATTTGCTTGAAGTCGAAGACCTGCAGGTCAACTATGGCCATATCCAGGCACTGAAGGGTATCTCGCTGCATGTGGACGATCGCGAGGTAGTGGCCATCCTGGGTGCGAATGGGGCTGGCAAGACGACGCTGATGCGTACGCTCAGCGGGCTGATTGCGCCAAAGTCGGGCAAAGTCACCTTCGCCGGACACGAAACCACGCATCTGGGCGCGGACCGCATCGTGCGCCTGGGGATCGGCCAGTCCCCCGAAGGACGGCGGGTATTTGGTACGCTGTCGGTCGAGGAAAACCTCCGCATGGGCGGATTCACCCGCCCACCGGCCGAGATCGACGAAAGCTGCAAACACGTCTACAAGATCTTTCCGCGCCTGCACGAGCGCCGGGCGCAACTGGCCGGTACGCTGTCAGGCGGCGAGCAACAGATGCTGGCCATCGGCCGCGCACTGGTCACCAAGCCGCGCCTGCTTTTGCTGGACGAACCAAGCCTGGGGCTGGCGCCCATCATCGTGCGCAACATCTTCCAGGTACTGCGCGACGTCCGCGATACTGGGGTCACGATCCTGGTCGTGGAGCAAAACGCCCGAATGGCGCTGAAGCTCGCCGACCGCGGCTATGTGCTGGAAGTCGGAAAGCTGTCACACGAGGGTCCCGCGCGCGAACTGCTGGCTTCGCCAGAGATTCAGGCGGCTTACCTGGGGCATTGAAGAGCGACCTTATTGCTGGGGCCTGTGGGCTCCGCCGGCTGGCTGAGACCGTAAAGGCACCCGGGGTTAGGCCTGCAGGCCTAACCCGTTCGCCAGGCTGGTAAAGGTCCACTTGGACCTTTACCAGTCCAGGCTCACCCCACCATCATTAGGGTGGCGTTGCCGCCGGCGGCGGCGGTGTTGATGCAGACGGAAACTTCGCGAACCAGCATTTCCAGCGGATAGGCTATGCCGTTTGCCAACTCGTCGGAGCGGCGGGCAATCACGGGGATGATGGGACCTTCGCGACCAGCCACCAACTGCGTCAAATGCAGCAGGTCGTCGCCGTCGCCTTCGAACAACACGGCCTGATAATCTGCTGTGACGACATCTTCGGACGCTACCCAATCAAGCGCCGGGCCGTCACCGGTGAATTGATACAGCGCACGCGCCGACGCCGAATCCACACAAAGCATGGCGTTGCCCGTCCGACGGCAGGCCTCTCGCTGCGCGTGCGCGCCAGTCGGGGTAGTAGCCTGGCAGAGCACGACGCCGCGCGGCTTGAGACGATAGGTATTGCTCTCGCCCGTGGGGCCCGGCAGTTCGAGTTCGGCCCTGGATGCGCCTACGATTCCCTCCACCGGCAGATCTGTGGATCCCGAAGCCACCAGCCGGTGCAGATAAAGGGGGCCGCCGGCCTTCGGGCCGGTGCCGGACAGGCCTTCACCGCCGAAGGGCTGCACACCCACGGTTGCGCCCACGATGTTGCGGTTGACATAAATGTTGCCGGCATGGATGCGGTCCGTGACGTGATGTACGGTTTCATCCAGACGCGTGTGCACGCCAAAGGTCAGCCCGTAGCCGCGTCCGTTGATTTCATCGATCACATGATCCAGGTCCTTGCGCGGGTAGCGCAGGACGTGCAGCACCGGCCCGAAGACTTCGCGCTCGAGTTCACCCACGTCGGAGATCTCGATCAGCGTGGGCGCGACGAACGTGCCGTGGCGCGTCTGCTCGGCGTCCAGGTCCTTGCGCGCGACCCGATGGCCGGAGGCCTGCATGGCGGCCACGTGCTTTTCGATCACAGCCTGCGCCTGGGCGTCGATGACCGGACCTATGTCGGTGGACAGCAGTTCCGGCCGGCCCACGCGAAGTTCCTGCAGCGCCCCACGCAACATGGTGATCGTACGGTCGGCACAGTCCTCCTGGACGCACAGGACACGCAGTGCGGAACAGCGTTGCCCGGCCGAATCGAATGCAGAACTGAGCACGTCGTAGACCACCTGCTCCGTGAGCGCCGAAGAATCGACGATCAGGGCATTCTGGCCGCCGGTTTCGGCGATCAGCGGGACCGGGCGGGCGGTTGCGTCCAGACGCTGAGCCAGCGTAGTCGCAATCAGCTTGGCAACCTCGGTGGAACCCGTGAACATCACGCCCCGGATCACGGGGCTGGCCACCAGCGCAGCGCCCACGGTTTCGCCCTGCCCCGGCAACAACTGGACGGCAGCGGCCGGTACGCCCGCGCGATGCAAGACAGAGACCCCATAGGCCGCAATCAGATTGGTCTGTTCCGCCGGTTTGGCCAGAACGACGTTGCCCGCCGCAAGGGCTGCGCTGATCTGACCAGTGAAAATCGCCAGCGGGAAATTCCACGGACTGATGCACAGCACGGGCCCCAGCGGCCGATGCGTATCGTTGGAGAACTCGGCCTCGATGCGGGCAGCGTAGTAGCGCAGGAAATCGACGGCCTCCCGGACCTCCGAGACCGCATTGGGGAAGGACTTGCCCGCCTCACGCACGATCAGGCCTATCGTGGTCTGCATCTCGGCTTCCATGATCTGGGCCGCGTGCCGCAGGCACTGGGCGCGATCCGTCACCGGGGTCGACGCCCAGATCGGCGCCGCGTAATCGGCCCGCCGCAGCGCGGCCTGGACGTCACCGTCCTCAGCTTCGATCAGCATCCCGACCTGGTCGCGATGATCGGCAGGATTCAGGATGGATCGGGCACGGGCCGGATCCCAATCTCCCGGAGGAGCGGCCTGCCACTGCTGACCGCTGCTGGCCAGCAGCGCGGCCGCCAGGGATCCCAGGCGATGCTCGTTGCTCAGATCCATGCCTGCAGAATTCAGCCGACCGTCGCGCGCCTGGTACAGGTCGCGCGGCAGCGGGATGCGGTCATGCGGCGCTCCCAGCGGCTGGGAGGCGCGGACCTTACTGACAGGATCGGCAATCAGCGCGTCGATGGGCACATTCTTGTCGCCAATCTGATTGACGAACGAGGTATTGGCGCCGTTTTCGAGCAGTCGCCGCACCAGATAGGCAAGCAGCGTCTCGTGCGTGCCAACGGGGGCGTAGATCCGGCAAGGCCGGTTCAGACGGCCCTTCGAGACAGGTCCGACCACCTCTTCGTACAGCGCCTCACCCATGCCGTGCAGACACTGGAACTCGTATTGCCCCGGGTAGTAATTTTCGCCGGCCAGGTAATAGATTGACGCCATGGTCTGCGCGTTATGCGTCGCGAACTGTGGGAACACCGCCTCTGGCGCAGACAACAGCTTGCGGGCGCAGGCCAGATAGGACACGTCAGTATGGACTTTGCGGGTATAGACGGGATAGCCCTCCAGGCCATCGACCTGTGCGCGCTTGATCTCCGAATCCCAGTAGGCGCCTTTCACCAGCCGCACCATCAGCCGGTGCTTGCTGCGGCGCGCCAGGTCGATCAGAAAGTCGATCACGAACGGACAGCGCTTCTGATAGGCCTGGACCACGAAGCCAATGCCGTTCCATCCGCGCAGGCGCTCATCGAAGCACATGGCCTCCAGCAAATCCAGCGACAGCTCCAGGCGATCCGCTTCCTCGGCATCGATGTTCAGGCCGATGTCGTAATGACGTGCCAGGACGGCTAGGTCCAGCATGCGCGGCAATAGCTCCGACATGGCACGATCCCGCTGAGCACGGGCGTAGCGCGGATGTAGCGCCGAGAGTTTGATCGAAATGCCTGGACCCTCGTAGATGCCACGGCCCTGGGCCGACTTACCGATCGCATGGATGGCTTGCTGGTAGGACTTGTAGTAGTACGCAGCGTCTTCGGCAGTGGTCGCCGCCTCGCCCAGCATGTCGTACGAATAGCGAAAACCAACATCCTCGAGCTTGCGGCCATTGGCCAGTGCCGAGGCAATCGTCTGTCCCGCCACGAACTGCTCGCCCATGAGCCGCATGGCCATGTTGACCCCGCGGCGAATCAGCGGCTCGCCGCCCTTTGCGATCAACCGCGTCAGCGCGCGAGACAGGTTTTGCTCGCTGTGCACCCCTACCAGCTTGCCGGTCACCAACAGTCCCCAGGTTGCCGCATTCACGAACAGCGACTGCGACTCACCGACGTGCGCCTTCCAGTCTCCCCGGCTGATCTTGTCGCGGATCAGCGCATCGCGCGTGGCCCGGTCTGGAATGCGCAGCAGGGCCTCTGCCAGGCACATCAGCGCCACTCCTTCCTGGCTGGAGAGGGAGAACTCTTGAATGACACCTTCGACCCCACCGCCCGTACGTTTGTCGCGCAGCGCCTGTACCAGGCGCGTGGCCAGCGTGCGGACCGGCTCGGCCGAGCCGACCTCGGCCTGGTCCAGCAGCATGGCTACACATTCGGGCTCAGGCCGGCGATAGGCAGCGGTGATGGCCGAACGCAGGACCGACTGTGGCTGGATCTCCTGGGCAAACGCATAGAAGGGGCTCTGCGGATCCAACTCACCCGAAACCTCGGATGTATCGGGATCGAGGCGATGGTCAATATCGGCTGGCAACTGCCCGCGCTCGATAGCCTCGATATAGGTGATCAGCGCCTGCTTGTGAAGCCAGTGGGGCGTGCACCCCAGCGACTCCGCCAATTGCTTCAGACGCTCGCGCAGCGCCTCATCGACCTTCACACCCAGGGTAACCGTACTCATGTCAGGATCCACACCAGAAGACCATGGCCGAGAGACGCCTCGGCCCGAATGGCATACTACCGGGTTGTACCTTATGATGCCATTATGGTTAACCCCTGATCTTACCAGGTACAACCCGAATAAAGAATCCCTTGATCTGCAGGTGAACCAGATACGGAGCTTTGATCTGCAATCATGCGTGCAAGCACCCCTAACGCCCGTCGCTGCCCGTCCACCAGCGCTGCCACCCCAGCACCGGCCGGCACGGACACGCCGGCCCGGCACAGCCGGGCTGCGCGGGCGCCGGGGCCATGGTCGGTCCAGTCAGCCTCCAGCACCACACGCTTACCCCAGAGCAGGTCGAACCGTGTCACGCGCACCGTCACTGCGCGAACCGGCACCGATGCCAGGCCTTGCACGCGGTCCAGATCCGGTACCCCGAGCACCTCGGCGACGCGTGCCGACAGGCCTCTCTGGATCTGGTCACGCAGGGGCGCGGCCCACAGGGACTGGTTGAGCATCTGCACGGATGGCGCCGAAGGGGAGTCACGAACCACCAATTGCAGCCGATCAACCTCGGCCGGAACCTCGGAAACCTGCAACCGCAGCCCGTAGGTTGCCTGGCGAGCAGCCACCTCCGGCGCGGGTCGATACGCCGGTGGAGCCAAACTGTAATAGTGCACGGACGGCCCCGCGCATCCGGCCATCATCACCACGGCACTCAATGCCACCCAGGCTTTGCGGATCATGAAACTCTCCTAGTGCAAGCGGTCCGGCGCCTGGCCTCGCAGTACGGTCCCAGGGTTGGCCTGGAGCGTGTCCGCAAGCTGGCGCAGCGCCCGTGCGGCCCGATCAAGTTCCTGCAAGGTGCCCTGCAGGCCGCCCAGCAAGGGCGCGTCCGGATTCAGGGTCTGGCTTACTCGATCCAGGGATTTCTGGGCCGACTGCAGGGTCCGGGTAGCCTGCGGCGCCACTTGGCCGTTCAGGCGCTGCAACAGCAACCGCAACGTCTTCAGGTTGGCCTGCAGCTCCTGCCCGATGCCATCGAGCGGCACGGCGTCGAGCTTGGCCACAATGTTCGCGAGTTGGCCTTGCAACCGGTCAAAGCTTCCAGCTACCGTGGGAACCAGGTAGCTCCCCGCAGCTGGCGGCGTGTCGACGGGTGGCACCACCTTCTCGTTGGGGAAAAAGTCCAGCGCGATGTACTGCTGCCCGGTCAACAGGCTGGCAGAGCGCAACTGAGCACGCAACCCCCGCTGGATCAAGGGGTCGAGCAGCGCCTGCCCCTGCTTGCCCGGTTCCGCCCTGCGCCACGCCTGGTAGGCATCGCCAAAGCGCGACGGATAGACCAACGAACGCACTCTCACATAAAAGCGTCGGCGCTTGTTGTTGTATTCGACGTCGATATCCACGACCTTGCCGATCGTGATCCCGCGGAAATCCACGATGGCGCCCACCTTCAGGCCGCGCACCGATTGATCGAAATGGAATTCAATGGGAGTAGGCACCCCGTCCGGGTCCGCCAGCGCCTCGTCGCGCGTCGCAAACAGCGTATAGACGGTATCCGGCTTGGCCGGCCGGGTGTCCGGGATACCGTCATAGGACGCCGACTCGTCAGCCTGCGCAAAAGCCACGCCGCCATTCAGAACGGCGGCCAAGCCTCCAGTACGGACCTGAACACCCTCGGTCGAGACGGATAGGTCCACCCCGCTGCTGTTCCAGAAGCGCGTGTCGGACGTGACGTAGTGGTCATAGGGCTTGCGCACAAAAATCTGCACTCGGACCGAGCGCCCGTCCGGTGCCATGCCATCGCTCACGACGCGCCCCACCTCGACGCGCCGGTAATAGACGCTCGAGCCCACGGTGAGCGACCCCAAGTCATCGGCCTGCAGCACGAAGCGCGTGCCTTCCTGCCCATAGAGGATCTCCGGGGGGTTCTCCAGCCCGCGAAACTCGTAGACAGGATCTCCTGCCAGGCGAGTGGGCGCATCCACGCTCAGGTATTCGCCCGAAATCAGCGTGTTCAGGCCCGACACACCGGCCAGGCTGACCTGTGGGCGCACGACCCAGAACTTCGAGTCCTTCTGGGTGATGTACTTGGCACCATCGCGCCTGAGCTGCACGTCCACCAGCACCTGCTGGCGATCCGGCGCCACCCGGATGTCCTTGACCTCGCCGACCTCGACATCACGGTAGCGCAGCTTGGTCTGGCCGACGGCCAGACCAGCCGCCGTCGGGAAGCTGACCGTGATCACCGGCCCGGTCCGCACCCAGACCGACGCCACCAGCGACACGCCAACCGCCAGCGCCAGCAACGGCACCAGCCAGACCCACGACCAGTGCAGCCCGCGCCCAGGAACCAGGATAGGCACCGGCGGCGGAGCCGATTCGGCAGATGGCTCCGGAAGCTGTTCTTCAGTCATGCATCGGTTCCCGTAATGAATCCCACCCGCAGCGCGGATCATAGCGCAGCGTGGCTGCGACCGTGAGCACTACCACCATACCGAAATTCAGCGCCGCAGGCCCGATGAAGATTTGTGAAACGCCCTGAAAGTTCGCCATGGCAGCCAGCAACACCACCACGAAAACGTCCAGCATGGACCACTGCCCCACCCGCTCGATCGCATCATAGAGGCGCGTATGCCGGCGCTGCTCGCCAACCCCGACCGGATGTTCGTGAAGCAGCAGAAAAGTCAGTGCGACCAGCTTGGTCACCGGCACCATCACACTGGCCACAAACACGATCAGGGACAGATCCCAGGAGCCCATGCGCCAGAGCTCGACCACCCCGCCGAGGATCGTATGCTCGGTACTCCCCAGCAAAGTCTGCACACGCATCACCGGCAGCAGATTGGCCGGAACGTAGAAGATCACGGCCGCCACCATCAACGCCCAGACCTCGCCCCGGTGCTGGATGACACGGTGCGGGAGATGCCCGTGGCAGCGCCGGCAGCGTTCTGAGCCCCGCGGTGGCTGGACCATTCCGCAGCGATCACAGACCGCACCCACGCCCAACGCACCGGACACAAGCACCCGGCTGCGGTCCTCGGCCAAGCGCCAGAGTGCAGCCGCATCCCATCGGCTCAGCCCGGCCAGCAGGAAGATCAGAACGAAAAACCCGAGCAGGCCCGGACCCACCTGGACATGGGCCAACCCCGCGAGCTTGACGAACGCCACCAGAATTGCCAGCACCAGCACAGACGCCATGGCCCACGGCGTGAGCCGCTCCAGCCAGCGCAATGGCCGCACCAGCCTCTCGGGGTCCGAGCGCGAAAAGATGATCTGCAGGCTGCGCAGGGTCAGCACGATACGGATCAGCGGCAGCCAGAACCCCACCAATCCCGTCAGGACCGATACGCCGTAATAGCCACGGTCCCAGGCCTCGCGCAGCGCCCCCCAGAAGGTCACCTGCAGATCCAGACCCTGTACCGAAATAGCCGCAATTGGAAAGACCTGCGCCCACGCGAAGACGATGAGGCTCGCCCAGGCAAGCGCATACCACTGTTCAGCGGACAGCCGGCCCTGGCGATAGAGCTCAGCGTGACAGCAGGTGCACAGCGCCCGACCGCCGCGCGCGAGCGGCGCCCGCTGATGCAGGGCGCCGCAATGCGGGCAGGCGATCAGGGGCCCCCCGCCGTGCATCAATCCACGAGCTCAGGCTCGGGGCGCGACGGTGCAGGTACAGCCCCACGGTCGGAGGGGCCGTCGGGGAAGTTCAGGACCACGTGGCCCTGCGCATCCAGATCGACCTCGACCGGTCCTCCATGGATCAGCCGGCCAAACAGCAGTTCGTCAGCCAGCGCTCGGCGAACGGTGTCCTGGATCAACCGCTGCATGGGGCGGGCTCCCATCGATGGATCGAAACCCTCGTGCGCCAGATAGTCACGCAGCGCAGGTGTAAAGATCGCCTCGACACGCTTTTCGTGAAGCTGGTCTTCGAGCTGCATCAGGAACTTGTCCACCACCTGCATGATGACTTCACGCGGCAAAGGCGCAAAACCGATGATGGCATCCAGTCGGTTGCGGAATTCCGGGGTGAAGAGGCGCTTGATTTCAGCCATCTCGTCGCCGGTGCGCTCAAGCGACGCAAAACCGATGGTATTGCGGTTGAGCGTATCGGCCCCGGCGTTCGTGGTCATGACCAGAATCACGTTGCGGAAATCTGTCTTGCGGCCATTGTTGTCGGTGAGCGTCCCGTGATCCATGACCTGCAGCAGGATGTTGTAGACGTCGGGATGAGCCTTTTCGATTTCGTCGAGCAGCAGCACGCAATGCGGCTGCTTGGCCACGGCCTCCGTCAGCAGCCCGCCTTGGTCGAACCCCACATACCCCGGAGGCGCACCGATCAGACGAGAAACGGTGTGTCGCTCCATGTATTCGGACATGTCGAAGCGCAGCAGTTCGATCCCGAGCACAAAGGCGAGCTGGCGCGCGACCTCGGTCTTGCCCACGCCGGTCGGCCCGGAGAACAGGAAGCAGCCGATGGGCTTGTCGGGTCGCCCCAGGCCAGAGCGCGCCATCTTGATCGAAGCCGCTAGCGCCGCGATGGCCTTGTCCTGGCCAAAAACCACCGCCTTCAAGTCACGCTCCAGCGTCGCCAGCCGATGACGATCGTCAGTGGAAACGTTCTGCGGCGGAATCCGTGCAATGCGCGCGACGGTGGCCTGGATCTCGGCGCGACCGATGAGTTTTTTCTGCCGCGACTTGGGCAGCAGGCGCTGCGCTGCGCCAGCCTCGTCAATGACGTCGATGGCCTTGTCCGGCAGGAAGCGATCGCTGATGTGGCGCGCCGCCAGCTCGGCTGCGGCCGTGATCGCTGCCCCGGAAAAGCGCACCTGATGGTGAGCCTCGAAGCGCGCCTTCAAGCCACGCAAGATCTGGATGGTCTGCTCCACCGACGGTTCGGGCACGTCGATCTTCTGGAAACGCCGCGCCAGCGCATGATCCTTCTCGAAAATGCCCCGGTACTCGGTGTAGGTAGTGGCGCCAATGCACTTCAACTGTCCGGAGGAGAGCGCGGGCTTGAGCAGGTTGGAGGCATCGAGCGTCCCGCCCGAGGCGGATCCCGCACCGATCAGCGTGTGGATCTCATCGATGAAGAGTACCGCCTGGCGATTGTCCCTCAGGGACTTCAAGACCAGCTTGAGGCGCTGCTCAAAATCGCCTCGGTATTTGGTGCCGGCCAGCAGCGCCCCCATGTCCAGCGCGTAAACCTGGGTGCCGTGCAGCACCTCGGGTACATCGCCCTGAGTGATGCGCCATGCGAGGCCCTCGGCAATGGCCGTCTTACCCACTCCGGCCTCGCCGACCAGCAGAGGATTGTTCTTGCGCCGGCGGCACAGAACCTGGATGACGCGCTCGACCTCGTCCTCGCGACCGATGAGCGGATCGATGTTGCCCTTCAGGGCTTCCGCGTTCAGATCGGTGGCGTACGTCTCCAGCGCCGACTTCTGTTGATCAGCCTTGGGGTCGGCCGCCGGCGGTTCCTGGCGCGCGTTTTCAGGCGCTGCCGACTCCTCGGGCATCTTGGTGATGCCGTGGGACAGATAGTTCACCACGTCCAGCCGCGACACCCCCTGCTGGACCAGAAAATACACGGCATGGGAGTCCTTCTCGCCATACATGGCCACCAGCACGTTGGCACCGGTGACTGCGGCCTTGCTGGAACCATTGGAGGAGACATGCATGATGGCGCGCTGAATGACGCGCTGAAAGCCCAGTGTGGGCTGTGTGTCGACCTCGCCATCGCCCGGGAAAACCGGAGTGTTCTCGGCGATGAACTTGCGTAGATCCTGGCGCAGCAGTTCGACATCCGCTGCGCACGCGCGCAGGACTTCCACCGCCGAAGCGTTATCCAGCAGGGACAGGAGCAGGTGCTCGACGGTGATGAATTCGTGCCGCGCAGCGCGGGCTTCAACGAACGCCATATGCAGGCTGACTTCAAGCTCTTCGGAAATCACGCTTCCTCCATCGCATATCGGAGCGGGTGAACCAATCCGTTGCTTCTATTCTATGACTAAATGGCCACCGGGTTCCCCACAGGGATTACCCGCCGGGTGAGACTCACGGAACCGGCACAGGTTCCATCAAGCACTGAAGTGGATGCTGGTCGGCGTGCGCCATGCGCAACACCCTGTCCACCCGCGTGGCCGCCACGTCACGGGTATAGATCCCGCAGACACCGCGCCCCTGGTGGTGGACCTGGAGCATGATGCGCTCGGCCTCCGCGCCGTTCTTGTGAAAGACGACCTCCAGCACGCGCACCACGAAATCCATGGGCGTGTAGTCGTCGTTGAGCAGCACGACTTGATACATCGGCGGTGGCGCCAAACGAACCGGCAGCGCCTCGCTGCTCAGTTCACGTTGGGTCTGAATGACGGTCGGCATGCATCAAAATCAGGGAAGTGAGCCCTATCGGCTGCGACTTCCCTAGTAGTTTCCATAGTTGACTGAATGACATCGAATTCAGCATGATCATCGTGTCCCTACGATTATCCGCTCGGATGACCGGGGCCGTATGAACCTTACACTATAGTCGAGAGGCAGTTTGCATGTCGGAATCCATCGAAAGTACCGAAGCGTCACAGAAATTGACCGGGACGGTTAAATGGTTCAATGATGCCAAAGGCTTTGGCTTTATTACTCCCGACAATGGGGGCGAAGACCTTTTCGCACATTTTTCATCGATTCAGATGAACGGCTTCAAGACTCTGAAAGAGGGTCAAAAGGTCTTGTTCGAAATCGCGCAAGGTCCAAAAGGCAAACAGGCCCTGAACATCACAGCTGCCTGAGCAGGACACCATTGCGATTTTACTGCGGCGCAGGGCCCGATCGGCGCCCTGCTTTTTGTCGTTGGCTGCGACCCATCCTGCTGACGACATTCATGCTTCTGCCGGGCTTGCCGGCTGCGGCGCAGCCTCCTCTGGCCATGGTTTCGCTGGAAGTTGGCGAACACACGGTCCATGCGGAGCTAGCCGATACGCCGGACCGCATGCGCGAGGGCCTCATGGGCCGGACCCATCTGGCAGCGGATAGCGGCATGCTGTTCATGCTCGGACCGCCGGACGATCTGTATTGCTTCTGGATGAAGAACACGCTGCTACCACTGTCGATCGCCTTCATCGACGAGCACGGCCGCATCGTTTCGATCCAGGACATGCAGCCTCTGAGCCTTGCACCACACTGCCCACCCAGCGCGATCACCACGGCGCTGGAAATGGACCAGGGCTGGTTCGCACGGTCCGGAATCGGGGTGGGCGCTGCCGTCCGGGGAATTCCGCCCCTTCCAGCCGCCAGACGGCCCAATTGAAAAGGCCCGCCACAAAGGCGGGCCCTGGCGGACACGAGGTCAATCAGCCCAGGTTAGCGGCCGCAAAGTTCCAGTTCACCAGTTTCCAGAAGTGCTCCAGATAGGTGGGACGGGCATTGCGGTAATCGATGTAGTACGCGTGTTCCCACACGTCACAGGTCAGCAGCGCCTTGTCATTGGTATTCACGGTGGTGCCGGCGTTGCTCGTGTTGACGATGTCGAGCGAACCGTCGGGCTTCTTCACCAGCCAGGTCCAGCCGGAACCGAAATTGCCGCCTGCGGCAGCCGAAAACGCCTTCTTGAAGGCATCCACGCTGCCCCATTTGGCTTCCAGTGCCTTACGCAGGGCACCGCTGGGTTCACCGCCGCCCTTGGGTGACAGGCTGTTCCAGTAGAACGTGTGGTTCCAGACTTGGGCGGCATTGTTGAACACGCCGCCGGTGGCCTTGCGGATGATGTCTTCAAGGCTGAGCGACGCCAGATCCGTGCCCTCGATGGCCTGGTTCAACTTCGTGACATAGCCGGCGTGGTGCTTGCCATAGTGAAATTCCAGCGTTTCCTTGGAGATATGTGGCGCAAGCGCATCCAGCGCGTAGGGAAGCGGCGGCAGAGTAAAAGCCATAACATTTCCTTCAAAAGCATTGAATGAACCGAAAGGCGACGGACCCGAAGGGCCTGCGCCTGGAGCACGCCTTACGATCGGACGACCCGTGCCGGAACCCGGCCCTGTGCCAGTTCGATATCAAGCAGCTCCTCCGTTTTCAAGTCTAACGCATTTTTGGCAATGGACCCGTCGGCCCGATGAACGATGGCGTACCCTCGCTGCAGCACGCCCCGGGGGTCGAGGGCCCGCAGGGTTCCAAGTGCTGCGCGCAGATGCTGGGACTGTGTCTGCAGCCGGCCCCGGAAGCCGGATTGCAATTGCTGCATGGCCCATTGCAGACGCTGCCGGCGAAGACGGACCTGCTGCGCGGGGGAGACGAGTTGGGCGGCCGCCCGATCAAGACGGAGCGCAGCCTGTTCCAGACGGCGCTGCTGCGCGCGATCGAGCCGCTCAGCAAGCGCCATGACCTGGCCCAGCGCCTGATCACGCGGCACGCAGCACAGTTCGGCTGCAGCCGTCGGCGTCGGAGCCCGCAGGTCGGCGACGAAATCCGCAATCGTGAAATCCGTCTCATGCCCCACCCCGCTGATGATGGGGATAGCGCTGGCCGCGATGCGCCGCGCCAGGGCCTCATCGTTGAAGCACCACAGGTCCTCGAGACTGCCACCGCCGCGCACCAGCAGCAGGGTATCGACCTCGGCACGCGCCAGCGCGGCATCCAATGCCGCGCACAACTGGGCGGCGGCCTCGCGGCCCTGCACCTGTGCTGGATAGACGATGACCCGCACATGCGGGGCTCGCCGCGCCATGACCGACAACACGTCCTGGAGCGCTGCGGCCGCCAGCGACGTGATGACCCCCACGGTGCGCGGCATGACTGGTACTGAGCGGCGCCGGGCGGCATCGATGAGCCCCTCGCGCACCAGACGGTCACGCAGCCTCAGGAAGGCCTCGTGCAGGTCGCCCCGCCCCGCCCGCCGCAATGCTTCGACCTGGACCTGGTAATCGCCCCTGGGCTCGTAGAGCGACACCTGGACCCGGAATTCGAAGCGGTCGCCCGCCTGCGGCACGAAGCCGACGGTCTGCGCGCGGCCGCGGAACATGACGGCACGCACAGCAGCAGATTCATCCTTGATGGAGAAGTACCAGTGGCCCGACGCTGCGCGTGTGAAATTGGAGATCTCTCCAGCCACCCAAAGGCGCGGAATCGAAGAGGCCAGCACATCCGCCACTCGGCGATTGAGCGCAGACACGCTCAGGACTTCGTCCTGGGGCGATTCACCGCGCCCCAAAGGGCTTTGCAAGGCAAGATTCATCGAAACCTATCCACAGAAAGCCTCGCACTGTCAAACAGGCCTATTTTCGAGCCTGTCAGCGGAACTCATCCAAAGCGACATGAAGAAAAGCTCACAAGGTACTGATTTATATGACTGAACAAAAAAGTGCAAGAGTGTGCAAAAAGTAGCCAATCGACTGCTGAAAGGCATGAAACGTGCGCCTTGACACTCTTGTGCACAGAATTATCCACAGAAACTGTGGATACCGCCCAAAAAGCCAATACCAGCATGGACTTCCACAATATGGGCGTCCGCACAGCCCCAGAGAAACCAACATTCAGGGCACTGGATGACGCTGCACTCGCTTTAGAATAGGAGTCCGCAACATCGCGGCGCATCGCTCACAAAGGAAATGGATCGTGCTGGACATCATCCAAGCGGCCGGCTGGCCCATCTGGCTGCTCGTGGCCACCTCGGTCATCACACTGGCCATCATCATAGAACGTTTCCTGGCGCTGCGAACCAGCCAGATCATGCCGCCAGGGCTGCCCGAACAGGTGCTTGAACTCATGCGCCGGCAACAGGACGAACCCGACGCCATCCTGCGGCTCGCCCGGCGTAGCCCCATGGGCCGCATCCTGGCGGAGGTCGCCGCCCAGCGTCACCAGGAAGACGCCTGGCGGCTGTCGGCGATCGAGGAAACCGGGCGCGACATCTCCTGGAGGCTGAACCGCTACCTGCCGGCACTGGCAACGATCTCCGTCATCGCACCACTACTGGGGCTGTTCGGCACCGTCGTGGGCATGATCGAGATCTTCGGCGCCTATACCCCAAACAGCGGAGACCCCAGCCTGCTGGCGCACGGGATCTCGATTGCGCTCTACAACACCGGGTTCGGCATTCTGATCGCCGTGCCGGCACTAGCATTTCACCGGTACTTTCGCTCGCGCGTGGATTATTTCCTGCACACCATGGAACGCGAGGCCGGAACCCTGAACCGACTCATCAGCCGGCGCAACCCGTCATGAACTTCCGCCACGACACCGGGCACGAGGAACCCGAGATCAACCTGATCCCGCTCATCGACGTGCTGATGGTGATCCTGATCTTCCTGGCCGCCTCGACCTCGTTCACCCAGCAGCGGCAACTCGATATCGCGCTGCCGCAAGCCGCAGCCGCGACACCCGACCAGACCCCGGTGCTGACACTGGCGATCAGCCGCGATGGCCTTTACGCGCTGGATGGCGATTACGTGAACGCTGACACGGACCAAAGCCTCGCGGACGCCCTGCAGCAAGCGGCCCAGGCCAGGCCCGACGCCGCGCTGCGGATCGACGCCGACGCGCTCGCGACCCATGCGTCGGTCGTACGCGCGCTGGAGGCCGCTCGCCTGGCTCACATCACCCGCGTGCACTTCCTCACGCAAACCAGGCCGTGAATCGCACCGCAGAGGACTTCCTGCTGAGCATCTGGAGTCGCTGCGGTGCACTCAGCACTGCGCTGCTGCCACTCTCCTGGCTCTACGGCATGATCGCGGAACGGCGCATGCGGGCCCAGGCACGCACCGCCTGGAGGGCACCAGTACCCGTCATCGTGATCGGCAACATTCTCGTCGGCGGCACCGGCAAGACCCCCGTAGCGGCAGCAATATGCAAGACTCTGCAGGACGGCGGCTGGCACCCTGGATTGGTCAGCCGAGGCTACGGAATCCACATCGGTGCAACACCGCACCTGAGCGACGAGGATCCCTCGGCGCGGTATCTGGGGGATGAACCTGCCCTGCTGCACCAGGCTACCCATGCACCGGTGGCCGTACATCCCAAACGCACCCTGGCGGCCCAGGCCCTGCTGGCGGCCCACCCGGAAACCGACGTGCTGATTGCCGATGACGGGCTCCAGCACCGGGCACTGGCACGCGACGTGGAAGTCATCGTGCAGGACGCCCGCGGCACCGGCAACGGCCGGCTGCTGCCAGCCGGACCCCTGAGGGAGCCACCCGAACGGCTAGACCAAGCCGACTGGCTGATCACCAACCTCAGCGCCGACGCCACCTCCAGCGAACGCGCGGGTTGCACAAGGAACACGATCACCATGAGACTCCAGCCGCACAGCCTGACCCAGCTGTCGACCGGAATCTGCACGAGCTGGAGTGCGTGGCTTGCACAACCGGTCAATCGAGTTTGCGGCGCGGCTGCGGGCATCGGCCAGCCCGAGCGGTTCTTCACCATGCTGAGGGCGGCCGGGCTGGAGCTCTCCCGCACGCTGCGCCTGCCCGATCACGGGCATCTGACATCCGGACAGATCCTGGGGTGGCCTGACACGCCCATCCTCATCACCCCCAAGGACGCCGTCAAATGCAGCCCACCGCACGATCCAAGGCTGTGGGTGGTGCAGGCCGAGCCAGTGTTCGACGACCCGTCATGGCTGGACGCCCTCCAGGCATCGCTGCGCGGCGGGGGCAGACGCGCCACGCACAAGCCAGGCAACAGGCATTAAACTCTAAGCTTTGCCACTGACTGCAACGCCACGCCCATGGAAAACCGCCTGCTGCAGATCCTCGTGTGCCCCGTGTGCAAGGGGCCTCTGCGTTTCGACCGCGAACTCCAGGAACTCATCTGTTCAGCGGACAGGCTGGCCTACCCGATTCGCGACGGCGTCCCGGTCATGCTGCCCGACGAGGCCCGATCACTGGATCCCGCGCCTGCGCACGGAGTATGAGCTTCCTCGTCGTCATCCCCGCGCGAGCCGGCTCAACTCGGCTGCCGGGCAAGCCGCTGCTGAACATCGGCGGTCTGCCCATGGTGGTGCGCACTGCCCGCCAGGCGGCCCGCTCGGCTGCAACCCGGGTACTGATCGCCACCGACCACGAATCCATTGCGCAAGCCGCGCGCCAACACGGGGTCGAGGCATTGTTGACGCGCACTGACCACCCGACCGGCACAGACCGGCTGGCCGAGGTCGCCACCGCGCTGGGCCTGGACGACGAGGCAATCGTCGTCAACGTCCAGGGTGATGAGCCGCTCATAGAACCGTCCCTCATCGACGCCGTGGCGCTGTTGCTGGCGCAACACCCCGATGCAGCAATCGCGACCTGTGCGAGCCCCATCCACGACCCTCGCACGCTCTTCGATCCGAATGCCGTCAAGGTCGTCTGCGACGCGAGCGGCCAGGCTCTGTATTTTTCGCGCGCCCCCATCCCCTGGCACCGCGACGCGCTGGCAGACGGCGAACAACGTCTGGCTCCCGGGCTGCCCGCCTGGCACCACATCGGACTTTATGCCTATCGCGCCGGCTTCCTGCGGCGATTCCCCACCCTGCCCTCTGGCGTGCTCGAGAAGGTGGAATCCCTGGAGCAACTACGCGCGCTGGAACAAGGCTTTCGGATCGTGGTGCACCAGGCGGCATCGGCACCGGCACGCGGCGTCGACACGGCCGATGACCTGGCGCGCGTGCAGGCCCTGTTCCAGTCAGAGAAACACCGACCGCCGACCTGACGCCATGCGCGGGCAGCGGCCTTGCGGCATAATCGGGAAAATTCAAGAATGAGCAACTTTGGGAGGAAATCATGCGTTTGATACTGCTGGGGCCCCCAGGCGCAGGCAAAGGCACACAAGCTGCATTCATCACCGAGGCCTTCGGGATCCCTCAGATCTCGACTGGCGACATGCTGCGTGCGGCGGTCAAGGCGCAGACTCCGTTGGGGCTCGAAGCCAAGAAGGTCATGGACAGCGGCGGACTGGTTTCCGACGACATCATCATCGGACTGGTGCGCGACCGGCTGCAGCAGCCGGATTGCAAGCGTGGCTACCTGTTCGACGGTTTTCCGCGCACCATCCCGCAAGCCGATGCCCTGAAGTCGGCCCACGTGGTTCTGGATTATGTGATCGAGATCACAGTCCCGGAAGAACAGATCATCGAACGCATGAGCGGACGGCGGATCCACGTCGCCAGCGGCCGGACCTACCACATCCGTTTCAATCCGCCCAAGCACGAAGGGCTGGACGACGAGACAGGGGAAGCGCTGATCCAGCGCGCGGACGATCACGAAGACACCGTGCGCCACCGCCTTGCGGTCTACCGCGAGCAAACACGCCCGCTCGTGGACTATTACGCAAGCTGGGCCGCCACCGGCGACCAGGCTGCACCACACTATGCCCAGATCTCCGGCGTGGGCACCGTGGACGAAATTCGCACGCGCATTCTCGACATCCTGCGCTCCTATCACACCGCCTGACCGAAGCTCACGACACCATGGACATCCAGGACAAACAGTTCATCATCACGGGCGGCGCCTCGGGCTTGGGGGCCGGAACGGCGCGTGCGCTCGTCGCGCAGGGCGCGCAGGTCGTCCTGGCCGACATTCAGGATGAAGCCGGCCAGGCACTGGCCCATGAACTCGGCAGCACCTACGTGCATTGCAACGTGACGGCGGAAGCCGATGCGCAGACTGCCGTGGACACGGCGCTCGCCCAAGGCCCGCTGTGGGGGCTGGTGAATTGCGCAGGCATCGCACCAGCCGCTCGCATCGTCGGCAAACAGGGGCCACACGACCTGGCGCTTTTCAAGCGCGTGATCGACATCAATCTGGTGGGCAGCTTCAACATGGCACGCCTCGCCGCCCAGGCCATGGCTGGCAACACGCCGCAGGCTTCGGGTGAACGTGGAGTGCTGATCAATACGGCATCCGTGGCCGCCTACGACGGACAGATCGGACAGGCCGCGTACGCCGCGTCCAAGGCCGGCATCGTAGGCATGACGCTGGCTATCGCACGCGACTTGTCGAAGCTGGGTATCCGCTGCATGACCATTGCCCCGGGCATCTTTGGCACTCCCATGCTTTTTGGCATGCCCCAGGACGTCCAGGACTCGCTCGCGGCCAGCGTCCCCTTCCCGTCGCGCCTGGGGCGCCCGGAAGACTACGCCAAGCTGGTGCTCAGCATCCTGGACAACGAGATGCTCAACGGTGAAACGATCCGGCTGGATGGTGCCATCCGGATGGCACCTCGTTAGGGTCGCATGAGCCTGCTGCGATCGGCGGCCACGATCAGCGGCCTGACTCTGTTTTCCCGCGTGACCGGCATGGTGCGCGATGTGCTCATCGCCAGCGTGTTCGGGGCGGGGCCGCTCACCGATGCCTTCTGGGTGGCCTTCCGTATCCCCAACCTGCTGCGCCGCCTGTTCGCCGAAGGCGCCTTCTCCCAGGCCTTCGTCCCCATCCTGGGTGAAGTCCGCCAGCGCGGCGATCATGCCGCACTCAGGCATCTGCTGGACCGGGTGGCACTCATGCTGTTCGCAGCGCTCTGCGGGGTAACCCTGCTGGGTATCCTGGGCGCCTCCTGGGTCGTGACCGCCATGGCCACGGGCATGCGCGAAGCCTCACGCAGCCACGAATTCCAGGAAGCCGTCTGGATGACGCGGCTGATGTTCCCCTACATCATCTGCATGTCCATGGTGGCGTTCGCCTCGGGCGTGCTGAATACCTTCAGCCGCTTTGCGATACCGGCCATCACCCCGGTGCTGCTGAACCTGTCCATGATAGGCGCCAGCCTGTGGCTCGCGCCCCATCTGTCGCAACCCATCCACGCCCTGGCGGCCGGCGTCATGATTGGCGGGGTACTGCAATTGGCCATGCAATGGGCAGCACTGGCCAGGCTGGGATTGCTGCCGCGCTGGAACGACGGCCTGCGCGCCGCCTGGCGAGACCCCACCGTTCACCGCATTCTGCGCCAGATGCTGCCGGCCACCCTGGGGGTTTCGGTTGCCCAGCTTTCACTGCTGATCAACACGAACATCGCTACCTGGCTCACTCCGGGCAGCGTCACCTGGCTGTCGTTCGCCGACCGGCTCATGGAATTTCCCACCGCATTACTGGGTGTGGCGCTCGGCACAGTCCTGCTTCCCAGTCTGTCGGCCGCTCACGCGCGCCAGGACCAGGCCCGCTACAACGCCCTGCTTGACTGGGGACTGCGCCTGGTCCTGCTGCTGGGACTGCCAGCAGCCCTGGGCATGGCCATGCTGTCCGACGGACTGGTGGCCACTCTGTTCAACTATGGCGCCTTCGCCGCACACGACGTGGCCCAGACGCGCCTGGCCGTCATGGCCTACGCGGTGGGCCTGCTGGGTCTGCTGGCCATCAAGATCCTGGCTCCCGGCTTTTATGCCAAACAGGACATCCGCACTCCGGTGAAGATTGCCATCGCCGTCCTGGCCTTCACCCAACTCATGAACGTGGTGCTGGTGCCCTGGCTAGCCCACGCGGGGCTGGCGCTGTCGATCGGGCTGGGGGCCAGCGCCAACGCCCTCAGTCTGGTGATCCTGCTGCGCCGGCGCGGTCTGTATGTCCCGCTGCCTGGGTGGTCACGCTTCATGTTGCGCATCGTGCCGTCCCTGGTCACGCTGGGACTGGTACTGATGTGGGCGCAGCGCCATCTGGACTGGATCGCGCTGGGGCACCATCCCGCGCAGCGAGTGGGCTGGCTGATGGTGGTACTGCTGGCGTCGGGGTTGGCGTACTTCAGCACCTTGTTTTTATTCGGTTTTCGCCCGAGAGACTTTACACGGCGGCAGTCCTAAGATAGAATCTTCTGTCTTTGCATTACAGTTCAAGCAGCCGTTTCCAACCCAAGGTTAACGAATCACCCTATGGCCAATTCTGCACAAGCCCGTAAACGCGCCCGCCAGGCCGTTGCCCACAACAAACATAACGCCAGCATGCGCTCGATGTTGCGCACCGCGATCAAGCGCGTGCGCCAGGCCATCGAAGCCGGTGACAAGGCAACTGCCAACGACGTCTTCAAGCAAGCCACCAGCGTCATCGACCGCGTGGCAGACAAGCAGATCATCCACAAGAACAAGGCCGCGCGCCACAAGAGCCGCCTGTCGGCCGCGATCAAGGCGATTGCCTGATCACCGGAACCGGCTTGAACTGAAAAAGGACGCCTTGCGCGTCCTTTTCGTTTCCGGCCACCCAGACCGGCCACCACATCGCCACCCGGCCGATTGGCGCCAGGCAGCATGTGGATCATCAGGCCGCCAGCCGCCCCAGCAGCAGAAACTCCATCAGCGCTTTTTGCACATGCAGGCGATTTTCAGCCTCGTCCCAGACCACGCTCTGTGGCCCGTCGATGACGTCACCGGCGACCTCTTCACCACGGTGCGCCGGCAGACAATGCATGAAGACCGCATCCGCGTTGGCAGCCGCCATGAGACGCGCATCTACCGACCAATCGGAAAAGGCCAAACGTCGTGCCTCGTTCTCGGCCTCGTAGCCCATGCTGGTCCAGACATCCGTCGTGACCAGATCCGCTCCCCGACACGCATCCACTGGGTCGTCGAATTCGCGCACAACGGACGCTGGCAGTGCCCCCACCCGCAAGGGATCCAGCTTGTAGCCGACCGGCCCCGACACATGCAGCGTGAACCCAAGCAGCTCGGCAGCCTGCAGCCAGGTATACGCCATGTTGTTCGCGTCACCGATCCAGGCCACGGTCTTGCCACGGATGGAACCACGATGCTCGACGAAGGTGAGGATATCGGCCAGGATCTGGCACGGATGAAATTCGTTCGTCAGGCCGTTGATGACGGGCACCCGGGAGTGGGCGGCAAACCGTTCGATCCTGGTCTGCTCGAAAGTCCGGATCATCACCAGGTCGACCATGCGCGAAATCACCCGGGCAGTGTCCTCTATCGGCTCCGAGCGTCCCAACTGCGAACCCTGGGTCGTCAGATAGATGACCGAGCCGCCGAGCTGGTACATGCCCGCCTCGAACGACACCCGCGTCCGTGTGCTGGCCTTTTCGAACACCATAGCCAGATTGCGATCGTGCAGCGTGTGGTGGGGCAAATAGCGCTTGAATTTATCCTTGATGAGCCGTGCGCGGTCGATGACATAGTGGATCTCGTCTTCGGAAAAATCACGCAACTGCAAAAAATGACGCAAGGGCCCGGTGGGGTTGGCGCTGGACATGAGAAACCCTGTGTAAAACGTCCATCTTACCGTGCGCCCCTGACACGCGCAAAACTTCGATCGGATACAATGCGCGGCGAAGGGGAAGTCGTGCACCAGCATCGGGAAAGCTCACCCGGCGATTCCGGGTGCATCCCGCCTTTGGAAACAACATGAACCACCCTGTCCGGCATTTGATCATCCACGGTAGAACCCTGGAGGGCCAGCGGTTCCGGCCCAGCGACTGGGCAGAACGACTGGCAGGCGTGTTGTCCTCCTTCAAACCGGCGGGTTTGCCGCGGAATCCGCTGGCTTACTCGCCGTATGCCACGCCCCGTGTCGTGGATGGCGTGCCCTGCGTCCTGATCGACCATCGCCTGCGCCAGCTTGAGCCGCTGGCCTGGAAATTCGCCTGTGATTTTGCTGAAAGCAACCATCTGAAAACCACTGATGTGGGCGACGACGGTCCGCCGCAGGAAGCGGCGGGTGGCGAACAAGCACCTCTATCTTCGGCCGCCTGATTCCCCCCGCGAAAAACGGGCTGCCCGAAGGCAGCCCGCTGATCATGCGCCCAATTGAAACCGGGGCTCAATCGTCCTTGATGTCCTGCTTGATCTGCGGGATATCCGACTCGCCCGTCTTGGACAGCAGCCCCACCTGGGTATAGGTGAAAAGCTTCTCGCGCGTGTCCACGATGTCGAGATTGCGCATGGTCAACTGCCCGATGCGGTCCAGCGGCGAGAACATGGATTCGCCCTTTTCCATGGTCAGGCGGTCGGGGTGATAGGTCAGATTCGGCGAACGCGTATCCAGAATGGAGTAGTCGTTGCCTCTGCGCAGTTCCAGCGTGACTTCGCCCGTGATGACGCGTGCGACCCAGCGCTGAGCCGTCTCCCGCAGCATGATGGACTGTGGATCGAACCAGCGACCTTGATAGAGCAGCCGGCCCAGGCGGATGCCATTGATGCGGTATTGCTCGATGGTGTCCTCGTTGTGGATACCAGTCACCAGACGCTCATAGGCAATGTGCAGCAGCGCCATACCCGGAGCCTCGTAGACGCCCCGGCTCTTGGCCTCGATGATGCGATTCTCGATCTGATCGCTCATCCCCAGCCCATGGCGCCCGCCAATGCGGTTGGCCTCCATCATCAGCGCAACGGCATCAGAGAACTCGACACCATTGAGCGCGACCGGCTGTCCCTCGTGGAACCGGATCGTGACCTCTTCAGCCTTGACGTCAGTCGCCGGCTTCCAGAATGGCACTCCCATGATAGGGTCCACGATCCGAATGCCGGAGTTCAAGTGCTCCAGGTCCTTCGCCTCGTGCGTGGCGCCCAGCATGTTGGAGTCTGTGGAATAAGCCTTTTCCTTCGACATCTTGTAGTCGAAGCCGTTTTCCTGCAGATACACGGACATCTCCGCACGTCCGCCCAGCTCATCGATGAAGCGCTGGTCCAGCCAGGGCTTGTAGATCTTGAGATCCGGATTGGTCAGCAGCCCATAGCGGTAGAAACGCTCGATGTCATTGCCCTTGAACGTGCTGCCGTCGCCCCAGATGTGCACATCGTCTTCACGCATGGCCGACACCAGCATGGTGCCCGTTACGGCGCGCCCCAGCGGGGTGGTATTGAAGTAAGTCACCCCGGCCGTGGACACATGGAAGGCGTTGCACTGCAAGGCCGCAATGCCTTCGGCCACCAGTTGCGCCCGGCAGTCCACCAGGCGCGCACCCTGCGCGCCGTAGCGCAGCGCCTTGCGCGGGATCTCGTCGTAATCAGCCTCGTCGGGCTGACCCAGATTGGCCGTGTAGGCATAGGGCAGAGCCCCATTGTTCTTCATCCACAACAGCGCTGCACTGGTATCCAGGCCACCGGAAAAGGCGATGCCGACCTTCTGCCCGACCGGCAGATTCTCGAGTATGGTTGTGCTCATGGGGCTCCGAAATAGCCAGAGGAAAGACAAACAGGCATTATATCGCCGCCGCAGCGGGTGGCGACCCACAGGAATTTTCTGTGATAGAATTCTGCTCTTTCGGGGACGTAGCTCAGCTGGGAGAGCGTCGCGTTCGCAATGCGAAGGTCGGGAGTTCGATCCTCCTCGTCTCCACCAAGAATTCATGTGGGTTTCCGCGCAACTGGGCCACCTAAACGGGTGGCCCTTTTTGCAGGTTGCCATTTTGGCACTATTTGGCACAACGCCCTATACCCTAAATACACCCGCCTTGGCTGCGTCCAAAACCAGGAGCTTAGGGTATGGCTATCATCTCACTTGAGGCCTTTGTGTTGAGGCCTTTGTGCTGTGATACACCGCGCATAAGATGCACCCAGTTCGGCAAAACGCGCAGGCGCAGATACTCTGGGTGCGTGTGCGGGTGACGCCTCCCCCAGTGTTCATGACGGGCGACATGTAAAGCCGAGCCTCCGGGGGCGATTCGACCCAGGTTGTCCAGGACTACTGAGTAGCTGCCGCCCGCACGCTCATCCAGCCCTTGGCCGTCGCGACCACCAATGGAATCGCACCGAAAATAATGAATACCAAGTCACCAGGCAGGCGTAACCATTCAATCAGATGGGAGCGCTCCATGCCCATGTAGGTCATGCTGCGCGCATGCCAATAGCCATGCTCCATCACGTCCCACATTTGCAGCACGCCACTGGGGAACAGGCTCATGACGAGCATCATGGCCAAGCCGATATTGGTGCCCCAAAACGCGACCTTGAGATGTTTTTCGATACCAGGCCAATCCCTTTCACTTGCAGTCTGGCGCAAAACAAACACCACCAATGCGATTGCCAGCATGCCAAACACGCCCATCAAAGAGGCATGGCCGTGATTCGGTGTCAACTGTGTACCGACCTCGTAGTAACTGATAATGGGCAGGTTGATCAGGAATCCCAGCATACCTGCGCCGACAAAGTTCCAGAAACCTACCGCCATCAGGAAATAGAAGGTCCACTTATGTGGTACGTGGGTTTGCTTGCCATCAATACCGGCCTTGCCACGAGTCGAACTGACAAAGTCCCAGGCGTCCAAAGTCAACAGTGTGAGCGGTACTACTTCCAGCACCGAGAACAATGCTGACATCGCCATATTGAATTGAACGTGACCTACGAAGTACCAGTGGTGACCCGTGCCTATCAGTCCCCCGAGGAAGTACAGAATGGCGTCGAGATAAATCACCCGCAATGCTACGTTGCGGCTGGCAAGCCCAAGCTGGTAGAACATCAATGCCACTACCGTCGTCGCGAAGAATTCGAAGAACCCCTCTACCCACAGATGGATGATCCAGAACCGCCAGGTCTCCACCACTGTATAGTTAGTATGCGCACCATAGAAGAGCGCTGGTATATAGAATACTGGTATAGACAGTGCGGCCCACAAAAACATGCGGACAATTGGGCGCGCATCGGGCTTGGCGATCTTGCTGGGCCGAGCTATCCAATACAGTACAGCAAACCAAACCAGCAGACCAATCACCAGCAGATATTGCCAGATACGGCCCAACTCAAGGTACTCCCAACCCTGATCACCCAGCCAGAACCACCATTTGCCGAGCAGATTGGACATCCCCGCCCACTCGCCCAGCAGGCTCCCGCAAATAACCAATGCGAATGCGACAAATAGGAAGTGCGCCCACACCGCCAAGCCGCGCGGCTCGTCCGAACGCAACGACCGGCCGAGGAACAGGGCTGCGGCGACGTAAGAAGTTGCAATCCACATAATGGCACTTTGCAGATGCCAGGTGCGCATCAGATTGCTCGGGAAGATATCCTCGAGTTGAAAGCCATAGAAACTACCAGGGTCTGCGCGGTAATGCGCTGTCGCGCCCCCAACCAAAGTCTGGAACAGAAACAGCAGTGCCACCACCACAAAAAACTTGACTAACGCGCGCTGGCCTGGACTGGCATGGCCGGGGATGATGCTTGGTTGAAGATCGTGACCGCGGGAGATCCAGCCCAAATAGTCGAATTTTCCGAACATCAATAGAACCGTCGCGATGCCGGCCAATAACACCAGGAGGCTCAGAGCGCTCCACAGAAATGCGCCGGAAATCGGCGTGTTCCCAACTAATGGATCGTAGGGAAAATTGTTTGTATAAGAATAGCCGTAGCCCGGACGATCGGCGACTGATGCCCATGCCGCCCACGTCACGAACGCCGTGAACTGGTGCAGCTCTTTCGGATCGGAAACCAGCCCAGGTTTGAGTCCGCCATTGGTGGCTGGGTGCTGGAAGTAGTTCGTCCAATATTTGACCTGCTGGCTCCAGGCGTCCGCCTCCGGCCGCGTAAGCTGCAATGTATCGGCGGCGGCATCATAGCGATTTTTCTTCAGGAGCACAGCAACCTGTGCATGCACAGCCGCCTGTTGCTGCGGATCAAGCGCGGAGACCGGCTTGCCATATTGGCTTTGTGCCAGTGAAGCAGCCGTATCCAGACCAATATGATGCAGTGCTTCGGCAGAGTAATCGGGGCCCAGGTAAGCCCCATGGCCCCAGATGGAACCATTGTCCATCAGGCCATATTTAAGAAATACCTCTTGTCCGGCCCGGATGTCACTGCCAGTAAATAAGGTCTGCCCTTGAGGATCGACCGTTTTTCCGGGAATGGGTGGCGCTTTATCGTACCCAAGCACGGTAATTGCGATCAAGACCGCAAAGCCAAACACCATGACGATCAGAATCGTCCGTATCCACCAGGGCGACAGCGGCGAGCTATCGGATTCAGACAGCAGATGTGTCGTGGTCATGATCAGGCCTCTGTTCCATTTTTGGCGGCTAGCTGCGCTGGTGCTTGCGACAGAGTACCACCACCGGGGTGATAATTCACCCTATCCAGATCCCGTAAGCCTTGGAGCAATCCATGATTTTGCGGACTGACTGACCTCCACCTTGGCATGCAATTTTGTTTAACGTCGCACCGATGTTTCATTTTGAGCGATCCACACGCGAACCGCCCGGACGATTCCGGCAATCATCCTGCGCCGGTTACCGGCGTCATTCACATAGGACTCGTCTTGCGCATCCGTGATGACGCCGACCTCCAGCAATACGGCAGGCACATTACTGTGCCTCAGCACAGCTAGATGGTCGTATTGATAAATGCCCAGTCGCGCGTCCAGCAGCGGGCGGTTTTCTCCACAAGTCGTTCCGGCATGCTCAAGCATGGGTGATCGTCCGAGCGAACGAAACTGCTCTCCGAGCAGCGTGGCGAACCGATAGGACAGTGTGAAGTCCGGATTCTCTTTGGAGACGTACAGCGAATATCCACCGGTGGGTCTGAGGGTCTCGAACGCGGGGCGCCCTTCCTTCGTGATCTGGCGCAGACACCTCAGTTGCACCGAGTCGTGGTGCACGGATAAAAAGAGGTTCGCCCGCAGCTCATCAGCCAACTGGGCGCGGCCCACGAGGCTGATCGATTCGCCCGGTGCCCGCGTCACCCTGACGCGCCACCCAGCTGCACGCAGAGCAGGTGCAAGCTCAGCCACAAAGCGGTCGTTGTAGCCGATCTCTCTGGTGCCACGAACGCTGGTCGCCCCACCGTCGGCCGGATTATGCCCTGGATCCAAAACAATTATGGGCGCCGCCGGGGCCGACCCTGATAGGGATGGCCGCACGGCCGGCGACGGCTGGGCGGCGCATCCGGCCAGCAACATGAAGACGGCACTCAGCCACATTCTAGACACGGATCACCACCACCGGTTTCTCAGCATCCACGGCCTCTTTTGGCTCCATCCCGAACGCTCTTGCATTTGATTTCGAATCAACAGCCGCCATTTTATGATGCTGAGAAAGCTGAGGACGCAGTATCCTGAGAAGGTGTTCCCTACTCAACGAAAAGGGGGGTTGCCGTCTATGCATTATGTCCAAATCGAGCAGCGCGAATCCGTGGCCATTCTCACCCTTGACCGGCCAGAGCGGCGTAATGCCCTCGGCTCTGAACTGCTCTCCGGGCTCACCGCCACACTGGCGCAGCTGTCCAATGAAACAGCCGTGCGGGCGATTGTGATCCAAGGTGCGGGCAAAGGCTTTTGCGCAGGGGCGGATCTCAAGGAATTCTCGGGCGACGACCGCGATGCCGTTTCACGCCTGAATCTGGAGATGGGCGCATTCGTGCGCTCGATTCCGTTGATGTCCAAACCGGTCGTCGCAGCTGTAGACGGCTTTGCACTGGGTGGTGGCCTGATGCTCGCGATATCCTGCGATCTGGTGGTGACCAGCCCACAGGCGCGCTGGGGACTGCCAGAAGTGTCGCTTGGCTGGCTGCCCGGCTTCGGCCTGAGCACGCTCGTGGACCGGGTCGGCCTCGTCAGGGCGCGGCGCATCGCATTCGGTGCCGAGCCATTCGACGGCACTGAGGCGGTTGCCATCGGGCTCGCTGATATCCTCAGCAACGGGCAGCCGGTGCTCGACAAAGCGCTGTGCCACGCGCAAAAGCTCGCCGCCTTGCCGACGCGTGCCGTCGGCTCGGTCAAGCATTACTTCTCGCTCATGACGCGCAACGCCGAGGTGATGGACGTGCTCGCCAATCGCGTCTATGCGCAGGACGCTGAAAGCCCTGAAGCGCTCGACACGATGCGCTCGCGGCGCGGCGAGAAATAGCCCCACCGCGCGTTCACCACGGCAGGTCTGAATCCTCCTGAAGATCGATGCCCTTCAGGAGCAGGTTGTCCTTCGTGTCGAACAGATACAGTTTGTCGGCGCTGCAGGCAACAGCCACCGCGTCGCCCATCGCGACCCGACGGCCGGGCTCGATCTGCGCCGTCATCACGGTCTTTCCAACCCGTACCTGCATCAAGGTGAAGGCGCCCAGAGGCTCGATGACCTCGACGGTGCCAGTCAGACGGCAGGAATGATCGTCCCGCCGCGACAGGTGCAGGTGCTCGGGGCGTATTCCGACGCAGATCTGCGCATGATCCCTGGCGGCGGCACAACCGGTCTCGTCCAGGACGAGTGAAAAGTTCTCGCCGACCACGCGGTCGCCGTCCAGCGTCGCTTCCAGAAAGTTCATGGAGGGTGTCCCGATGAAGCCTGCAACGAACCGATTGGCGGGCCTCTGGTACAGATTATTCGGCGTATCGATCTGCTGGACCAGGCCATCGCGCATTACTGCGACGCGTTGTCCCATGGTCATCGCCTCGGTCTGGTCGTGCGTCACATAGAAGGTGGTGACGCCCAGGGTCCGGTGCAGCTTGATGATCTCTGCACGCATGTCCACACGCAGCTTCGCATCCAGATTGGAAAGCGGCTCGTCCATCAGAAAGACCTGCGGCTGCCGCACGATGGCCCGCCCGAGCGCGACGCGCTGACGCTGCCCCCCGGAGAGTTCGCGTGGCTTGCGCTCCAGCAGCTTCTCGATTCCGAGAATCCGAGCGACTTTTTCCACGCGCTCCAGGATGTCGGTCTTGCCGAATTTCTTCAGCTTGAGCGAGAACCCCATGTTCTCGCGCACGCTCATGTGCGGGTACAGCGCATAGCTCTGGAACACCATCGCAATATCGCGATCCTTCGGCTCGACGCCGTTGACGTTCACCCCATCAATGAGGATGTCGCCGTGCGTATGGTCCTCCAGACCCGCGATCATGCGCATGGTCGTCGATTTGCCGCACCCGGAAGGCCCCACGAGGACGACGAATTCGCCGTCCTGCGTCACCAGGTTGAAATCTTCGACGGCCAGCGATGTACTCCCCGGGTAGCGCTTGCCGACATGTCTCAATTCAACGATCGCCATGAACTCTCACCTGAAATCTGAATAAACCATCGAACCGCAGCCGGGCATCACGCAATCGCGTCTCCCCAGTCATGCTTTTGTCTGCGCGAGCGTTGCCGCGATCTCGGCCGTGTGTTCCCCCAATCCCGGCGCGCGTTTGCGCGGCTCGGTATTCGTGTCAGAAAATCGGAAGGGTGTGGCGGGAATGCTGATCCGACCCATGACCGGGTCTTCCATGCTGACGAATGAACGGCGCGAGCGGGCCAGCTCGCTGCTGGGTACATTCCTGACTGGTTCCACCGGACCTGCCGGAATGCCTGCAGCCTTCAGCGCCTCGATTGTCCTGCGGGCCGATCCCAGGCCTCTTGACCAGGCTTCAACGCGCTGGCGCACGATGCCATGGGCCTTGATCCGCTGCGCATTGGTACTGAGATCTTCGGTGCTGGCCCCCAGGGCATCGTCCAGCAGCCGGCTGAGGCGGCCCCACAGCACTTCGGTGCCAGCGGCAAGCACGAATGCCGCGTCGGGTGCCTCGTAGACCCCGTAGGGAACCACCTGCGGGTGCTCGTTACCGTTGCGCGTCGGATTGACTTTCCCGCTTCCGACGCAGACCTGCATGAGCGCAATATCGTGATAGGGCAGGCACGAATCAAACAGCGAGATATCGATGTATTCGCCGGCGCTGTCCTGGCTCAGCTTCTTGTAAAGCGCCGTCACGATAGCCCCGTACGCGTGGATCCCGGAAGACACATCGGCCAGTGAAACGCCCAACGGCAGCGGCTGGCCACCTGCCTCGCCATTCATGTCGATCACGCCGGCCATCCCCTCAGCGATGATGCCCTGCCCTGCTTGCCCGGCCATCGCACCACTATTTCCGAACGCGGAAATCGAACACATGACGAGTCGCGGGTTCAGCTTGTGCAGGTCCTCGAACCCCAGGCCCTTTGCGGCCAAGCTGCCGGGGCGCATGTTTTCGACCACCACGTCTGCTTGCGCGATCAGATCACGCAACTGCGCCACGTCCGCCTCGTTGCGCAGGTCGGCCACGATGCTTTTCTTACCCGCGTTCAACCAGGCGAAATAGCCGCTATGGCCGGGACCCAACTGCGGTGGCAGCACCCGCGACGGGTCTCCTGCCGGGGGTTCGACCTTGATCACCTCGGCCCCCATGTCCGCCAGCAACCTCGTGCAATAAGGCCCGGCGAGAACCTGCGTGAAATCGATCACGCGCACGCCGACTAGCGGCCGGGTGTCCGGGGCTGCGGCATGCGTCGTGACGTCGTGTGATTTCGTTGTGCTCATGTCTGCATTTGCTCCCGGGGCCCTAGCCCTTGACGGCGCCAGCCGTGGCGCCTGCCAGCACATAGCGCTGGGCCAGCATGGAAAACAGGAGGACCGGCAACACCACCAGGATGCCGGCAGCCGCCATCTCACCCCAGAAAATGTTGCCGTCCGCAATAAACCCGATGATCGTGACAGGGAGCGTCTGCGTATGCTGCGACGTCAGGACCAGCGGGTACAGGAAATCATTCCAGGCCTGCACGAAGTTGAAGACCACCGTCGCGAACAGACCCGAACTGATGAGCGGCAACGTGATCCGCATCATGGCACCGAACCGTCCCAACCCGTCTATCATGCCGCTTTCCTCGAGCGACGCCGGCACCTGCCGGATGAAGCCAGTCATCATCCAGACGACGAAAGGAACCTGGAAGGTGCTCTCCGCGATGATCATTCCGGTATAGGTGTCGTTCAGCCCGAGGAACCCGAACAGGCGATAGAGCGGCAGCACCAGGGAGACCGCCGGCACCATGCGGATCAGCAGATACGCCGCCAGGAGCGCGTTCTCCCATTTGATGCGAAATCGCGCAAAACCGAACGCGGCGATGGTGCCAAGGAAGGTGGACAACAGCGTGGAACCCACCGCGATCACGATGCTGTTTACCGCGGCGTCAAAGAAGTTGTCGATCCTGCCCGCCTGGTACAAAGACGTGAGCTTGCCGCCAAACCCCATCACGTTCTTGTAGTGGTCCAGCGTGGGGGTGAAGAACCACGCAGGTGGGATCTGGAAGGTCTCGCTGCGGTCCTTGAGCGACGTGAGCAAAAACCAGACGACCGGCGCGAGCGAAAACACCAGCGCGATGCAGATCACGATGAGGGGAACCCTGCGTCGAAAGGCCTTCAAGCTACCGGCTAGCATCGGCACACCTTTTGGAATCGTTCATTTGCAGTTGGATCTCCCCGCTCACGCAACGTCGCTGCGCAGCACCGAGCGCACCATGGGGATCGCAACGACCATTGCGATCAGGATGAGCAGCCAGGAAACGGCCGCGCCACGGCCAAAATCGAAACGCTGGAAAGCATCCACATAAACCATGTAGCTGAGCGTCTCGGTGGCGCTGCCCGGACCGCCATTGGTCAGGACGAAGATCACGTCGAAGACCTTGAGCGACGTCAGCGCACGCGTCAACGCTACGACGAGCAGGACCGGCTTGATGAGCGGCAGAATGACCCAGCGCACCATCTGCATCGAGCTGGCGCCGTCGATCGACGCAGCATCGATCACGTCGCCCGGCATGGATTCGAGCGCCGCAACCGCCGAGATGATGACGAATGGGGTCCATTGCCACAGGTCCACACCTATGATCGACCAGATGGCGATATCCGGACTGCTGAGCCACGAAACGGGTCCCATGCCCACAAGGCTGAGCAGATAATTGAGAATGCCATAGCTGCGGTCCATGATCAGCAGGTACATGAGCCCGATCACTACCGGCGGCACACTGAACGGAATGATGAGCAGCAGCCGCACCAGCTTGCGGCCGCGTGTGAGCTTGATGAGGAGCAGCGCAATGGCCGTGCCCAGGATCATCTCGGCCACGACCGTCGTCCCGGTATAGATCGCAGTGACCTTGAGCGCATTCCAGAAGCTGGGATCGCTCAGCACGTCGATGTAATTCTGGATGCCGTTGAAATGCGGTGGACGCACCGATGTCGCCCGATTGAACGTCAAGCTCGTCCAGAACGAATAGACGAGCGGCACCAGCGTCGTGACGGCGATGTAGATGAGGCCCGGAAGGATGAGCACATAGGGAAACACCCGCCGACGCCACTGTGGCTTGTGTTCGATGCCGGCGTCGTGCATAAGCCTTTTCTCCATTGAAGGGCGGGTTGTTCACCGAAGCTGATCCGGGGAGCCCGGACCTGCTTCGGCATGTGCGTGGCTCAGTTGCCGATCTGCTTCTTGGCGGCGGCGGCCATCTGCGTGACGCCCTGCTCAACCGTCAGCCCCCCCGTCACGACACGTGCGAGGATCGTGGACATGGCGTCGTCGATCGCGGGCCAGGCCGGCGTGCGCGGACGCGGCATGGCGACTTCTTCGGCATCAGCCTGCGCGTTGAACCACGGGAATTTCGCCGACAGGTCCTTGTCCCTCAACAGATTCGTGCGGAACGGCGTACCACCAAGGTCTGCGACCTTTCGGGACATTGCAGGGCCAGTGGCCCAGCGGATGAACCTGAAGGCATCTTCCTTGTTGCGCGAGCTCGCCGGGATGGTGAGGCCCCAGCCGCCGATCACGGCAGCCGGCACCTTGGCAACCGGTGCGGCGGCGAATGCCATCTTGCCTGCCACCTTCGACTGCTTGGGCTCCAGCATGACGGCGGCCGTGTCGGTCCACTGCACTGCCATGGCGACCTCACCTTGCGAGAGGCCAGTCGTGAGCCGCTCGTACGCCCAGTTCGTCACGTCTTCGGGGGCGAATTTGCGCAGACTGACGTAGTACTCAAGTGCCTGGCGTGCCTCGGGGCTGTCGAGAATCACCTTGCCATTGGCATCGATCACACCACCGCCGAACGTGGACAGCCACTGGAAGTACTCTGACGTGAGGTTATGGCTCTTTTGCATCGTCAGGCCGGTCCCGTAGACCTTGGGTGGCGCATTGAGTTTTTGCGCATAGCTGCGGTACTCATCGGCCGTCTTGGGCGGATGCGTCAGACCAGCCGCCTGGAGCAGATCCTTGCGGTAGTATGTGATATAGGACGCGACCTGCCAAGGCATTCCGACCTGCTTGTTGTTCCAGCGATAGAAATTCATGAGCGCATCGGGGATGCTCTTGATGTCGTAGTCGGCTGGTGTCAGCTTGGCATCCTTCAGGTAAGGCGTGACATCTGCCAACACGCCTTTGGTGCCATAGAACGGCATCGAATCACCGCGAATGCTGATGACGTCGAACGAAGTACCCGATCCGAGCAGCTCTGTCGATGTCTTGTTGTTGATGACCTCGCCGCCAATGATCGTCAGGTTCACCTTGATGCCGCTCGCCTTCTCGAATTCCGGCAGATTCTGCTGCGTGAAGCTGGCGATCGGCCCCGCGAACAGCATGACGTTGACCGCTCCGCCCTTGGCCTGTGCCGGTGTGGCTGCCGCAAATGCCGTTGCAGCGCAAACGCAAAGCGCCGCAGCCGATGCCCGGAACCTGCCCGTTGTGTTGTGTGCTTGTTTCATGTCCTGTCTCCGACTTTGGTTTCTCGAACACTTCATGTGCTTCGCTACTCAAAACATGCCAGATGCCCCCAGGCCTGTTCATCGATGCCTGAAACGGGGCTTCTCCTTTGCAAAGAACGCCCTGACGCCTTCACGACAATCCTCCGTATCAAATACGCTGTCGCTCAGATCCATGGTGCGGCGGATGGCTTCGTCTTCGGGCAGTTCATACGACAAGGCGATCGCGGCCTTGCATAACTGCAGTGCCAGATTTGGCTGGTCAGCCAGGCCCCGCGCCATTGCCAGCGCTGCGTCCCGGCTCTGGCCAACCGGGACCACTCGATTCACCAGCCCCCAAAGAAGGGCTGTGGGCGCATCGATAGGTTCGCCGTAAAACATCATCTCCTTGGCTCGACTCGCGCCAATCCTCCGGGTGACACGAACCGTGCCGCCGCTGCCCGGAAATACGCCAAGCTTGATTTCTGGCAGTCCGAGACGGGTGGTTTCCTCGATGACGATGAAATCGCAGCAAACCGCCAGTTCAAGGCCACCTCCATAGGCCAGACCGGAAACCGCCGCAATCGTGGGCTTTGGGAACTTCGCCACCTGCCCGTAAACCCGATTTTCAAAGTCGAGTTTCATCGGGACGATCTTCCCGCGACCCAGCATCTTCGGAAACTCGCTGATGTCGGAACCGGCACAGAATGCCCGCTCCCCCTTCCCCGTCAGAATGAGCACGCGAACATCAGAATCCACGGCCAGGGCGGGCAACACCCGATCCAGCTCCCGGGACATCCCCAGCGTGACGACATTCAAGGGCGGATTGTTCAAGGTGATTGTGGCCACGCCCTCGGCCACATTGCATTCGATCTGCTTGCTGACCTCTGTCATCTCCCATCTCCCTCACAACAGCCACAATCCACCGGTGACATTCAGCGCCTGGCCGGTCATGTAATCAGCCTGATCCGAAGCGAGAAACGACACCAGTCGCGCGACGTCATTGGGCAATCCGACCCGACCGATCGGTATCTCGCCTTCTCGCTGCTTCGCCGTTCGCAAACCCTGCCGGATCGAGGCCGCATCCGCCTCGTCCCGCATGACGGTGTCGACGATGACCCCCGGACACACGGCGTTGACATTGACCTTCTGGCGGGCCACCTCCATGGCGAGCGACTGCGTCAGGCCGATGATGGCCGCCTTCGACGCGCAATACGCGCCGTAGTTCGACTTGCCGACCTTGCCAAGCCAGGACGAGGTGTTGATGATCTTTCCGCCACCCTGCCGGAGCATGTGCGGAACCACGGCCTTGCACCCGTAGAAGACGCCGTCCACGTTGACGCGGAACACGGCGTGGAAATCCTCCACCGAAGTCTCGACCACCTTGCCCACCCGGGTGATCCCCGCGTTGTGGACGGCGACATCGATGGTGCCGAACGATTTGACGAATGCGTCGACGGCCTGCCGGACCTGCTGATAGTCGCCCACATCGCCGCGCACGACTTCACAGGTGCGGCCCTCGGCCCGCACCATGGCCGCCGTGCGATGCGCGCCTTCTTCGTTGATGTCGAAAAGGGCCAGATCCGCCCCGTCCTGCGCCAGCCGGACGGCGATGGCGCGCCCTATGCCTGCTGCCGCTCCGGTGACGAGAGCGACCTTCCCTTCCAAGTTGCGCATGTTTGGCATTTGCATCCAAGAACGTTGACTTACTTATATGCAAGTCAGCATAGTTTGAGCAAACGGCTGACACAACAAGGGTTTTCCCGATACAGATTCAAGCGAACAGCCAACCTCAGGTCAGTGGTTGGGCCACTGACCGGCGTGGGCGGAAACTCGGTGAATGAGGTGACAGTAGTCCACAGGCCTTCGAACGAAGGCCGATCCAAGACGCTGAAGATCAGGAACTAAAGCTGTTTGCGGCGCCGCCTGGCGACTGTCGCGGACGGGGTACCAGCCGTGGCCTGCGTGGGCACCGCAGCCAACTTGCGTTTGGCCGGCCCAGGGGCAGCCCGTAAATCCTGATGGCCATAGGCGGCAACAACGGTCCTCAGGAACGCGCGGTAGATCAGCTCGAGCTGATCGAACCGCGCCGCGTCCTGTGTGACGAGTCCGGCACTATTGATGATGTTGACCAGCAAGGCGACGACGTCCTCGATCGGCGTGCTCGAGGACAATTCGCCGCGACCGACCGCGCTGGAGATACCGACCGTGATGGCGCTGGTCAGCTCGGACGCGAAGCGCTGCACCGACGCGACGCTACGCGGACTCAGCGCATCGCTGTCGGCACGCATCCGCGCCACCAGACTCCAGGACAAGCCGTCATCATCGCCTACATTGAACTCGTCATAGCGCAGGCGGTTGAATGCGATGGTTGCATCCAGCTTGAGGGCAAGCGGGGTTTCCGTATCCGTCCAGATCGAGCGGAATTTCGCCAATGTGGCCGTCACGTACTCGTCGGTCACCTCTTCGACCAGCGAGTTCTTGTTACCGAAGTGGTAGTGGATATTGGCCCGCGTGGTGGACAGCCTGTCGGCAATATCGCCAAAGCTTACACCACGGCAACCGTGCTTGATCAGCAGCTTCGCGGCGAGCAACTTGATCCGTTCGCGCATGTCGGGCTGCTTGATATTCGTTGATTTCACTTCTGCTCGAGGCATGGTTTTTCAGAATCCATAGACCGCCCGGGCCTCCCGAATCAAATGCGTCCACAAACTGGCAGGCAAGTCAGTAGTCTATCAGACTGATGCGCCCCTACCCTGAGCCGCCCGAAATGGTACTGTATAAAGTCGTAGCCAACGGCGTGCCACGCCGTGCCGCCGACAGTCTGAATGGAGAACCCGCATGAAGTCCCGCGCAGCAGTCGCCTTCACTCCCGGAAAACCGCTCGAGGTCGTCGAGATCGACGTGGCAGCCCCCAAAAAGGGTGAAGTCCTGATCAGGATCACTGACACCGGCGTCTGCCATACCGATGCCTTCACGCTGTCAGGTGACGACCCCGAGGGTGTCTTCCCGGTCGTGCTGGGCCACGAAGGCGCCGGTGTGGTCGTTGAAATCGGTGAAGGCGTCAGCTCGGTCAAGCCGGGGGACCATGTCATTCCGCTCTATACCGCCGAATGCGGCGAATGCGAGTTCTGCAAATCAGGCAAGACGAACCTGTGCGTGGCTGTCCGCGCCACACAGGGCAAAGGCCTGATGCCGGACGGCACCACGCGGTTCTCCTACAACGGCGCCCCCGTTTACCACTACATGGGCTGCTCGACTTTTTCCGAATACACGGTCGTGGCGGAAATTTCGCTCGCCAAAATCAACCCCAAGGCCAATCACGAACAGGTCTGCTTGCTGGGCTGCGGGGTCACGACCGGGATCGGCGCCGTCCGCAACACCGCCAAGGTCCAGCCCGGTGACTCGGTCGCCGTCTTCGGCCTGGGCGGGATCGGTCTGGCCGTCATCCAGGGCGCACGCCAGGCCAAGGCAGGCCGCATCATCGCAGTCGACACCAACCCGGCAAAATTTGCGCTGGCAAAGACGTTTGGCGCCACAGATTGCGTAAACCCGAAGGACCACGAAAAGCCCATCCAGCAAGTGATTATCGAGATGACCGGCTGGGGCGTGGACCACTCCTTCGAGTGCATCGGCAACGTGAACGTCATGCGGGCGGCGCTGGAATGTGCCCATCGCGGCTGGGGACAATCGGTGATCATCGGCGTGGCCGGCGCAGGCCAGGAAATCTCCACCCGTCCCTTCCAGCTCGTTACAGGCCGGCGCTGGCTGGGCACGGCGTTCGGCGGCGTCAAAGGCCGCACGCAGCTCCCTGGCATGGTCGAGGACGCCATGAGCGGCAAGATCGATCTGGCGCCCTTCGTGACGCACACGATGGGATTGGCCGACATCAACCGGGCCTTCGACCTCATGCACGAAGGCAAATCCATCCGCTCGGTCATCAAGTACTGACGCGAAACCAGCCCGGCCGCACCCACTGCGGCCGACCCCTATCCCCTAGAGCTGACCCATGAAACGCATCGAACGACACACCTGCTGGGACGGCAGCCAGAGCGTCTGGCGCCACGCCTCCACGACGCTGGGCTGCGACATGAACTTCGCCATTTTCGTACCGGCGCACGAAGACGGCGAAAGACTGCCCGTGATCTACTGGCTGTCGGGACTCACCGCCAACGAACAGAACTTCATCACCAAGGCGGGCGCGCAGCGCTACGCCGCCGAACACAAGGTCATCCTGGTGGCACCCGATACCAGTCCGCGCGGCGATGGCGTCGCCAACGACCCGGCCTACGATCTGGGCCAAGGAGCCGGCTTCTACCTGAATGCGACGCAGCCCCCCTGGTCCGCCCATTTCCGGATGCAGGACTACGTGGCGATGGAACTGCCCGATCTGATCGAAGCACACTTTCCGACGAACGACCGACGCTCCATCATGGGTCACTCCATGGGTGGCCACGGCGCGCTGGTGACCGCACTGCGCAACCCGGGCCGCTATCTGGCAGTTTCGGCATTCGCACCCATCGTCGCCCCCAGCCAGGTCCCCTGGGGTGAGAAGGCATTTACGGCTTACCTGGGCGCCAACCGGTCGGCCTGGGCCGAATGGGACGCCACGGCATTGCTGGCCAGTGCCAGCGAACGGCTACCCATCCTGATCGACCAGGGCGACGAAGACGAATACCTGGACACCCAGCTGCGGCCCTGGCTCTTCACCAAAGAGGCCGAGCACTTCGGCCATCCGGTCCGCCTGCGGCGCCATCCGGGCTACGACCACAGTTATTACTTCGTCGCCAGCTTCATCGACGAGCACATCGCCCATCACGCGCGTGCGCTGCGGGCCTGAAAAGCACGGGATTCTTTTCTGTACCCTACGCCTGCGCGGCCTTGCGGGCAGCCCGCTCCTTCTCAGTGCGCTCGGTGACATCACGCGCCATGGCAACCGCACCCTCCGCGTTGCCCGCCGTGTCCGTTACCAGCGCGAACGTCATCTCGACATAGAGCTTGCGCCCGGTCTTGTGCAAGCCGCGCGTCAGGGTCGGCCGCCCGCCCAGCTTCAGCTGACCGCGTTCCATGGCGGAATTGAAGCCGGCCCAGTGCGCTTCGCGTAGATGCTCCGGGATGATCAGATCCAGGTTCCGGCCCAGCGCCTCGGCAGCCGAAAACCCGAACAGGGCAGCAGCCGCCGGGTTCCAGCGGCGGATATTGCCGTTTCTGTCCGCGTAGATCAGCGCATCAGACACCTGATCGATGATCCACTCCGCCAGCCCAGCAGGTTCATTCACGACGAGTCCTCCAGTTGATCGCCGTACCCGACGTTCAATGGATGACGGCATTTGCTGGCGTTACTTATACCGCGGAAGACTCATGCAATCCAGGCATGCTCAGACACCGGTCACCAGCCGCGCCATGACCACGATGATGGCGATCTGCATGACACCCTGGCTGGCCACCACGTAGTAGAAGCGGCTCATCATCCGGCCGATCCGGGGCCCATCGGGCTGTGGCTTCTGGAGTTCGAGGCACACACGCACGCTCGTGGGCAGCAGATAGCCCAAGCCCTGGATCGCCATCAAGGTCACCAGCACCAGCGCGGCAACGATCCAACCCAGTTGCGGCCAGGGCATCTGGGTAAGGCCAAGCTGCACGGCCAGGAACCAGCCCGCCGTACCGGTGGTGATGGACAGGGTCGGCATCAGGAACAGGGTAACGGGCGTGAGCCGGATGATGATTTCCTTGCGGATGGGAACGGACACGCTGCGGATGATGGGACCGATCACGAACCCCATGAACAGATCGATGCCGGTCCAAAGTACACCGCTCATGACATGGACCCAGTTGAGGAACCAGGCGTTGCCGATCAGAATCGCGGCGACCATGACCAGCAGTACGGCGGCAACGTACCAAAGATAATTCCACCGAATCAGCGGAGGGCCTGGTTGAACGGGGGCCCCAGCGATAGACGCTTCCATGATGACTCCGGCTGCCTTCGACGGCATTTCGAAAGGAATGGAGAAGTATTCTTCTGCTCAGCCGGCGACTTCGTCGATCGGTAGTTTCCCAGGGGCGCAGACAGATGGGACCACGCGCACCTAAAGCCAGCGGATTCGCTTGAACTTCCAGTACAGCAGCGCACAGAAGGCGAACGTTCCGCCCAACATGACCGGGTAACCGAAACGCCAGCTCAGCTCCGGCATGTCATGAAAGTTCATGCCGTAGATGCCCGCGACGGCCGTCGGCACCGCAAGAATGGCGGCCCAGGCGGCCAGCTTGCGCGTGATGTCGGTCTGCTGCATCTGGCCTATCATCATGGCGGCCTCGAACGCAAAGGCCAGCGCCTCGCGCAGGCCCGCCACCGACTCGGTCACGCGCTGGATACGGTCGCCGGTCTCGGCAAAATAGGCGCGGCTGTCGGCCCCGATGTTGCGCGTCTCCACATGCGCCATGCGCCGGCAGATCTCAGCCAGAGGCGCGATGGCGGTCTGCACCCGCAGCAGATCACGGCGACGGCTGTACAGGCGGCGGATATCCGCCTCTCGGAACCCACGTAACAAGAACTGATGTTCCACCTCCTCGACCAGCGCCTCGAAATGCGCGAGCGTGTCCACATAGCGATCCGCCAGCAGATCCAGCAAGGCGGACGCCACGTAATCGCTGCTGCGACCCTGAAAATCGGGAGACTCGGTCAGCAGGCTGCGCAGCTCACGATGTGACTCCGAAGAATGCCGGCGGATGGTCAGGATATAGCCCGAGCCGATCAGGATCTGGATTTCGCCCAGATTCGGCCGGTCACGGCTGAATTCCACGGTAATGGCCACGATCAGCGTCAGGTGGTCATATTCCACGATCTTGGGCCGCCGATGCACGGACAGAATCTCCTCGATGGCCCGGCCCGGGAGGCTCAGCTGTTCGCCTACCTGCTGCAACAGATCGTCTTCCGGGTCCTTCAACCCTACCCACAGCAGGCCGTGGCGGGAGGCGGCAGACGCACCGAGCTCGTCCAGCCCGACTTCCCGCGGATCCTGACCCACTCCATAGTGGGTGGATGCAACGGCGCAACGTTCATACCGAGCTGCCGCCGACGGGCTGGTTGTCACAGAGATGCCCCCTATCTGGACTGCGGGCTGAGGCCCTGCAGCAATTGTCCCAGGTTACCCGGCAACTGCCCCGGGCTCGCCGGCAGATCCAGCACACCCGGCGCCGGGGTCGCCGACGAAATCTTTTCCACTCTGAACTGCGTTTCGTAGGCCAGCAGCCCCATGCCACGCTGGTTCAGGGCAGACAACACCCGCTCGGTCCCCTGAGCAGGCTGCTGAGCAGCTGTCTCCAGCAAGACCGCCATGCGCGCAAGCACCTGGGTCAATTCACGCACCTCGGGTTGCGGCCCCAACACGCCACGCCCCGTCCGCGTACGGCCCTTGGTATCGACATAGGTCACCGAATAGACGTCGCCTGCGCGTCCAGCAACGGTCTCATGCGCACCCGTGGCGGCCAGACGCGTCAGTGACCGGATCATGTCGGGGGACGTCTGCAGCGGCCCACCGCCCAGCAGCCCCGCAGCACTCCGCGCATCCAGCACCAGTGGCTGTCCATTGATCTGCATGACCGAATAGACCTTGTCGCCCCGCATCAGCAGATAACCGCGCTGGACACCCGACACATCCACCCTGGCGTCATTGCCCTGGAAGCGGACGGTCAGCGTCCGGTCGCCCGCATGAACGGTTGCCACCCCAGCCACCGCCGAGCCTGTGGAAACCACGCAACACCCTGTGAACAGCAAAACCGCAATCCCACGCATGGACTACCCCGCAAAATTTGAGCACGCACTCAACGATAGCGGCTCCAGCCATTGCCCGACAAGATGCTGCGGTGCACAAATGTTTCCGGATCTTGCCTGACCGCGCAACTTGGATGATCCCCAGCGCGCTCATCGAGGTAACCCCGAATACATCTTTTTCAGATGCCACAATGGCGCGCGAAGCCGATCAGGGAGTAAATTCCTGGAACCTGTAGTGCAACAGAATACGCAAACTCATGACAGGGTACTTTCCCGCCTTGCAATCCGCTTTTGGTTCTCTTCGCTTTGGGGTGCTTGGCAGGATCGTGCTGGCGCTGTGGTGCCTGACGACGGCGACCGGGTCCTGGGCAGCCCCCCCACACCTCTGCCACGCGGGAACCGTGCTGACTGTGGTCGCCCACACCGACGATGACCTGCTCTTCATGAACCCGGATCAGGACAATGCCATCCACAAGGGGCTCTGTGTGCACACTGTGTACCTCACAGCGGGCGACCGGGGCGAAGGTCTGCCCTACCTGCAGCAACGTGAGCGCGGCATCATGGCCGCTTACGCGGCTATGGCACACAAATCGGACCTCTGGGACACAGACGGCCTGCGGCTGGACGGCCACACATTGTTGCGACACACACTGCGCGGCAACCCGCACATCCAACTCATCATGCTGCGTATCCCTGATCCCTGGCTGGGGCCGGGCTGGGGCAGTCTGACGCCGCTCAGTCGGCTGGAGTCGATCCCAGACACGCAGGTGCAGTCTTACGGGCCCTACAGAGAAACCTATACACGGGGTGGCTTGGTGTCCCTGCTGGCCGGCCTGATCCAGACCGAATACCCTCAGGAAGTCCGCACGATGGACCCCACGATCCAGGTGGCCTACCAAGCCCTGTGCTGGCGCTGCGAGGGGCACGACCATCCTGACCACATCGCCAGCGCGCGCCTGATGGACGACGCCATGGCCACCGCCCCCGGACTGTATGCTCGCGTGGCCTACCTGGACTATCCGAGCCAGGAACGCGCCATCAACCTGACTGACGCGGAAGTCGAACGCAAGACGGCCATCTTCATGCGCTACATGAAGGACGACCCACACTACTGCCCGGATGTGTCCCGGTGCTCTGAAGTCCGGGGGCCGGAGGCCAAATGGGTGGAACGGCAATACACCGTCAGCAACACCCGCGTAACCGCAACGGCGGTCCGCTAATCTTCCGATGTAAGGCCGGCGAGAACCGCCTCGTCGGCAGCATTCAGAAGGCCCGCACGCCGCGCGGCGGCAATCAGATCGGGGCGCTTCACGGCGGTCAGTCTCAAGGACTGCTCGCGGCGCCAGGCAGCGATCCGTGCATGGTGACCCGACAACAGCGGTGCGGGAACGGCGGCCCCATCCCAGACTTCCGGGCGAGTGTAGTGGGGGTTATCGAGCAGACCATCCAGGGTCGGGCTGAAAGAATCCTGCTCTGCCGACTCCGCATCATGCAATGCTCCGGGCAGCAGCCGCACCACGCTATCGATCAGGACCATGGCGCCGAGCTCCCCACCAGAGAGCACGAAATCCCCCAGTGAAACCTGCTGGTCCACGCAGCGGTCAATGAACCGCTGGTCGATCCCCTCGTAGCGCCCACAGATCAGGATGGCCCCTGAACCGCTCGCCCACGACTGAGCCCGTTGCTGCGTATGCACGTCCCCAACTGGAGACAGCAACACGACAGGGGCAGGCCGGCCAACCGGATCGGCCTCCGATTGCTGCCGGGCGACCCGTGCGGCCGCAACGGCCAGAGCCAGCGGTTCGGCCATCATGACCATCCCCGGCCCGCCACCATAGGGACGGTCATCGACTGTCCGGTGGACATCATGCGTAAAATCGCGAGGATTCCAGGTGACCAGGGACCACAGGCCGTGGCCATGGGCGCGACCGCTGATGCCGGAGTCGCGCACGGCGGCGAACATCTCCGGGAACAGAGTGATCAGGTCGAAACGCATGGGCATTCAGAATTCGGCCGGCCAGTCGCTGTCGATGCGTCGTGCCGGCAGGTCAACCCGCTGGACATGCGCCGCAACGAATGGAACCAGCCCGTGACGGGGACGGCCCTGGGGATCGAGCCGGATCTGGAAATCACCGGAATCCGTCAGCTTGCCCAGTGCCACCTGAAGGACTGCATGGGCGCCATTGTCGAAAATTTCGTCCACCTGGCCCAGCAGCACCGGAGACCCATCTGCCTCACCATAGAGGAAACAGCCAATCAGATCGACCCAGTAGTATTCGTCTTCGGCTGGCGCCGGGAACGATGCCCGGGAAACCCAGATCGTCAGGCCCCGCAAAGCCTGTGCCTGGTCCCGATCGGTCACACCCTCGACCTGGGCCAGAAGATGGGAACCGCCTGGCCGACACGCCAGTACACGGACCGCGTGGGGTAAGCTGTTGGCCTGGGCTCCGGCTGTTGCCAACCACCAGATTCTGGCAGATCCCAGGGCACTGCCCTGACGCGAGTGAGGCTGAATTTTCAGCCAGCCGTGCACGCCATGAGCCGCCACCACCTGGCCGACCGCAACCAGATCGCCGGGCGTGGCAAGGCTTGCGTCGGCGGGCTCTGCCATGAAAAAAAGGCGATGCCCGTCAGGCCGTCGCCGAAACCGTGGCGGAGAATTCCTTGACCAGACGATCGACCGTGCCGGAGGGCTGGGCGCCGTTATCCACCCAGTATTTCACCCGATCCAGCGCAATCCTGAGCTTTTCCTGGCCTTCGACCGCGACGGGATTGTAGAAGCCCACGCGTTCGATGAAGCGCCCATCGCGACGATTGCGCGAATCAGCAGCGACGACATTGTAAAAGGGGCGCTTCTTCGAGCCACCGCGTGCCAGACGAATCACAACCATGAAGAGTTCCTTGAAAATACTGTAAAAAGCATTGGATTCTATCATTTGGTCCAATGTGACGCAATGGTCTTTCGAGGTCCACGGAAGCCGCAGTAGCACCCAAGGAGATTCCACTCCTATGTTGGGTTTTAACCTGCTCGCTAACTCGCTATTAGATCGATCTCGTCATTTATTATCAATTACTAAATTATGCTTATCGGACAAATAGGCACTAGGATAGGTCACACCCATACCCCCATCAACTGAACATCTTGGCAGCGAAACCAGCTGAGATGTCCTTCTCGCGGAAGGGCATGAGTACTAAGGTGCAATCCTGGACGGTCTGAGCACATTCAGACGCAGCATTCCCAGATAAGTTTTTTTGACCAAAACTTTAGATCGATCTAAAATTGCCAGAACTACTGGCAGATTCAGAGGACAAACAGTCTGAATCCAAAAGGGAGGGATTCACGATGGCTGAAGTTGTAACAGCGCGTGCCGCTGCCGCGGTAGTACGTTCGGGCGAGACACTACTCATAGGCGGTTCCGGTGGCGGCCACGCAGTCCCCGACGCACTGATGGCCGCGCTGGGCAAACGCTACACCGAGTCTGGAGAACCACGCGGTATCACGGCCCTGCATCCCGTCGGACTGGGCGACGGTAAAGGCAAGGGCGCCGGGTACTTTGCCCAGGAAGGCCTTCTTTCCCGCGTCATTTCTGGCACGTACGTAAACTCGCCAAGCATTTCCGATCTCGTACTAGCCGACAAGATCGAAGGCTGGACCCTGCCACAAGGCGCTCTGTCACAGTTAATGCGCGAAATGGCTGCGGGCCGGGCTGGGCTACTGACGAAGACCGGCCTGCACACCTTCGTCGACCCACGATTGGGGGGCGGCCGCCAGTCGTCGGCAATCACCGAAGAATTGGTCGAACTCACGACCTTTCGAGGCGAGGAATACCTGTTCTACAAGCCCTACAAGGTCGATGTGTGCTTTCTGCGCGGCACCACGGCAGATGAAGATGGCAACGTCACGATGGAACAAGAAGCGGTATTCGGCGAGATGCTGTCCGAAGCCCAGGCCACGCGGCGTAATGGGGGTGTCGTCATCGTGCAGGTCAAGCGCCTGGCCAAACGCGGCACGCTGGCGCCCAAACAAGTCAAGATCCCAGGCATCCTGGTCGACCTTATCGTGGTCGACAGGGATCAGCCTCAAACTTATCTCACGCCGTATAGCCCCTCGTACGCCGGCGAGCTGAAGACTCCAGCATCGGACATGCCTTCGATGCCATTCGGCGTGCGCAAAATCATCGCAAGGCGGGCGGCCCAGGAGTTGTTCCTGCAAGCAGTGTGCAACCTGGGCTCCGGCATCTCCACCGGCATCGCCAACATCGCAGCCGAAGAAGGAGTGCTTGACCATATTTGCCTGACCAACGAGCAAGGCCTGATTGGCGGAGCCCCGGCTTCCGGGGGCGACGCAGGCGCGGCCAGCAACTACGCCGCCATGGTCGACCAGCCCTATCAATTCGATTTTTATGATGGCGGCGGACTCGATATCGCGTTCCTTTCCTTTGCCGAGGTCGACCGCGAAGGCAACGTCAACGTCAGCCGATTCGGCACACGCATCATCGGGCCGGGGGGATTTATCAACATCAGCCAGAATGCCCGCTGCGTGGTGTTCAGCGGCACCTTCGCCGCCGGGGAGAGTCAGATCGACTGGCCCAATGGCCTGACCCGCATCACCCGCGACGGCGCACACCCCAAGCTGGTCAAGGCCGTGCAGCAAATCACCTACAGCGGTCAATACGCGATGGAGCGTGGACAGAAGGTCTATTACGTGACCGAGCGCGCCGTATTCCGCCTGACGGCGGACGGGGTTGAACTCATTGAAATCGCCCCCGGCGTGGACTTGGACCGCGACATCCTGGCGCATATGGGATTCCGCCCTCTGCTATCGCCCACCCTCAAGAAAATGGATGCGCGGCTTTTCCAGGAAAACGCCATCGGACTAGGTGAGCACATGCTCGCCCGCGCTGGCCGCCCAAAGCCGGCGGCACTCGCTGCACTGCAAAACTTGCGCGGATGAGCGGCACGTGAACAAGACCCCCTACCCCGCGGAGAACTAGGCATGAGCGGAAAGACAAGCGCAAAAATGAGCGGGAAAGTCACTCTGGCCATCGCAGACGGCATCGCTGAAATCACGCTGGATCGTCCTGAAAAGATGAACGCCGTCACGCCCGAGATGGCGGCAGAGCTGGAGGCGCACTGCCGCGAAGTCGACCGGACCGACACAGTGCGCGTCGTCCTCATCAAGGGAGCCGGCGAACGGGCATTTTGCTCGGGCAGCGACTTGAACGCCCTGGCCCAATATGAAACGCCCTGGCATTTTCGCAACCGGATCGAATATGCGGCAACCCTGCGTAATGTCCGCAAGCCCGTCGTGGCGGCTCTCCATGGATGGGTGCTGGGCGGAGGCGCTGAGCTGGCGCTGGGCGCGGACATCCGGGTAGCCGGGCGAAGCATGCGCTGCGGGTTCCCTGAAGTGACTCGCGGCTGGGTCGGCGGAGGCGGCGCTTCGCAGCTGCTGCCCCGTCTGATCGGCTATGGGCCTGCCATGAAACTGCTGCTTCTAGGGGCACCGATAACCGCAGAGGAAGCATTCCGCCTGGGATTGGTGGAGTTCTTGGTAGAGGATGCCCAAGTCGCCGAACGGGCCAGGGCCATTGCCTCCCGCCTCGCAACTTTCAGCCCGATTGCCACGCAATCAGTCAAATCCTCGGTGAGAGCGGCACTGTCTTCCTCCCTGGACGCCGGGTTGCGCTACGAAAACGAAATGAACACCTTGTGCTTCAGCGCCGGCGACCACCTGGAGGGGATCAGAGCCTTCAACGACCACCGCGCAGCGAGCTTCAAACGATGACCTCACCTCCTCCTGAAAGAGAACCCTGATCATGACTCCTTGGCTCGACCTGCCGCTGAGCGAGATGCAAACCATGATTCGTGAATCGGCGCGAACATTCGTGAACGAACGGGTACGCCCCATCGCTGCGGAGCTGGATGAAACCGAGCGCTATCCGGCGGAGATTTACCAGGAAATGGCGCAGCTGGGCATGTTCGGCATCACAATTCCCGAGGCCCACGGCGGGGTAGACGCCGGCACCCTAGCCTACGCGGTGCTGATGGAAGAACTGGGCCGAGGCTATGCATCGGTGGCCGATCAATGCGGACTGATCGAACTGGTGTCGTCATTGCTGTCCGAACACGGCACCCTCGAACAGCGTGAACGATATCTGGTCCCCTTGTTGCGCGGTGCGCGGCGCTGCGCTTACGCCATCACGGAAGCGGAGGCTGGGTCCGATGTCGGCGGAATCCATACCACCGCCACCAAAACGCCAGGCGGCTGGGAACTTTCAGGTGCGAAGCTATGGATTCATAATGCGCCCATCGCCGATTTTGCCGTAGTGTTGACGCGCACCTCAGTGGAACTGGGCAAGCGCGGCATGAGCATCTTCATCGTCGATGCCGACCTGCCGGGCTTTGGACGGGGCAGAAAGGAACACAAGATGGGGCAGCGTGCTTCGCCCCTGGGGGCGCTATCGTTCGACAAGGTCCCCTTGTCCGATGATGCCCTTCTAGGGACACCTGGCCAGGGTTTCAAAATGATGATGAACGTGCTCGACAAAGGTCGGATCGGAATCTCGGCACTGGCGGTTGGCATCGTACAGGCAGCGCTGGAGGCCTCGATTGACTATGCCAAGATCCGCCATCAATTCAAACAGCCGATCGCCGACTTCCAAGCCGTGCAGTGGATGCTCGCCGACATGGCCAAAGCGGCACACGCGGCGCGGCTCATGACGCACGCTGCCGCAAGCAAGATGGACCGGGGTGAACGCGCATCGGTCGAGGCATCGATGGCCAAGTGCTTTGCAGGAGACGCCGCCGTCGAACAAACCGCCAACGCGGTGCAAATTCACGGCGGCATGGGCTATACGCGCGGTGTCGAGGTCGAACGCTTGTACCGCGACGCCAAGATCACTCAGATTTACGAGGGAACAAACCAGATACAGCGCATGATCATCGCGCGCGCGCTGCTGGCCTGACGAAAAAAACATGAAAACGACGCAAGAACGCCCCGTAGCGCTGGTCACCGGAGCACGCCGCGGAATAGGAAGAGGCATCTGCCTGGAACTCGCCAAAGCGGGCTTCAATCTGGTCATGAACGACATCGTGCACGATGCCGCCATGACAGACGCCCTGGAAGAAGCGGCAGAGCATGGTGCGCGGGTGCAGCCATTCATCGGCGACATCACCGACAGCCAGGTGCGCCATGCGCTGGCGGATCTGGCATGGACCCATTTCGGCACACTGAATTGCCTCGTGAACAACGCGGGCATATCGGTCAAAAAGCGGGGGGATATCCTGGACGTGACCGAAGCAAGCTACGACCAGTTGCTCGACACCAATCTCAAGTCCATGTTTTTCCTGACTCAGGCAGTCGCTTCACGTATGCTGGCCGACCCTCCGCCGGCCTTTCCCAGGACCATCATTAATATTTCTTCCGCCAACAGCATCATGGCCTCGCAAAACCGCGCCGAATACTGCATTTCGAAGGCAGGTATTTCAATGGCGACCAAGCTGTACGCCCTCCGTCTGGCGCCCGTGGGGATCAATGTGTACGAGATACGCCCAGGCGTGATCGAAAGCGACATGACACGGGTGGCTCGCGCCGACTACGACAAGCGTATTGCCGAAGGACTGACGCCCATCCCCCGCATCGGCCTCCCTCGCGACGTGGGTCAGGCCATCGCCTGCCTGGCGCGAGGAAACGCATTCCCATTCAGCACGGGCGATGCATTCCATATCGACGGCGGCCTGCATATCCATCAGCTGTAAGGCTGTAAGTGACCGACAGGTTGCTCAAGTGGATTCCCGCTTGATCAGCGTGGGGGAAAGAATGATCTTCTGCGGCGGGCGGTCGGGATTATCGATGCGGTCGAGCAAGACGCGCGCTGCATATCGCCCCATCTCCTTGATCGGCACCCCGACCGTGGTCAGGCGGGGCATCCACAGTCCGGACTCCGTAATGTCATCGTGTCCGGTGACGGCGAAATCCACGCCTATGCGCAAGCCATGGCGCATCAGCCCAAGCATGACGCCAAAGGCGGATATATCGTTGAAGCAGACCGCGGCAGTCGGTGGGTTCGTGCGTTTCAGAAGTTCTTCGATCGCCACCATACCGTTCTGGCGGGTGGGCGCCGCATCGATCACCAGGCTTTCGTCGAAGGGAAGTCCCGCGCCTGTGATGGCATCCACATAGCCCCTGAGGCGTTCCCTGCCGGTGGACGTCCGCTCGCTAGAGCAGACCATCGCGATGCGGCGATGTCCCAGACCTATCAAATGCTCAGTCGCCAGATGCAGCCCGAGTTCGTTATCGTTTCCCACGAAATCGGCCCGTACACCGCGTACATGACGCGATAGGAAGACAAACGGGATGTGCAGCTCATTCAGGCGCCGGATGGTGGCGACAGGCGTATCAATGGCCGGGCAGATGATCAGGCCATCGACGTTGTATTCACGCATGGTGTCAATGAACGCGGCCTGTTTCTGCAGCGACTCGCTATTATGGCTCAGCACCGTCACGCGATCGACCGTCGACAAACCGTCCTCAGCTGCTGCGGTCAACTCGGCAAAATACGGATTGGTCAGATCCGTGATCGACACGCCGACGATATGCGAACGGCGCGAGCGTAAGCTCGCAGCCCCACGGTTATAAACGTATCCAAGGTCGTGAGCAGCCTGTTCAACGCGGATGCGCGTGGCTTCCGCAACCAGCGGGCTGTTGCGCATCACCAGGGAAACCGTGGCACGCGACAGCCCCGTTTGCCGCGCGATATCCAGCAAGGTGACTCCGCGCACCCTTGCACCAACCGAATCGTCCGCCACCATTCAGCCTATCCTGATAAGGTCTCACCCAGAAAACCTATTGCTTAAGTACCCACTTCAAGATGTGACTTCCAGTCAGGCAGAGCTCGCCCTCCTGATTGGTAATCTCGACCTTCGATCGGCTACGTACCGCCTTTTCGTCCACCTCTTCTATGGTGTAGCGCGCGGTCAGTGTATCACCGACGAATACGGGCCTTATGAAGCGGATTCGGTCATAACCCAGGGAGACCGGGGTGCCCGAAGCGCCCCGTTCCATCGAGCGGTGCGACATGAGGGACGCGACCGTGGACAATAGCCCCATGACGAGTCCGCCATGCGCAATTCGTCTGCCAAAGGCCGTCCCGCGTGCGTAGGCTTCGTTGACGTGTATGGGGTCAAAATCACCGCTGATCGCCGAAAAAAAGGCGAAATCACATTCATTGACTGTCTTGCTGAACTCGACCTGCTCACCAGGCCAAAGTTGTGTGGGATTGGTCATCGAACGCTCTACACCCAGGGATTCAAAAACCGTACAGCTCGGCCGGGTTATCGACTAGTATCTTCCTGCGCGTATCCTCATCGGGCGCCCAGTCCAGTAACAGGTCGAGCATGGCCGGCGTGGAAGGTTCGGTCAACATGCCAGGATGCGGCCAGTTCGAAGCCCACAAGCAGCGGTCAGGATGGGCGGCAACCAGCGCACGAGCCAGGATACTCACGTCGTCATAGGCCGGCGCGCCGATTTTGGACGTCTCATAAGGGGCTGAAAGCTTCACCCAGCACCGGCCGGAATCCAGCAGCCTCAGCAGCGACTGAAACCCCGGATGCGAAAGCGCCACGGGTTCAAGAAACTTGCCATTATGATCAATGACCAGGTTGCCGGTCAGGCGCGCCAGCATGGGTTCATACTCCGGCAAGCGGCGGCCATCGAGTTGCAAATTGATATTCCACCCCAGCGGCCGAATCCTCTCCGACATCATGGGAAGCGAATCCCAGGTCATCAAGGGATTACCCACCATGAGATAACGCAAGCCGCGAATGCCCTGGTGATGCCATTGATCCAATTCCCCATCGCTGACCTCGGGCCGGGCCACGGCGATGCCGCGCGCCGATGCGCCGAATGCAGCCAATGCATTGAGCGTGCATCGGTTATCGAAACCATAACTGCTGGGTTGCACCACCACGACCCGCGACAGGCCCAGATCCCTTTGCACCTCCCGGTAAGCATCGGCTGTCGCCTCGGGAGGAAAAGTCGTCGCCGTCGGCGCCCATGGGAACCGACGGTCGTAAACGTGCATGTGACAATCACAGGCGTCCGCTGGGGCTCGCAGCTTTACGCTCGTCACAACCCGCCTCCAGCAACCAGCCACGACAGGCGTGTCGCCTGCGCGGCATTGACCGCTCCCTCGGGGGCAAGCCCGGACAAGATAACACCGACCTGTTTGACGGTCTGTAGCGCCTGGAACTCCACTGCGGGCGGCGTCAGGCCGGCCATGTGCGGCGTGGCAATGACTTTTGGATGGCGTGCCAGCAACGGGCTGGGCAACTGATCAGGCGCACGGCCGACATCGATAGCACAGCCCGCGATCCGCCCCATATCGAGTGCCCCCAGCAGGGCAGCCTCGTCCACGAGATTGCCGCGTGAGGCATTGATGAAGAAGGCAGTAGACTTCATGTGCGAGAATGAACTGGAGTCCATCAGATTCTCGGTTTCTCCGGTCGCAACCGCTAGGCAAACGACATAGTCGGACCGCTCGAGTAGCTCGGGTAGCCCGACCTGACGGACCCCAGCATCATCGACTGAAACATGGGGGTCGGACACCAGAATCTCCATCCCGAAAGCCCGGGCCAACCCGCAGACATAACGACCGATCTGCCCGTACCCTATCACGCCTAGCGTAGATCCTCGCAACTCACGCCCCATCATGGGTGTCGGTGACACACCGGAGCGGAAGCTTTGCGACAACGCGCTGATCTGGCGGCTGAGATCGATCATGACGCCCATGATCCACTCCGACACCGAGGCCATGAACCCGGGCCCGGTGTGCGTCACCAGGATGCCCAGGCCGCTGGCTGCCGCTACATCGACGTTGCGGATGTCAACGGCGCAACGAGAAAAGGACACCAAGTCCGGCAATGCCTGAAAGAGGGCCGCCGGGGCTGCGGTCTGGCGATACGACACAATTACATCGCAGCCCTGCGCAGCCTCGATCAGCTCGTCCAGGTTCCATTCCCGCCCAACTTCATTAAGCCGCACGTCGGCAAGCTTTTGCAAACCGCACAGAGCCTTGTCACCGTAGTACTTCACCAAGGCTTCGTGCGGATGCGTCAACAATATCCTGGCCATTGATGTCCCCGCTCATTCAATGAACACGCTCAGCGATGCGCATTACGCAAATCTGCCTGCCATCCAGCCGCCGTCAGGGGAAAACTCTTCACATCGTTACGGACGGCAATTCTGTAGATCGGTTGAAACAGGATCACCAAATTGGCCTGATCGACCATCTGCTTCTGGTACTCGACCCACAAATCGCTCTGCTTCGCCGGATCGGCCTCCACTGTTGCGCGGCGCACCAGGTCCTGTAGTTCTTGCGGTGGCGTCCAGTGCACCCGCTTGGCGACTCGCCCCACCGTTGCTTGCGCCCAAAGCTCATCCGCAACCGCAGGCGGATTCCAGAAGGTCAGGACCGCGGTGCTCTTGCCCGTCGTATACGCCGTGCGCAGGTTGACCTGATCCACAGGTTTCAGGTTGACCTTGATGCCGACACGCGCCAGGTCGGACTGAATCTTTTGCCCGAGGATCTGATATGAAACCCCGGCAATCGTGGCATTGCCATAGCTCAGGTCGAACTCAAATCCATTCGGCAGTCCAGCCTTTTTCAACAGTTCCTTCGCATGGTCCAGGTCCTGCCTGAAACCTATTTTGCGTGCGATCTCTTCGGTGGAGCCTATCACACCGATAGGGAGAAACGATGCGGGCCGCTGCGCATATCCGCCCAACAGGCCGTTCTTGATGCCGTCGTAATCGATGGAATATCCAATCGCCTGACGCGCTTCCTTGATGGCCAGCGCCTTGTTGAATTCGGGGTTCTGGGTGACGGCCATATAGATGAAATCGAGGCTGGGCAATTTCTCGATCCGGACTTTCGAATTGTTTTTCAAGCCGCCAATCTGCTCGGGCAATAAGTTGAACGCTACATCGACATCTCCACGCTCGACGGCCAGCAACTGAGCCGCGCTATCGGGGAGGTGGCGAATCACGATCCGCTGGAACCCGGGCTTGCCGCGCCAGTAGTGCGGGTTCTGAACTAACTGTATTTGTACATTGCGCTCCCACGCGGCAACACTATAGGCGCCGGTTCCGCATGAGTGCCCATTCAGCCAATCGGTCGCCTTGTCACCCGCGCCACCCACCCCGCCGTGCTTTTCGAGCACCTTGCGTTCGTAGATCGCCCAGGTCGGCGAGGCCAGCAGGTCCATGATGGGAGCGGCAGGGTCCTTGAGAAGAACGTCGATAGTCTTGTCGTCGACCGCCGTCACAGCCTCGATATTCTTCAGGTAAAGCCAAGGCTGATCATTGAGCCCTCTCAGGCGCTCGAACGACCAAACTACGTCATCCACCGTCATCACGTTGCCGGTGGCAAACTTGACCCCCTGGCGAATGGACAGCCGCCAACCCTTGCCGTCGGAGGTACGCGCCCACGACGTCGCCAGCGCTGGCACGACCGCGGTGTAGTTGCCGGGGTTCATGGTGTCCAGCATGTCATAGGCCGCCAACAACGTCAGCGGCGGCGTGTACTGGGCCTGCCGCCCAGGATCGAGCGTAATGGTGTCACTGATATCCAGGCCTATGACCAGAGTTTCCTTGCGGCCGCTTGCGGCGGCGATGCCCGGCAACCCCGACAGCGCTAAGCCTGCTCCACCACCCGCCAATAGCTGCAACAGTTGGCGGCGGTTGACCGAGATTATCTTGTCGTTCATGAGAGTTCTCCTTTGCTGGATTGACAACGTCATGCTCGATGACCGAAACGATCAAGCTGCATGAACTTCTTAAAATTCACCCGGAAAATGGCAGGCGACGAAGTGACCAGGCTGCCGTTCCACTAAAGGCGGTTCCACTTCGGCACAAATTCCTTTCGCGATCGGACACCGCGTACGGAACGGACATCCTGAAGGTGGAGCGATGGCACTGGCCGCTTCACCGGCTAACACCAGCCGCTGACGCTCGCGCTCGATCTTCACATCGGGCACAGGAATCGCGGAAATCAGGAACCGCGTGTAAGGGTGCAACGGAGTGGCAAACAATTCGCCCGGCGAAGCAACCTCCACGATTCGCCCCAGATGCAGAACGATGATTCGGTCAGAAATGTGATGGACGACGGCCAGATCATGGGAAATGAACAGATAGGTCAACTTGAAACGTTCACGCAGATCAGCCATCAAATTGATGATCTGGGCCTGGATGTTGACGTCCAGCGCTGATATAGGTTCATCGGCGACGATGAAATCGGGTTCGAGCGCAATCGCTCGCGCAATCGCCACACGCTGCCGCTGCCCGCCCGAAAACTCATGCGGATAACGGTCGATGACCTGTGGCCCCAGGCCCACCACGTCAAGCAGCTGTTTGACACGTTCGCGGGTCTGAGCATCGCCACAGGTCACCCCGTGGAACTGCAGGGGCTCGCCCAGTGTGCGCCCGATCGTCATGCGCGGATTCAAACTGGCATAAGGGTTCTGGAAAACCATCTGCATGCGCCGCCGAAGCGGTCTGAGCTCGGACGGCAGCGCGTGAGTGATGTCGTGGCCGTCAAACATAATGCGGCCGCTGGTTGGCTTCAACAAACGCAAAAGCGTGCTACCCAGCGTCGACTTGCCGCAGCCGGATTCACCGACGAGACCCAGGACCTCGCCCGGCCAGATTTTCAGGCTGACTCCATCCACCGCGTGCACCACGGATCGCCTGCCAAACACGTGGCCACGCAACGGAAAATGCTGCACCAGATTCTCGGCCTGCAGCAAAGGGGTGCCGGGATCGGCTGAGGCCCCCTTCGCTTCTTCGTCATCCATTGTCGATGCCACCGCCGTCCTGCGGACGAACTTCGTGCCGTCGCGCGCCACCCAGCAACGCGAGGTATGGCCCGGCTGCATCTGGAACAGAGGCGGATGCTCGTCACATTGCGGCGTGCGAAATGGGCAGCGAGGTGCGAAACGGCATCCCTTGGGCTGGTTCAGAGGATCGGGAGGCATCCCCTCGATGCTGTTGAGGCGGTGATCCCTCATCGCGCCCACTCTAGGGGAAGCGTTCATGAGGGCCCAGGTATAAGGATGGCGAGGATTGCTCAGGACTTCTTCAGTCGGCCCCTCTTCCACGATCTCGCCCGCATACATGACGACGACGCGCGAACATACTCCCGCGATGACGCCCAGATTGTGACTGATCAGGACCACCGCCGTGCCGTAATCGCGGTTCAGATCCTTCAACAACTCGAGAATCTGCGCCTGCACGGTGACATCCAACGCCGTGGTAGGCTCATCGGCTAACAACAGCGCCGGCTGGTTACTGAGCCCCATGGCAATAACGACCCGCTGGCGCATGCCACCAGAGAATTGATGAGGATAACAAGTCACCGCGTGCTCTGGCGCAGTAATGCCCATGCTGCGGAGCAGGAATACAGCGCTGCGCGCGGCGTCCGCCTCGCTGCGGCCATGCACCGTCATGGCTTCGGACAATTGCTGCTCGATGCGCAGAACCGGGTTGAGCGAGCTCATGGGGTCCTGAAACACAATGGCAACGTCGCCGCCGCGCAACTGGCGCAACTCTTCGGTGCCCATCTTCAATACATCGCGGCCCCGGAACAATACCTCGCCACCGGCAATATGCGCCTGGCCCTCGATCAGGCGGACGATGGACATTGCCGTCACGCTCTTTCCCGAGCCGGATTCACCGACGATACCGACGATCTCTCCGGCCGAGACGCTAAAGCTCACGCCGTCGACGGCGCGCACCATTCCGGAATCCGTATAAAAATAGGTCCGCAGATCCCGTACTTCAAGCAAGGGTTGCTGCGCTTTTTCGGCGGAAGCAACGGTCGCTATCGTGTCGTTCAACTCATCCATGGCTACCGCCGCCTCGTCTTGGGATCTAGCCAGTCGCGAACGCCGTCGCCAATGAAGTTGAACGCCATCACCACCGTGAAGATGGCCAGGCCAGGAAAGGCCGATACCCACCATTGCGCGACCAGTTGACGGCCCTCGGCCACCGTCGACCCCCATTCCGGCATCGGCGGCACGACCCCGAGTCCCAGGAACGAAAGCCCCGCGAAGGTAATGATGGCGTTACCGATATCCAGCGTCACCAGCACGATCAGCGGACCGATCGCATTCGGAATGATATGGCGTGCCAGGATGCGGCCGGGGCCAAACCCCGCGACGACGGCCGCCGTGACATACTCCTGCGAACGCTGCTGCAGCACCAGCCCTCGTGTCAAGCGGGCAAACTTGGGCCACCACACCACCAGCATGGCGGTAATCGTATTGACGGTTCCTATCCCTAGCGCGGCGCCGATGGCCAAGGCAAGAATGATGGGCGGAAAGCACAGGACCAGATCAGTGAAGCGCATCAGCACGCTGTCAATCCAGCTCCCCGCGTAACCGGCAACTCCTCCGATCAACGCCCCCAGCAACGCGCCAATGGCTACCACGATAACGCCGGACGTCAACGAAATACGCGCCCCATAAAGCAACCGAGTGAAGCCATCGCGACCCAGTTCATCGGTTCCCAGCAAATGGGCCATGCTGGGCGGCTGAAGCCGGGCCGAAAGATTGACCGCGTCGGGCAGGTAGGGACCCACCAGTGGTGCGAAGACCGCCAGGAAAACCCAGACGAGAATGATCAAGGTGCCCAGGGCGGCCAGACCGTAACGCCGTTGCCAGCGCAAGGCACGCTCCATGAAGGGCGGCCGGGCATTATCGACAAGGGTGGCTGGGACAGCGCTCATGTGCGCAACCTAGGATCGAGAAATGCATAGCTGACGTCAACCAGAAAATTAATCACAAGATAGACCAGGGCGACCAACAAGGTGACCCCCATGATGGCGGGAATATCGAGGGTAGCTGCGCTCTCAAAGGTGTAGCGGCCCAGCCCGGGCCAGGAAAATACCGTCTCGGTCATGACCGCCCCCGTCAGCAGTTGGGCGTAGGCCAGGCCGCTGACGGTGACAATGGGAATCAGGGCATTAGGCAGGACATGGCGCAGGAGCAAGTAGCGCTCGCCAAGCCCTTTGGCCCGACCCATGCGCACATAATCCTGGTAAATGACTTCGAGCATGCTGGCGCGCACGGTGCGGGTAATCAACCCCGTCGTCGCTGCCGCGAGCACGATCACGGGCAGCACCAAATGAGAGGCCACATCACGCAAGCCTTCCCAATCGCCCGCCATGATGGTGTCGATCAAGTAAAAACCCGTCCCTCCCTGTGGCGGTAAACTGATGGGATCGAGCCGCCCCGGTCCTGGTGCAATCCCAAGATAGCCATAAAAGAAGGAAAGCATGATGAAGGCTAACCAGAAGGTTGGGGCCGACACGCCCAGCAGTGAAACGAATCGTGCCAGGTGATCCTGCCAGCCGTCTCGTTTGACCGCGGCAAGGATCCCCAACGGCAACCCCACGACCAGGGCCAGCAGGAAACCCAGCGTCGCCAATTCAAGCGTGGCAGGTGCGTAGGTCTCGATATCGGTCAAGACCGGGCGATGCGAGGCGATCGATATCCCCAAGTCGCCATGCAGCAGATTAGTCAGAAAGACCAGGTAATGCTGCCACAGCGGTAAATCAAGCCCGTATTGGTGGCGCATGGCGGCCACGAAAGCCGGATTGGACGCTGCAAGATCCCCCAACTGAGCCAAGACGGGATCTCCGGGCACCATGTTCGTGATCAAAAATACGATCAAAGTCGCTAATAGGGCCATTCCTAACGCAGACAACAACCGTAGGAAACAAAACCGAATCATGTGCCGGACGCCCTCGATACGATTTAGATCGATCTAATTAGCGACTGGTCTATGATAATTATGTGGTCTGAGTATTGTCACTATGGATTTCCCTAATGCAGGACCCGCTGCTCGGGAGAGCCTGTAGGCAACAATCAACAAGCGCTTTCACACTCGTTGCGTTAGATGAAATGAAGGGCGATTCTGGAAGAGAACGCCCTTAGATCGGTATGCGCCCGAACCCGAACAAAATCTCAGCGTCGCCGAATATAGTGAACAACCGAAGCGACGACGTCTCCTTGCGGCTGCTGAGCCAGCAGCGCATTCCCAGTCTGTCGGCAAAACGCCTGAAAATCGCCCACTGCGTGGGGATCCGTCGTCAGAACCGACAGCACCTGCCCGCTCTCGAGCGCCGCGAGCGCCTTCTTGGCGCGCAAAATCGGCAGCGGGCAATTCAGGCCGCGCGCGTCGATCTGCTCATCGACAACCGGCAGCCCGCTGGCACCCTCGGTCATGCAGCCCCCAAACGATCGGACAGCCAGGCCCGTACGCCGGCGATGGCACCATCCAGCGCGCCCACATCGGAGCCGCCACCCATGGCCATGTCAGGACGACCGCCCCCTTTGCCACCCACCTGCGCAGCAACCGCTCCCACCAGATCGCCAGCCCGGACCCTGGACGAAAGCTCCGGACTCACCCCCGCCACCAGGCTGATCTTGTCGTCCGTCACTGCCGCCAGGAGAATGACGGCCGAGGACAGCCGGGATTTCAGCTGATCGACCATGCCGCGCAGCGCCTTGGGGTCAACGCCATTGAGGCGATGGGCGAGGAGCTTCACGCCAGCCACCTCCACCGCCTGGCTGGCCAGGTCGGCGCCAGCTGCAGCCATGAGCTTCCCCTGCAGGCGCTCGCGCTCATGCTCGCCCTCACGCAACTGCTGCTGCAAGGCCAATACCCGGTCAGGCACGTTGTCCGGTTGCGTCTTCAGCAAGCCTGCTGCATGCTGCAGGACGCCCTGAGCCTGCTGCACCCACGCCAGCGCGTTGCGCCCGGTGATGGCCTCGACCCGGCGAATGCCGGCAGCCACGCCACCTTCGGATGTGATTTTGAACAAGCCGATGTCGCCGGTACGGACGACGTGCGTCCCACCGCACAGCTCACGCGAAAACCCGATGTCGAGCACCCGCACCACATCCCCGTATTTTTCGCCGAATAGAGCCATGGCGCCGCCCGCAACCGCCTGATCGTAGGCCATCTCCTGAGTCTGAACGGCCTGGTTGGCCAGGATCTGATCATTGACGATCACTTCTACCTGGGCGATCTGCTCAGGCGTCATGGGAGCGTCGTGCGCAAAGTCGAAGCGCGTCTTGTCGGGGTCGACCAGAGAGCCGCGCTGATGCACATGATCTCCCAGGACCTGACGCAAGGCCTTGTGCATGAGGTGCGTGGCAGAGTGATTCCGCATGGTATCCGCGCGCCGCCGGGCATCGACTTGGGCTTCCAGCACATCGCCCACCGACAGGGTGCCCTCGACCAAGGTGCCATGGTGGCCAAACACATGGCTCTGAATCTTTTGAGTATCGGCGACCCGGAACCGCGCGGCCGGGTTGGACAGCAGGCCGGTATCGCCCACCTGACCGCCCGATTCCGCATAGAACGGCGTGGCATCCAGCACGACCACAGCGTCCTGGCCCTGGGCAATCGCAGTCACCGAGGTCCCGTCTACATACAGGGCCGTCACGGTCGCCGGACCGTCCAGACGCTCGTAGCCGTCGAACCGCGTTTGCACGCCGTCGTAGTCCAGCCCCGCAGCAGCCTTGAACTTTCCGGCCGCGCGCGCCTGCTCGCGCTGGTGCGCCATGGCCCGCTCGAAACCCGCCAGATCGACCTGAATCTTGCGCTCACGGCAGATATCCGCCGTCAGATCCACCGGAAACCCGTAAGTATCGTAGAGTGTGAAAAGCGTCTGGCCATCCAGCGCCTGCCCCGCAGGCAACTCCGCCAGGGCTGACTCCAGGATGCGCATGCCGTTTTCCAGCGTTTCACCGAAGCGCTCTTCTTCCTGGCGCAGCACCTGCTCCACGCGCGACTGCTGCGCAGCGAGCTCGGGATACGCGGCCCCCATCTGGGCCACCACATCAGCCACGAGGCGATAGAAAAACACCCCCTTCTGGCCCAGCTTGTGACCGTGACGCAAAGCCCGGCGGATAATCCGCCGCAGCACATACCCCCGCCCTTCGTTGCCCGGAATCACACCGTCGACCACCAGAAAGCTGCAGGCGCGGATATGATCCGCGATGACCTTCAGGGAGTTGTCGGACAGATCCTGTGCGCCCGTCTCGCGCGCAGCCGCACGGATCAGATGCTGGAACAGGTCGATGTCGTAGTTGGAGTGCACATGCTGCAGCACGGCGGCAATCCGCTCCAGGCCCATGCCGGTGTCCACGCAGGGCTTGGGCAGCGGATGCATGACGCCTTGGGCATCACGCTCGAACTGCATGAACACCAGGTTCCAGATCTCTATATAGCGATCGCCGTCTTCCTCAGGCGACCCCGGAGGCCCACCCCAGATTTCCGGCCCGTGATCGTAAAAGATTTCGGAACACGGGCCGCAAGGCCCAGTATCGGCCATCTGCCAGAAATTGTCCGAAGCATAACGGGCGCCCTTGTTGTCGCCGATGCGGATGATGCGCGCAGCCGGCACGCCCACCGTCTTTTCCCAGATCTCATGAGCCTCGTCATCGTCCTGGTAGACCGTGACCCAGAGCTTGTCCTTTGGCAACCCGAAGACCTCGGTCAGCAGGGTCCAGGCGAAGATGATGGCGTCACGCTTGAAATAATCGCCGAAGCTGAAATTGCCCAGCATCTCGAAAAAGGTATGGTGGCGCGCCGTATACCCCACGTTTTCAAGATCATTGTGCTTGCCGCCCGCCCGCACGCAGCGCTGCGCGGTAGTGGCGCGGCGATAGGCGCGCGTATCTTTGCCCGTGAAAACGTCCTTGAACTGCACCATCCCCGCGTTGGTGAACAGCAGTGTGGGATCGTTGGCCGGCACCAACGGTGACGACGGCACGATCTGGTGTCCCTGGGATTCAAAGAAAGACAGAAACTTCTGACGAATTTCGGCGGTTTTCATTCTGGGATTCGCAACGGCGGAAATGCCAACGGAGCATTATAGAATGGCTTTCCACCGCGCATGTGCGCGCCACCGCTACAACAAGCGGACGTAGCCTCCTGCATCCGCCTCGGGTTCCCAGGAGTGCTCGGCCAGCCATGCGCGGATCCGGGCAACAGCCTGCGAGCGGATCTGCGACACGCGGCCCTCGGTGATCTGCAGCACCGCGGCGATTTCCTTCTGATTCAGATCCTGTTCGAACTGCAGCGACAGTAGCAGTTTTTCCCGCTCGGGCAGACTTTCAATGGCCCGGATCAGCGCAGTGCGCAAGCCATCGTGCATCAGCCAGTCCAAGGGATTTGCCAACGTGTCGGCCGCCACACTGTCGATCACCGATTCGCCATCACGGTCCTCACGGTGCTGAGCCAGATCCTCGTACATCAGGACCTGCACGCCGCGAGCTTCTTCAAGCAGCGTCTGATAGGCTGCCAGGTCCAGGCCCATTTCCTCAGCAATTTCCGACTCGGTCGCCTGGCGCATCAGCCGGTGATTGAGCGTCCGGATACTGGCTTCGATGCTGCGCGCCTTGGTGCGTACGCTGCGCGGTAGCCAGTCCTGGCTGCGAAGTTCATCGAGCATGGCGCCCCTGATACGCGTGACCGCGTAGGTCTCGAATTGCGCGTCAGCTTGCTGCTGATAGCGGCGCACGGCATCCAACAACCCCATCATGCCCGCCTGCATCAGGTCGTCCAGCTCCACGTTGGCTGGCAATTTGCCAATCAGCGCCAGCGCCTGGCGGCGCACCAAAGGGGCATATTGTCCAATGAGCTGGTCCTCGGACAGAGGCATCGCGCAACCCATGATCCATGAAAGACGCCAACAGTATGCACCATGCACGCCGACACATTTACGGGAGCAAACGCGGGTTCTCCCGGGACTTTCACCGACTGGGGTCGGTTTCTCACGGGATATCATCCGAAAAGGAGCGTCCCCCACCTAAAGTTTCGGACGACACGACCGTTATTGCTGAGCGAGAAGCATGGATCTGGGCGTGCAAACGAAGGCGCCCTCCGATCGAGAACAAGGCAAAACCCAGAGAGGTCAGCGCATGATTCAACCTATCGTCAACTCACTGACGTCCAGCGGGCTGGGCCAGGCTGCGCCGATACTGGATCAGCCCAATGCCCAGCCTCAGCCGGCCACCCAGGTGATGCCTGCCGCGGAGACCGGGTCTGAACAGGCGCCGCAAACGCTCGTTGGTACGGGTACCCAGGCCGTGCAAAAATACCCCGAGCCGTCGAAATCTTCTCTGGAAAAGGCGCTGGACTCCGTCAACGACAGTCTGAAGGCCTGGTCCACGGGAATGCGGTTCGATATGGACAAGGACGCCCAGCGCCTGGTGATTTCCATCGTGGACAGTTCCACTGGAAAAGTCCTGCGGACGATCCCGTCCGAGGCAGTCCTCAGAGTTGCCAAGATGATTGCCAAATTCCAGGGCTCCGGGGTGGACACCCAGGCCTGAAGCCCCCGGCGAGACACCACCACACGGAGAACCACTGATGCCTACCGTACAATCCTTGGGAATGTCGGGGCTACCGCTCGACAGCCTGCTCACCAATCTGCGAAACAACGAAAATCTGGCACTACAGGCAATCCAGAACCGGCAGACTGCAGCCCAGGCCAAGCTGTCGGCGTACGGAAAACTGCAGGCTGCGGCATCGGCCTTCCAAGTCGCCGCACAGCTAGTCGCCAAATCCGACAGCTACGGCGCCATCACCTCGACAGCGGGCTCCGACGCGATCTCGGCCACAGCGACCTCAGCGGCCATCCCGGGACAATATGCGATTCAGGTGAACCAGCTCGCGACTTCGCAGACACTGGTCTACAACGGCCTCAGCGACCGCACCACCCCGATCGGCACCGGCGGCACGCTGAACATCACGACCGCTGATGGCAAGACCCACACGCTGGACCTGACGGGGCAGGACACTTCGCTCGACGGCTTGGTAAAGGCCATCAACGCCAACGCCGATATCGGCGTGAACGCCACGATCGTGAACGACGGCGGGACCAGCCCCTACCGCCTGCTGCTCACCAGCCGCACGACCGGCACGCAAGCGGCCGTGACCCAGATCGGCGTCACGGGCAACAGCAACCTGCAGGCCTTCCTGGGTACCTCCATCACCACCGGCGCTTCGGGCTCCACCAGCAGCAATGCCGCCATCCAGGTACAGGCCGCGCAGGATGCCTCACTCTCCGTCAACGGCATCGCCATCACCAGCCACACCAACACGGTGAGCAATGTGATCGACGGCGTGACGCTCACGCTGAACAAAACCACCACCAGTGCAACCAGCCTGAATCTGTCGCGTAACAACGACGTGGCCAAGAAGGCCATTACCGATTTCGTAGCGGCTTACAACACGCTGCAAAGCACGGTGAAATCACTCACCGCATACGATGCCGACAGCCGGACGTCGTCGGCCCTGACGGGCGACTCCGTAGCCCGCTCGATCCAGACCCGTATGCAAGGCGCGCTCTCCGGCGCCATCGATTCCACCACCGGCACCACACTGGCATCCATCGGCATCACAACAGATCCGACCACGGGCCAGTTGAAGGTCGATCAGACCAAGCTCGACAAGGCGCTGTCGGACAACATGAATGGCGTAAAATCGCTGTTCACGAGCAGCGCCGGCGCGGGAACACGCGTCGGGGCGGCGGCCGACACCTTCACGCGCGCTGGGGGCATCTTCTCGACCACCACCGACGGCCTGAACAAGACCATCGCCGACATCAAGAAACAGTACGACGCCACATCCAGCCTGATCGACCAGCGCATGGCGACCTACAGATCTCAATTTACGCAACTGGACGGCATGGTGACCCAGATGAATTCGCTGAGCAGCTACCTGACCCAGCAGCTTACCGCGCTGAACAGCACCAAGAACTCCAAGTAATCCAAGTAATCTCTGGCCATGACCTACGCACCTCGCTCACGCACCGCCCGGGCCACCGGGTCTTATGCCAATATCGGACTTGAAACCGAAGTCATGGGTGCCTCTCCGGAGCGCCTGATCTCACTGCTGTTTCGCGGCGCCCAGACGGCGCTAGCGCAGGCGCGACACCACCTGCGAAACGGCAACGTCGCCGAACGCGGCAAGGCCCTGTCCAAGGCAATCGACATTGTTGAATCGGGGTTGAAAGCCAGCGTCGATACAGAGCGTGGCGGGGAAGTGGCACGTCACCTGATCGCTGCCTACGAACTGATCATCCGTGACCTGATGCAAGCCAATCTGCACCAGGACGAGGCCAAGCTCGATTCGGCTGAGGCGCTGCTGAACAATCTGGCAGAAGCCTGGCAAATCGCAGCCGATCCGCAATTCGGCCTTTCGGCTACCGCCCCCTGATTCACGGAGAGTGCAATTGGTCTCGCCGCATACTACTTTGTTGCAGCATTACCAGGCGATTGTGACGCTGTCCGCCCAGATGCTGGACAAGGCCCGGGAACAGCAATGGGACGACCTGGTCGCCCTCGGCGAACAATACCGCGACGCGGTCGAACGCCTCAGAGCTCTAGGACCGCTGGATGACAATCAGAGGAACGCACGCCGAGAACTGCTGACCCACATCCTGGATAACGACGCCAACATCCGCCAACTGGTATCACCGGAACTCGACAGGCTCAGCCATCTGCTCGGCTCGTTCAAGCGTCAGCGCAGCGTCCTGCAAGCGTACTACTCCAGCGTCCGCCCCAGGTAGGTCATGAGCATCGGCGCACCTTCAAACCTCGGCACCCTGCTGGTCCAGCGGCTTGACGCAGCGCTGGGAACCACGCTCGGGCAACAGGCCAGCACGATCAATGGCGCCGGGCCACTGGCCATCCCGCAACCCGGTAATCCAGAAAACCCCAATGCCCTGCAGAACCCGACCCAGCGTGACACCCGGGAGGCAGTGGACCAAGCGGCAACCCAGGGCCAGCAACGCGCCGCCGTCGGCAAGGCGACGCGGGACATGCAACTGGATAACCTGCTGGGGCGCGCCACCACGCTGCACAGCGTGACCCAGTCGGCACCCACCACCCTGGGGTACGCCGCCCGCATCATCCTGGCCCTGCTCAACGCCTACCCCGAGGCCGACCCAACCATCCGGGCTCAGACGCCGCTGCTGCCCGGGGCACCACAAACTGCCCCAACGGACGGCACCAGCGGCCCTGCAACGAACGCCACCGCCGCGGGGTCTCCGTCCGCCGCCAACCCGACCCAGATCGGCGGAACCAGTCCCACCTCGGGACAACTTGCCACGACCTTGAACCAGCCCGGAGCCCTGGCGGCACGCCTGACAGAGGCACTGACACAATCCGTTCAGTCCAGCGGGCTATTCTACGAATCGCATCTGGCACAACTTGCGGCGGGCCAGTCATCGCCTCAGGCACTGCGCCAGGAGCCCCAGGGACGAATCCCCTCCACTCAATCGTCGCCAACCACACTGCCATCGGACCAGGGAATCAACCCACACCAGGTGCCGGCCAATCTGACGGCCTCATTGTCCGCTGAGACGACCGCCACGTTTCCGGGCGGCGACAGCACACGGCAGGCCGCAAGCACCTCGACCGGCCCTGCTGCCGCGCACGGATCGGTGCCCGGAATCGACCCACAGGTCCAGGGGCTGGTACGCCAGCAGCTCGACGTGCTCGCCAACCAGAGCTTTGTGTGGCAGGGCGAAGCCTGGCCGGGGGCAGCCATGCGATGGGAGATCCAGCGCCGCGAGGCTGACGACTCAGGCCCCAGGGATTTCGAAGACCGCCACTGGGCTACTCGTCTGAGACTCAGCCTACCCTCCCTGGGAGACGTTCAGGCGCGTATGAGCCTGTCGGGAGACCACCTGGTCATGCGGCTGACAGCCCCCCAGTCCGCACAGCGGCTGGGCAACGCCATCGAGACACTACGGACCCGATTACTGGCCAAGGGCCTGCAGGCCAGCCAGCTCGCCGTTGCAAGCCACGAAGAAACCCCAGACGCTGCGGCGCCCCAAACCCATGCAATCGGCCCAACCTGACCCCGACCGCACCAGCGCCGTCGCCATCGCCTACGATCGCTCCGACCAGGCGCCGCGTGTGGTAGCCAAGGGTTATGGCACGCTTGCCGACACCATCGTGCAGACAGCACGGGAGCATGGCCTCTACGTCCATGAGTCCCCCGAACTCGTGGGCCTGCTCATGCAGGTCGATCTGGATGCGCATATTCCGCCGCAGCTCTATGTGGCGATTGCGGAACTGCTGGCCTGGCTGTACGCGCTGGATTCGGATCAGGAACTGGTGCGTCGGCCATCCGGCTCCGAATAGGCATCAGATCGACAGGTTGGCGATTTCCTTGTAGGCGTCGACCAGCCGATTGCGGACCTGTACCGTCGCCTGGAAGGCCAGGTTGGCCTTCTGAAGATCGATCATGACGTTGCTCAAGCCGATACCTGTATCGCCCAGTTCAAAGGCCTGGGCCTGGGCATTGGCGGCGTTCTGGACCTGGGAGACACGGTTCAGCGAACGCGTGAGTTCCGCTGCGAAACCACCCTGCGCCCGCGACGGCTCGCCCACCTGCACCGGCTGGTCCATCCCCTGAGCCGCACGCGCCACCGAACGCATCTGCGACAGCAGATTTTCCACACTGGAGAGGGCCTGGGATGTCATCATGAAAGTCAGGGATCCTGTTTGACGTGAAAACGCTGCAGCACGGGCGTCTGCGCGCCCAACCTGGAGCATTGGACGTACTATAAGGCGGCCGCCAGGGTGGCAAGTCCGCCATTAGACCCTCCAAAAGCGGGCAATTCCGCGAATTGACACCAGACCGGCAATTCCATCCGGGGATCGACCTAACTATGCCCCAAAACCGGGGTTTTTCCAGACTTGCCTGAACCGCAATCGCGGCCATAATGGCCGCCACCGTCCCTTGATTTCGTCACACCGCATGTCCACCCTCCCGACCCACAGTCCCCGGACCCGGTCCGTTCTGGCGCCCCCAACCTGCCTCTCGCCTCAATGAGCACCGCCACCGACTGGATGAACCGCAACCCGGTCCTGACCCGGCTGAACGAATTGCCGCGGCCGGTTCTCCTGGGGCTGGGTGCTGCGCTGATCGCAATCTTTGTGGTCCTCGCGCTGTGGATGCGCGAACCCGATTACCGCACTCTGTTTTCCAACGTCGAAGGCCGCGATGGTGGCGCCATCGTCAACATTCTGAACCAGCGCAACATTCCCTATAAATTCGCCGACAATGGCAGCACGATTCTGGTTCCGGCGGACCAGGTGTACACGCTGCGGTTGGAACTGGCCGAACAGGGCCTGCCCCGGGGCGGCAATGTCGGTTTCGAGTTGCTCGACAAGCCCAACTTCGGCGCGAGTCAATTCACAGAGGAAGTAACCTATCAGCGTGCGCTGGAAGGCGAGCTTGCACGCTCCATCGAAGCGCTGCAGCCGGTCAAATCGGCGCGTGTCCACCTGGCTATTCCGCGCCAGTCGCTGTTCGTGCGCGACCGCGAGGCACCGACCGCTTCCGTACTGCTCACGCTCTTTCCCGCCCGCACACTGAGCGAGTCCCAAGTCTCGGCCATCGCCTGGCTGGTGTCCTCCAGCGTGCCACAGCTCAACGCCGCCAGCGTTTCCATCGTCGACCAGGACGGTCATCTGCTGTCTACGCCGGGCGGGACCGCCGGCATGAACAGCACCCGGCGAAACTTCATCAACGACATCGAGCAGCGCACCACCCAACGTATCCTGACCTTGCTCAACCCCATCGTGGGCCAGGGCAATGTCCGTGCACAAGTCAGCGCGACCGTGGACTTCGCGCAGCGCGAGCAAACATCGGAGACCTACCGGCCCAACGAGACACCGGGTACGGCCGCCGTCCGCAGCAAGCAGACCAGCGACTCCGCACAAAGCGACGTACTGCCGCCACAGGGGGTTCCTGGAGCGCTGACCAATCAACCTCCCGCCAACGCAACGGCACCGATTCAATCGGCGCCTGCCAATCCGCAGCCCCCCGCGGCCGGGCAAAGCGCACCGGCCGGCGCGGCGTCGGCCGGCACTCAGGCGCTGGGGACGAGGGGATCAGCTGCGACGCCCAAATCAGTGCGCAACGATGCCACCGTCAACTACGAAGTGGATCGCACCATCGACCACGTCAAGCACGAGCCGGGCGCGCTGCAACGGCTCTCCGTAGCCGTGGTGGTGAACTACCGAGACAAGGACGGCAAGGCAGAGCCGCTAGGCAGCGACGAGATGGCCAACATCAATGCACTGGTCAAGCAAGCCATGGGCTACTCTGCCGACCGGGGTGACACGCTCAGCGTGGTGAACAATGAGTTCACCGTCCAGACACCCAGCGTCAAGCCGTGGGAGGACCCGGTCTACCGCAATCTCGCACTGCAGGTTCTCAAGGTCCTGCTCATCCTCGCGGTGCTGTTCTTCCTGTGGCGCTCAGTCGTGCGACCCATCGTCCACGGGTTTGCCAATGCGCAGGTTGAGCGCGTGAAAAACGAGGCTCATCTGGAGAACATGCGCGAGCAACGCCGCCAAGACGAAATGCGTGCCTCCGAACTGAACCGCTACGAGGACAATCTGAACACCGCGCGCCAGCTGGCCAATAGCGACCCGCGCGCCGTTGCGATGGTGTTGCGATCCTGGATGGACTCAAAGAATGCCAAATCCTGAAGACGACCTGTCGCGCTGTGCGATTCTGATGATGTCGGTCGGAGAGGACGCCGCCGCCGAGGTCTTCAAATATCTGTCCTCGCGCGAGGTCCAGCAGATCGGGCTCGCCATGGCGAATCTGAAACAGGTGTCGCGGACCGACGTGGACAAGGTCCTCGAAGATTTCCGCCGTGAGGCCGATCAGTTCATGGCAGTGACGCTGGGTTCTGACGACTACATCCGATCAGTACTCACCAAGGCGCTGGGGACGGACCGCGCCGCCAGCATCATCGAGGACATTCTGGAAGCCGGCAATGACGGCACATCATCGGGTATCGATGCTCTGAACTGGCTGGAACCCAGCAACGTCGCAGAGCTCATTGCCGACGAGCATCCGCAGATCATTGCCACCATCCTGGTCCATCTGGAACGCGACCGCGCTTCGGCGATCCTGGCCCTGCTCAATGAACGGCTGCGCAATGACGTGATGATGCGCATCGCGACCTTCGGCGGCGTGCAGCCGGGCGCCTTGCACGAACTGACCGAGGTCCTCAACGAAGTACTCTCGGGCCAGGGCGCCAAGCGCTCGAAGATGGGCGGCGTGCGCACAGCGGCCGAGATCCTGAACTTCATGAACACAACCGAAGAAGAAGCCGTGGTGAGCAGCCTGCGTGAATTGGACGCGGATCTGGCCCAGCGCATCGTGGACGAAATGTTTGTCTTCGACAACCTGGTCGACGTGGAAGATGCAGCGATCCAGCTCATCCTGAAGGAAATCGACACAGCCTCACTCACCATTGCCCTGAAGGGCGCCAGCGAAGAACTTTGTGCCAAGTTCTTCAAAAACATGTCCAACCGCGCGGCCGAGATCCTACGCGATGACCTGGAAGCCCAGGGGCCGGTGCGCATGTCGCGCGTGGAAACCGAACAAAAAGCCATTCTCATGGTCGCGCGCAAACTGGCCGACGCCGGCCAGATCAACCTGAGCATGGGCAACGACGAATATGTCTGACAAGCCTGGGCCCTCCTCCAATCTGGCGGCGCGCGCCCGCTGGCAGCGCTGGGAAATGGAATCGCTGGACGCCCTGCGCGCCAACCCCATGCGGCGAGAAAGCGACCGCAACGCGGAACAGCGGAAGGCCGAAATGCGGCAGCGGGCCACCGAGGCTCTGACGCAAGCGCGCGAGCAAGGGCAGGCGCGCGGCTACCAGGAAGGCTTCGAACAGGGCCGGCTGGCCGGCCGCAAGGAAGGGCTGGAATCGGGCCGCGCCGAAGGGCTGGAGCAGGGCCGTACCGAGGGCCGAACGGTAGGATACCAGGACGGCATGGCACAGGGACACACCGACGGAGCTGCGCTCGCACGTGAACAGGCCGAGCGCCTGGACACGTTGGCCAACGCCTGCGGTGCAGCCCTCAACGGTCTGGAAGCCGAGGTCGGCCAGGCCCTGATCCAGCTGGCGACGGGCATCGCGGAGCAGGTCCTGCGCAGCCACCTGCGGGAGCACCCCAACCAGATCCTGGAACTGGTCCAGGACGTGCTGCAATCTGCCCCTCGCCAGGGCTCCGCCATCATCCTGCGCCTGCACCCGGATGATCTGGCGCTGGTTCAGGCTTTCCTGCCGCAGAACCCCGACCTCAGCGAGTACCAGTTGGTTGCCGACGAGCAGATCACCCGGGGCGGCTGCATCGCCGAGACACCGCAGGGCTCCATCGATGCCACGCTGGAGACACGCTGGCTGCGAGTGACCGCCGCACTCGGCAAGACCACCGGATCACCATGAGTGCCACAGGCGACTTGCTGGAATCGCCGGGCGCACGCTGGAGGGCACAGCTTGCCGTCTGCCAAGACCGCGTGAACTCACGACAGGCGACCCGCAGTCAGGGCCGCGTGGTGCGCGCCACAGGTCTGGTGCTCGAAGCCACCGGCCTGCAACTCCCGGTCGGCGCAGCCTGCAAAGTGCAGGTTTCCCCCCGCAAGGACCTTTGGGCGGATGCGGAAGTCGTGGGGTTCCAGACGCATACTCTGTTTCTCATGCCGCAAAGCGACATTACTGGCCTGCAGCCGGGCGCCCGGGTGCTGCCCGCAGAGACGCTATGGCTGGATCCCGTACCGCTGCCGACCACAGTTGGGTGGAAATCGCCGCGCCCTATCGGTGCGGACCAGGCCCGTCACCTGCCAGTGGGCAGGGCCCTGCTGGGCCGCGTACTGGACGGCGCCGGACGCCCGCTGGACGGCAAACCGCTGCCCACCGATCTGGAAATGGCGCCGCTTACAGCTCTGCCCATCAACCCGCTGACCCGGGCTCCTGTGGACACGGTACTGGATGTGGGCGTGCGCGCCATCAACGGGCTGCTCACGATAGGCCGCGGCCAGCGCATGGGCCTGTTCGCCGGATCGGGCGTGGGCAAGAGCGTGCTGCTGGGCATGATGGCACGCTACACCCAGGCTGACGTGATTGTGGTTGGCCTGATTGGCGAGCGCGGGCGGGAGGTCAAGGAATTCATCGAACTGAACCTCGGAGCAGAAGGGCTGGCGCGTTCCGTTGTGGTTGCCGCCCCCGCCGACGTGTCGCCACTGCTGCGCATGCAAGGGGCCATCTACGCCACGCGCCTGGCCGAATTCTTCCGCGACCAGGGGCAGCACGTCCTGCTCATCATGGATTCGCTGACGCGCTACGCCATGGCGCAGCGCGAAATCGCATTGGCCATCGGCGAGCCTCCCGCCACCAAGGGCTACCCGCCATCAGTGTTCGCCAAACTGCCAGGTCTGGTGGAGCGGGCCGGCAATGGGGCGCCTCAGGGAGACCACCCTGCCGGGTCGATCACCGCCTTCTATACCGTACTCACCGAAGGTGACGACCAGCAGGATCCCATCGCCGATTCGGCCCGCGCCATTCTCGATGGTCACATCGTGCTCTCCCGCAGCCTGGCCGAATCGGGGCACTACCCGGCCATTGACATCGAAGCATCGATTTCGCGGGTTATGTCGGCCATCGTGCCTGAAGGCCAGTTTCACAACGTGCATCGGTTCAAGCGCATGGTTTCGCGCTACCAGCGCAATCGCGATCTGATTGCCGTGGGGGCATACATCGCCGGCAACGATCCCGAAATCGATCAAGCGATCGAGCGATTCCCATGGCTCGAAAAGTATCTGCAGCAAGGAATCGATGTCCGCGTCGGCTATCCGGATGCTGTCGCTGCGCTGACCGGTGCGCTGGGACAGGAGCCAGGCTATGGCGCCTGAAACACCGCTGGACGTGCTGATCGGCCTGTCCCAGGACAAGCTTGACGCAGCTGGCGAAGTCCTGGCCGAACTGGGCAACGAACGGCGACAGGCCCAAGGCCAGCTGACCACGCTGGACGGATATCGGGTCGATTACACGCGCAGGCTCCAGTCCACCACCGAAGGCGGAGTAACCGCCTCGAATTACCACAACTTTAGGCAGTTTATCGCGACATTGGACGAGGCCATATCCCAGCAAAATAGGATCATCGCGCAGATCGACACGCGGCTCGAGGCCGGACGCAAGCAGTGGCACGACGAAAAACAGCGGCTGAACTCCTACGAAACCCTGAAGACCCGCCAGAATCAGCAGTTTCAGTACCACGAACAGCGTCGCGAACAACGCGCCAGCGACGAGGCTGCGGCGAACCTGTATCGGCGGCGACAGCCTCATTGAATCAGTTCTAGCCATGAACATGCCCGTGCTTCCAGTGACCAGCTCCAGCAAGCCTCCAACCGAGGCCCCGGCCCGAGCTGCCGACGCCTCGGTATCGGACGGCCCCCAGACCTTTTCCAAAGTGCTGTCACAGCAGCAAGGCCGCCCGGCAACCGGCCAGCAGGCCGCATCGGCCCCGCATGCTCCCGGTGGACAGCCGCACGACGAAAAAGTGCGCGATCCGCTGGACCCGGATACCACGCTCAACCTGATCATGGACAGCACGGCGCTGCCGCTGATGCAGGCCCAGATCCAGACACCAGCTACCATGATGCCGGCTACCACGACGGCCCAGGTGGCTGGGGCGGCCGCAACAGCTTCCGCGACCCAGGCGGATGCCCGTTCGTTGGCAACGCCAGCGGCGGCGGTCCTTTTGGCCAGCCTTGCATCCACTTCGCAAAAGCCAGCCGGCGCAGCGGCACCGGCAGCCGGGCCGCAGGCACAGACTGGCCCGTCGCCTTCGGAGAATCTCGGGTCCTTGCTAGCCCCAGCGACCACACTTCCAGCCTTCGAAAAGACCCCAGCCGTAACCGACCGTAGCGACTCATCCAGCCTCGCACTGACGGCGGCCGTCGCAGTTGCACAACGGACGGAGGGCGGCACCAGTCCCGGCGCCGCCGGATTGCCGGCCTCGACGGCCACCTCTCCTTCGGCTCACGCCGCCACCGCGACTGCGTCAGCGCTGGATGCCGCCAATGGCCAGGCGGCGCTGTTCGGATCCCCTGTGACAGCCGCTGGCCTGCCGACCAGCCCGGCAGCGCAAGCATTCGCGCCGGTCATCACGCTGGCCGTCCCGACCCCGTTGGCATCCGCTCAATGGGCACAGGACCTCGGCCGCCAGCTGGCAATGGTGGCTCAAGCGGGGCCGAATGGAATGCACACGGTGCACTTGCACGTGAATCCGCCCGAGTTGGGACCGGTTCACATCACGCTGCAGATTGGCGACACACTGACCCAGGCGGCATTCGTCTCGCCGCACGCACACGTTCGCCAAGCTTTGGAAAACGCGCTGCCCAGGCTAGAGCAACAGTTCGCCCAGGCGGGCTTGTCCCTGGGCCAGGCCAACGTCAGCGACCAGCAGACCGGACAGCAGGGGTTCGCGCAGCCGCCAGCCCCCCCCCGGAACCCTTCCGGCGCGGCATTCAATCTGGAGATAAAAGCGACAGGGGCCGGCGCACTGGCCGTTCATGCGCCCAACCCCACAGGACACCCGGATGCGTTGGTGGACACGTTCGCTTGAACACTTTTGTAACATTGTCTATTAAGGCATTACAATCAGCCCCTTTGCTCCCCAATCTGTCGCGACATTTCATTCCTGAATCATGTTAAGAAGGCTCCTCAAACTCATCATTCTGCTAGTCGTAGTCATCGGCGCTGCCATCGGTGGCACCATCTTCTTCATGAACCGGAACAGCAGCGGCAACACCCAGGCCGTGACTCCCGCACTGGCCGCATATGCTCCCACAGCCGCTCCGACCGTACCGGCACCGATTTTTGCCGAGCTGGATCCCTTCACCGTCACACTGTATGGTGAAACTCGCAACCGAATCCTGTACACGGCCATCACGCTGCGGATGGGCGACGAGGCCTCGCGCAAGCAGGTCCAGGACTATATGCCGGAGGTCCGCGACCGCATCCTGAAGGTATTGTCGTCACAACAGCTCCCGGTGATTCAGACGGCCCAGGGGCGCCAGGCGCTGGCGGACTCGGTCAAGACGGCTCTGTCGCGTCCGTTCGTCTCCCAACTGGCCGGCCCACATGTGGCCGACGTGCTGTTTACCGCTTTCGTGGTGCAGTAAATGCCCTATTCCAGCATGCTTTCTCAGGACGAGGTCGATGCCCTGCTGGCAGGCGTCACCGGCGAGGAGGCCCCTGTCCAGCAGCAGCCACCGGCGGAGGACGGGAATGGTGTACGCCCCTACGATCTGGGCTCCCCGGACCGAGTCGCGCGCCACCGCATGCAAACGCTGGAACTCATCAACGAGCGGTTCGCGCGTCGGCTGCGCCCCATGTTCTTCAGCTTCATGCGGCGCAACGCGGACATCACGGTCAACGCGATCAAGATCCAGAAATATTCGGACTTCGAGCGCAACCTTCCAGTGCCCAGCAACCTGAACATGGTGGTGCTCAAGCCACTGCGGGGCACTGGTCTGTTCACCTTTGATCCCAACCTGGTGTTCCTCGTCATCGACAGCCTGTTTGGCGGCCATGGGCGCTACAACACCCGGGTCGAGGGACGTGACTTCACCAGTACGGAGCAACGGATCATCCGCCGGTTGCTCGCCCTGACACTGGAGTGCTACGGCGAGGCCTGGGAATCCATCTACCCGCTGGAGTTCGAATACATCCGCTCGGAGATGCACACCAAGTTCGCCAACATCAGCTCGGGCAACGACACGGTCGTGGTGTCCTCGTTCAACATCGAACTGGGCAGCTCGGGCGGGAAGCTCAACGTCTGCCTGCCCTACTCCATGCTGGAGCCCATCCGAGACTTGTTGACACGACCGCTGCAGCAGGCCGCTTCGGACTCCATCGACCAGCGCTGGACCCAGCAACTGACACGCGAAGTGCGCAGCGCCGAAGTCGAGCTGGCAGCAGAATTCGCCCAGATTGAAACCTCCATCGCCGAGCTACTGCATCTGGCGGTGGGCGATGTCCTACCCGTCGATGTGCAGCCCACCGTAATTGCCAGGGTCGGCGGCGTGCCGGTGCTGGAATGCAGCTACGGAACCTTCAACGGCCGCTATGCCCTGCGCGTCCGCAACACGCTTGCCACCCCTGCAGACTCCGACCAACTGTTAGCCCGCAAACCGAAATGAGCGACCCAAAAGACGACCATACCCAGGATCCGCAACAGCCGGAACAGACGCCCACCAGTACGCCGGAAGACGACTGGGCGGCCGCACTGGCTGAACAGGAATCGGCACACAACCAGCCTACCCAGGCTTCTGGGCTGGGGGGGGGCGACGACTGGGCAGCGGCTCTGGCCGAACAGACCGCCGCCACACCGGCCGGTGGGAGCGGCATCGCACAGGCGGCGGCTGCACAGGTCTTCCAGCCCCTGGTAAACCAGGAAAACAGCGCCGACAGCGACATCGACATGATCATGGACATCCCTGTCCAGCTCTCGGTCGAACTGGGGCGTACACGGCTGACCATCAAGAACATTCTGCAACTCGGCCAAGGCTCTGTCGTGGAACTGGATGGGCTGGCCGGTGAACCCATGGATCTCTATGTCAATGGCTACCTGATCGCTCAGGGCGAAGTCGTCGTCGTGGATGACAAATACGGCATCCGGGTCACCGACATCATCACGCCGTCGGACCGTATCGCACGGCTGAACAACCGGCGCTGAGCCGCTCCGAACCGCCATGAGCCCCGCCCAATCGTTGCAAGTCATCCTGGCACTCCTGTTCATCGTGGGGCTGCTGCTGGCCATGGCTTGGGTCGCACGGCGCAGCGGTTGGATCCGGCAGCACGTCAACCGCACCGACCTGAAGGTCCTGGGCACACTGCGCCTGGGCGCACGCACTTCGATCGCGCTGGTCCAGGTGCGCGATGCTCACCTCGTGGTGGGCGTGACGGCGCAACAAATCACCCTGCTGCACACCCTGCCGGCCGGCCCCTCAGGCACGCAGGCAGCGCCGGCCGACTTCACTGAAAGCCTGAACAAGGCCGTGGCCCGTCTCTGATGTCCGCCACCGCGCTTTCCGCAGTCCCCGCCCAGCACCGGGCACTTTGCTGGCCTTGCATCGCACTGTTCGTGATCACGCTGGCGCTGATCTGGCCCGCAAACAGCCTGGCTCAGGCAACCCTGCCCGCCCTGACCGCCACACCCGGCCCTAATGGATCCCAGACCTGGTCGCTCAGCATCCAGACACTGGTGATGCTGACCATGCTGTCGTTCCTGCCGGCGGCACTGCTCATGATGACGAGTTTCACGCGGATCATCATCGTTCTCGGTCTGCTGCGCAACGCGCTGGGAACTGGCGTGTCGCCACCCAATGCCGTGCTGGTGGGACTGGCGCTGTTCCTGACGTTCTTCATCATGTCGCCTGTCTTTGACCAGATCTACACGCAGGCCTATCAGCCGCTCGCACAAGACAAGATCACCTTCGAGCAGGCCCTCGACCGAGGCAGTCAGCCCCTGAAGACCTTCATGCTGCACCAGACTCGGGAGTCTGACCTCAGCCTGTTCGCCGACATAGCCAATGTCGGACCTTTGCAAAGCCCGGAATCGGTGCCACTGCGCATACTGGTTCCGGCCTTTGTCACCAGTGAATTGAAGACCGCCTTCCAGATCGGGTTCACTATCTTCATCCCATTTCTCATCATCGACCTGGTAGTCGCAAGCCTGCTCATGGCGCTGGGGATGATGATGGTCCCGCCAGTGACGATTTCGCTGCCCTTCAAGCTCATGCTGTTCGTGCTGGCAGACGGCTGGCACCTGTTGCTGGGGGCGCTGGCCCGCAGCTTCTACCAATGAAAGGAGCCCCATGACCCCCGAAGCCGTGATGTCCATGACCTATCAGGCGCTGAAGGTCGCTCTGGTCATGGCCGGTCCGCTGCTGCTGGTGACGCTCGTCGTTGGCCTGGTGATCAGCATCTTTCAGGCAGCGACCCAGATCAACGAGATGACGTTGTCCTTCATCCCCAAGCTGCTTGCTGTCGGCGTAGCCCTGGTACTGCTCGGACCCTGGCTGGTGTCGACCATGGTGGACTATATCCAGACACTGTTCAATACCATCCCGGGGCTGGCCAGTTAGCGTCCCCGCCGCATACCCACCGCCGTGATCGAACTTCATCTGGACCAGATCTATCAGTGGCTCACCGCGTTCCTGTGGCCACTGTGCCGTATCGGCGGCCTGGTGACCACGGCTCCGATCTTCGGCGAATCGGCCATCCCCGTCCGGGTCAAGATCGGGCTTACCGTCGTGATCACCCTGATCGTGGGGCCACTGCTGGGGCCGCTGCCAGCCATCGCTCCAGCTTCATGGGCAGGGCTGCTGATCGCCGGGCAGCAAGTCCTGATCGGACTGGCGTTGGGCCTGTGCGTACGCCTGGTATTCACGGCCGCGATGATGGCCGGCGAATTCGTCGGCCTGGAGATGGGGCTGGCCTTCGCCTCTTTCTTTGACCCGGCCACCGGCGCCAATACGGCCGTGCTGTCACGCTTCATCAACCTGGTCGCCATGCTGATCTTCCTCGCGGTGAACGGCCATCTGCTGCTGCTCGACGGTCTGGTCAGGACCTTCGAGTTCCTGCCCATCGGCAGCTCATTGAATCCGAACGGCTGGGGCGCGCTGATCGAATGGAGCCGACAGCTCTGGATCTCCGGCATGCTGCTTGCGCTGCCGCTCATCATCGTGCTGCTGTCCATCAACCTTTCTCTGGGCATCCTGAACCGCACGGCTCAGCAGTTGTCGGTCTTTGCCGTGGGCTTTCCGATTTCTCTCACCACCGGACTGGTCATGCTGGCCATTGTGCTGCCACAAAGCGGCAATTTCCTGACTGGGCTGTTCTCGGACGCCTACCAGGCCATGGCTCGCATCGCCCGGGCTCTGGCCGGGCTGTAAGGCCGGACTGTGATTTACTGAGCGGCGCCACCGGCCGGATAGGGCGGCACTGGAATCGCCATCGTCCGCGCATCGCCGCCCGAAACCGGGCTGCTCGATCCCGCTGGGGTGCCCGAAACGCCACCCACGGGGGCCCCGGATGCAACGGATGCTTGACGATCCGCTTCCGCTGCAGTGCGCGTGTGATATTGCAGCGGCACATTGATGGCACGCTCCGTGCGAACGAACCGGCCATCCGGCCCGAATCGCAACCAGACCTCCTGGCGGAAATACACGGCATCCGTGGCGACGGTTCCCTTGTAGGCCCAGCGTGCCAGCAGGGTATCACCCTGCTGCCAGGTATCTACCGGCTCGGTTCCCAGGTCTTCAACCGCCTGTGCGAACGTGGTGCGGCCAGCGACGATGCGGTCCAGCCCCGCAGACTGAAAGGATTCCCCGGTCGTCGAGCAACCCGTCAGCGCCGCCAGCGACAATGCCAGCACCGCGCCGCGCGACCAGGCCCGCAGCCCGCCTTTCCGCAATGACTTCATCATCAGGACTCCTTCCAGCAAGGTCACCACCATGGTCAGACGCGCCCAAAGAGACACATGGCTCAACGCCATCACCGGCTGTTCATCTTGAACAGGCTCAGGTTCTGAATGGTCTGGAAGGCTGACGTCGCACCCTGCAGCGCCATCTGCCGCAGGCTGAGTTTCATCGAAGCAGCGTAATAATCCAGATCCTCGAGGCCCGACAGCGTCTTGGTGTAGCCCAAATTGTTCTGGGTCCCCGTGTTGTCCAGCGCAGTCAGTTCATTCATGCGAGAACCGACCGACGAACGCACCGTCAGCACATTGTCGTAATTGGTCGAAAGCTTCTGCATGGCCGAATTCAGGACGTTGCGCAGGCTGGCCGTGGACTGCTGACTGCTCTGGGAGGGAGCCGACAGCGCGGCAATTACCTGATCCAGCGTGTCGAACATGTTGACATTGGTGTTCGGGCTTCTCAGCGGTTCCACCGCAAACGTGTCGCCGATTGCCGGATCACCCGAAATCTGCACCGTCGTTCCCTTGCCCAGATCGATAGCCTGCTGACCCGCCGTCCAAGGCTGAGCCGGGTTTGGGCTGGGCGATACATTAACGGGGGGCTGAACCGACTCATCCATCGTCGTGACCACGTACTGCAGTCCGCCCGCGCCATTGTTCTGGAATTGCACACTGAACGCGTACCGCGCAGCCGCATTGCCCTGTGACGGATCGACAACGGCAGGTTGCCCGACGATAGCCGATCCGGTGTTGGCGGACCCCGCCGACGAGGTGTAAGCGAGTGTCCCTGGCTGCGCCCGCCCGAAAATATCCGAGCCGATATCACCGCTGGCGATGCGCCGCGTCTGGTCGGCCTGAATGTCACGCTGCAGGCCGTCGCCCTTGTACTGGTAGCCGCTGCTCGGATTGCTGGGGTTCGCCAGCTGATAGGGTGCCGTGCCCCCCAAGGACCCTGAGAACAGGTACTGCCCATTGCCATCGGTTGTGTTCGCAATGCCCAGCATCGTCTTCTGGGCGTTGCGCAGCACATCGGCAAGCGTTCCTCGGTCCGCATCGGAGAGCGTGCCGTTACCGGCCTGAACCAGGCTGGTGCGGACGCTGACCAGCAGGTCCGTCAACGAGCTCAGCGCATTCTCTTCGCTTCCCAGGTCCTGATTGGCAACAGCCCGGTTGGCGGCATAGCGGCTGTTCAGCGCCTGGGATTGCGAAATATTGATGGCCTGGGCGGCGGCCAGTGGATCGTCGGCGGGCGTCACCATCTTTTGGCCAGAGCCGATCTGCTGATACAGGTGCATCAAATCGGACTGCTGAGCATTGATGGTATTCAGGCCGGTGTCGTAGATGAGGCTGGAGCTGATACGCATGACGGGCTTTCCGGTGAGGGGCGCGCGGCTTAGCCGCGCAGGCTGAGCAGCGTGTCAAAGAGCGTGGACGCCGTGCTGATCAGGCGGGCGGCCGCCTGATACTGCTCCTGGTACTGCTGCAGGTTGATGTATTCCTCGTCCAGATTGACGCCGGACACCGCCTGCTGCGCGGCCGTATTCTGCTGCACCAGCGTGTCCTGGGCCTTCTGGGCCGTGGTGTTCTGCCCCGCCTTGACCGCAACGTTGTTGACGAGCTGGGAATAGGCCTCGTTCATGCCCATGGAACCGTTGGCCAGGACCTTGGCCGTACGCAGCGCCGCCAGCGCCAGGGCATTGTCGCCATTGGCCGGCCCCGCCCCCACGCCCGACCCCGCAGCAGTCTCACCCGCTGCAGCGATCTTGTCGGGTGCGCTGATGAGCACATTCATGCCGGCAGCCGCGTCACGGGTCGGCTGCACCAGCCAGCTATCGCCAGCGGCGGGCGCCATGCCAGCGGTATTCAGCGTCACACCATCGAAGCTCAGCGTGGTTCCCGAAACCGTCGCGGATACCGCAGTGCCATCTGGCAGGCGGGTGACGGTGTAGTCGGTCGCCCCCGGACCGGCATACTGCACCCGATAGTCCTGGCTGGTGATCTGCGACAGTTTCCCCGGAGTGTAGGAAGCCGCTGGAGCGCCCGCCGTGGCGCTGTTGCCGGCATTGTCGATGACCTTCGGTGTTCCGACGCTGAACAGATCAGTGCCCGGCGCCCCCGCCATATCGTAGCCCTTGGCATGCTGGTCATTGATGGCCACCGAAATCCCCAGCGCTACACGCCCCAGATCATTCTGCACCGAATCCAGGGCGTCCGACCGAAACGTCAGCAGCCCGCCAAGTTTGCCACCCGTGATCATGCTGTCGGACATCTCGACCGCCTTTGGCTGGCCACTAGTATCCGTCGTCGTATAGCTGATGGAAAGGCGACTTGGATCGGCTGCCGACGGCTGTGCCTGCAGCGGATAGACAGTGTTGCCACCCAGAACGGTCTGGCCATTGCCGACCGTGATGCTGACCTGATCGTCCTGGTTGTAGACCTTGACATTGACCAACTGCCCCAGCTCGCTCACCAGTTGATCGCGCTGGTCTAGCAGGTCGTTGGGTGGCTGATTCGGTGTAGAGGCCTTGGCTACCGTGATCTGCTTGTTCAGGCCCTGGATGCGCGTCAGATAGCTGTTGATCTGCGACACCGTGGTGGTGATCTGGGTATTGATGTTCTGGCGCTGGCTGTCCAGGAAAGCGTTCGCGTCGCGGACCTGCGAGGCCAGACTGTTGGCCTGGCCGATCAGATCCTGGCGCGCGGCGACGTCGGCGGGCGACGAGGCTACGGCATCCAGGCTGTCAAAGAATTTCTGGATGGCGGGCGAAATCCCCACCGTGCGGTCCGCCACCAGATTGTTGATCTGGCTGATCTGGTCGCCGTAGGACGTCAGCGCAGCGCTTTTGGTCTGGGAATCTGACAGCTGCTGGTACAAGAAGTTGTCGTAGGATCGCTGGACGCTGACGGCAACCACGCCACGCCCGATCCAGCCGGCCGACGTGGCCGTCGCCCCCGCCGTCTGGACCAGCACGCTCTGGCGGTTATAGCCTGGCGTCGCGGCATTGTTGATGTTATGCCCCGCCGTCTGCAGACGGTTCTGCGCAACCAGCAGGCCCGCCTTACCCAGATTAGCCAGATTCATACGCTGCAACCTTATCCATTGCGGACACGCCGCGCAGGCCTGCCCTGTGTGTCATTCACCCCGATAACGGCATCCGGGCCCCGAAATTTAGCGCGTCTGGAAGTACCCCATGATGGAGATCAGCTTGTCCGCATACGAGGGATCGGTAGCGTAGCCAGCGTTCTGGATGCGCCTCGCCGCATCCTCGGCTGAAGGCGCGGTGGCGACTTCGCTGTACCGTTGGCTGTTGCCGATCAGATTGACATAATCGGTAAACGAATCAGCATAAGACTTGTAGGCGCGAAACGGCTGCTCGACCTTGCGTGGTACTCCGTTTTCGAATTCCGTCGTCATGACGTTCACGACCTCACCATGCCAGTTGCTGCCGGCCTTGATGCCGAACAGATTGTGCGTAGTGGTGCCGTCCGGTCGCAGGATCTCGCGCTGCCCCCAGCCTGACTCAAGAGCCGCTTGGCTCAGGATGAGCTTGGCCGGCACGCCGCTGCGGGTCGACGCCGCCTGAGCGGCTGCCGACATCTGGTCCACGAATGCCCGAATATGATCAGGCGCGCCCCGGATGGCGCTGCTGACCTTGTCCCCCAGCCGCCGACTGGCCAGCAGATCGATGAGCGAATCGATGGAGTCGGCCACGACCTGCTGGCCGCTTCCGATGCGCGACTGCAGGCCCGGCAGGCGGGAACGGGACGCTTCGGGCGCATTGGCCAGCGGGTCAGCCGCCTGGGAGCCCGACTGGCCGCGCATCTGCGCCATCAGGGCGCTGGCCAGGCCCAACCCAGGGTTGGCCAGTGCCAGCGCCGATTGTTCATCGCTCAGGCTTTGCGCCATGCGGGTCGCCTGCGAATCAAAAAGCGCGGGCATTTCGCTCTTGCGCGCCTGCTTGAGCATCATCTGGATGAACATCGCCTCGAATTGCCGGGCGACCTCACGCTGCTGATCGGCAGGCGCCTGCTGCCCGGCCTGCACGCCGCGCTTGAGCGCGTTCAGGCTGCTGAAATCCAGTGCGGACGGCGCCGCAGTATTGAAGGTAGGCAGTGGAGTGCTCGAAACGAAGGCCATGGCTGTCCCCCTCTGTCCTAGATCACGTCCAGATCGGCATGCAAGGCGCCGGCACTTTTCAGGTTCTGCAGAATGGACAGCAGATCCTGCGGTGTGGCTCCCAGAGCATTCAAGGCCCTCACCACGTCAGCCAGATTCGCGCTGGTCTTCATCCGCTTGATGGTCCCGTTGCCGCTGCGCATTTCGATCTGGGTATTGTTGGTCACTACGGTCTGACCGCCGCCAAATGGCGTCGTGGGCTGGCTCACCTGCTGTTGCGGACTGATGGTGACCGACAGATTACCGTAGGCCACGGCCGATTCGTCGATGGTGACCGTACGGTTCATCACGACCGAACCCGTACGTGCATTGATCACCACCCGGGCGCGCGCCGGCGGCAAACTGACCTGAAGGTTTTCGACCTGCGACAGAAAAGAGAGTTGCGACTTGGGATCCATGGGTGCACGCAGCTCAATGGTGCGCGCATTCAGCGCTGTCGCCGTCTGCCCGCCAAAGCGCCGATTGAGGGCCGCCACCACGTTTTCCGCCACTCCGAAATCGCTGGAATGGAGTTCCAGGCGGACCGCACCGTTCTGGGCGTAGGTCGTGGGCACGCCTCGCTCCACAATTGCGCCGTCCGGAACAATGCCACCGTTCAATTGATTCACCTGGACGCTGGCTCCCCCCTGGGACGCCCCCGCCCCGCCTACCAGCAGATTACCCTGCGCCAGCGCGTAGACCTGACCATTGGCACCCTTCAGCGGCGTCATGAGAAGCGTGCCCCCACGCAGGCTCTTGGCGTTACCCATGGACGACACCACCACGTCCACGGACTGGCCAGGCTGGGCGAATGCCGGCAGCCGCGCCGTCACCATCACGGCGGCGACGTTCTTCACCTGCATGTTGGTCCCCTGCGGGACCGTGACGCCAAGCTGCGAAAGCATGTTGGTCAGACTTTGCTGGGTGAACGGTGTCTGACGCACCTGATCACCGCTGCCGTCCAACCCCACCACCAGGCCATAGCCCACGAGCGGGTTCTCACGCACACCGGTGAAAGTAGCCAGATCCTTGATGCGTTCAGCCTGCGCCACCTGCAACGGCAGCAGCATGGCTACTCCCAGGACCAGCAGCCAGCCCGCCATCCGGCACACCAGGCGCCTCACACCGTTTAACCCGGGACCAGAAGATGCCGAAAACACGATCATGACGTCAGAACGGGGCGATATTGAGGAAGAAACGCTGCAGCCAGCCCATGGTCTGGACCTCGTCCATCACGCCCTTGCTGCGGTACTCGATGCGGGCATCGGCCACCTGGGTCGAGGCCACGGTACCGCTGCCGGTGATGGAACGCGGATCCACAACCCCAGAGAAGCGCACATATTCACTGCCGCGGTTGATGGCGATCTGCTTTTCACCAGCGACCTGCAGATTGCCGTTGGGCAGCACACCGATCACGGTGGTGGTCAGGGTTCCGCTGAAGACATTGGTCGCGCTGCTGGAACCCTTGCCGTCAGACTTGTTACCGCTGGCCATCTGGAAGTTCTGCTTGGCGCCCAGATCGGTGGGCAGGATAGCGGGCGCCAGACCGATGTTCATGCTCGTGCTGCCATTACGGTTCGTGTTGGTATCCACGCTCTTTGCTGCATTGGTCTTTTCCTGGATCACGATGGTGACGATGTCTCCCACGTTGCGCGGGCGCCGGTCTTCGAACAACGGATAGTTGCCATAGGCCGTCGGCTGATAGATGGAGCCGTTCGCCTCGGCCGCAGGCGCGGCGGGTGCCGGCGGCGGTGCGGTCAGAGGCCCTGTCACGACAGGCTCGGGCGGCACCAGCGCGCAACCCGCCACCAGTAGGACGAGAGCGGCAATCCCTGCCCTCAGAAAACGGTGCAGACCCTTCATGCACGACCCGCTTATAGCTGCGTCAGACGCGCCAGCATCTGATTGGAAGTCTCGACCGCCTTGCTGTTCATTTCAAAGGCCCGCTGAGTGGTGATCATGTTCACCAGTTCTTCCGCGACATTGACATTGGAAGTCTCGACATAGTTCTGCAGCAGGATACCGGCCCCGTCCAGGCCGGGCTGCAGCAGGTTGGCCGGGCCAGACGCATCAGTTTCCGCATAAAGATTCTCACCCATGCTCTGCAGCCCGGTCGGATTGATGAATGTCGCCAGCTGCAACTGGCCGACCTGCACATTGGTCCCGGTCGCACCGGGTTGGGTGACGGATACCGTGCCATCCCGAGCAATGGTGATGGATTGCGCGTTGTCCGGGATGTTGATGCCAGGCTGGATCGGATACCCACCGGCCGTCACCAGCATGCCGTTCTGGTCGCGCTGAATACTGCCGTCGCGCGTGTAGGCAAAGGTCCCGTCGGGCATCTGCACCTGCAGGAACCCATTGCCCTGAATGGCCACATCCAGCGCGTTGCCGGTTTGCTTCAGGTCGCCCTGCGTGTGGATACGCTCGGTGGCGACCGTGCGGGCACCAGTCCCCAGCTGCAGGCCGGACGGCAGCTGATTGGCGGCTCCGACCGCCGCACCTGGCTGGCGCACCGTCTGGTACATCAGGTCTTCGAACACGGCGCGTCCGCGCTTGAAGCCTGTGGTATTGACGTTGGCCAAATTGTTGGAAATCACGTCCATCGCGGTCTGCTGTGTTTCCAGGCCGGTCTTGGCGATCCACAGTGAACGAATCATGAGAGTTGTTCCTGGTCAGGGGCGGTGCGGCGCTTCAGCTCTGCGCCGAAAGAATGGAATTGCCACGGTCCTCATTGCTGCTGGCGTTCTTGATGACCTGCATCTGCAACTCGAACTGACGGGCGTTGGAAATCATCGCAACCATCGCCTGGGCCGGATTGACGTTGCTCTTTTCCACGAATCCCGGTGCGATCTTCACGGCTGGATCTGCCTGCGCAGGCTGGCCACCAGCCAGGCGAAACAGCCCATCACCGCCGCGCTGCAATTGCGCTGACGGAGGATTCACCAGCTTGAGCTGGGCCAGCATCTGAATGTCGCGTGGGTTGTCACCCGCGCCCAGCGCACTGATCTGGCCATCTGTGGCAAAAGTCACGGAGCCGCGCTCGGGAATTTCGATGGGTTGCCCATCGGCTGAGAGCACCGGCCAGCCACTTTGCGTCACTAGCTGATTCTGCTGGTTCACCGCAAATTCGCCGGCGCGCGTATAGGCCTCTCCCTGGGGCGTCCGGACCGCAAACCAGCCCGGCCCTGCAAGGGCTGCGTCCAGCGCGTGCCCCGTCTCCACCATGGCGCCTTGCGACATATCGCTGCCAGGCGTGGATGCCACGGTGCTCACTCGCGTCGGCAGCTCGCCCGCTTCCGGCACCACGGGGACCGAGCGGTACATCGCAAGCTGCGCCCGAAAGCCGGTGGTGGAGACGTTGGCCATGTTGTTGGAGATGACCGACTGCTGCTCCAGAATGCGGGCTGCGCCGTTCGACGCCGTGTAGAGAATTCTGTCCACGCCAGGCTACCGATCAACGCATCGAAATGAGGGTCTGCAGGATCTGATCCTGTGTCTTGATGGTCTCCGCATTTGCCTGATAGGTGCGCTGGGCGATGATCATGTTGACCAGTTCCTGGCTCATGTCCACGTTGGACTCCTCCACCGACTGTCCCTTGATGGTGGCCAGGCCGTTGCTGCCGGGCGTACCAAGGATGGGCTGACCGGAATTGGCAGTCTCGGCCCAGGCATTGCCGCCCACGGGCTGCAGGCCCTGCAGGTTGTTGAAATTGGCCAGCGCCAGCGTTCCGATGGTCTTGGTGACGCCATTGGTGTAGTTGGCAATCAGTTCGCCATTGGTGCCGATGGACATGCTGGCGTATTCGCCCGTCGCGTAGCCGTTCTGGATGAAATTCTGGGAGAAACCGCCCCCAAACTGAGTGGACCCATCATAGGCGACCTTGATGGATAACGGCGCGGCCGGCGACGTGGCGCCCCCCGGCGTAAAGGTGATCGTAGCGGGCGACCCCGACACGAGACGGCCGGCATTGTCGAACGCCAGCATGGCCTGGTTGGCAGGCGGCGTCGGCGGGACGCCATCAACCACATAATTGACTTCCCAGACACTGTTGCCGCCGCTGGGCTCGCGCTTGGTGTAATACTGCTGCACGGTGTGCGCGTTGCCCAGCGAGTCATATACCGTGACGGGCGTCATGTTGGAAAACGAGGCCGCATTATTCGGGTCGAATGGCACCGCAGGCGCATACGCCACGTTGCCTCCTCCCGAGGGCAAAGCAGCAGCCGGCTGGCCGCCAGTGATCGTCACGGGAGTTGCGGCCGAGCCCGACGTGTAAGACCCGTTAGCCGGAGCCAGGGCAGGGTTGGCGGTTCCTGCACTATCCGTCCAAGTGTAGGTACCGCCCGCAACCGTGTAGTAATAAGCACTGGAAACACCGCCACTGGTCAGCAACACCTTACCTACCACCGTATTCTGCGGCACCACCGTCGCATTCGCGTCCAGATTCACCGTATTAGTGATGGTCGATGTAGCCTGTGGATTGATGTTGCCGGTGGGGACGGTCATGCCGATCACCGTGGTTCCGCCTGGCGCATAGCCCATGAGCTGCTGTCCCTGGGCGTTGACGATCTTGTTGTTCTTGTCGGCAATGAACTGACCATTACGGGTGTAAAGCTTGGCGCCGTTGGGCTGGGTCACCACGAACAGGCCGTTGGCACCATCGATCGCCATGTCGAACTGATTCCCTGTCGAGGAAACCGTACCGGTCGTGAATCGCTGGTTGACCGAGGCTACCTGTACCCCCAGGCCCACGCGCGAACTGGCATAGACGTCGGCGAACGTGGCCGAGCCCGCCTTGAATCCCACGGTACCGGAGTTTGCGATGTTGTTGCCGATGACGTCCAGGTTTTGCGCCGCGGCGTTCAAACCGCTGAGACCTTGTCCGAAACCCATGTTTGACCTCTGGTGTGCGTAAGTCGTGAATGCGGGAAGCGGAGCCGGATCGGCGCCGCCCACGGGGGGTTACATGATCTGCCGGATGTCCAGCAGGGAAATCTTGTCGCCCATGGCGAGATTCAGTTTCAAGCCGTCGGTGGCATAGGCCACGCTGGAGACATGCCCGGAGGTCAGCGCCTGGACCGACACCGGCTGTTCGTTGGCATCGGTGGCGCCGAAGCTCACCGTATAGGCACCATCCGGAGCCTGCGTGCCGCCAGTAGTCCTGCCGTCCCAGGCCAGACGGTAGACACCCGAGTCTTGCGGACCCAGATCCTGCGTGTACACGGTGGCTCCGGAGGCGTCACGCACTGTCATCACGGTCTTTGCCGCCGGGGACATCAGGTCGTAGCCGAAAGGCGTGACGATAGTCGCGTCGGGGCTGCCGCCCACGGAGAGCTTGGCGCCCGGATACAGGATGTCCTTGCCGATCAGGCTGGCCGCCTGCAACGATTGGGACATGTCCATCTGGCCGGAAAGCGCCAGCAGCGTGCTGTTCAGCTGTTGAATCCCGTTGACCGTGGAGAGTTGCGCAATCTGCGACGTGACCTGCGCATTGTCCATGGGGTTGAGCGGATCCTGGTTCTGCAGCTGCGTGACCAGCAAGGTGAGGAACCGGTCCTGCGTACCGGACACCAGACTATTGGTCTGCGCATTGGCCAGCGAAGCAGCTGCGGCGCTGGCGCCCGAACCGGAGACATCAGAAACAGTGGACACGATGTAGCTCCTTACTGACCCAGCGTCAGCGTTTTGGCCATGAGCGATTTGGCCGTGTTGATGACCTCGACGTTGGCCTGGTAGGAACGTGAGGCGGAGATCATGTTGACGGTTTCGGCCACCACGTCCACATTGGGCAAGGTGACGTACCCACGGCTGTCGGCCAGTGGGTTGCCAGGCTCGTACTGGAGGCGCGGGGGCGCGTTGCTCTCGACCACAGACGCGACCTTCACGCCGCCCACGGCCTCGGATTGCGCCGACGGCGTCATCTGAAAAACGACCTGGCGGGCACGGTACGGCTGGCCGCCGGGGCCGACTGCGCTGTCGGCATTGGCGACATTGCTCGCCGACACGTTCATCCGCTGGGACTGTGCCGCCAGCGCCGATCCGGCGATCTGGAAAATGCTGAACGTCGACATGAGGAATCCTGGATACCGTTATTACTGCAGAGCAGAAAGCATAGACTTGATACGTTGATTCAGAACCTGGATGTCGGTCTGGTACCGTGTCGTGTTGTCGGCGAACTGCACGCGTTCGACGTTCATGTCCACAGTGTTGCCGTCCAGACTGGGCTGCAGGGGCACCCGATACAATTCCTGTCCGGGAGCCGCCGTGTGGGCCTTCGCGGGGATGTGGCGCGGCGAGGTCAGCGTCAGCGACGTATCCGGCAGACGCGGCAGGCCGCCACCCTGGCCCATGGCCTGGCGGAGCGTTGCACTGAAATCGATGTCGCGGGCCTTGTAGTTAGGCGTATCCGCATTGGCGATGTTGGTGGCCAGAACTTCCTGCCGCTGCTGACGCAATGTCAGGGCTTTCTGGTAGAACTCGAAGTCCTTGCCGATACCGTCGATCATGACTATCCGTAAAACAGACCCGCGCTTCGGCCGCGCACCCGATGATCCTCGACCATCGACGGCCCTATCGCACGCCATCATCGTACGGCCCCGGGTACCACCACAAAGACTCAAACAATGCGGGGTTTGAAGGCCTATTCGGCCGATGCCGGCCACCAGCGCCTTCTCGTACAATGAGGCCATGCCTGTACCCTGCCTCCTGGCCGCGCTTTTGCTCGCCCTTTCGCCGGCGCTATCGCTGGCCCAGACACCGGCCGCTGCCCGTCAGGATCCGGCGGCGCTGGTCGCCCGAGCACAGGCCATGGTCAAGGACCGTGCGGCCTCCTATCCGGGACGGGCCGTAATCAGCGTCACTCCGCCCCCCCAGTTCAACCAGCCGGTCTGCAATCAACTGGAAGCCTTTCTGGCCGGCAACGGCGGTCTGCAGCCACGCACTTCCGTGGGCATCCGCTGTCTGGCACCCCACCCCTGGACAACCTATCTGCAGGCCAGCGTACAGATCATGGGGCCCTACTTTGTGGCCAGCCACACGATCCAGCGGGGCGAAGCCGTGAACCAAGACGATCTGGAAACCCGAGAGGGCGACCTGCTACGCAACCGGCGGTTGGTCAGCGACCCCAGCCGTGTGGTCGGCTGGATTGCCACACGCAATATCCGCGCGGGCGGCGCAATCGAATCTTCCGCCCTGCGTGACCCGAACGCCATCCAGCGCGGCCAGCAGGTCCGTACGGTCGCCCGGGGCGCGGGTTTCGTCGCCACCAGTGAGGGGCGGGCGATGGACTCCGGCGGCCCCGGGACTCAGATCCAGGTGCGCACACCCAGCGGCCAGATCGTCACGGGCACGGTGATCGACGGACACACGGTTCAGGTTATGATGTAGAACGGGTTGAAAGATCGATGCGTCAAAGGCCAAAGAATGATTTACCAAAGGCTAAAGAATCCCGGGCGGCCACCGTTACAGGGACTGCACCCGATGAACCCGACCGATTCCGCGCTTTGACCGAATCCGGAGACGAACCTTGAAAATCAATTCCACGTCGTCCAATCCCTTGTTGAACGGGGTGTCGGGAACTACACGCGGCGAATCCCCTTCGCATGCCAACACCGGCGCTGCCACCACGAGCCGTTCGGATGTGGATCTCAGTCCGGCTGCCCGCCACCTCGCGGCGCTGCAGGACAGCGCTGCCGACGTCCAGACCACCCGCGTCCAACAGATCCGCGACGCGCTCGCCTCGGGGGATCTGCGCATTGACCCCAGCCGTATCGCCGACGGCCTGCTGGCCAGCGTGCGGGATCTCCTGAAATAGCCCATGACCCATGTCGATGCCCTGCTGCGGTGTGTGGACGAACAATCCGCACTGCTGGATGACTTCATCCAGACTCTGCGGGCAGAAGGCCAGCTCCTGCTCGAGACACCGTCCGACGAAGCCCTGGGGACGCTGACCTCGCGCAAGAACGATTACGCACGCCGCCTGGCCGATCTGGATCTGGTGCGCGCACAGGAACTTTCCGACATGGGGTTCTCCGACACACGCGACAGCATAGAAGCCGCCTGCAAGGCGCACCCGGATCTGCAGCCGGCATTCGCGTCACTGTGGCAACGGGCCGGGCAGGCTCAGTCACTGAACCAGGAAAACGGTCAGATCCTCCAAACCTTCATCGAACACAACCAGCGCGCCCTGGATACCTTGCGCACACTCATGGGTGAAGACCTGTACGACGCGCGCGGCCGCCTCGCCCGCCGCCCCACTCCCTGACCGGGATTTCAGCGGGTCAACAGTTCTTTCAGTGTGAACAGCTTCAGCAACGCTGCCTGAGCGTGCCGGGGACCTGGGCTCTCCAGACCCATCATGCGGGCCGCGACGCGGGCGGCCGGAACCAGATCCGGATTCTGCTGCAGGTGCCAGGCCGCCAGGCCAAGCTGGGCGAAATAAAGCGCCCGATCCACCAGCGGCTCACGCCCGGCATCCTCGGCCAGCAGTCCAGCCGACAGGCGCCCCATGGCGTGATGTTCCTGCCGCAGAATCAGGGCACGCGCGGCTCGCGGGGAGTCCACCCCCAAGGCCGTGGAACCGACAGCCAACCAGGTCCGCAGCACACGGCCATCCCGAAGGTCTACCGCACGCAAGCTGAAAAGCTGCACCGGCAAAGGGTCTTCGCCCCGAGCCCGCAACTCTACAGGCCCACAAGCCACCCACCAAACGACAGACCCGGGCTCGAAACCGGCCGGGGCCCTCATCCCACTGAAGGCCTGCGGGTCCAGCGGTCGGTGCGACAGGCGCCGGGCGGCAGCCGACGCCACGCAGGCCTCTCCAGATTCATGGACACGGAACGAAGCCCCGCACGCCGACAGCCAGTGCCGATCAGCGCCTTCCAACCGCCGCAGTAACGCTTGAGTGCCCGCATCCAGCACATGGCAAGGCGGGGGCGCGACATTCGAAGACTCGGCGTCGATTTGAGCCACCCAGGCATCGATCGCCGAAGGCGACTTCAGGTACGCTCCACTCGGCGCATACCAGCCATCGGCCAGGCCCACCTGCTGCATCGCGGCCGCAAGCGGCCGTTCGCTACCAAACCAGGCCGCACCGAACCAGACACCCCGCCGCCCGGGCCAGAGTAGCGCCTGGTGATCGTGCACCACGATGCCGGACTCGCTGCCGCCCAGCGCGCCCTGAGCCTGATACCGCAGATGTGTCACCGCTTCCGCAGCGGGCAGCAACTCGCCAGTCGAACGGCCGCGCCAGAGATCACAGGCTTCCGATAACACTGGATCGTCGTCGAGCCGGGCGACGGCATCACGCAGCTCGTCCACTCCCAGCGAATCGCCGTGTGTCGACTGCGTCAGCAACTGAGGCAGCAGGATTTCCTGACGGCGGCGTTCCGCAGCCGTCTCGGGGCTCTCGGGCGGCTGCGTCATGGACAGCAGCGCCACCAAATCCGCTTCCGTGGGTGCGTACAACGTCCGGTTGCCCTGGACTGGGGCAAGCGCCCGGTCCACCAGTTCCATGGCGGACAGGAACAGAAGATTCTCCGGGACCTTCTGGCCGTTGGAGACGTAATGGATGGGGAGCTGATACCGGATTGCCGTATCCAGCACGGTACCCAGGCAGGACGCCTCGTCGATCTTGGTGACAATGCAGCCGCGCAACGGCGTACCGCCATCGTTCGCGTAAGATCGGGCGACCTCGTCCAGCGTATCGCCCTGGCTGGAAGCATTCAGCGCCAGGAGACGCTCGACCCGACGGCCGGCGCCGGCCAGCAACGCCGCCTGATCGGCAATGTAGCGGTCACGCTGGCTGATTCCGACGTTGTCGACGAGCACCGTCTGATCCGGCCGCACCGACTCCAGGGCTCGACGGAACTCGTGCACGTCCTGGACCACATAGACCGGGACATGCAGCATCTGGCCATAGATTCTCAGCTGTTCATGGGCGCCGATACGGTAGGTATCGGTCGTGAGCAGTACCAGGCCGCCGGGGCCCGCGCGGCGCACGCATCGGGCTGCCAGCTTGGCGATGGTCGTCGTCTTGCCGACTCCGGTGGGGCCCACCAGCGCCAACGCAAGTCCCGGTTGCCAAAGGGTGTCCTCCGCATCCAGCACCGGCAGGTGCTTGCCCAGTTCGTTACGCGCCCATTGAAAGGCGGCCCGGGAGGTTGCCTGTTCCGGCATGCGCTTGAGCATCGCCCGCAGCAGCGCCGTGCTGAAGCCAAAGCGCAGCAACGTCTGGAACAGCGTGATAGCCTGAGGTGACCGGCGCAGCTGATTGCCCCACAGCAACTCGTCTATTCGAGATTCCAGCGACCCCTTCAGGTCGTCGATAGCTCCCAGGAGCTGGATATTGCCCGCCGGAATCGGGCGCGGCGCGTCCGTGCCTGCCGACAGCTGACCCGACGACATTGGATCTGATGATACGGAACCCGACGATACCGGAGCTGACGATGCGGAGCCTGATGGTGCGGGTCCAGGCGAACCCGTCTCCGGCGAGGCCGGACTGAGCGAAGAGGCCGCGACGCGGGCTGGCTGAGAGGTGGACGCACGGAACAGTGGGCGAGAGGGCTCAGCCAGCACCGGGGCACGAGACGCCACCGCACGAGGCAGCTCCGGCAGAGCTGTCTGGTCCGTCGCGAGGATCTCAACGCCGCCATTGACCCGCTTATTGGAAACGATGAGCGCGTCGGGCCCCAGCGCCAGCCGCACCTGGCGCATCGCTTCGCGATTGGTGGCACCGAAGAAGCGGCTGATGTTCAAGCTGGGCTCCCGCCAATGATCGCAGTGACCCGAATCATACGCTCCTCAGGAATCTCGGCGCTGGAGAGCACCGCCATATGCGGCAGGTGATGGCGCAGGAACCGCGACAGCGAGGCCCGCAGCACCGGCGGCACTACCAGCACCGGAGCGTCCCCCCGATCTTCCTGGCCCTGAACTACCCGCTGTGCATCGTTGAGCAGGTTCTCGGCCAGGCCCGGCTCCAGCGCCCCGCTGCTGCCCAGCGCCTGCATCAGGACACGCTCCAGGCGCGCATCGAGGCCGACGACACGAAGCTCGCTTTCGCCTTCGAACCAGTGCTGCACGATGGCACGCCCCAGGGCCACCCGGACCTGAGCGAGCAATTCGTCCAGATTCGGTCCGGTCCCGGCAGGGTTCAGTCCCGCCAGGCGCGGCGCATGTTCGGTCACAGTCTCCAAAATGCTGCGCATGTCGCGAATCGGAACGTCTTCGTCCAGCAGGCTGCGTAGCAGATTCTGCAGTTGCGGCAGGCTGAGCGTCTTGGGCACCAAGTCCTCGACCAGTTTGGGGACATCGCGCCCCACATGATCAAGCAATTGCTGGGTTTCCTGGCGACCCAGCAGCCGTGCGCCATAGCGGTGCATCAGGTGGTTCAGATGCGTGGCCACCACCGTTGCCGCGTCGACCACGGTGTAGCCCGCGATCTGCGCCTGTTCACGCAAGGCGGGCTCGATCCACACAGCCGGCAGGCCGAAAGCCGGGTCCTTGGTCGGCGTCCCCTGGAGCGTACCCGTCACACCCCCGGGGTTGATGGCAAGCCACTGCCCTGTCTGCGCCACGCCACGGCCCACCTCCACCCCGAACAGCAAAATCCGGTAATCGGTGGGCTTGATCTCCAGGTTGTCGCGAATGTGCACGACGGGCGGCAAGAAACCCATTTCCTGCGCGAACTTCTTGCGCAAGCTGCGAATGCGGTGAAGCAGCTCGCCATTCTGCTGGTGATCGACCAACGAAATCAGACGGTACCCGACCTCCAGCCCAAGCGGATCGATGGTCGAGACATCGTCCCAGCTCGCCTCTGCGGCGGCGGCCACGGCAGCTGCCTCCTCCTGACCTGGGTCTTTTGCCGCCGCCAGTCGACCCTCCTCCTGGCGCTGGCGCAGCAACCAGCCGCTGCCGCCCAGAATGGCGGCCAACAACAGGAACGCCACATGGGGCATGTTGGGAATCAGGCCCATGAGCGTCAGGATTCCGGACGTGATGAACATGACGTTGGGGTTGGCAAAAAGCTGCCCCATCATCTGCTGGCCAACGTCCTGATCGGTCGCGACACGCGAGACCACAACGCCGGCCGCCGTGGAAATCACCAGCGCCGGAATCTGCGCCACCAAACCGTCACCGATCGTGAGCAGCGTGTAGACACTGCCGGCATCGGACACCGACATCCCGTGCTGTGCCACACCCACGATGAGACCGCCCAGGATGTTGATCACCATGATGAGCAGGCCAGCGACCGCGTCACCGCGCACAAACTTGCTGGCCCCATCCATGGCGCCATAGAACTCGGCCTCCTGGCCGACTTCCGACCGGCGCTTGCGGGCCTCTTCCTCGCCGATCAGACCGGCATTCAGGTCCGCATCGATCGCCATCTGCTTGCCCGGCATGGCATCCAGGGTGAAGCGCGCACCGACTTCGGCAATCCGGCCGGCGCCCTTGGTGATCACGATGAAGTTGATGATGACCAGGATGATGAACACCACGATCCCGACAGCGAAGTTTCCACCCACCAGGAAGTGCCCGAAAGCTTCGATCACATGACCGGCCGCCGCCGGCCCCTTGTGGCCGTTGAGCAGTACCACCCGTGTGGAGGCGACATTCAGGGATAGCCGCAGCAGGGTCGCGAACAGAAGCACCGACGGAAAGGCGGCAAAGTCCAGCGGTTTGCGGGTGAACATCGCCACCAGCAGGATCATCACCGACAGGGAGATATTGAAGGTGAACAGCAGATCCAGGATGAACGGTGGCAATGGCAGAATCATCATGGCCAGCACCATGAGGATCAACACCGGACCCGCCATCAGCCGGGCGTGCGCAAAGCCTTGGTTCTTCAGGAAATCCAGGAAGCTGTTCATGAGGCGGACATGAGGACCGACTCAGGTCGGTACTGCGGATCGAGTTCGGGCGGCACGGGCAGCGACTGCGGCCGTTGCGGGAGTTTACCCGAGCCCTGATTCCAGCTGCGCAGCTGGTACACCCACGCCAGTACCTCGGCCACCGCCGCATACAGGGCCGCCGGAATCTCCTGTTCCAGCCCCACATGGCGATACAGCGCGCGCGCCAGCGGCGGGGCCTCCAGTGAAGCCACATGGTGTTCTTCCGCGATCTGACGGATCTGGGCCGCAATCAGGCCGGCGCCCTTGGCGACCACGACCGGCGCACTCCCCTGCCCTTCGCGGTAGCGCAATGCCACGGCAAAGTGCGTAGGGTTGGTCACCACCACATCGGCTTTCGGGACGGCGCTCATCATGCGCTTCCTGGCCATGGCCCGCTGCTGCTGACGGATGCGGCCTTTCACATGCGGATCTCCTTCGTCTTCCTTGTGCTCCTGGCGTACGTCTTCCCGGGACATGCGCAGCTGCTTGGCGTGGTTCCAGAGCTGCCACGGCACATCGATGAGGACGATGATGACAAGCGAGGCCGCAATCAGCAAGCAGCACAGGGCTGCCAGGCTCAGGCCGTGCGTCAGGGCCTCTGTGGGCGCCATGTGCGACAGGGCCAGCATGTCGTCCTTGTAGGCCCATATCACCCGGACCCCCACATACCCGATCAGTACCGCCTTGGCGACGGTCTTCACGAGCTCGATCAGCGTCTGCATGGCGAACAGACGCTTGAAACCCTTCAACGGATCGAGCCGATCGAACTTGGGCTCCAGCGCCTTCGCCGACAGCAGGAATCCACCCAGCACCACGGACGAGAAAACCCCCACCACCAGCAGCAGTCCGAAGATCGGGAGCACGAGGAGCAAGGCCTCCCACGCTGAATGACCCGCCACCGACAGCATCACGTCGGTCTCCCGCGTGACCCTGGGATCGAACCAGAGGCCGCTGCGCAGCACCCCCTCGAGAGTGCGGTACATCAGCCCACCGCCGAACCAAAGCGCTCCGATTCCGCTGATCAGGGCAAGGAAAGTCCCGAGCTCGCGCGAGCGCGCAACCTGGCCTTCATCGCGTGCCTTCTCCAGGCGCCGGGGCGATGCCGGTTCGGTTTTTTCGAGATCGCTTTCTTCGGCCATTCGGAATCAGAACCCTAGGTTGGCCAGGAGATCGTCCACCTGATCCTGGTTGGTCACCACGTCGTTCCTGCCTTCGGCGCTGACGACGGGGCCATTGAGCAGACCGCGAGTCTCATCGCGCTTGTCGGCGGGCGCGTTGTCGATGAGCACCTGGACGAGTTCCGTCTCGATCGTGCCGATCACGCCCAGCATCTTCATGATGACCTGGCCAGTCAGATCCTGGAAATCCTGGGCCATGATGATGTCCATCAGATTATTCTGCGATGCGCGGGCCTTTTCGGGGATGTCCTTGAGCAAGGCACGGGTGTCATCCACCAGACCGCGCGCCTGGTCCAGCGCCACAGGATGGTCGAACCACTGCTGCCAGCGCGCGTCCAGGCTCTGCGCTTGAGTCTGCATGGACTCCTGCCACGGCTGCATCTGTTCGGCGGCATTGAGCACCCGGTTGGCCGCCTGCTCGGTCATCTGCGCCACATAGTGCAGGCGATCACGGGCGTCCGGAATCGCGTGGGCGGCATCCTTGATGGCCTGGTCCAATCCGAGTTCGCGCATGCTCTCACGCAAGGTGCGGGTGAGATGGGCGATGCGGTGGATCAGGTCCACCGAAGGTTCAAGACCGTTCGGGGAGCCGGAAGATATATTGGTCGTCATGCTGCGCCTCCGCTCAGAGCTTCTCGAAAATCTTGTTGAGTTTTTCCTCGAGCGTCGCCGCCGTGAAGGGCTTGACCACATAACCGCTGGCGCCAGCCTGAGCAGCTGCGATGATGTTCTCCTTCTTGGCCTCGGCCGTCACCATCAGGACGGGCAGCGCTGACAGATTCGGATCGGCACGGATGCTCTGCAGCATGGTCAAGCCGTCCATGTTCGGCATGTTCCAGTCCGACACCACAAAGTCGAAGCTGCCATTGCGCAACTTATCCAGCCCCATCACTCCGTCTTCGGCCTCGTCCACGTTTTCATAGCCCAGGTCCTTCAACAGATTCTTGATGATCCGACGCATGGTCGGAAAATCATCGACGATCAGGATCTTCATCGTTTTCTGTACCACGGATCTCTCTCCCTTGAATTGAGGTACTGGGTACCGGCCGCGGCCGGGCCCCGATGTTCACACACGATGCCCGTAGGCACCCGCACTCTGCAATAGCCTCTCGCTGAGATCGTCCAGCGCCACGGCCTCCTCGGCCGCACCAATCAGCATCGCCTCGCGAGGCATGCCGAAGACGACACAACTCTCCTCATTCTGGGCAAAGGTGCGTGCCCCCGCCTGCCGCATGGCGAGCAGGCCCTGGGCGCCATCCTTGCCCATGCCGGTCAGAATGGCACCGATGGCGTTCTTGCCCGCCACCCGGGCGGCGGAATGGAACAACACATCCACTGACGGCCGGTGCCGATTGACGGGCTCACTATATTCGAGTCGGACCACATAATTCGCGCCCGAACGCTCGAGTTTCATGTGTGCGATGCCGCCCGGCGCCAGATAGACGTGGCCGGGCAGAACGCGCTGTCCGTCCTCGGCTTCATGCACCTGCACGGCACACAAGGCATCCAGGCGCTGCACGAACGAGCGAGTGAATCCCGCCGGCATGTGCTGTGTGATCAGGATCGCGGGGCTATTGGCCGGTAACGGCTCCAGCACATGCCGGATGGCCTCGGTCCCACCAGTGGACGAACCGATCATGATGAGCTTTTCCGTAGTGGAGAAATTGCCCAGCAGCCGGGGCCGCGGATTCGCGCCTGAGCCATGCGTCGCATACGGGCGCAGCCGCGCGTGCGCCGCTGCGCGGATCTTGTCGGCGATCATTCCGCCATACTCCGTCAATCCATCGCGCAAGCCGAGTTTCGGCTTGGTGACGAAATCCACTGCTCCCAGTTCGAGCGCCCGCAGCGTGATGTCCGAGTTGCGTTCAGTGAGCGACGAAACCATCACCACCGGCATCGGACGCAACCGCATGAGGCGCTCCAGGAAGTCCAGCCCGTCCATGCGCGGCATTTCCACATCCAGCGTCAGGACGTCCGGGTTGTGCTGCTTGATAAGCTCGCGCGCAATGAGTGGATCGGGTGCAGTTGCCACAACCTCCAGATCCGGTTCCTGACTGATGATCTCGGTCATCAGGCTGCGCACCAGGGCGGAGTCGTCGACGCACAGTACGCGAATTTTCTTGATGGCTTCCATTTTCCTGGTGCCCCCCGTCTCAGGTTACGGAGTAAACGGTCTGTCCCTGCAAACGCAGGGACTGGGTCAAATAGGTAAAATTTTCGGAATGGCCGGCAAACAGCAACCCCCCTGGTTTCAGCAAGGGCACGAAACGCTCCAGTATTTTGGTCTGGGTTGCCTTGTCGAAATAAATCATGGTATTTCGGCAAAAGATCGCATCAAACTTCTGACTCAGCGGCCAGCTCGGTGATACCAGATTCAACTCCTGAAACGTCACCAGATCGCGGATCACCGGCTTGACGCGCGCCATGCCGGCCTGCCGCCCCGTTCCCCGCAGAAAATACCGGCGCAGGAATTCAAGCGGCACGGGCTTGATACGATCCAGCGTATAGACCCCCTTGCGGGCCTGAATGATCACCTGGGCATCGATATCGGTAGCCAGTACCGAAACATCCGTGCCCGACTGTCCACAGGCGTCGTGCAGCGTCATGGCCAGCGTGTAGGGCTCCTCTCCCGTCGAAGAGGCACAGCACCAGATCGCGATGGGCTTGGCGCGACGCTGCACGAAATCCTTCAGGATCCGGAAGTGATGCTGCTCGCGAAAGAACGCGGTATGGTTAATCGTAAAGGCGCTCACGAACCGATCCCATTCATCGGCCTGCGGGTTCTGGTCCAGGAAATCCAGATAGGCATGCACCGACGGCTGCCCTGCATGATGCGTACGCATCCCCAGCGTCCGCGCCGCCATGTCGCGCTTGTGGTCACCCAGAACGATCCCCGTGCGCCGATGAAGCACCTGCACGGCGCGCGCCAGATCGGCAGGCTCCACCCTGGGTAGAGCTGGCTGCGCGAAATATGAAGCAATGGGAGACTCTTGAAGCATCGTGGCGAACCAGGCCTTGCTGCAAACTCAGAAGCGGCGCACGGGCACGGGACGGGACCAATGTGACACCACGCCCCGACAACACCCGCCCGAAATCTTGCGGAACATCAGACCGACGCACTCTCGACCAATGCCATTTCGTCACTGGTCATCAACCTTTCGATGTCCACCAGAATCAGCATGCGATCACCCACCGTCCCGATTCCGGTCAGGTGCTCGGTGGAAAACGCAGAGCCGAACTGGGGCGGAGCGCTGATCTGGGAAGACTGCAGGATCAGCACGTCGGACACGCCATCCACCACCACGCCCATCACGCGCGAGTGCACATTCAGGATCACCACCACCGTCTGCGATGTGTACTCCACATTTTCCATGTTGAACTTCATGCGCAAATCGACGATGGGCACGATCACCCCGCGCAAATTGGTGACACCCTTGATGAACGACGGCACATTGGCGATCCGGGTGACCGACTGGCTGTCATAGCCACGAATCTCCTGTACCTTCAGGATGTCGATTCCATACTCCTGACTGGCCAGCGTGAAGATCAGGAACTCGCGGCCCTGGGTTTCGGCCTGGTCCTGCTTGGTAGCGGTATTGTTCATGGAAGCTCCGAAAAACGAGAATTCAAGACTTCAGGCGGCCGCGACGATCCGCTGCGTGGTCGTCCGGCGCAACGCGAATACGTCCACGATCAGTGCGACGCTTCCGTCGCCCAGAATGGTCGCCGCCGAGATCCCGGGAACCTTGCGATAATTGGTCTCCAGGTTCTTCACGACCACCTGATGCTGGCCGATCAGATGATCGACGATCAGGGCAAACCGCACATCTTCAGCCTGGAGAATGACCGCAATCGCCCGCGTCAGATCAGCCTCCGCACCCCGGACTCCAAAGACCTCGTGCAAGGCCACGATCGGCAGGTATTCCCCCCGCACATGCAGCATTCGTTCTGATTCCGAAATCCGGTGGATCTGGTCCTCACTGGGCTGCATCGATTCCGTGACATGGCTCAACGGCAGGATGAAAGTCTCTTCTCCGACCTTCACAGACATGCCATCCAGAATCGCCAGGGTGAGCGGCAGCACGATGCGGATAGTGGTGCCCTCGCCTTTGCGCGACGACAACTGGATATGACCACCCATGCTCTGAATGTTGCGGCGCACGACGTCCATGCCGACACCACGTCCGGAAATGTCGGTAATTTTGTCGGCCGTCGAGAACCCCGGAGCAAAGATAAGCTGCCAGAGTTCCTCGTCCGGCGTCGTCTCTGATACGGCAAAGCCAGTCTGCCGGGCCTTCTTCAGGATCTTTTCACGATTCAGGCCGGCACCGTCATCGTCCACCTCGATGATGATCTGCCCGCCATTGTGCTGGGCCGACAGGGTCAGGGTACCCTCTGGGTCCTTCCCGGCCGCAGCCCGCACCTCAGGGGTCTCGATGCCATGATCCAGGCTGTTCCGGACCAGATGCGTGAGCGGATCGATGATGCGTTCGATGAGACTCTTGTCGAGCTCGGTCGCCTGACCCTTGGTGACCAAACGGATGCGTTTGCCCAACCGCGACGCATTCTCACGCACGACACGCGGGAAGCGGCTGAATACATAGTCCATGGGCATCATGCGGATCGACATCACGCATTCCTGCAGGTCGCGCGCATTGCGCTCCAGCTGTTCAATGCCGTTCAGCAAGCGATCATGCAGCACCGGATCCAACGATTGTGAAGTCTGCACCAGCATCGCCTGGGTGATGACGAGTTCGCCCACCAGGTTGATGATCTGATCGACCTTCTCCACGCCGACGCGGATGGTGCCGCTTTCCTTGTGTACGGCTGGCTTGGGATGTCCGGTTTCACGGCCCCCCACCGCCGCAGGCGCAGCCGGTGATGTGACGGCCGGTTCATCCGGCAGCGGCTCGTGGGTCACCTTCACCTGATCGGCGTTGACGATGAAGCAGCAGACGGCCTCCAGATCCGCTGGCCCCGTCGTAGTCTTCAGCCACAATGCCAGATTGCCATCGCGATGCTCACGGTGCAGGATCTCGCCCATCAAGGCCATTTCATTGCAAAGCGGCTCGACATCCTTGTCTTCGATCCGTGCAACTCGCAGGCAGACCGGCGCATCCGCCGCCGGCACGGCCAAGGCAGCTGCAGGGGCGGCGGCAGGCGCGGAGGCCGACGCTACCGGTGCGCCCGACGCAGGAGCACCAGCGGCGACAGTCGGGGTAACAGCCCGAGGATCATCCTGGTGCTCCTCAGCCAGTTGACGAAGCTGCGCACAGATTCGTTCGTAGGCTTCCTGGTCCGGTTTTTCAGAGCCACGATAGGCTGCAACCTGATCGGTCAGCACGTCCTTGGTTTCCAGAAATAAGTCGATCATGTCCCGGCGCAACGCCCGTTCCCCGTGCCGGATCAAATCCAGCAAGTTCTCCAGCAAGTGGGTCGTCTTTGCCAGCTCTTCGAAGCAGCCAAACGTTCCTGCGCCGCCCTTGATGGAGTGAGCGGCCCGGAAAATGGCATTCAGATGATCCGGATCGGGGTGCTCCAGATCCAGATCGAGAAGCTGCTGCTCCATGTTGGTGAGCAGTTCATCGGCCTCATCGAAGAACGTGTCGAAAAACTCGCTCAGATCCACGCCTGCACTCATATCAGTCCTCACCTCATTGAGCCGATGGGCCGGCTGATCCAGCAGGAGAAGCCCCTGCAGTCTTGCCCGGAACCGGCGGCGGCGCGGGCGGCTGATCCGGAGAAGGATTGCCAAGCTCTTCCAGCCGCTTGCGGATATCGACGGTCTCGCCCGCAGCATTCTGCTGATCAATGCGGCGCTCGGCCTGGCGATTCAGCACCAGAATGCTGATCCGCCGGTTGACCGCAGCCAGCGGATCGTCCTTGATCAGGTCGACCGTGTCGCCCAGCCCCAGGATGCGCTTGACCTTGTGCTCGATGAGCCCACCGATCACCAGCTCTCTCCTGGCCGCGTTCGCCCGGTCCGCGGACAGTTCCCAATTGCTGTAACTGCGGTCCCCCAAGGCGTAGCGCGTGGCGTCGGTATGCCCCGAAATCGTGATGGAGTTGGGCAGCTGATTGATGGGTGGCGCGAGCTCGCGCAGGATATCCCGCATATAGGACTGAACGACCGCGCTGCCAGTCGCAAACATAGGACGGCTCTGCTGGTCGAGGATCTGGATGCGCAGGCCATCGGGCGTCATGTCCAGCAGCAACTGTGGCCGGAACTGCCGTAGCACCGGATTATGCTCGATCAGATTCTCGAGCTGGGACTTCAGATCCTCCAGATTCTCCAGATCCTGCTGATCGGCAGGATCGGCATCCTGGTTGCTGGGGGCCGGTGTCGGATAAGGATTGGGAACCACACTGGGATCACCGCCTGGAACCTGCGACTTGCTGTTATCGAGCTTGGGGCCCCCGGTGATGGCGGTCGCCAGCGGCATGCGGAAATACTGGGCAATGCCCTCCAGATTCTTCTTGGGCACCAGCAGGAGCAGCCACATGACCAGGAAGAAGGTCATCATCGCGGTCATGAAGTCCGCGTATGCGATCTTCCAGCTCCCCCCATGGTGCGCTTCACCATAGGCGCGCTTGCGTCGGACGACGACCCGGCCGTGTTCTTGCTTGGCCATGGCTGCAGCCCCCTAGGCCTTGGCCGCGTTCTTGGTCTGGCGCACGTGCTCCTCGAGCTCGGAGAACGACGGACGCACCGACGAGAACAGGACCTTGCGGCCAAACTCCACCGCCAGTGGCGGCGGATAACCATTCATGCTGGCCAGCAGCGTGACTTTGATGCATTCCAGGACCTTGATGGCAGCCACGGACTGGCGCTCCACTGCGGAGGCAAAGGGCGACACGAAACCATAGGACAACAGGATGCCCAGGAAGGTCCCGACCATGGCCTCGGAAATCAGATGGGCCAGCACGGCGGGCGGCTGGTCCACGGCCGCCAACGCTTTGACCACCCCCAGCACCGCTGCCACGATCCCGAAGGCGGGCAGACCGTCTGCCACGGCACGCACGGCATTGATCGGTGTGTTGTGCTCATTGTGCAGCGCCTCGATTTCCTGATCCATCAAGGTCTCGATCTCGAAGGAGTTCATGTTGCCGCTGATCATGATGCGCAGGTAGTCGGTCAGGAACTCCATGAGCTTGGCGTCTTTCTGGACCTGGGGAAACTGGCCGAAGATGGCGCTTGCGCCCGGATCCTCGATGTCGGACTCGATCGACATCAGTCCGTCCCGGCGCGACTTGTTCAGCAGCGTGTACATGAGTGCCAGCAGCTCCATGTACAGCGGTTTGCCATAGGGGCTGGGCTTGATCGCCTTCGGAAAAGCCTGGAACAGGAGCCGGATGGAAGCGCCGTTGCTGCCGCCAACATAGGCACCAGCTGCCGCACCACCGATCAGCAGGAATTCAAAAGGCTGATACAGGGCGCCCAGATGCCCCCCGACCGCCGTGAAACTGATGATCACCGAAGCGGCGACAACCAGATACCCCAGAATGATAAACACGCGCCCGCCCCAATTATCCGAATGTCGCTCATCATCGCCCGTTTCGGCTCATTCAAAAGCACGGTTCAACGGGGCTTTTTGTCCCCAAATCCGTCCTCTGGACCGATCACGCGCGCACCCGGCCGGTGGGCTTGCGCCGGGCCCGCGTCTTGCCCGCCCGCGGCGGCGGTTTGCAGATGGCGCAGACGAAGCTGGATTCGAGGTCGTGAGCGTGAGCGACGAACTGCCCGCCACACTGCTGGCAGCGGGAGAGCTGCACCAGACCACTGTCAAAGAATCGCACCAGCATCCACGCGCGCGTGAAGCTGAGCACGGGCTCATCGGCCACTTCGCCAGCCGGCAGCCCGACCGAGGACTGCTCCATGTAGAGGCGATAGGCCTCTACCAGCGCCTGGGATTTCTTGGCAGGCGTGACGGCATCCACATAGCGGTAGATGTTGTAGAACAAGCTGGAGTGAATGTTGGGCAGCCAAGTCATGAACCAGTCGACCGAAAACGGCAGCATGCCCTTCGGTGGCGAAGCGCCCTTGATCTCACGGTACAGGCGCGCCAAGCGATCGTAGCTGAGCAAGGTTTCCGCCTGCAGCACCTGCAGGCGGGCGCCGAGCCGTATCATATCGGTGGCCAACAGAATGTCGTCGGCCTCGCGTGCAACACTCTTGGAGGCCATGACGCTCAGGCGCTGATGGGTTCGTGCCGGGCCATGAGGATGGTGGAGTGCGCCTGCTGCAACACGCCACCCAGGACTTCGTGCGTCAGCGACGCGAGCAACTGGGCATCGTTCAGCCGGAAGGCGCAGAGCACCGAATTGGAGCCGGCAAGCTTGACGATCTGAGCCGGCGAAAGGTTCAGGACGATGTCCGCCACATCCGCGCTGAAACCCAGCCTGAACATGCCCGCCGGAAGACTCTCGCGTAACAGCCGCTGTGCGAGCATCAGATAAGAAAGATTGACCTCGCGGATATCATCCAACAGCGCAGAATCAAGGTTGAACATGACGTTCCTCTAGTGCGAACTCGTACTCGGTTAGAGACAATGGATTACGTTGCAAAGCGCAACTTCCAGACAAGCGCCTTGAATGCATTTGTCACATTTGAAATCGCAACAATATTAGATCCAGACATCAAGTACAGATTTTTATGCGTATTTAGTATGGACAGGGGAAGTATATCGCCTTGTTTCCTGTTCTCTACTGTTACTTGAGACATAAGCATAGAGATTGTTGAAACTTCATGTAACATAGGTTGGGATAACCTCTGACACACGTAGGTAACAAATGAAGTCTCGTCTAGGGGGCAATTGTGCCGGGGACCGTACGGTAGTGCCTGGCCAGGGTCAGAAAATCAGCCAGCCCGCCGTCGGTAGCAATCTCCTGCTGTAGGATTCCTGCAACAGCTGGGGCCTGCTGAGCAGCCAGCGCCGCATTCAGGAACAACATGCGATGCCGCCGCGCCAGTATGTCCTCCACCGTACGCGCGTACTCGTGCCGGACAGCGAAACGCACCATCGCCGCCGTCAGCCCAAGCGCCAGTTCCCAATCGGCGCCTGGCAGTTCGCGCACCCGGTCCGCCTCGCTGCCATAGGTATGCAGGCCGGGAGGCGCTGTCATGGGGGTGGCAGCTGTGCCTGGCCCGGGCGCTCCAACCAACTGAAAATGCGCGGTACGCGAAGCCGGAAGATCATCGAGCAGGCCAGCCTGCTGGCAGCGTTGCAGAACATCCTCGGCCATCGCACGATAAGTCGTCCACTTGCCACCTGTGACCGTCACCAGCCCGGCGGGGCTGACGCGAACCGTATGTTCGCGACTGATGGACTTCGTGCTCTCGTCTCCATCATCGGACGGCCGCACCAGCGGGCGCAGACCCACCCAGATGCTCAGGACGTCCTCAGCCTGAGGCGCGCGTTCCAGAACATGCGCGGCCTCACCCAGGATGAAGGCGACTTCTTCAGGCAGCGCCTGCGGCTCACGGGCCACCGCGTGGCGCGGCGTGTCCGTCGTGCCCAGAATGACATGCCCCAGCCACGGGACCGCGAACAGAACCCTGCCATCGCGTGTGCGCGGGACGAGCAGCGCCTCTCGGGACGGCAGAAAGGACCGGTTCACCACCAGGTGGACACCCTGGCTGGGCGCAACCATAGGAACCGTGACACGGCCTGCGGCCGCGTCATCCATCTGACGCACTTGGTCCACCCAAACCCCTGCCGCGTTGACGACACAACGTGCGCGAACTTCGCCGCCCTCCGAGACCGGGTTCAGCGCATCGCGCCAGCGCACACCCCGGACGCGGCCTGCTTCGTGCATGACCTCGGTCACCGGACAATAATTGAGCAAAAGGGCGCCCTGCGCCGCTGCCGTACGCGCGAGCGCAAGCGCCAGGCGCGCATCGTCGAACTGGCCATCCCAATAGCGCACGCCGCCGAACAGCCCGCGCGTGTTCAGACCCGGGAGATGGCATTTGGCGCCCGCCGGCCCCAGCCAACGAGTGCTGCCCAGACTGGCCGAACCCGCCAGGGCATCATAGGCCTTTAGGCCCGTGCCATAGAACGGAACCTCCCAGAACCGGTAGGCCGGCATCACGAACGCCAGCGGCTGCGCCAGGTGAGGCGCATTTCTCAGCAGTGCCTGGCGCTCGTGCAGCGCCTCTCGTACCAGACCGATGTTGCCCTGGGCCAGGTAGCGGACACCGCCGTGCACCAGCTTGGTGGCGCGCGAAGAAGTCCCGCCGGCAAAGTCGTGCGATTCGAGCAGAAGAACCGACAGGCCGCGCAAGCGCGCATCCAGCGCAACGCCCAGACCGCTGGCGCCGCCGCCGATCACGATCACATCCACTTCACGCCGGGCGCGTAGATCAGAAAGCAACCGTGCGCGATCGGTGGTCAGAGGAGGCAAAGTGGTCGAGTTCATTTCGCAGCAATCTTTTCATGCCCGCTCCAGGCACTTTTCCGGCATTCTATTCGCTTACGCTGATCAAAGGAGTGGCCATGAGCTACCTGCTTGCCCTGGACCAGGGAACATCCAGCAGCCGCAGCATCGTCTTCGACCGACAAGGCCGCATCGTGGGGCTGGCGCAACGAGAATTCACTCAGCACTACCCGCAGCCCGGCTGGGTCGAGCACGATCCAATGGAGATCTGGCGCACCCAGCAGGACACGATGCGGGAGGCACTGGTGAAGGCGCGGATCTCCGCACCGGAGGTTGCTGCAATCGGCATCACCAACCAGCGTGAAACCACAATCGTTTGGGACCGCCGCACCGGGCAGCCCATCCACCCCGCCATCGTTTGGCAGGACCGCCGTGCCGAACCCACCTGCGCGGCTTTGCGCGAACAAGGGCTGGAACCCATGATCCAGGCCAGGACGGGGCTGCGCATCGACGCCTACTTTTCCGCCACGAAGCTCAAATGGATACTGGATCACATACCTGGCGCCCGGGCACGCGCCGAAGCCGGCGAGCTCCTGTTCGGAACAGTGGACTGCTGGCTCATCTGGCAGCTGACGGGAGGCCGGTGCCACCTGACTGATGTCAGCAACGCGTCACGCACCATGCTCATGGACATTCACCGCAACACCTGGGATGCGGAGCTGCTGGACCGGCTGCAAATCCCGGCTGTCATGATGCCCGCCATCCTCCCCTCCTCCGCCGACTTCGGCCACACCCACCATGACTTGGTCGGCCGTGAGATCCCAATCTGCGGCGTGGCAGGAGATCAGCAGAGCGCGCTGTTCGGCCAGGCGTGCTTCCATCCTGGGATGGCCAAGAACACTTACGGAACGGGCTGCTTCATGCTGATGCACATCGGCGACCATTTCCAGACATCGGCCAACGGCCTGGTGACCACCAGCGCCGCACAAATCGACCACCACCCGGCCTTCGCTCTGGAAGGCAGCGTGTTCGTGGGCGGCGCAGTCGTCCAGTGGTTGCGCGACGGTCTGCGCGCCTTCGTGCACAGCAGCGACGTGGAGGCGCTGGCCCGCAGCGTGCCTGACGCGGGCGGCGTGATGCTTGTTCCTGCCTTTACGGGACTGGGAGCCCCCTGGTGGGACGCCCAGGCGCGAGGCACCATCACCGGACTGACTCGCGGCAGCACCATGGCGCACATCGCGCGGGCCGCGCTGGAGAGCATTGCCTACCAGAGCGCGGCCCTTCTGCTGGCCATGAGCCGGGACGCTCAGGCAACGGGCACCACACCGCTGGAGGCATTGCGCGTGGACGGAGGCGCTTGCGTGAACGACCTGCTCATGCAGTTCCAGGCGGACCTACTGGGTATTCCCATCCTGCGCCCCACCATAGTGGAGACTACCGCCCTGGGGGCTGCCTTTCTAGCCGGCCTTCAGGCGGGCGTCTACGCCGACACCGGCGAACTGGAATCGCTCTGGCGTGTGGAACGCCAATTCGACCCGCTCATGCCGCGCGACGAAGCCGCCCAGCGGCTGGCTGCGTGGGATCACGCCGTGCGCCAGGCCTGCACCCGGTAACGCCAGCATAGTTCCCTATAAAATGAAACCTGTCACCGCCGTCTGCCACAGGACACCATGCTGAAAAACCTGATCCTGATTGTTGCCATCTTCGTCGCCATCCTGCTGGCCCTGACGTTCGGGGAAGCGGTATTCCACGACATTTTCGCCTGGGTTTCCGCCATCACCGGCGTGCTGATCCGCAATTTCGGCGACCTGTTCACCCTGCTGGCGGACTACCTGCACGCACACACGAGCAAGGTCCTGATCGCCATCGTGCTCACTGTCCCGGCCAGCCTCTGGGTGCTGCGTTCGCGCCGCGGCGAACTTGGCCACCCGGCCACCCAGCGCAGAATCGCGATCCTGCTGGCCCTGTTCCTGGGTTGGCTCGGGGTACACCGCTTCTACCTGGGCCAGGTCGGCTGGGGTGTCGTACTGCTGGTGATCGCCTGGGTCTTCCTGCCGCTGGCGGCCGTCATCGGCCTGATTGACGCAATCCGCTATCTGTTCATGGATGAAGAAACCTTCACCACCACACAGCTGTCCTGATCCCGCGATGAACACTGCGGGGCCCCTCTTCTACCGCATCGTGGCGCCGCCCGCCGACGCCGCGCGAGGCCCACTGGCCGACGAAGCTCTGCTGGCTCTAGGGGTCGACGGGGCCGTCGGCTGCATCTGGCAGGCCCCTCAAGGGCTGGTCGTGCCGCGGACCTATGCGGCACACCCCGGATTCGGCGACGTCCGGGCAGAACTGGCCGATCAGGGCTGGCCCGTCCACATACGGCAATCGGGCGGAGGCGTGGTTCCGCAGGGCCCGGGGATTCTGAATATCAGCCTCGCACAGCGCTTCACGGGCCGTCCGCTGGACCACGCCGACGCGTTCTACCGGCACCTGTGCGCCCTGCTCCAGGCCAGTCTGTTCGATTTCGGAATCGAAGCACGCGCGCAGGCCGTGGAGGGTTCGTTCTGCGACGGCCGCTACAACTTGGCCGTCGGTTCCCCGGCGCGGAAAGTCGCGGGGACCGCGCAACTATGGCGCCACATCCCGGGCCGGGCCTCCACGCAGCAGATCGGGATCGTGCACGCAATGATCCTCGCACAATGTGACACCGCCCTCGCAACGGCCCGGGCCAACCAACTGGAGACGGCCCTGGGGTCAGGCCGCCGCTACCAGCTCGAAAGCGTGGACTCGCTGGACCGCTGGTTGCCCAACTCCCGACGGCCGGGTTTCTGCGCCGACCTGCAACACGACCTGCTGGACCGGCTCCGGACCTGGCCAGCCTTGTGACCGGTGTCGGCTGGCCACTTGGCAAAGCCGGCCCCATGCATCCGACCGCACTATCGGCCGCACGGCGCGATCACCCAGCATGCTTGCTGCACAAGCCCGACACTCCTAAAATCACCGAAGATTCACCACACGAGCATCGCTAGGGGTGCCGCTCACGCGGCTGAGACAGTCCCTTCGAACCTGATTGAGATCATCCTCGCGCAGGAAAGCAGCTCGCTACGGTGGCGCTTTGCGTTGCCGCGCGCCTGCCTCCTCGCTTTTTGACAGGCGCATCATGAGTTCCTCCGTTTCATCTCCTTCGTCCGACACCATCCCGGCCGCAGAACGCGTCTTCAGCTGGCGAGACCACACATCCCTCTGGTTCAGCCTGGGAGTAGGGCTGCTAGTGATTCAGGTGGGTGCCTATCTGGTGCCCGCGCTGGGCACCCGAGACGCCTTGTCGGCGGTCATCGCCGGTTCCGTCGTGGGGGCTGGTCTGCTTGCGTGGGTCGCCCGCATCGGCTGCGAGAACGGCCTGTCCAGTGCAGGCTTGATCCACGTGGTCTACGGCCACCGGTTTGCCCGCCTCCCAGTCTTGCTCAACGTGATTCAGCTGCTAGGCTGGGCCACCTTCGAGCTGGTCGTGATGCGCGACGGCACGCGCGCCATTGGCCGCCAGGCGTTCGGCATGGACCCCGGGCTGGTCCTGCCCACCCTGCTGTGGGGCCTGATCGTCATGGCTCTGCTGCGCGGATCCATGGTAACGCTGGTGCGGCGCATCGTCAGCCGCGCCGGGCTGCCGCTCGTCATCCTGTCCCTGCTGTGGCTGTCGGCACAATTCGCGCTGAAGCTCGACACACAGGGACTTCACGCCCTTTGGCAACGCGCCGGCGACGGAAGCATGAACACCTTCCAGGCGCTGGATCTGGTGATCGCAATGCCGGTCTCGTGGCTCCCGCTGGTCGCCGACTACGCGCGCCACGGCAAGAGCGCACGAGGCGCACTGGGCGGCACATGGCTGGGCTACACCATCGCCAACATCTGGTGTTACGCGCTGGGGGTGCTGGTCATCACCGTGACCGGACCAAACGTGGACATGGTCAGCGCCCTATTGCTGGCACAAGGCGGGCTGCTCGCGCTGGGCCTGATCTTGATCGACGAGCTGGACAACACCTATGGCGACCTGTATTCCGGGTCCGTCTGCACCCAGAGCCTGCTGCCGTCGATCAGTGTACGGACCTGGAGCACCATTCTGGCTGCTGCCTCCATCGCCTTCGCGATGGTCCTGCCGATGCATAGTCTGGAGCCGTTCCTGCTGACGCTGAGCTCGGTCTTCGTACCGCTCTTTGGGGTGATCCTGGGGCGCCTGGGCACACACCCGAACCAACAGCCCAACGCGCCTCGAGCGATCCACACGGCACCGGCCCTCATTTGGGTACTGGGAATCGCATGCTATCAGGTGCTGGCTCAATGGGCACCCCAATACGGCAGTGCCCTGCCCACCCTGCTGCTGACCTTCGTCCTGGGAGCCGCGAGTGCCCGTTTCGGTGCTCGCGCCACCCGGGCGGCCACGCAATGAATCAACTTTTCTCAGGGTCTTTCACCGCCTGGTAGGTATGGAACTCCACGTTCTGCAAGACACCGTTGACCCGCTCCACCCGGCGAATATAGACGTTCTGGATGATGTCTCGGGTCTTTGGATCAATCAGGATGGGCCCGCGCGGGCTCATCCACTTCATGCCCTTGACTGCCGCCATGAAAACATCCCCGCTGGCGTCGCCTTTGGTCTTCTCCAGGGCTTGGTAGATCAGATGCATGCCGTCGTACCCGGCCACTGAAATCATGTTCGGGCGCACCCCCGGATACGCCTTTGCATAGGCCGCGACATACGCCTTGTTTTCCGGCGAGTCGTGAGACTGTGCGTAGTAATAGGAGGTGATGATCCCCAGTGCGCTGTCGCCCATGGCATCGATCATGTCCTCGGTCGTGATGTCACCGGTCGCCAGCAGCTTGATCCCGGCCTTGTCCAGACCACGCTCTTTGTAGCCCTTGGCGAAAGCGATCCCCTGATCACCGTTGGGGATGAACAAGAACAGGGCATCCGGCTTCGCGTCCTTGATCTTCTGGAGGAACGGCGCGAAGTCCGGGCTGGTCAGCGGCGTATGCAATTCCCCAACGATTTCCCCACCCGCCGCCGTAAAGGTCTTCTTGAACTGTTTGGCGGCATCATGACCGGGACCGTAGTCAGCCACGATGACATAGACCTTTTTGACGCCATTTTCCCTGGCCCAGGTCGCCATGGGCGCCGCAACTTGCGGCAACGTCGTGGAAGTACGGGTGATGTAGTCAGACTTGGTGGTGATGGCCGAGGTGGCCGCGTTCATTACGACCATGGGCGTGTGGGTCTCTTGTGCCAGCGGTGCCGCCGCAAAGGCGCCCGGAGTCAGACCAAAGCCCGCCAGTACGTCGACCTTGTCGTTGATGAGCAGCCCCTGGGCCTCACGTTTGGTGATAGTGGGGTTGACACCGGTATCGTCCTTCACGATCAGCACGACCTTGCGCCCGGCTACCGTATCGCCATGCTGCTGAACGTACAGCTTCACGCCGTTCATCATCTGCTGACCGGTCGTGGCAAAAGGCCCCGAAAGCGGAACGACGAGCCCGATTTTCAAATCCTTGGCCTGTGACAGGCCAGGCGCCGCTGCCGCAAGACACAAGGCAGCCAGCGCGACTTTCAATTTCGGTATTCGAATCATGTATGGTCTCCTCCGGGATCCATCGATCCCACCGATTCAATGTAACCCGGTCGGGGCCTGCGGAACCGGCGACGTCGCCCGCCGCCGGCCCCAAAAGACCCTAGGAGAATCCCTGAGTCAGCTCTTCTGGGCAGCCAACGCCGCATCCGACGCTACCGTTTGCCGGCCGCCGAACAGGGCCGAAACCACCTGCCACATGACGCCCAGGCCGCCCACGATGAAGACCACATCACCGAAGGTCCGCATCCAGCGCAGGGTCTGCAAAATGTCCTGCTGCATGAAGGTCTCGCCGCGCGCCCACCAGGTTCCCACACTGACACTGGCATGGAACTGCATGAGGCCGATGGGCAGAAGACTGAGCACGATCATCAGGACCAGGCCTGCGTTCATGCACCAGAATGAGGTCTTCATCAGCCCGTCATTGAATTGCATCTGCGGGCGTACATAGCGCAGCACGAACAGCGTGAAGCCCAGCGCCAGGAAGCCATAGACACCGAAGAGCGCGGCATGGGCATGCACGGCCGTGGTGTTCAGACCCTGGATGTAGTAGAGGGCAATCGGCGGGTTGACCATGAAGCCGAACACACCGGCACCAAACATGTTCCAGAAGGCCACCGCGACAAAGAACTGCAGTGGCCAGCGCAATGCCTCCATCCAGGGGGCACGAGCCTTGAGGCGCCAGTTTTCCCAGGCTTCGTAGCCCAGCACGACCAGCGGTACGACCTCCAGCGCGCTGAACGACGCGCCGATGGCCATGATGGGTGTGGTAGTCCCCGAGAAATACAGGTGGTGCATGGTACCCGGCGTCCCGCCCAGCATGAACAGCACGGCGGAGCTCAGGCTGGCGACAGTTGCGCCGCGCCGGGAAACCAGCCCCATGGTCGAGAAGATGAAGGCGAGCGCGGTCGTGGCGAAGACCTCGAAGAAGCCCTCCACCCACAAATGCACCACCCACCAGCGCCAGTATTCCATGATGGAAAGGTTGGTCTTCTCACCGTAGGCAAGGCCCGCGCCATAAAACAGCCCGATGGCGATCACGGAGGCAGTAAAGAGCGCCAACAGGTTCTTGTCGCCCCGCTGCCTGAGGCCAGGGACAATGCCGCGCAGCATCAGAACCAGCCAGAACACCACACCCAGGAACTTGCCAATCTGCCACAGACGGCCCAGCTCGACATACTCATAGCCCTGGTGGCCCAGCCAGAAGTTCCACTCCGGCGGCATCAGATGCGCGATCGCGGCAAAATTCCCGGTGAACGAGCCGATCACAACCACGATCAGCGCCCAGAACAGGATGTCCACCCCCAGCTTCTGGAATTTCGGGTCCTTGCCACCATTGATGATGGGCGCAAGAAACAGGCCTGCCGCCAGGAAACCGGTCGCAATCCAGAACAGGGCGGCCTGCACATGCCAAGTCCGCACCAGAGAATAAGGAAACCAGGCCGATATGTTGATGCCGTAGAAAGTCTGTCCCTCGACCGTATAGTGCGCCGTCAAACCGCCGATGAAGATCTGGGCCACGAAGAGCGCCACCACGAGGAACAGGTATTTGCCCAGCGCTCGCTGCGAGGGAGTGAGCGCAATACGCGTGAGCGGATCATGGGCGGGGGCCGGCTCAGGCGGCTCCTCGCGATGCGTGAAGGCCCAACCCCACACCAGCAACCCCACCCCGGCGATCAGCACCACGACGCTGACGATGGACCACACCATGTTTTCCGCGGTCGGCACGTTGTTGATGAGCGGCTCATGCGGCCAATTGTTGGTATAGGTCGCCACGCTGCCCGGACGATCCGTGGATGCCGCCCACGCCGTCCAGAAGAAGAAGTTGGTCAGACGTTCGCGCGCCGTGGCATCCGGCAGCGTACCTTCCTTCATGGCGAAGTGCTCGCGGCTCAGGTGCAAGGCCGGATCATCACCGAACAACTGCTCGTAATAGCGAGCCGTCTGCGCGATGGCCTGCGCCCGACGCGCCGAAACCGTCACCGAACCCGTTGCCGGATCGTAGGTGTTCTTGCGGTATTCCGCCGTCAACCGGCGCTGCAGCACCGCTTGGGCATCCCCATCGAGCCGAGCAAAATTCACTCCATACTGGGCCTGCGCGGACAGATCCAGCCACGCGGTCAGCTCGCGGTGCAACCAGTCCGCCGTCCAGTCCGGCGCCTGATAGGCGCCATGCCCCCAGACGGAGCCCAGCGTCATGCCACCAGCCGACTGCCAGGCGCTTTGCCCGTCCAGAATGTCGGTCTGAGTCATCAGGACCCGACCATCGGCTGTCGCGACCTGTGCCGGGATAGGCGGCGCCTGGTGATAGACCTCCTTGCCCATCCACCCCAGCACGGCGAAAGACGCGACCAGAACACCGATCAGCGTCCACCACAACTTCTTGTACTCTCTCATGAAGGTTTCCTTTAGCAGCGTTGAGAGCTTCCGGTCGGGTGCGCGGCCCACGGCCACCTCCCCGAGTCGCTAGGATGCTAACCCAGGGTTTTAGGGAAAACCCTGATATAGATCAAACCAGCCTCACACTCATGTGCATTCGCAGCAAAATCGAAAACTTCCCGGTCCTGTACCATCCAACCTACAATGCCCTCGCCCCGGGCTGCATCTGGAACGAACCCTCAAGGACATCCAACACCCATGGAATGGAAAGTTGCGCTGATCGAAAGCGGCATGTGGCTTCTCAAGGCCTACGTCCTGACACTGCTGGTCGGGGTATTCATCACCTGGGGGCTGGTGCGTTTCACCCGATGGGGCAACCAGTTCTGGCGTCTGACGGCCGCCTACTTTTCCCCTCGCCGAAGCTGGAAGCCGATCGCCGGGCTCGCACTGATCCTGCTGCTGACGCTTGCGGCCGTTCGCGTGGATGTACTGTTCTCGAACTGGTACAACACCATGTACAGCGCATTGCAAAAGCTGGACGAAGCGGGTTTCTGGGCCGCAATGCTGCTGTTTGCCGTCCTGGCGACTGTTCACGTGGTGCGCTCACTATTCGACTTCTATGTCGAGCAGGCTTTCGTCGTCCATTGGCGCGAATGGCTCAATGAACGCATGCTGGTGCGCTGGATGGAGCATCAGGCCTATTACCGGTCACTATCGCTGAGCCACCTCGCCGACAACCCGGACCAGCGGATCCAGCAGGACATCACCAGCTTCGCCCAGACGTCCATGACGTTGGCGGTGGGCCTGATCAATTCGCTGGTCTCGACGATCGCGTTCACGGCCATCCTGTGGTCCCTGTCCGGTCCCATGACCGTGCTGGGCTACCAAATCCCACGAGCCATGGTGTTCCTGGTCTTCATCTACGTTTTCGTCGCCACGATCCTGGCCATCTGGATCGGCAAACCGCTGATCAACCTGAACTTCCTGAACGAAAAACTCAACGCCGACTACCGTTATGCACTGGTCCGTGTGCGTGAATACGCGGAGAGCATCGCGTTCTATCGCGGTGAGCGCGTCGAGGGCGGCACGCTGCGCGGGGTATTCAGACAAGTCATCGGCAATGCCTGGGACATCATCTACCGGTCGCTGAAATTCCTGGGGTTCAATTTCGTGGTGACACAGACCGCCGTGGTCTTCCCCTTCATCATCCAGGCAGTGCGGTTTTTCACGAAGCAAATCAGTCTGGGCGATCTGATCCAGACCGCACAGGCCTTCGGGCAGCTGCAGACCAACCTGTCCTTCTTCCGCAACATTTACGACAGCTTCGCCACGTATCGCGCCACCCTGGTGCGTCTGTCCGGATTCGATGACACCATCGATGCAGCACGGGCCATGACGCTGCCATCATCGCGTCAGGACGGACAACGGCTGGCGCTGCTGGGCGTCACGGTTTGCCGGCCAGACGGCCAGGCGTTACTTAAGGACGTGAACCTCGAGGTCTCCAGCGAACAGCCGCTGCTGGTGCGGGGACCGTCGGGTTCGGGCAAGACGACGCTGCTGCGCATGATCGCGGGGATCTGGCCCTATGGGTCCGGCGAAATCGTGCGACCCCAGACCGCATCGCTGTTTCTGGCGCAAAAGCCCTATCTGCCGCTGGGTACATTGCGGCAGGCGCTGCATTACCCGTTGCCGGTGACTGACGATACAACGGTGGATGACCAAAAAATCTTGCAGCTCGTGCAGCTCGGCCAGCTGCGCGACCAGCTCGACGTACACGACGACTGGAGCCGCATTCTGTCGCTGGGTGAGCAGCAACGCCTGGCCTTCGGGCGCCTGCTCATCACCCACCCCAGCGCCGCATTCCTGGACGAAGCCACCTCCGCCATGGACGAGGGGCTGGAAGACGCCATGTACCGCCTGCTGCGCGAGCAGCTGCCCGGTGCTCGCATCGTCAGCGTGGGCCATCGCAGCTCGCTGCGCCGCCACCATGGGATGGAGTTGGTCCTGACGGGCGTCGACGGCGGCTGGTCGCTGTCGCCGATCTAGGGACCCATGACGGGTACGGTACACTGCCTGGACACCTTGTCGTGCGCATCTGGTGCGCTTCCGTGAGACCCCATGGAATACTATCTCCCCATCAAGAACCTGCACATGACCGCCGTCGGTCTGAGCATCCTCTTCTTCGTCATCCGGGCCTACTGGTCCATCACGGGATCAGCGCTGCTGCAGCATCGCGTGGTCCGCATCGTGCCGCATATCGTGGACAGCGTACTGCTCATCTGCGGGGTGATCCTGGCAATGATGATCGGGCCCAACCAGCCATGGATACTGACCAAGATCATCCTGCTGGTCTTCTATATCGGTGTGGGTACCATTGCCATCAAGCGCGGGCGCACCCCGACCACGCGACTGGTTGCCGCACTGGTCGGCGTCGCAATCTTCATCTACATCGTTGGCGTGGCCATCCGGCACGACTCGGCCTCATGGTTCGCATAATGGCGCGCCATGATCGGCATCAGCATCCGTCAGCTTGAAGTCTTCATCGCCGTCGCCACCCTGGGCAGCGTACGGCGGGCCTCCGAGCAGCTGCACCTGACCCAGCCCGCGGTGAGCATGGCGCTGGGCGACCTTGAGCGCCAGCTGGGAGCGCCGCTGTTCGACCGCATCCGGGGACGACTGGTCCTGAACACTCAGGGCGCCGAGCAGCTTGCCCAAGCGCGCGAGATCCGGGAGCGCCTGCAGGACATGCAGCGCCGCCACGCCGACCTGCAAGGAGCCCTGACGGGTGAACTGCGCATCGGCGCCAGCAACACCGTGGGCAACTATCTGGTCGGGGAACTTCTGGGGCCCATCGTGGCCCAACATCCCATGATCGCCCTGCACCTGACTGTCGACAATACACGCGACATCACCCGTCGCCTGCTGGATCGAGAGATCGATCTCGCCTGTGTCGAAGGCCCAGTGCATCATGCACAACTGGAGACGCTCCCCTGGCGCAGCGACGCGCTGGTGGTCTGCGCGGCCCCGACCAATCCGCTGGCACTGAAGGCTCGGCTGGCACCGCAGGACTTCGCCGACGCCCACTGGATCCTGCGCGAGCGCGGTTCCGCAACCCGCAGCCAGACCGAACAGATGCTGACCTCGCTGCCGCCCGGGCACATCCTGCTGGAACTGGGCCAGATCGAAGCCATCAAGCAGGCGGTCATTGCCGGCCTGGGCATCGCTTGCCTGCCGGCAGCTGCCACGGTGGACGCAGTCGCCACCGGCCGCCTGCGGGTGCTGCACACGCCCTTCCTGCATCTGGACCGACGCCTCTCCCTGGTCCTGCACCGCAGCCATTATCGCGGTACCCTGATCGAAGCATTCCTGCATTCCCTGGAGATTTCCCCCAATGCCCAAGACTGAAAACCGTATCGCCACCGCCGTACAGGACTACGAAGTCCGTGCGCTCGTGCTCCAGGGCGGAGGCGCACTGGGAGCCTATCAGGCGGGGGTGTTCGAAGGCCTGGCCGAGGCCGGCATCGAACTCACGGACTTGGCGGGGATCTCGATCGGTGCACTGAACGTGGCCGTCATCGCCGGCAACCCTCCTGAAAAGCAGGTGGAACGCCTGCACGAATTTTGGGACCTGATTTGCCAACCGTACTTCGGCCAAAGTGCCAGCCCTCTGCTCGAACAGACCTTGTTCCACACCACTGACCTGGCGCGCCAGACGCTGGGCGCGCTGCACGCGAGCAGTGCCCTGATGATCGGCCAGAAGGGTTTCTTTCGGCCGCGTTTCCCACCCGCCTTCCTGCCGGGCACGCTTGATCCCGCCTGCGTCGGGTATTACGACACGCGGCCACTGAAGGACACGCTGGAGACGCTGTGCGACTTTGACCGTATCAATGACCGCAGGCTGCACGTATCGGTTGGCGCCGTCAACGTACGCACTGGAAACTTCACTTATTTCGACAACCACCACACGGAGCTGCGGCCGGAGCACTTCATGGCGTCCGGGGCGTTGCCACCCGCCTTCCCGGCCATCGAGATCGAGGGAGAGTACTACTGGGACGGCGGCCTGGTTTCCAACACGCCCCTGGCAAAGGTCCTGGAACACCGCTCCGAACGCGACACGCTGGTATTCCAGGTCGACTTGTGGTCTGCGCGTGGACAGGTTCCGCATAAAATGGACGAGGTCAACGATCGCATCCAGGACATCCGTTATTCCAGCCGGACCCGGCTGGTCACCGACGAAATGCGCAGCCTGCGGAAGATGCAGCTGCTATTACGCCAGGTGCTGGACAACGTTCCAGCAAAGAAACGCGACGAGATTCTAGCCTGCCGCAAGGCGGCTGAGCTGGCTGCGTCATCGCGCAGCAATATCATCCACCTGATCTACCGCGACAAGCCCTACGAACAGCACTTCCGCGACTTCCAGTTCGGACTGGCCAACATGCGGGAACACTGGGCCAGCGGCCTGCACGACATCCACAACACGCTGGCACATCCGTCGTATCTGGCCATGCCGGACAACGATTCAGGCTTCGTGACCCACGACGTGCACCGCGATGAGATCGAACAGGCGATGGAGTCGCACGGCCGCGTGGGCTGATCTCCACCTCAACGGACCGTGCCGTCCGGCATGCGCACCGACCCCGCCTCAGATCCGGCCGGCGAAGGCATCCGCACTACCGGCACCGACTTGCGCCGCCCCAGGATCACAGCCGCGATCGCAACCAGCACAGTCCCGGCCACCTGGAGCGTCGTGATGGGCTCGCCCAGGAACAACCAGGCCAGGAACAGGATGGAAACAGGCCCCAGCAAGCCCAACTGCGCGGTCAGCGGCGCACCGATGCGCGCCACCGACCACATGATCATGAAAGTAGGCAACACCGTATTGACGGTGGCATGAATCATGGACAGGCCATAGACGGGCCAGCTCTGGTCCAGCCCGGCCCAGCCTTTCACAATAAAGAAATGCACCATGGTCACCAGTGTGGACACGGTCATCGCGTAGGCCGTGAGCCGCGTCGCCGTGACCCGTTCGACCAGTTCACCCGAGCCGATCAGATACAACGCGTAGGAAAACGCAGCGGCGAGCACGAAACCGGCCCCCAGAACCACATGGTCCCCCGACGCCGACAGGTCTCCCCAGAACACCAGGGCTACGCCGCCGTAGGCCAGCGCCATGGCGACCCACTGGCGTAGTGCGATCGGCTTGCGCAGAAACCAGGCGGAAATCAGCAGAACGAAGGTAGGCGCTAGAAACAGGATCAGGCGTTCCAAGCCGGCTGTCACATACTGCAGCCCCAGGAAGTCCAGGAAGCTGGACAGGTAATAGCCAATGAACCCCAGCACCGTGATCCGAAGCCCGTCGCGCCATCCCAGGCGCTGAATCAGTCCACGACGCGCGCGCAGGGCCTGCGTCCACGCGATGACCGCGAAAAAGGGAAAAGCTAGCAGCATCCGAAACCCGATCACGTCCAGGGCATCGACACCATACCGGTACAGCAGTTTGGCCACCACCGCCTTGGCCGAGAACAGAACAGCCCCCAGGCCAGCCAGAACGAAACCAGTCCAGAACAGGCTGCGAGAGGGGGAATCCATGGTGGTTGCCTAGGCAGATACTGAGTAGTAAAATTTTAGCATGTCAGCCCATTTTGAAATGCCACGCAATGCCCGACTCCCAGCCTTTCTACAGTAGCGATCCGGGCGATCTGGGGACCGATCAAAACGTCGGTCTGCTGATCCGCCAGCTTCACACGCTGATTCACCAGGTCATCAATCTGAAGACCTGCCCGCTAGGGCTTACATCGCACCAATGGCGCCCGTTGCTGCTGATCCGCCACAAAGGCATCGACACCCCGGCCGGTCTCGCGCGCTCGCTGTGCATCGACGCAGGCGCCGTCACGCGCGCACTGGACCGCCTGGAGGCCAAGGGCTTCGTGCAACGCGAGCGCGACTCCGACGACCGGCGCGTCGTCAAGATCGTGCTGACCGAAGCGGGGCTGGCCGCGACGTCACAAATTCTGCCCATCATCGCTGACACGCTGAACCTGTACCTGCAGGGGTTCTCAGACGATGAATTCCGGATGCTGGTCAGCCTGCTCAGGCGCATGATCGCCAACGGAGAGCACCATCTCCAGAATTACGCCAAAGAACAATAAGGGACCTCACCACCTCCCGGACAAGCCTTATATAATTGCCTAGTCAGATACCAACATCATCAACAATATTCAGTTTCCTGTCAGCATGAAACCGCTTCTTTCCCTGCTGCTCGTCCTCACCCTGTCGGCGTGTGCACAGATCGATTCTGGCCAGCCCGCCGTTCAGCCCCTCACGGGTCAGTCGCTGGCGCTGGAAGAAAATTCCAACGTCGTCTGGCCGCAAGCCCAATGGTGGCGCCGTTACCAGGACTCTCAACTGGATGCGCTGATCACCCAGGCACTGCAATCCAGCCCGACACTGGAGAGCGCTGCAGCACGCGTACGCATGGCGCAGGCCGCCGCACGGGGCGCACGCGCGGTGCAATGGCCCCAGATCAACGCCAACTACCATCTGACGCGCGAGCGCCTGAGCGAAAACTACATCTACCCGCCCCCCCTGGGCGGGTCCTTCCAGACCGATACGGGGCTCGGGCTGCAGCTGAATTTCAACCTGGACCTCTGGGGCAAGCAGCGTTCACTGGTCAAAGCCGCCGGGCAGCGTACCCTGGCCGCGCAGGCCGTGCAGCAACAGGCTCGCACTGTCCTTGTGTCAGCCGTCACCCAGAGCTATTTCCAGCTACAGGACGCACTGGCGCAGTCCGACGCGATCACCACCATCGTCGGAAAACTGCAAAAAGCGCTGGACATCACGCGCGATCGCTACAAGAACGGCCTGGGGATCCAGGTTGATGTGGACCAGGCCGATTCAGCCGTGTCGGCGGCCCAGGTGCAACTCGCCCAAGCCCATAACAATGTGGAACTGCTGCATCACCAACTGGCGGCGCTGCTGGGACTATCGCCTGACCAGCTCTCCACCGTCTCGGCTCGAACCGGGACTGCGCTGCCCAACGGCGTGCCCGAACACATGCCGATGGCGCTCCTGGGCCGCCGCGCAGACATCGTGGCGGCGCGCCTGCAGGCCGAAGCCGCCGGTGCGGAAGTCTCAGCTGCCAAGGCCGATTTCCTACCCAACGTCAACCTGTCGGCCGCTGCCAGCTACCTGTCGCTTGGGCTGGACAAGCTCATCCGCAGCGGCAGCGCGAATGAAAGCGTCGGCCCCGTGATCACGCTGCCCATCTTCAACGGCGGCGCGCTGAATGCCCAGCTCTCCGGGCGCCGCGCCGCTCGCGACGAGGCCGTTGCTCAATACAACCAGACAGTCCTTGGGGCCTTGCGCGAGGTTGCCGACACCAGCACCTCGATCCGTTCGCTGCACGAACAGATCCGCCACCAGGCGGCCAGCCTGAAAGCCATCACGTCGGCCTACGACGTGGCGCTGGACCGTTATCGCGAAGGATTGGGCAACTTCGTCCAGGTGCTGCTCGCCCAGAGTGAGGTCCTCAAGCAAACCATCCAGACCACGGACCTGCACGCTCGAGCCTATATCCTCGATGCCCAGCTCGAGACCGCACTAGGGGGCGGCTACGGTGCGGAACCTGCAGCTTCCCCAACCGCTTCGAACCCACAATAATTCCATCGCTTCGCTGAATCATGACCGAACCCAGCACCCGTATCAAACCCACCCGCAAACACCTGCTGGTGTGGGCCACCCTCATCTTCATTCTGCTTGCCGTCATCTATGGCATCTGGTGGATGCTGTACGCCTCGCACTACGAATCCACGGACGACGCCTACGTCCACGGCAACCTGGTCCAGGTCAGCGCCCAGATTCCGGGCACGGTCATCTCGATCGGCGCGGACGATACGCAGACGGTCGCCCAGGGCAAACAACTGGTCACGCTGGATGGCAGCGACACCGAAATTGCGCTGACACAGGCCGAACAGGCGCTGGCGCAGACGGTCCGCCACACGCAGACCCTGTTCGTCCAGAATGACGCGCTGGCGGCCGATGTGGCCGTGGGCGCAGCCAACGTCGAACAGGCCGACGCGCTGCTGCACAAGGCCGAGAACGATCTGCAGCGGCGCAACGCGCTGCGCAACTCCGGTGGGGTGAGCGGCGAGGAGCTCCTGCACGCCCAGGTCGCTGTGAAATCAGCCCAGGCCAGTCTCGCGCAGGCTCGCGCGGCACGGGCGGCGTCCAAGGCCAAGCTGGCCACCAACCAGGCACTGACGCGCGGCAGCACCGTGCAGACCCACCCCGACGTCCGTCAGGCAGCTGACCGCGTCCGCCAGGCCTGGCTGGCCAATGTGCGCACGCACGTGCAGGCACCAGTGGGCGGCATGGTTGCGCAGCGCTCGGTCCAATTGGGGCAACGCATCCAGCCCGGCACGCCGCTCATGACCATCGTGCCGCTGAATACGCTCTGGGTCGAGGCCAACTTCAAAGAAAACCAACTGCATGATGTACGACCCGGCCAGAAGGCGACGGTCGTGTCGGATCTGTACGGCAGCAAGGTCACCTACCATGGAACCGTAGTGGGCATCTCGGCGGGCAGCGGCAGCGCTTTCGCCCTGCTGCCGGCCCAGAACGCCAGCGGCAACTGGATCAAGGTCATCCAGCGGGTGCCGGTGCGCATCGCCCTCGATCCCAAGGAACTGCAGGAACATCCCTTGCGCGTCGGGCTGTCCATGACCGTCGATATAGACCTCTCCTCCACGCCGAAAGAGGCCCCGAAGGAAATATCCCAGACCACCATGCGTACCCCCGTCTACGATCATGACCCCGCAAAGGTCGATGCCGTGATCCAGCGCATCATCCGGGAAAACATCGCCTCATGAGTGCAGGATCTGCTTCTTCGGGGACGGCGCCAGCCGCTCACCCAGCGGCGATCCTGCCGCCGCTGGAGGGCAGCGCCCGTGCCTTCGGCACCATCGCTCTGTCGGCGGCGGTGTTCATGAATGTGCTGGACTCTTCCATCGCCAACGTGTCCATCCCGACCATCGCGGGAGATCTAGGCGTGAGCGCCACTCAGGGTACCTGGGTGATCACGTCCTTCGCGGTGGCCAACGCCATCACGGTACCGCTCACGGGATGGCTCACGCAGCGCTTCGGCCAGGTCCGACTGTTCGTGATGGCCATAGCGCTGTTCGTTGTCAGTTCCTGGCTGTGCGGCATGTCCTGGTCGCTGGAGTCCCTGGTGTTCTTCCGGGTCATCCAGGGGGCAGTCTCCGGGCCCATGATCCCCCTGTCGCAATCGCTGATGCTGGCGAGCTACCCACGCGACAGGGCCGGCATGGCTCTGGCCTTGTGGTCCATGACTATCCTGGTCGGCCCCATCGCAGGACCGTTGCTGGGCGGCTGGATTTCCGACAATTATGCATGGTCCTGGATCTTCTACATCAATATCCCGATCGGCCTGCTGGCTGGCTGGGCCTCCTGGCAGATTTACAAGGCGCGCGACAGCCGACGCGTGAAGCTGCCCATCGACCGGATGGGCCTGTTCCTGCTCGTCGTCTGGGTGGGTGCCCTGCAGGTCATGCTGGACAAAGGCAAGGATCTGGACTGGTTCAGCAGCCCGCTCATCATCGTCCTGGCGATTCTGGCGGTAGTAGCCTTCGTGTACTTCGTGATATGGGAACTGACGGCCGGCCATCCTGTCGTCGACCTCTCCCTGTTCGCGGAGCGCAACTTCTCGGCGGGGACTGTCGCGCTGTCCATCGCCTATGGCGTGTTCTTCGGTACCGTCGTGCTGCTGCCGCTCTGGCTGCAGAACACAATGGGCTACACCGCCACCTGGGCGGGCGTGGCACTGGCGCCGGTCGGGATCCTTGCCATCGTCCTGTCGCCCATCGTCGGCAAGCTCATGGGGCGCCTGGACCCACGCGCGATTGCCACAGTGGCATTCCTGGTGTTCGCGCTCATCAGCTACATGCGCGCGCTCTACAACACACAAGTGGACTTGTACGCGATCATGCTGCCCACCTTCATCCAGGGCGTAGCAATGGCGACCTTCTTCATCCCGCTGACCGCCATTTCGCTCTCGGGCCTGCGCCACGAACGGATCCCGGCCGCAGCGGGTCTGACGAACTTCGTCCGTCTGGTATGCGGCGCATTCGGCACATCCATCACGACCACGCTCTGGGAGAATCGGGCCTCGCTGCACCACAGCCAGATGACCGAAGTGGCACGTCCCGGCGAGCCGGCTTTCGACCATGTCATGAACGGCCTGCAGCACTTGGGGCTGACTCAGCAGCAAGGCGCGGGGCTGATCGACGGATTGATCAACCAGCAAGCCTATACGCTGTCGGCCACCGACTTTTTCTATGCGTCCGCCCTCCTGTTCCTGGTGCTTATCAGCCTTATCTGGCTGGCTCGTCCGAAGACCGCATCCGTCAGCGAGTCAGGCGTCTCGCCAGCCGCACACTGACCATGTGAACGCAGAAATTGTGCTATAGTTTTGCTTCTTTGCAATTCCCCGATAGCTCAGCCGGTAGAGCGACGGACTGTTAATCCGCAGGTCGCAGGTTCGAACCCTGCTCGGGGAGCCAAGAAACATTAGTGAAATCAGTAAGTTATCGCCGCCTCTCACGCGGCGATTTTCTTTTCTGATTCCGACTTTGCCAAAAAATTGACAGTGTGCGCGTGGGCGGCCATGTGGCTCGGCGCAAGGTGGGCGTACCGCTGCACCATCTTGAATGAACGCCAGCCGCCAAGCTCCTGCACGACCATGAGCGGTGTACCCGCCTGGGCGTGCCACGAGGCCCAAGTGTGGCGTAGGTCGTGAAAACGGAAGTCGGTGATACCAACCAGCTTGCACGCTCGATTGAACGCTCTACGGTCGATTTCCCGGACCCGAACATCCTCGCCCCCATCGCGGGTGAAGATGTAACGCCCGGCGGTTTTCAGCCGCCGCTTCATCACAGCCATCGCGTCGTCGTTCAGCGGCACGGAACGCGCATGCTTTGACTTGGCCTCCTCGTGTGTGACCCAGGCCGTGTGCTGATCAAGGTTCACCTGTGAGGGCTGCATGGAGAGAATCTCGTCCTCGCGCATGCCTGTTGCCACGGCCACAATCGCTGCGTCCCGCATCCATTCCAAGGTCAGCGCGCCGACCAGACGGGTGATAACCGCCGGGGGTTCCCAGCGCACGCGGATATCCGGCTCCTGATACCGTGGCAGCTTCGGCACTTTGTCCACCCAGCCCCACTCCATGCCCAGGTACAGCATGCACTTGATCGTGGCGATGTAGCGGTTCTTGGTGGCCGCCGTCAAGGGCGTGGGCTTCTTCTTCTGGTAGATGCGATGCGTGGGCAGTGCGTCCACAATGTCGTCAGATGTTAAAGAGCGAATCGTCCGGTCTGCAAACTTGCCACGCCAGTACGCGACGTGCCTTTGCTTCGTGGCATAGTCGCGCTGGCCCGCTGTCTCTCGCAGAAACCGCACGGCGACGTCCTGGAAAATCTTGTCGGGCATCTCGCCCAGCTTGGCCTGACGCCATAGGCTGGCCTTCAACCCGTCGTGATATTCCTGTGCGGCTTGCCGGTCTTTCGTACCAGCAGAGCATCTAATTCGCGATCCACCGCCCGGCGGGCTGATGGCGATTTGATAGATGCCGGATACTTTATCTTTGCGGATTGACATAGGGTTTCCTCTACAGCCCGCAATGGTAGCCGGGTAACAGTATTACGTGGAGCGGATAATTCCGCAAGCCGGGACGGCCATACCCGCCATACCCGGGATCCGGGCAGACGAAAGCCAATCTGGTGGCGCTTGGCAAAAATGGTGCTGTACGCCATCCCCAGCTGGGCGGCGACTTCCTGCAGCGTCAGAGCCTTTTCCCTGGTCAGCGGGAGCGTGGCTGGGTCTTCATTCATCTTTCCAGCCTCTTGATGGCGGCAGCCACGTCATACCGGGCGCTGCGCAGCGCCTGGCGCGCTACCCCGATGGCCCTGCAGGGCACGGTGATTTCCCCCGCCACCTGTTCAAAGGCATCGGCGGCCTCGCGTGGCCCAGGGGCGAGCTCACCCGTCTTCACCCAGGCATCCTGCAGGTACCGGGCGGCGTGGCGCGCGGTGGCTGGGGGTACCTGGTTGCCGTGGTAGATCATGATTTCCCCGGCGCGGGAGGCAGTGGCATCCAGTGACTCGGGTTTCGCACACGGCCCCCCATGTCTATCCATTCTCCAAACGCACCACAGTACATTTCAAATGGACGATTTCGACCATATCCGCCAATCAGATTTCGGCCATCTTCTGGTGCAGTGGAGATCGGCAACCACTTTGGTGCGTTGGCCCTCATCACCAGACGCGCGTAGTTCTGGATGTATTCCTCGTTCAGGGTGCCGTCTGGCAACGGCGGGAATATCAGGTCAGACATTGCTGGTTCCTTTTCTCATGGCTTCAAGTAGTAGGTCCTGCACCGTGCGCTTGCTCTTGTGCCTGGCGATTACCAGTTCATCGACCGTGCTGCGCGCGATGATGTCGTAGATGTAGACGGGCCGATCGTGCCCGGCCTGGGCCTGACGCACGGCGCCCACCCGTTCAATGATTTGCTGACGGCTTTCCAGGTTCCACCAGTGGCCAAAGAACGCCACGGCGTTGCACACGTCCTGCATGCCGTCCAGGCCGTGGCCGGCGCTGTCGGGGTGGGCGAACAGGATGGGAATGCGCCCAGCCTTGAAGTCGCGCAGGGTCTGCGGGTCGGCATCCAGGTGGCGGCCGCGTGGGAAGGCTTTCAGCAGGCGCGCCAGGTCGCTCTTGAAGTGGTATGCCACCAGCAACGGCGCACCCCCCAGTTCTTCCACAATGGATTCCAGGGCCTGGATTTTCAGGGAATGGACTTCCGCCCAGGGGCGGTTATCCCCATCGTCATCGGTGGTGTAGGCTGCGCCGTTAGCCAGCTGCAGACATTTGATGGTGCGCGCCGCCGCGTTGAAGGCCTCCACGTCATGGCCATCAATCTGCATGAACATTTCCCGTTCCATATCGCGGTACAGATCCCGGGCACGGCCCGGCAAATCGACGTACACCGGCACGCTGATGGGTTCGTGCAAGTCGAACCAGTCTGCCGGATCCAGGGAAATGCACAGGTCGCGCAACAGGCCTTCAATTTCCTTTTGGGCAAACGGCAGCGGCACCAGATCAACGGCATGCGCGTCGGCGCCCACCTGGATGGTCTGGAACCAGCGAGACTTGAAGGCCTCAAATGACCGGCCTAGACGTTCGCCCCGATCCAGGAACCAGACTTGACCCCATAGATCCTTCAAGCCGTTGGGGCTGGGGGTGCCGGTCAACTCGATGAAGTGGTGCACCTGGGGCAAATGGGCGACCTTGCCAAGTGCCCGGGCGCGCTGGCCACCTTGCCGAGTGCGGAAGGATTTCAGGCGCGTGGCTTCGTCGGGAATGATCTTGCCAAACGGCCAGGGCTTTTTCTGATCGGCCAGGGTTTCCACCAGCCACGGGATATTCTCGTAGTTGATCGTGAAGACGCTGGCGGAAAAGTTCGACACGAGGGCTAGCGCCTTGCGGCGCGCGGCGGCGGTACCCACGATGGGTGTCACTTCCACGTTGCGCAGGTGCTGCCACTTCGCGGCCTCATCCGGCCACGTGCTTTGCGCCACGCGCAACGGCGCCGTGACCAGCGTGGGGCCCGGGGCGACAAGCTCCAGCATGTCCACAGCCGTCAGCGTCGATACCGTCTTGCCCATGCCCATACCTGCCCACACCGCGCAGCGCGGTGTGGCCAGAACATGATCCGTGATGATGTCCTGGTACGGCCGAGGGGTGAAGGCGCGGCGGTCAGTCATTTTTGGCCTTTCGAACTTCGTCCCAGGCGGTATCCAGTTCAAAAGACAGACGGGATGACAGGGCTTCCAAAAAGTTCATTTGAGCATTTTGCCGCGCTGTCTCTATACGCCCGCGAATGTTCCTTCTCCCAATAAATATTGAATCTGCGATAAGTCGGGGAAGAACTCTTGTGGCGCAACTTGAACAGCAACATAAAAGAGTGTCTGACTCGTGGAGCTCCCAACAACCCTCTGCGCCATCGCGCCCACAGAATGCACACTTCGGATCTTCGAGAAATTCATCAGCTCTCATTTCAATACTCCATCGACGCCTTCCAGCGAATCAACCACGGCAACGTATTGGCCCATGCGGCGCATGCGCTCATGTTCCCGCGCCTGGTGGGGCTTCACCTTTTCGCCAGGGGCTTTCAGTTCAATCCAGACCGTGCGGCCGGGCAGCATCACCAGCCGGTCGGGTGCACCGTTGCGGCCGATCCAGCGGACTTTCCGCACTTCGCCACCCAGCGCCTTCACACGTTCCACCAAGTAGGTTTCGATTTGGGATTCACGCATGGATGCGCCTCCACGCGGAACGCAGGGCGGCCCAGCAGCCATACCCCAGGGATCGGTAGTATCTGAAGAAGCGTAGTAGCAGCATGGTCAGTCTTTCCTATAGCGATAGGCTTCAAAGCCAGCTGCCGACAGCGGCAGGCCATCGGCCCAGGGAGGATTGGTCGCCATCAGCGCGGCCAGGTGTGAGGGATTGAATTCAGGCGAGTCGGGAGCTTCGGTCAGGATTTCGTCGTGGACGGTCAGCACGATGCCGTAGCCAGCAGCTTCGACGGCCGGCATGCTGGTGGCCAGCACGTCACGGGCGGCGGCCTGGGTAATGTTTTCCGACAGCTTGCCGCCGTAGGTCTTGAGTCGCGCCCATTTCCTGCTGTACTGGTTGATGCCCATGTATGACAGCTTGCCGGTGTCATCGACTTCGGGCAGCGGGTAGCACAGCAGTCGACCGGAGGGCAGCTGCACCCGCAGCCAGGCGCCGGCGCGCTGCAGGCGGATGTCGCGCACATGCTGGGTCACGCCCGCATTGATGACGGCCATCATGGCGGCCTGGGCCAGGGCTGGCCAGAATGCCGACACGGCGGGGTGTGCCCGGCGCCACAGGCGCTTCAAGGCATCGCACACCATGAAGGTTTGCGGTGTCAGGCCAAAGCTGCCGTCACGGCGGCGCGTGCGCGAAGTCAGATAGCGTTCGGCCTCGCCCATCACGTCGGCGGGGATGCTGGGCAGCGCGGCGACCGCCATGGCGTCCAGATCGATGCCGTAAGTGGCGGCCCCTGTCAGGAATGCGCCCACACCACCTTCGTAGCCCAGCATCAGTTCCATGACCTTGCCGATCTGGCGCTGGTTGCCTTCGACGGTTTCATGCTTGACGGCGAACGCCTTGGCGTAGGCCAGCTTATAGAGGTCGGGGCCCCGCCGGACGGGGGCGCCTTTCTTGTTGCGTTCCAGTGCGATCGGCTGACCAGTCAGGGCCGCGTCACGCAGGGCCACGCCATCATGCCACTGGCCATCTACGCCCAGGCAGGTGTCGAATTCACGAAACGCCTGCAGCTTCCATTCTTCGCCGGCCAGCCACGCAATCACCCGGCCTTCAATGTTCGACAGGTCGGCCACCACCAGCTTGCGCTTGGGCGGCACGATGATGCACCCCCGGATGGCGCTGCTGGTCAGCTCCATCACGTTGGGAAACACCAGGTCGGCACAGTCCGCTTTCAGGGTGTCGATGCCCAGCTCAATCGCAGGCTGGTGCAGCGACGGCCGGGGCAGGTTCTGAGGCTGGAACAGCCGCCCAGCCCAGCGGCCCGTGCGTGCAGCCCCGTCGAATTGCAGGGTGCCGCGCAGGCGTCCATCCGGGCTCACGCCTTTGACAAGCGTTTTGTACTTGCTGATGCTGGTCTTGCTCGCCTGCAGCCGGATGCCCAACAGTTCAACCAACATGCGCGGCAGGTCTGTTTCCCGTTTCAGAATGTCTTCCAGGGTGCTGTTCTGCAGGTCGGGAACCTCAATGCCGTATTGGGTGAGGATGTGCGCCAACAGCCTGTCGCGCTGGGTGGCGGCCTGCACCTCGCCATCAGTCAGCACCTGGGTGCGTTCGGCCAGGTCTATCTTGGCCAGCTCGGCGGCGCGGATCGCGGCCTGGGCCAGCTCCACATCCACCAGCACACCACGGTCGTTGATGGTCTGGTCCAGGTGCCACAGCGCGAGCTCGGTGCCGGTGTAGTTCCAGCTGGGCAGCTTCGCATCCACCACGCGCATGGCCTCGATGTCCAGACCCGCGTACTCCTTGAATCGTGCCCAGTCTTCCGGGTGGGTATCCCGGGTGGCACGGCGCAGTTTGCGGTTGGCGGCCAGGGGCTTACAGAACAGCTGGATCAGTTGCTTGCCTGCCTTGTCTTTGGCCTTGTCGGTGGGCACGGCCAGGATGTCGCAAAGCGTGCCAAGAGCGCCCGGCATGCCGTGCGCCAGGGCCTTCACCATGGTGTCGTACCAGCGCCATATAGATGTTTGCTGCCCCGTGTAGCGCAGCACATTGCGGTCAAAGTGACTGTTGTGAGCGGCCAGCTGCACTAGGGGATCGGCCAGGGCGTCCACCAGGTCGCGGGGGCGCGACTCACCATTGACCTCATCGACCACCGACACCGGGCCATCATCGATGGCCCAGGCTGCCAGCAGGATCTCCACGCCTTGCATGTAGGCGTGCGTACCGCAGTTGATCGGCACGTCGCTGAATGTCTCGAAGTCGATCCAGAGTCGGGTCACTTGCTAAACTCCATCAGCCACGCAATGCACCAACCGGCTACTACCACAGCGGAGCCCAAAGCGATCCCGTCGAAAGAATGCCCAAGACCGTCTAGGGTTAGCCACACAGGCCAATACAACTGGGCAATGAGTATGTATTTCATGCAGCCTTCCTGAATGGGGTGAAGTGGCGGCCCTCGGCCACGCACTGCTTGATGTTTTGCTTCTGCGTGCCGCCCTTTAGGTGTGCCGGGTTACAACACAGGCGGTTGTTGCACAGGTGCATGGCCACGCTGCGGGTTGTCAGCCTGCGGCCACCGAGTTCCTGCACGGCCACGCGATGTACCAGGAAGGTACCCACCTTGCCCTTACGCGGGCCCCGCTTGAAGCGACGGTTGATTTGCCCATAGCCTGATGAGTTGCGCTTGCCCATCCAGATCCAGCACGGCGACCCGTTGTAAAACGAGTCTTGCGACAGGTAGGTGTTGGCGATGATGCGCTCAGCCAGACTGGCGTACTTAGAGGGCATGGAAGCCATCCAGTGATGCGGCACGCAAGACCTTGGGGTCGCAGTGGTGAACCTTGTACTGACCTTCCATCAGCACCCATTCACCGTCCTCATCTTGCCAGCGCAGGCCATCCTTGCCACACCGCTTGCAAGTCACATCGAACGTGGCCCAGGCGGGGCGCTTGCCGTAGGTGGTCCGGTCTTCGTTGTCGTCGAAAAAGCTCATAAATCACCTCTTTAAAAAGTCCTTTGCCAGGATTTCCAGGTAGTCACTTGCCCGGCCGTCCTGGTTTCGGCACACCCTCCGCTTGAGTAATGAGTGGGAGCGGAGGGTTAGCCATCCTGGCCTGGGTACCACGCGGACATTTCGCAGTTGGGGAGAAAACGGCCGCCCACAGTTTTGGGTTACACGGGGCGGGGTCGGCCTTCCAGGTCAGCCAGCGCGTCGACTTCGGTCAGCACGATTTGCGGGTCATAACTGGCCGCGAAGATATCGGGCTTGCAGGGATAGAACTCACCCTTCACACCTTTGATGACCCAATCTCCGGGGGAAACCCAGTGCGCACCTTCCAGCGTGCTGATGGACAGACACCGACCGCGCTCGGGGTGGTCGTCCATGCTGGCCGGAGTTTCGCTGCCGTGCGTCCACTGGATGATCTGGCGGTTGCTCTCGGGGGTGCCTGTGGCCTGGATGGCTTCGATCGCAACAGGCTTCTTCACGAAGCGTTGCGGTGCTGCCTCTTTCTCAATGTTTTCCATGTCGATCTCCCTAGACCAGGTCGGCGGCTGCGTCGACGCCTTCGCTGACGTCCGCGAAACCGTCCAGGCTGGGCGTGCCTGCGCTGAACGCCTCACCCTTACCAGCGAACTGCACGACCGAGAACGAAGCCCGGATGCCGGCGTTGGGCGACCCCTGCGCGTAGATGCTGACCTTGGCGTTCACGTAGCAGCCCGCGTAGGGGCGGCCATCGTCAGGCAGCAGCGGCGACATGTTGGAGTCGATGATTTCCGGGCGCGCGTTGGGACGACCTTTGATGAGCGCCTGACGGTGCGTGGACAGATACCAGTTACCCGGATAGCCGTCATACTTGGCGGCGGTGCCCTTGTCACCATCCAGATAGCACATCTTCTGAGGGTTGCCGTCGAAGGCTTGCAGCTGGGCGGCCGCCTTGTCCTTGAACACGGTGGCGGCTTCGGCCTTGATGGCGGCGCGAATCGACTTGTCGTTCTCGCTGCCCGGAACGATGAGGAACGTGGCGTTCCAACGAGGCTTGCCGTCGCCCTTTTCGTACTCCTGCGGCGTCCACAGGTCAGGGAAAGACAGTCGAACATTCTTGAGAATAATTTCAGCCATGGTGGATCCTTTACTTGGTTGCGGCGGCGTATTTGCTGACGCCGGCTTCGGGTTTGAACAGCTGGGGGAAAGAGCGGCGCACGCGAAGGCTGGCTTCTTCGACAGCCCGACGACGTGCGAGTGATTCGGTGGTGCCCACGGATGCGGCTTCCCGCAGAATTTGCTGAGCGGATGCGGGCAGAATTTCATGCCGCCAGTGGTGCCATTCGGTCATACAAGGCCCTCCATGTCGGCGGTGGCGTCAGCTTCAACAACCGTTTCATCCCTGAAGCCATCCAGCGCAGCGGTCACCACCAGCGCGGTGCGCTTGTCTGCAGCAGGCGCCACGGTGGGCGCGCCATCGGCCTGGGTGATGAGGGTTTGCAGCTTCGTCCACTGGCGTGCGCCGATGGTGTCGGCCTTGTGCAGCTTCTCGGCTGTCGTCGGGGAAATCAGCGACAAGTCGTACATTTGCTCCACCTTCAGGCGCATCTTTTTCAGGGTGGCTTCGGCTTCCACCTTGTCCACCCAGGCGCGTGCGCCTCGCTTGCCCGATACCAGCTTGAAGCCTGGCACGATGCGCCCCGCCAGCAGTTCGACCTTGGCCTGCGCGCGGATCGCGGCACACCAGTTTTCGATCAGGTCAACGGCGCCCATCAAGTTGCCCAGCAGCGCGTTGCCCACCGTGCGAGTCACGGCGGTTTCCAGCTGCGGGGCGACCAGCTTGGTGATGTTCACGAAGTCATCCGCCACGGTGGACAGAACGTGGTCACGCAAGGCTGGGCAAATGGCCTTCGCCTTGCAGAACCGACAAGGATCTTCACCCGGGTTCAGGTCGTCCGCGCTGACATCGGCGGGCCCCTTACCGATGTACGCGAGCGCCCGGTGCGCCATGGTGCGGGTGTTGACCGCCCAGGTCTGCAAACTTTCAGCCGCCATCGGCTGGCTGACCGGCATCACCCATTCGCTGATGTGGTCCAGCCGCGGCTGGTGGATGACCATGCGCACCCGGTCGAAGTCACCTACGATGCCGAATTCTTCCAGGGCGGCCGACCCGTAGATGCCCAGCTGAGGGTTGTGGTTGGCGTCAACGCGCACGCCCCGTCCGTACTTCAGGTCAACCACCACCATCTCATCGGGCAGTAGCACCACAGCGTCGGCTGTGCCCTTGGCGCCGGGCTCGCCGGTGACGGACTCGATGGATAGGCGCTGCTCAACCAGCAGCTGCCCACCCAAGGCACGCACATAGTCCAGATACTTCTGAACGTGTTCGGCCATGTCCTGCGTGACTTCGACCGTCGGCACGCCTTCAAGCCTGCCCGGCAGGTCAAAGTGCTCGGTGCCCTCGGTCATGGCGACGAATTTGCCAACGTGCACGACAGCGTCATCACCAGATGTCAGACAGGTGGACGCCACGAAGTGGGCGGCAGTACCCTCCTGCGCGAAGGAACTAGATTCGTCCGGG
>NZ_SCQN01000043.1 GCF_004321985.1 Castellaniella sp. | reverse complement strand
ATCATTCACAACGTGTTGATCACGAATCTTCAGCTCTGGCGAGTACTGTGGGTCACCAATTTAGCATCTAATGCCGCCATCCTTCTATTGCTTATACGTGTCGATAAGGCAAGGCGCATGCCACTCGCCATTGCAGTTGTATTCAGTCTTTTGCCGGGCCTGCTGCTTTCACTTGATATGACAGCCCCGTTTGTCGTCCTCCTTTGCCTGCTCTGGTACCTGCACAGAAATTTTCGCAACAATCGAATCAGGCTCCTGGCTGCATCCGCGATTCTAATTCCAATGGCTTTCGTGCTCGCCTTGGCCGTCTATTCTCTCTACCTACAACTCACCTTAGATCGCTACATCGTCCGACACGTACTCGATCTGGCTCTCCTAACGGCAGCGGCCTTTGGCCTGATCTGGTATGTCCGGCACCCACAAAACAAGCTGATAATCGTCGTTTCCGTCGGTATACTTGCGTCCAGTATGCTGGTGGCCGATCAGCGGTCCTCTTGGAATCGATACGTCTACGGGTCAAGTCAAGACATCACTCTGAACCAATTTCTAGCTAACGCTGGAACTACTTTCTGGGAAGGCGAAAACGGCACAGAACTCTTGTGGTTCAAGGAGAGGAAGCCAAGCTACTTCAGCTGCATGCAGGCTGCGGAATCCGTATTTTTCCAAGCAGTTGCCGCGGAATGGTCGAGACGGAAATCTGCCCTGCAATTGTTGCATACTGTCGGCTTTTCCGATGAATCGTGTACCTCGATATTCAGCGGCACTAATTCCAAAGTTGAAGTTGAGGCTGTCTGCCAGTCCCTCCCCGATCTGGACACAATTGTTCTCAATCACCCCGTGCCAGAATTGCCAAATCGGACCTGGACAGCCCCGACCTATCAGGAAGTTATGGAATCCAAAAAGACTGGAAACGCGATAAAAAAAAAGCTCGTGAAAATTTCCGCTTTTTACCGTTATGACTGTGCTACTTTGCGCGAATCACCGTAAAAGTGAATTGGCTCTCTCACATTCTGATTGGAAGCCACAGGGATCAACCAAGCTGCTGCGACACAGCATTAGGATTCGGAGACAAATACTTTGTCGTGCTCGTTACCAAGTGGTACAGAGCAACAAGATGATCCCCTCAAAATCGTCGAGGTCGAGGCCGAGCGGCTTGCATCCGACACGACCAATACGCACACGCATATGACGATAAGCCAACGATCCACGGCACATCACACCATCAGCCCCAAGATCCTGATCGCAGCCACCTTCCTGCTGGCCCTGTGGGTCCTCACACACCCATACCTGGGGGTCATCCACGACGGTCGGCTCTACCTGCTCCAAAGCCTGCACGCGCTGGACCCTTCACGATGGCGCGATGATCTGTTTTTCCGATATGGCTCTCAGGATAGCTTCTCCCTCTTCTCGAATGGCTACAAATGGCTGCTCGCGGCGCTGGGGATTGCCCAGGCCAATCTGCTGGCCACCCTGGTTGGCGATGCTCTGTGGCTGGCGGGGCTGGGCTTCCTGACCTGCACCCTGCTGAAGGATCCCGTCGAACGGCTCGCCGCAATTGGCGCTGCGATCGTGCTTAGCGCGGAATATGGCGGTCTTGGCATCTTCCGTTACGCAGAACCTTTCATAACCCCCCGGCTGTTCTCCGAGGCTGCTGTCATGGGCAGCCTGGCGCTGGCGGCGCGCCGGAAATACGCGATGACGTCCATTACGGGCATCCTCGCATTTGTCATCCATCCCTTGATCGCGTTACCGGGCATTAGCATCATCGCATTCGAGGCGCTTCGCCGAGACCGTCGGATCTGGATCATTTTCGGTGCGGTGCTGATTATCGGCATCGCAGGTGCCGGGCTGGGGATCGATCCATTTTCCAGGGCAACACAATTCTATACGGCTGACTGGTTTCGCGTGACCAGCACGAGGAACAATTTCGCGCTGATCAGCACCTGGGGGCTCGCCGATCAGGCGCGACTGGCAACGGTCTTCATCGTTCTTGGAACCTTCCTCACCGTGGCAAGCAACCAGGAGCGAAGGTATGTGACTACGATCCTAATCGTCACGTTCCTGAGCTGCACAGTGTCATTTCTTGGCGCCGACGTCGCCCACAACGTGCTGATCATGAATCTTCAGCTCTGGCGCGCGCTGTGGATCGCCCATCTGGCCGCCAACGCGGCCCTCCTTCTGCTACTGCTACGCACAGGCAAAACGGAACGTGTACCGATCGTCATAGCCGCGATATTCAGCTTTCTACCCAACTTTCTGTCCACACTTAGCACTACTGAGCCCTTCATCGTCATCCTGTGCCTCTCGTGGTTCTTGCACAAGAAGCTGCGGCACGACAAGGCGCGATTTCTCATCACCATCACGATTCTGATTTTGATCGCGTTTGCCATCGCGCTCGACCTCTACTCGCTCTACGTTCAAGTCACATTGGATCGACACCTCGGCCGCCACTTGCTCATCCTGACGTTAGCCACTGCGGCGGTTCTCGGTGCCGCACGATGCATCCGGCAACGACCAGGCGGCTGGATGATCACTAGCGCCGTGGGTGTCCTCGCAGTCAGCCTGCTTCTGATAAACCAGCAAACCGAATGGCACCGATACGTCTACGGATCAGGATCGGACGGGGGGCTGACACAATTCCTGGACAACTCTGGCGACACCTACTGGGAAGGTTTCAACGGCACGGAAGTGCTGTGGTTCAGAGCCAGAAAACCCAGTTACTTCAGTTGTGTGCAAGGAACGGAATCCATGTTCTTCCGTTCCACGGCATTGGACTGGTCGAGACGAAAGACAGCCCTGCAATCTCTGAACACCCAGGATTTCTCCGAGATGTTGTGTCGGCCAAAGGCCGGCATCAGAGCAAATGTCCCCAAATCGCCAGCCCAGATTGCCGCAGCCTGCCAATCGCTCCGCGACCTGGACACCATTATTCTTAATCACCCAGTCCCTGGATTGCCGAACCGTTCATGGACCGCCCCAACCTACCAGGAGATCACCGAATACGAACAGCGAGGCAACGGCCCCATACAGCCAAAGACCGTGAAGATCTCCACCTTCTACCGCTACGATTGCTCAGCCCTGCGCTAAAGACGTCAACCGCGTTCCCACCACTACCGAAACTCACTCAACTGCCCTGCGAACGTCCGCACCAAACAGAAAAACCTTCCGCCCCACATACCCCACCATGAACGAGCCACCGGCGGCCGCCATTTTCGCCATCAGCAGCGGCGCCTGCAGCCAATTGACGCCGGCATAGATGACGGCATCGTTCACGATCAGGCCGATCATACCGATGACGACGTAGAGCACACCTTCGGCCGTGGCGCGATGGCCAAACCTGCGATGGGTGAACACCAGTCGGATCGCCAGCAGATAGTGCACGACGGAGCCAACGAGAAAACTAATGGTGGCCGCCACGATGTCGTTCCAGTGCACCACGCGGGCCAGATAGAGCAGCAGCGCCGTGTCCACCACCAGCGCCAGCAGGCTGACCGCAAAATAGCGCACGAACTCACGGCGCAGGCCCTGCATTACGAAGTACTCCGCTTTTCTTCGTGGTACTCATCATCTACGTTAATTTCCCAAATCTCGCGCTTGGACACATTGCCGGCGATGATGTCATCCACCGCCAGCTTTGCCGTGAGCATGGAATGATCCTGGTTGTTATACCGATGCATGCCATTGCGCCCCACCAGGTATAGGTTGGCAATGGTGTCGGTGTATTCGCGAATGACCGAAAACTGGTCATAGCTGCCGAAATAGGCCGGATACGCCTTGGGCACGTGGACCAGATGATGGTCCACTACATCCGCAGCGTCGATCAGGTCGATTTTCTCCAGCTCCGACACGGCGAAGTGAAAGAATTCAGCCTCACTCATGCTCCACAACTCATCGCCTTCCTGGCAGAAATACTCAAGCCCCATCCAGATGGCATCCGGCGTCGTCACCAGCGACGGGCTCCAGTTGTTGAAGATCTGCAACCGGCCGATTTTCACATCCGGCTCCTGAATGTAGATCCAGGTATCGGGCACCAGATTCATCGGGCCCCGGCCCTGCGCAGTCGGCTTCAATTTCTTCACCAGCAGACCCAGGGTGATGAAATCCCGATAGCACAGGCCGCTTCCCACCACCTGCACTTCCGCAGGCGGTGCAGGATGCAGCATGGCAACCAGTTCGCTGATCGGCATGGTGGAGATGAAGTGATCCCCCTCCCACGTCCTGGTATGGCCCTCGCTGTCCTTCGTGGTCACGCTGACGACGCGTCCATCCGCATGCTGCACGGCTGTCACCTTATGACCCAGATGAATCTGCCCGCCACGCGCGCGCACCTCGTCGGCCACGATGTGCCACATCTGGCCTGGGCCATACTTGGGATACAGAAAGCGCTCAATCAGGCTGGTGTTGGTGCGCTTCTGGGCCAGATCGTGACCTTCTCTGGAAAGCAGTTTTCCTGCCGCATGCCGCAGCGCGCTCAGGATGGACAACCCCTTGATACGCTGCGCGCCCCATTCAGGACTGATGTCGCTGCACGGCCGACCCCAGACCTTTTCCGTGTAGTCGCGAAAGAACGTGGCATACAACGCCTTGCCAAACCGGTTGACGAAGAAGTCTTCCAGATTGCGCTCCGGCTTGCGCTTGAACAGGCAGGCCCACGCATACGAAAACCCGATGCGCAGGAGCCGCACCACGCCCAGGTTGCGCAAGGTCTGTGCCGACAACGACACGGGGTACGAAAAGAATTTGCGCAGGAAATAGATGCGCGAAAGCCTGGGGCGCACCAGCAGGTGGCGATCCGCCTCGGGGATGAGGCTCAGGCCGTCAGCCGTCTTGCCAGGTGCCACTGGCATCATGTCCCGCCACCACTGCATGACCCAGTCCGACTTGGAAAAGAATCGGTGCCCACCAATGTCCATGCGGTTGCCGTGATGATTGATGGTTCGGGAAATGCCACCTACATCGTCCAGCGACTCGAACACAATGGGGATGCAATCGGAGCGGCGCAGCAGTTCCAGCGCGGCCGTCAAGCCGGCGGGACCGGCGCCGGCAATCAGTACAATTTTCGTCATGAACAGTGGTCCTCCGATGTAAGGCTCGGCAACGGCGACTTTTCAGTGGCCCGCCGGTAGATCATCCACAATAGCAAGCCCAGGGCCAACGGCACCGTATGTGTGACCATATGCTTGGCCACCACTGCGATGAGCAGCGTGTCGGCCCAGAACAGCACCAATAGTTCCCGCTCGAAACGGCGCCACCCCGTCTCGATGCAATACAGGCACAGCCACGCGACTGGGAACGCCAGCCACACCATGTCGTAATCGAACACATAGGGGCTGATGAAAAAGCTCCCGGCCATCAACGCCGCGTTGCGCAACCGGGCATCCCGACAACGGCGCCAGACGCGCCACACCACCCCAGTCGCGAGCAGCGCAACGGCACCATGCACGGCGTAGGCCGTAGCCAGAGGCACGTGCAACAGACGCAAACTGACGAAAACACTGGGCATCTTCGCTAGCGGCGCCTGACCGGCGTCCAGCAGCTGACTGGCCTCACGCAGGCCCTGCAGAAAGGCCACCAGCGTATCCGCACCCAGAACCATCGCACTGAGTAGCGTGAACACGACCACCGTCACTGCTGCCCAAAGAAACGTGCGCCACGCGCCGATGGCGATGAGACACAGCGGAAACAGTACGGCCAGATGCGGCTTGATGCAGAGCAAGCCAATCAGCACCCCCGCGAGGACCGGGCGCCGCTCCAGGCACAGCAAGGCGCCAGCCGCGAGCGCGGCGGTCAGGAACCCGGTCTGCCCGTTCAGCAGATTGAACCAGAGTGGTCCGAACGCCGCCAGCACCAGCAGCACCCGCGGCATCGGAATCTGCGGCACCTCTGGACGGGCGGCATCCACAGCCCGCCAGAACACCCACCCATACAAACCCAGCGTCCCCAGCGAAAAAATGATCCAGCCCACCTGCAGCGGAATCAGCGAAAAGGGCAGTACCACTAGATAGAACATGGGCGGATAGCGCCACGGCAGCACCCCATTCAGCGCAGGCGCCACGGCTTTCTCGACCGCCAGCAGATGGGGCCCGTGATAGGCCAGGACCGCCGGGTCGTGCAGGCCGATCTTCGAAACTGACCAGAACTGCACGAAATCGTACCCGAGCGGGTTACCCGCTGGATCCATACCCCCGGTGCTACCCAGAAAGGCATAAGCAACCCAGCAAACGAAAATCAGCGCCGCCGCGCCCGGGTACACCAGCAGCCGACTCCGATCGAGCCAATGACTCTTCATCGAAACCGCCGTCGCGAAGAGATTGCCACCGGCTGCATACCCATCAGAACGCTTCCTGGCCGTGTCTGCTTCAAGGAATTACATTCTGACAGATCCTGCAGGTTCATTCAGACGTTCTACGAGTGTCGTATTTTTGAGACGTAAATCTTATCAGAATGTAAATTTTTCAGGTTTGATCGGGTAATTAAAAAAGTACATGATGCATGAGATAGAATCGGACACTCCACAGGGTTTTCTGCAAGTTATCCCTTGGCGCCCTCGTGGTCCTCCCGATAGCCAAGTCATGCAATTTCCTGCGACAAGGAGTACCTCATGCGTAAACTGCTTCAAGCCCTCAAGCGCGACGATCGCGGCGTGACGGCCCTGGAATATGTGATCCTGGCTGTCGTCGTGGTGGCTGCCGTCACCGTCGGCGGCTCCATCCTGCGAAACGTCATCACCAGCGCCTTCACTTCGACCGGCTCGGCAATTCAGGCCTGCGTCAACAGCCCCAAGACCTGCGGCAGCTAACCTAACCTGGCCCAGAACCGGCGTCCGGAAGACCTGCAGGAGCAGGCAATCTTCCACCTGTGTCGCGTTTTAGAAACAGAAACCCTGCCTGAATGTCGAATATGCGGGCTCCATGTAACGATTCGGAAAATGCATGGCCGCTGGAATACAATTGGATACCCTACGGGGCTTTCTGTGACTGATCGCTTGGCGCCTGCGTGATACTCGCGGCAGCCAAGTCTTGCAACTCCCTCCGTCAAGGAGTATCTCATGCGTAAACTGCTTCAAGCCCTCAAGCGCGACGAGCGCGGTGTGACGGCCCTGGAATACGTGATCCTGGCCGTCGTCGTGGTGGCTGCCGTCACCGTCGGCGGTGCCGTCCTGCGAAACGTCATCACCAGTGCCTTCACTTCGACCGGCTCGGCGATTCAGGCCTGCATCAACAGTCCCAAAACCTGCGGCAGCTGATTCGGAAAGTTCACGACCGCTGGAATTCAATTGGACACCTACAGGGCTTTCTCTGACCAATCGCTTGGCGCCTGCGTGATGCTCGCGACAGCCAAGCCTTGCAGCTCCCTGCGTCAAGGAGTACCTCATGCGTAAACTGCTTCAAGCCCTCAAGCGCGACGAGCGTGGTGTGACAGCCCTGGAATACGTGATCCTGGCCGTCGTCGTGGTGGCTGCCGTCACTGTCGGTGGCGCCATCCTGCGAAACGTCATCACCAGCGCCTTCACTTCAACCGGCTCCGCAATTCAGGCTTGTATTAACAGCCCTCAATCCTGCGGCAGCTAACCTGGAACTGGATCCGGCCATCGCCATCATCACCGGGCTGGTGCTGGCAGGCGCGGCAGCCTTGCTGCTGCGTCTGGCGCTCGGCGATCTGCGACATCGGCGCCTGCGCAACCGCCTGATCGTCTGGTATGCAGGCCTGTGCCCAGTGGCGCTGCTGACTTCGGGCGCATCCGGATCGCAGTGGCTGCAGCACGGTCTGGTGGCGGTGGTGGGTTTTCTGGTATTGCTGGCGCTATTTGCCGTTCATGCCATGGGCGGCGGCGACGTCAAGCTGGGTACGGCGGTGCTGGCCTGGGCCGGCAGCGCAAATGTAGCAAATGTTTTGCTCGTCATCAGTGTTTCGGGACTGATCGTGGCGCTGATGGGTCTTCTGTTCAATGCCCGCTGTCTGCGGCGCATCTTTGCACGCGGCTGGCGCCGCCGGATGCGACGTGCGCTTCGGGTGCAGCGCGGGGTTCCCTACGGGGTGGCCCTGGCGGTCGGTGGCCTGTTCGTCATGCCAGGCTATCTGACTTCCTGATGAGGCAGGCGCAGGATGCTTTGTCGTTCGTATCGGCGTCGTAGTATTTGGTGGCTTTTAATTTCGGGAGCGCTCGTCACATGTCCGCAGTACTGCGTTTTTCCCTGATCCTGTTGGCCGCCGGCATCCTGGCCATGGCAGCACGTGCGCTCTTCGTGGCGCGCGAAGAACCGGCCCCGCCACCCAGCCCCGACGTGCAGGTCCGCGTGGCTTCGGCTGATCTGCCAGCTGGCCTGCTGCTGCGCGACAGCGACCTCGGCTGGAAAGCGATGCGGCCGAAAGCCGTCCCACAAGGCGCCATCCTCCAGGGTACGCCCAACGCGGCCAAGCTCGCGGGTGCCATGCTGCGTAACCCGCTGGCCGCCGGTGCCACGCTGCTGACCGGCAACGTCATCCAGCCCGATGCCCCCGGCTTTCTGGCGGCGGCCCTGGCGCCGGGAATGCGGGCAGTGTCGGTCGCCATCGATGACGTCTCCGGGAATGCCGGGCTGATCCAGCCGGGCGATCATGTGGACATGATCCTGACCCAGAGCGTTCAGCGGGACAACCGCCGGGCCACTGTCAGCGAAACTGTGGTTGAAAACGTCCGCGTCATCGCGGTGGGATCGACCTTCAGCCCGCCGCGCGAAGCCAACACGAGCGAGAATCCCAATGGTGCGGTGAACCGCGCGCGCACCATCACCGTGGAAGTCAATCCGCAGGTGGCCGAAGCCGTGACCGTCGCCTCCCATCTGGGGACGCTGTCCCTGGCGCTGCGCAGTTTTGCTACCACCGACCGCAACGAGCCCTCCACTGGTGGCGCCATCGTGGTAGCCCAATCACCGGACGCCAGCGATACCCGCCCGACGTGGGGCGGCGACGTGTCGCGCGCATTGGCCGGCGCCGAGAACGGCCCGCCTCCACCACCCCCCTCTTCCGGCATCGCCCCCAAGCGAAACATCACGCTGTTGCGTGGTCCCGAAAAGCAAGAACTGACCTTCTAAGTCGAACGAGAATCACCCGGAGCTCTGGCAGTCCATGACGATACTGACCTGCACGCACCCGATCGCAGCGACCACGGCGATCCGCCCTACATCCCACCGCTGGTTGCGAATGGCGGCGCTGCTGCTGTTGACCGGCGGCCTCTGGATGCTGGCGCAGCCTGCCCATGCGCTGGACCTGGCCATCGGCGAGGGCAAGCTGCTGACCGTGCAGCAGGGCAAGGTCAGCACCGTTTCGCTGGCGGATCCCTCGATCGCCGACGTGCAGGTTCCATCTCCGACCACACTGCTGGTCATCGGCAAGCGTACCGGCAGCACCACGCTGTATGCCCTGGACAGCGACGGCAAGCCACTGCTGCGCCAGCGTATCGTGGTCACCCATAACCTGAGTGAAATCCAGTCGGTGCTGCGGGCGCGCTTTCCCAAGCTGCGACTGACCATGTCGTCTGCCCCAGGGTCGCTACTGGTGGACGGCGACGTCCCGGATTCCCAGACGGCCGAGGCCGTTGCCAACACCATCCGGCCATTCCTGGGCGACAAGGATCAGCTCATCAATCGGCTGGCCATCACCGCGCCCACCCAGGTGCAATTGCGCGTGCGCATTGCCGAAGTCCAACGCAACGTCGCCCAGGCGCTGGGGGTGAACTGGAACGTCCTGTGGGCCAAGGGAACCGGCGGGCCCGGCAGCAGCGGCATCAGCTTCCTGAGCAATGCGTCGCTGGCCGCGCTGCCGACCAGCTCGCTGGGCTTCAACCGAACCAGCAGCGTCTGGAACATCAACGGCATCATCGACGCGCTGGACCAGGAAGGCCTCATCAGCGTGCTGGCCGAGCCCAATCTGTCAGCCGTCTCGGGCCAGACCGCCAGCTTCCTGGCAGGCGGCGAATTCCCGGTACCCATCTCACAGCAGCAGGGCACCATGTCGGTGGAATTCAAGCCCTTTGGCGTGTCGCTGGACTTCACCCCGACCGTGCTGTCCGACGATCGCATCAGCCTGAAGGTGCGCCCTGAAGTCAGCCAGATCGACAGCGCCAATTCAGTCATACTCAACAGCGGAACCACCAGCAACGGTTCGTCGGTCGGTCTGCAGATCCCGGGGCTGAGCGTACGCCGCGTGGAGACCACGGTCGAAATGGCCAGCGGCGAAAGCTTCGTCATCGGCGGCTTGCTGCAAAACAACATGCAAGACGTGCTGACGCGGATACCTGGGCTGGGCAGCATTCCGATTCTGGGCAAGTTGTTCTCGTCCAGGAGCTACCAGAATAACAAGAGCGAGCTGGTCGTCATCGTGACCCCCTATCTGGTGCGTCCGGCCAAGCCTGGCTCCGTGATGACGCCACTGGACAGCATGCGTCCGGCGACCGACATTGAATACATCCTGCACCGGAAGATCGGCCTGGACCCGCTGACGAATTCGGTTCCCCGCCTCACCGGCGCAGCAGGCTTCGCATACTGATTGATGGATCCGGAGGACAGCATCATGAAAACCTTCTCCACCCTGTTCTGCGTGATCAGCGCCACGCTGTCCCTAACAGGCTGCTTCCCGCACCGGGACATGTCCCAATTTCCGGACACTAGCGCCATCAACGTGACCCGCGGCTCGGACGGCAAATACATTGCTGTGCCACCAGACTGCAGTACCCTGATGCAGCCGTCGGAATATTCCACCGTGACGGATCCACGGCCGGGTATCGCCTTCGGCTGCGCTACGCTCACGAACCTGGCCGCCCAGGTGGCCAATCCACAGGACCTGGTGACGCCAACCCATCCCTACATCGGCCAGCACGCCGACACCGCAGGCAGCGCTGTAACCCGCTACCGGCTGGACAAAATCATTCCGCTGAACAAGACTACGTCTACCAGCAAGACGGGCGGAAACTGATCGGCCCGACACACAGGAACACGGCATGATCGCCCCCAGCAAAACCCGAGACGACACCCAGAACGTGAGCTTCATGGGTTTCGTCAACGACGCCGCCAGCGAAAGCGAGCTGACGCGCTTTCTCAAGACAACCGTCCTGGGAAGCACAGTGGTCGAACGCGGCACCATCCGCACGGCCATCCACTGGCTGCACAAATCCGGGGTCCGCTCGCCGCAGCGACTGCTGGTGGACATCTCTGGCATCACGAACGTGCTGGACGAACTGGATGGGCTGGCCAATGTCTGCGAGCCTTCAGTCCAGGTCTACGTGATCGGCGACCGCAACGACGTGGGTCTGTACCGCAGCCTGTTGCAGCGCGGTGTGCAGGACTACATCGTCACGCCGATCAGTGCGGAGCTTTTGCGCCGCGCGCTGGGTGATGGGACCGACACCGCAGATGCGGTTCGCCAGGTCCGCAATGGCCGTGTGATCGCAGTCACCGGGACGCGGGGCGGCGTGGGTGTGACGTCCGTCGCGGCCCATCTGGCGCGCGAACTGGCCAACGAAGGTGGGCGCCGCCGTGTGGCCTACCTGGACCTGAACCCCTACAACGGCAACGGTGCCAACCTGCTGGGGCTGGCGGGCGGCAATGCGCTGGTCGATGTGCTGAGCAACGTCGGCCACTTGGACCCGCAATACCTGGACCGCACGCTCAACACGCGTGACAACCGCCTGTATACCCTGTGCGCGGAGCTGGAGTACACCGAGGCCTTTGCGCCGGACGAAAAGGCGCTCACTGACCTGCTGAATGTGCTGGGCCAGCATTTCCACTACATCATCCTGGACATGCCCTCCGGCGGCGGGGCACTGGCCGCCGAAGCCTTCGCCAACGCGACGCTGGTCTGCGTGGTCACGGACCAGAGTGTGCATTCGGCACGCACGCTCACGCGTCTGATGCATCACATCCAGGGGCGCCTGCGGCCACCCACGACACACATCGTGCTGAACCAGTCGCGCACAGCGGCGCGGGGGGCCGTCCACACCCGCGACTTTACCGCAGCCCTGGAATGGCCTGTGGCGGTCAGCATCCCGTTCGATGGCCAGGCCCCGCTCATGGCCGAGAATCTGGGCGATCCGCTGCCCTCTCGCAGCGAGTTCGGCCGGGGTGTGAAGGCGCTGGCAGGCCTGCTGACAGGCGACGGGCTCGTATCGAGCCGGCGCGCGCTGCGCGCGGGCCGTGCGTCCGGCGGCCTGTTTGCGCGCCTGCGTGGAGCACGTTCATGATGTTCGGGCGCAAACTGCTTGACGACCCCGGCGTGGCCACCACAGAGGAACCTCCTGCGGGGGCGGCAGCCAGGGCTGCGACCATGCCGGCAGCCGAACCGCTGCCGGCGTCGACCGTGCCGGCGCAGCCAGCAGTTCCAGCAGTTCCCAAGTCGCCCCTCTCGTCGCGGCATCCGCCCAAACACGGTCCAGCCACCGCTACCGTCGGCGACAGGCGCCGCAGCGTGCGGCCCGAAAACGTCATCCGTTCCGAGAATTACAGCACCATCCGCCAGGCCGTATTCGCCTCCCTGGACATCGCCAGCGCGCTCACACGCCCGGTGGAGCAGGTCCGGGTCGACGTGGAAGCGATCGCCGGCGAGGTGATCCGCGGCGGCGATCTGCCGATCACCCAGACCGAACAGCGCGTGATGGTGCAGGAGATCCTGAACGACATGTTCGGCGTGGGCCCCATCGAGCCCCTGCTGCAGGACGAGACGGTCGACGACATCATGGTCAACGGCCCCGATCAGGTCTTCGTGGAACGCTTCGGCAAGCTCGAACTGACGGACGTGAAGTTCCGCGACAACGCCCACGTGGTCAGTGTCGCGCAGCGCATCGCCTCGTCCGTGGGCCGGCGCGTCGATGAAAGCAGCCCCATGGTGGACGCGCGCCTGCAGGATGGTAGCCGCGTCAACGTCATCATCCCGCCGCTGGCGATCGATGGCGCGTCGATCTCCATCCGCAAGTTTTCGCGCAAGGAATTCACCCTGCCCCGTCTGGTGGCGCGTGGCACGCTGACGCCCGCGATGATGAGGGTACTGGAAATCGCGGCGGCCTGCCGCCTGAACATCATCGTCGCAGGTGGAACCGGCTCGGGCAAGACCACGATGCTGAACGCCCTGTCGCGCTATATCTCCGAAACCGACCGCATCGTCACCATCGAAGACGCCGCCGAATTGCAGCTGCAGCAGCCACACGTCGTACGGCTCGAAACGCGTCCGCCCAGCATTGAGGGCACCGGCGCCATCAACCAGGGCGACCTGATGCGCAATGCGCTGCGCATGCGGCCGGACCGCATCATCCTGGGCGAGACGCGGGGGGCCGAGGCCTTCGACGTGCTGCAGGCCATGAACACTGGCCACGACGGCAGCATGACCACGCTGCATGCCAACAGCCCGCGCGATGCCATCACCCGCCTGGAGAGCATGGTGATGATGGCCAACGGCAATCTGCCGCTGTTCTCCATCCGCCACCAGATCGCCGCGGCCGTCAACCTGATCGTGCAGGTCGGGCGCCTGCGCGACGGCACCCGCAAGATCACCCACATCACAGAGATCGCGGGTACCGAAGGCGACGTCATCATCACCCAGGACCTGTTCCACTTTGCCTACAACACCGCCGTCCAGCGCGACGACGTGAGCGGCACGCACGAGAGCACCGGCATGCGGCCGGTCTTCACCGACCGTGCCCGCTACTACGGCATGGAAGCCGCGCTGATGGAGGCCATGCGCCCCTGACGCCCGGCACGGAGATCCCATGAGCCTCGAAAACAAGGTCGCGCTGGTTGCCTTTCTGGCCTTTGTGCTGGCGGGGATGTTTGTGCTGACCCTGTTACAGGCGCTGGAACAGCGCCCCAGCAGCCGCCTGCGCGTGCGGCTGCGCAACGCGCTGTCGGGCGGCCGCGGCGAGCGCGACCGCCTGCGGGCGGATCACGAACGCGCGCGGGTCAATGCGCGCCGCCTGCTGCGCCGCCAGGCCATGGGGACCCTGGGCTACCATCTGAACCGGCTGGAGGCCATCGGCAGCGGCCACGGTCCGCAGATCCTGATCATCGCCGGTCTGGTTGCCGCCGTATTGGCGGTAGCCGGGCTGCTGACGGGTGCCCTGCCCGACCCGCTGTGGCTGCGCCTGCCCATCATGCTGGCCATGCCGGTGCTGGCGGTGATGTTTGCATACCACCGGATGGAAACACGCTTCCAGAAGAAGTTCCTGGAACAACTGCCCGATGCGCTGGACTTCATCGTGCGCGCCAGCCAGGCGGGTGTCCCGGCCAACCACGCTCTGCGCACCGTCGGTGAACAATACCCCGAGCCCCTGGGCCTGGAGTTTCGCCGCATGGGCGACAGCCTGCTGCTGGGCAACGACCTGCAGGACGTGCTGGACGACGCGGCGGTCCGGGTGAGCCTGCCGGATTTCTCGTTCTTTTCGGTCTGCCTGCTGCTGCAGCGCGAGACCGGTGGGCCGCTGTCTGAGGCGCTGGAGAACCTGAGCACCATCATCCGCGCACGGCGCGATCTGCGATCCAAGACGCGGGCGCTCACGGCCGAGGGCCGCCTGTCCAGCCTGGCCATGAGCGTCATGCCCTTCATCCTGTTCGGCGTCACCTACGCGCTCAACCCGGACAACATGAAGATCATGTTCACCACCAGCATCGGCCGGCTGCTGCTGTGGATCGCGGCGGGGATGCTGGCCATCGGCCTGCTGATGATCCGCAAGATCGCCAACATGAAGGTCTGAGGCCCGACATGGACGACATCCTTCGCAGCCTGACTCTGGGGCAGTGGCTCAACCTACTGGGCATGATACTGGGTGTGGCGGGCGCCTTGCTCTATCTGTACGCGCGCAGCAACCAGCGAGCCCTGCTGGCTGCGCGCCTGCAAGCCGAGATCGGCCGCAAGGAATCGTTGCCCGGCAGCCTGACCGGCAGATCACAGGCCCCACGCAGCTGGCGCGGTCGCCTGACGGCCATGCTGTACCACGTGGGCTCCGCCGTGCCGATCTTCAGCCCAGCGCAGCAGAAAGAGGTGCACCTCAAGCTCGTCCGCTCGGGCATCCGCAGCATGAAAGCACCCCTGATCGTTTCGGCATTCGCCATCCTCTGCGGAGGCGGGCTCGCCGTAGCCGCAACCGTATTCGCATGGCCTTACCTGGAAAATCAGCCGGTGGTGCTGAAGCCCGTCGTCAGCCTGCTCGCCCTCTACCTGGGAACTCTGCTGCCGCGGCTGTTTCTGGACCGGATCGCGGCCAAGCGCCGCACCGCCATCCAGGACAGCCTGCCGGATGCGCTGGACTTGCTGGTCATCTGCACCAACGCCGGGCTGAGCATGGGCATGGCACTGCACCGCGTCGCATCCGAGATGTCCGATACCGCGCCCGAGCTGTCCGACGAGCTCACCCTGACCGCCAGCGAAATGCAGGTCAGCGGCGACGTGGCGCAGGTGCTGCAGAATCTGGCCGAGCGCACCAACCTGTCAGCCATCCGCAGCATGGTGAGCACGCTGACCAACGCCCTGCAGTTCGGGACCTCCATCGCCCAAGCCCTGCGCGTGCTGGCCAAGTCCGAGCGCACCGCACGCATGATGCGCCTGGAGGAACAGGCGGCGAAGCTCGCTGTGAAGATCACCTTCCCGATGATGGTATTTATCCTGCCCACCATCATCATCATCGCCGTGGGCCCCGCCGTTCTGAACCTGAGCAGGCTTCTGAAGGGCGTGCTTTGACCCGCAGCCCGAGGACACCATCATGAATCTCATCCCTTCGCGCCCCGTTCACATTCTGGCCGGCATCGTGCTGCCAGCCGTTCTGCTGGCCGGCTGCGCGACCCACCGCACCCAGACGGCGGAAGTCCGGCCGCTGCTCAGCGAGCAGGATCAGTCCTCGATCAAGGACAGCGACCTGCGTATCGCCAACAGTGCGCTGCAAAGCGGCGACCTGGCGGTGGCCAGCAACGTCTTCACCCGTATGACCAAGGACCAGCCCAACGCACCGGAGGGCTGGCGGGGCCTGGGCACCACGCAGTACCTGGCTGGCGAACTGGAAGCCTCGCGCAAGACCTACGATGAGATGCTGAAGCGTTTTCCCGAATCGTCGGACGCTCGCATGGGGCTCGCCCGTATCGCCGTGCGACGGCGCAAGCTCGATGACGCGGCCGCCGACTATCAGGCCGTCCTGAAGAAGACGCCGGACGACCCCTCGGCCCTGGCCGGCCTGGGCGCCACGCTGGACCTGCGCGGCCAGCCGTCGGAGGCCCAGGCGATCTATCGCCGCGGGCTGGACAAGCACCCCGACAATGCCGCGCTGCGCGCGAATCTGGGGCTGTCGCTGGCGCTCAATGGCAACCCGCGTGAAGCCATCAACGTGCTGCTGGGCAATACGGGCCTTGTGGGTGATCTGCCCCAGGAGCGCGCCAACCTGGCGTTGGCCTATGGCCTGCTGGGCAAGGATGACGCCGCGGAAAGCATTCTCACGGCCAACCTGCCACAAAGCGTGGCGCAGGACAATCTGGAGTTCTATCACTACGTGCGCCAAAAACTGGCCATGAAGCAGACACCGGCCAAGGCAGCCAACCCGAGCGGGGCCAAAAAATGATCCGCCGATGGCTGCACCGCTTGCGGCGCAACCGGCGAGGCGCCACCGCGCTGGAATACGCCCTGCTCATGCCATTGCTGTTCGGGGTGATCTTCGTGTCCATCGAAATCACCTTCATCCTGTTTGCAGACGCCAGCCTGGAATCAGCCGCCAACAACGTGACGCGGGCCGGCCGCATCGGCATCACGGATTCTACCGGCAACGTGGTGCGGCCAAGCTGCGCACAGCTGAAGAACATGATGATCGCGAACCTACCTGGCTGGGTGAGCAGCAGCGACCTTGAATTCAACGTCACGGTCTACCACGCAGGCGACGCGCCGCCGTCCACCACCAGCCAGTGCAGCAGCACCAGCGGCAGCGGCAACCCCGGCGACATGGCGATCTACACCTTCAGCGTGGAACGGCCGGGCTTCACCGGCTTCATCGGGTGGGTGACGGGCGGCAGCCGCCTCCTGCGGACCTCACGGTCCATACTGGTCCAAAACGAACTATGAACGCCCCAGCCACTGAATCCGCCCAGGTCCGGGCGAGCGCCCGGCGCCGCCGCGCACGGCGCGGCGTGGCCGCGCTGGAAGCCGTGATCGTACTGCCGCTGATGGTCTTCATCATCATCGGTGGGGTCGAGATGTACCTGTACACCCGGGTCATGGCCGTCATGGACCGTGTGGCCTTCACCCTGGCCAACAGCATCTCCATCCAGACCAGCCTGACCGACGACAGCAACTGCACGTCTCCGGACCACATCTGCACCTACGGCGTGCTGGTCCCGACGTTGTTGATGCCGCTGGCCCCGAAGAACGCAGCCGTCATCATCAGCGTGTACGCGACCAATACCCCGTTCAACGGCGGCCCCCCGAGCGCCTGGACGAACATTTCATCGCCCAACCACGGCTGGACGAAGATCGTCTACCAGGGTGCCAGCGCGGCCACCCCCACCAGCCAGATTTCCGCCGCCACCCTGCCTACTTCCATCATCAGCAGGAACCTGCAGACTGCTGACACCGTAATCGTGGTGGAAGTATTCTACAAATACCAGCCATTTGCCTTCAGCGGCGCCTTCTTCAAGCTGTTCTTCAACCCGCAGCAATACAGCCGGGCACTGATCCGCCCGCGCTACGCCGATCTGTGCCGGCTGATCAATCCGGCGAACCCCGCCCCCGCCAATTCGATTTGCGGGAGCTGAATTCAGGAGCCGCGCCATGAGCCCGATCAAGCCCCTGCGACGCTTTGCGCACCGCCTGCAACATAACCAGCGCGGTGCCGTGGCGCTGACTTTCCTGGCGGTCTCCGCCGTCATGCTGATGGGCACGTTCGGAGCGATCGACCTGGCCCGCTACAACATCGCCGAAACCCGTCTACGCGATGCCGTCGACGCCACATCCATTTCAGCCGCCCAGGCGCTGGGCGCCTGGGATCCGGCCATCACCAGCGACAAGACCGCCTGGCAGAACTACGCCGGCGCCTTCTTCAGCGTCAACATGCCGGACGACTACCTGAACAGCGACGTCACCGCCAACACGATCAAGTCCGGAATTCAGTACTGCACCGCGGACTCATCCGGCAACATCACCTGCCCGTCCCAGGCCCCGGCAGGCACCCCCATGTCGGCCCAATACGTCAACGTCACCGCACAGGGCAAGCTGCCGCTCCTTAGCACCGGCTTCATGAAGGTCGCATCCTTCACGCTGTCAGCCAACAACCAGGTGATCCGCCGCCTGAAGAACAACACCGAGATCGTGCTGGCGTTGGAAGATTCCCAGTACACCGGAACCGCCAGCAATGCGAACATCAAGACTGCGGCCCAGCAACTGGTCGCCGCTGCTCTGGGGTCCATGAACCTGAGCCAATCCAGCTCGGCCCAAGGCATCCGCGTGGGCGTAGTGCCCTTCAGCGCCATGGTTCGCATGAACCCGTCCAACACTGGCGCGGGTACGCCGAATGCGAAGAACTGGGTCAGTACCGTGGCCAAACTGCTGGGAGGAGGCGGAGGGGGCGTCAATGCCTACGTACAGAGCAATTGGCTAGGCTGCATCGCTGAACCCTACCCACCCCCACCACCACCTTTTGGCACAGGGATTAGTTGGGGTTACTGGGGGCAAAACAGCAATCCCCAATTACCCGCAGCCAAACTTGCCCCGCCAGATCCAACCAACACCAGTGACCCTCACAGCTTTGTGCCTGTATTTATGCCGATTCCGGCTACGTCCAAGGGCGCGAACACCAGCCTGGGGAATTTCGTTACTGCCAACAGTTTTACCGTCACCCAACTGCTCAATGGGAGCCTGACGTCCACTACGCTGCAGTTCCAACAATCGGACATTTCGACTCAAGGTCAAGGCAACAAGAATCCGCCACTAGTAACCCCGAGGGCACCCTACGCAGGCGCGATAGTGCCCAACGATGCAGCCAACTACCGTTTCATCGGGATCGATACATCTACATCCTTGAGCTCGAATTGGGGCAACGTGGCACCCGTCGTCTACTCCGCCTTTGAACCGGACAGCTGTGCCATGGTGGGCCTCACACAGTTCCTGAGCCAAAGCGTTGCCACCCTAGACACCGCAATTAACTCTATGCAGGGTTGGTCAAATTCCGAATCTCTGATCCCGGGCGGCCTGCTCTGGGCATGGCGCATGCTAGCCCCTGAATGGAGCGACAACAAGGCGGGAACAGGGCGAGGATGGGATGATACACAGCCCGGCTTACCGGCCGATCCCGCCAATACCGACATCACCAAACCAATGGTCAACGGTCGAGCAATTATCCTGGTCAGCACCGGTACCAACTCGACAGTTGCCAATCCCGGTCCCGGATCCACGATGTACCGGGCCCCCCTGATGTATAACCCACCGCTGAATCCGCCCAGTCCACCCAATCCATCGGGACCAACGCAGCAGTCGGATTTTCAGATGGTGGTGAATTACTGCGACAACCGTACATCACCAACTACGGATACTAGTACCGGAAAAACTACCTGTACATCGGGGAATCCGCAAATAGGCGTCATTACATCGCCTGCGTCAACCACCTCGAGCACACCTGCATCGATCATCACGGGCGACAGCCCGGTTGGAAACCGGGGCAACGGTCAGGACTCAGTCAAAACTATCGCGGTCTGGCCAACCACCTCACTGGTCAATCTGGATATGCGGTCCCCAACCACCATCATTTCCACCTTCGCAGCCTCGGGTAATAAATTAGTGGGCCAGAACACCTACAGCTCCTTCCAGGATGGGAACGCCACCATTGGCTGGCCGGCCGGAGCCACAGATTTCACCACAACCGACGTCAATGCCTACATGCAAGCCGTCTGCACCGCCATCAAGAACGACAGCAGCAGCTATCCGATCCGCCTGTACACAGTCTTCGTCGGCGGTAGCGGTGGCGCCGGCCAAACAAACATGGGCAACTGTGCAAGCGGCCCTGCCTATGCCTTCACGAACTACAACACCAACAATCTGAGCAGCACCTTCGCTGCCATTCTGGGGTCGATGACAGAACTGCGGCTGACGAAATAGCTGGCAGCCCAGCCTCCGGCCTGGCCTACGCCAGGCTGGCGTCGATCAGGCGTGCCGCGACGGCCGCCAGGTGCCGCACCGGCCCGTTCGCACCCAGAATCTGGCTGGACGTATAGGCGCCCTCCAGCAACAGCTGCAGCCCGTCTCCCAATCCGTCGGGGTCGCGTGCGCCCATCTGGCGCGCCATGTCGGCCAGGCGCTCGCGCACCTTCTGCTTGTTGGCGATCGACACCCGGCGGGCGGGATGGTCGGGATCGGGGTATTCGACACAGGCGTTGGTCAGGCCGCAGCCCCGGTACCCCGGCAAACTGGTGCGCTTTGCAAGGCCTGTGAAATAGGCCAGGATCTGCGCGCGCGGATCCCCCGGATGTTCGTTGACCGCGGCGTCGAACCGGCGCCAGAATTCGACTTCGTAATCCCGCAGGTAGGCCGCCGCCAGGTCGTCCTTGGACGCAAAGGTCCGGTAGAGGCTCGGCTTGGTCACGCCGGCATCGGCTACGATGGCGTCCACCCCCACCGCCCGGATGCCTTGGTGGTAGAAAAGATCCCGCGCGCTACGGCGGATGCGGTCGGCCGCACGCGCCGGTTTTGCCTTCGGTTCCCGTCCCTGCCCCGTCGGCCGCGTCTCGGTCCGCTGCAATTTTGTCATGGTGCATCATCTCCCTGGCCCGCCCCGGCCACCGTCAGCCGGGACCAGAGCATCGATACTCCAGAAAACGACTTGACGGTATGCCCGACCAGTCCGTATTATAGGTCGCACTTAACGTACCGGTCAGTAACATATCATGTATCCTGCCGCTGATCCCACGCGCGCTACCTCCATTCCCCGCCTCGGCCAGCGCTACGCCTTCGTCGTGGTCGGCGTCATCTTCCTCTGCCTGCTGTTCTCGGCCGGGCTGCGCGCCACGCCCAGCGTGCTGCTGGATCCGCTGGAAAAATCGTTCGGCTGGAGCCGTGCGACCACCTCGCTGGCGGCTGCCATCGGCATTTTCTTCTACGGCATGGTGGGCCCCTTCGCCGCCGCCGCCATGGACCACTTCGGGCTGCGCCGCGTGGTGCTGACCGCGCTGCTCGTCATGGCTGTATCGTCCGCCGCCAGCGCCTTCATGACTCAGACATGGCAACTCATCGCGTTGTGGGGCTTCTTCTCCGGCATCGGGTCGGGCGCCGTGGCCTCCGTACTGGGTGCTGCGATCGCGAACCGCTGGTTCCTTGAACACCGGGGCCTGGCCATGGGGATACTCACTGCCAGCACCGCCACCGGCAACCTGATTTTTCTGCCGGTACTGGCGGCATTGGCGTCTTCCAGCGACTGGACACGCGCCGTCTGGGCCGTAGCCGCCGCGATGCTGGTCATGGTGCCGCTGGTCTGGCGGCTGGTGCCCGACCGCCCGGCCGACGTGGGTCTGCTGCCCTACGGCGCCGACCCGGACAATCCGCCTACCCCTGCAGCACTGCGCATCGGGCTGATCGCCGCCACATTTGGTGCACTCAGGCGCGCCAGCCACACCGGCACGTTCTGGTATCTGTTCGCCACCTTTTGGGTCTGCGGATTCACTACCAACGGGCTGGTGGGAACACACCTTATCGCAATGTGTGGCGACCATGGCATTGCGGCCATCCAGGCCGCAGGTCTGCTCTCGCTGATGGGCGTGTTCGACCTGGTCGGCACCACCGCTTCGGGCTGGCTCACCGACCGCTATGATCCGCGCATGCTGCTCTTCGTCTACTACAGCCTGCGCGGCATCTCGCTGATCATCCTGCCCTACACCGATTTCTCGTTCTACGCCCTGTCCCTGTTCGCCGTGTTCTACGGCCTGGACTGGATCGCGACGGTGCCGCCCACTCTGCGCCTGGCGACCGATGCCTTCGGCGAGCGCGACGCGGCCATCGTGTTCGGCTGGATCGTCGCCGGCCACCAGATCGGCGCCGCCACGGCAGCCTGGATGGGCGGTTTCGTCCGCCAGGCCACCGGCAGCTACCTGACGGCCTTCGTGCTCTCGGGCGCCACCGCCATCGCTGCCGCGGTAATTGCCTTGCTGATCAAACGAGGAGGAGCAACGCCGGAGCCGGTTGCGGCCTGACGGATCCACCTGGGGCAGCCACGGCGAGTCCAAATAGAATCATTCGGTTCGGCGGGATCGACTGCGTGCAAGAGTGCGGTGCGGCTTTCATAAGCAGCTATTCTCAACCAGTTTTGTAACGTATAATGCACAGATGTACGAGGTGATCGAATACCTGGACGAAACAGGCAAAGACCATTACAAGCTATGGTTGGAAAGCATCGCTGATCGACAGGCCCGAGCTCGCGTGCTGACACGGATCAACCGTATGGCGACGGGCAACTTAGGCGATTGCAAGCATGTGTCTGATGGAGTGTGGGAACTGAGGATCAACTGGGGACCGGGTTATCGCGTGTACTACGCACACGCTGGAAAGCGCCTGATTCTATTGTTGGCTGGTGGCGACAAGCGCAGGCAGCAAGCCGACATCAACACAGCAGTCTCGTACTGGCATGACTGGCAAAGCCGGGAGAAACATCATGAATGATCACACCACCCATACCAACCGCTCGCATGATCAGACGATCATTGACATGCTGCGGGATGATCCTGCATTCGTGGATGACTATTTGACGGCAGCCCTGGACGAAATTGACCAACCTGGCGGACAGGCTGCGTTCCTGGCGGCACTACGCCACGTGGCCGAAGCCCAAGGCATGGCCAACGTCGCCCAGCGAGCGGGAATCCCACGAGAGAGCCTCTATCGCGCCCTATCGTCGAAAGGAAACCCCACCATCAAAACGCTGTTGGCAGTCATTCAAGGCACGGGCCTACACTTGGCCGTCTCCCGCGCCGAGCATATAGCGGCATGACCGAGCACCCTTCTGTGCCGACAACCACTGCTACTGCCCCGCTTCCCATGGCGCCATGGGCTTGAAGCTCTGCTGCACAAAATCAATGAACGTGCGTACCCGCTTGGGCATGGTGCGATTGGGCAGATGAACCAGATAGATGCCGACGTCGGGTAGCACCTGATAATTGGTGAGCAGCGGGATCAAGCGGCCCAGGCGCAGGTCGCTGGCCACCACGTAGACGGGCAAGGCGCTCAGCGCAAGCCCGGACAGCACCGCGGCATGCGCGGCATCCATGTCATCCGTCTCGAAACGTGTATTGACCGGCACGCTGTACTGTTGTCCATCGCGCGCCAAAGTCCATGCGCCCTTCGGAGCGATCGGCGGGAACAGCACGCCGTCATGCGCCGCCAGGTCTTCGACAGTGTCGGGCGTACCGCGGCGCGCCAGATACGATGGCGACGCGCAGAGGATCTTGCGATTCACGGCCAGCCTGCGCGCAACGAGCTTGGGATCGGGTGTCCGCGACATGCGAATGCCGATGTCGTAACCCTCGTCCCCCAGCTCCACGATGCGGTTGCTGCAGGACAGTTTGATGCGGATCTCGGGATATTTAAGCTGGAAATCACCGATCACCGGCATCAGGTAGCGCAGCGCAAACGCCTGCACGCAGGTGACACGCACCAGCCCCGCGAGCGCCGACTGCGATTGCGTCAGCCGCCGCTCGGCATACTCGGCCTCATGGACGACGCGGCGGCAATGTTCGTAAAAGATCGCCCCCGCCTCGGTCAGGCTGAGTCTGCGAGTCGAGCGATTCAGCAGCTTGACCGAGAGCGACTGCTCCAGTGCTGTGACTTCGCGGCTGACCAGTGACTTGGACAGCCCAAGCCGGGTCGCGGCGGCCGAGAAGCTGTTGGCCTCGACCACCTGAGCGAACACCCCCATCACTGCCAAACGTTCTCTCATTAGCTATGTTCTTGCAACATTCAGTTGAATGGAATTGCATTTATCTGCGTTGCGCAACGATTTACATTGTGAATCATCCCACAATTATGACCAAACCGGAATCCAACTATGGACACCACCAAGATCGACATCGGCAAGCTGAGCATCGACTATCTCATCGACGGGTCACAGAACGCGGGCATGGGGATTTTTGAACTGACCGTTGGCCCCGGTTCAAACACGCCGCCACCGCATAGTCACCGGGACAACGAAGAGATCGTCTACGTCCTGAGCGGCACGCTGCGCTACACCGTCGGCCCTGAGACACGAGACCTCACCCCCGGGCAAACCATGTGTACACCCAAGGGCGTGGTCCACGGGTTCTCGAATCCGTTCCCGGATACTGCCCGGGCCCTGATCATCATGTCGCCGGACATCGGTGCCCAATACTTCAGGGACGTGGCGGCCGTGGTGGGCGCAGGCGGCCCACCGGACAAAGCTGCTCTGATGGCGGTCATGGACCAGTACGGGTTGGTGCTGGCTGCTCGCGCCTGATCCCGCGGCACGCCCCGGGGGGACTACCGAGAATCCGAGGACGCCCTCCCCAGGATGCGCAGGGCATGCCGCCTGCGGGCAGTACAGTTAGTCTAGACATGAGCAGGCGGTTGGATCAGGTTCTCGGCAGGAATCCCGAGCCCCTTATGTAGTTTCCAGATCATCGGCAGCGTCAAGGACCGCTTGCGGTTGAGGACTTCGTACACGCGGTTTCTCTGACCGATCATAGGTTCCAGGTCTTTCGCGGTCAGTCCAGCCTGCTCCATCCTGAACCTGATCGCTTCAACGGGATCAGGCAGGCCAATCGGGAAGGTCTTGGCTTCGTAGGCTTGGACGAGCGTGGACAGGACATCCAGGCGATCGCCCTCGGGCGTGCCAATGTCTGGGTCAATCTCCACAAGATGGGAGATCGCCTTGAGCGCGGACTTGTAGTCTGCCTCAGTGCGGATAGGGCGGATGTCCATGGTTCACTCCATTTCTACGGTTTCAGCGTCAATCTCATCGTACTCGGCATGGGTGCCGACGAACTCATAGGTCGATGATAGTCCCAATTTGGGACTACCCTTCCTCCCGCCGATTAGCCTTGCGCAGGCTGAAGACACAGCGGCTGCCGCATCCATGGTAGGGCCAACGCCTGACACGGGGTTACTCGGAATCTCCCGACTTTTTGACGCACATCAGACGATCCACAGGGCCCGCCGGTCAAACACTCACAGGCGGCTTAGAATGGCCGAATGTCAGCTTCTGTTCAGAATTGAAGGCTGAACGGACATTCCATTGCGAGGACCGCCATGTCGAAAGTGCTTGCCATCGCTTTGCTGGGCCTGTCAGCCCACGCATTCCCAGCCTATGCCCAGAACGTCACCTACGATGTGGAACCCGACCACAGTTTCGTGACCTTTGGGGTCGTGCACAACGGCACATCCACCACCCGCGGGCGATTCGACACGATCACCGGAACCGTCGATCTCGACCAGACGGCCAAAAAGGGGCAGGCCGACATCCGCATTGATCCCACCTCGATCAACAGCGGCTCGAAGGGCTTTGACGAACACTTGCGCAGCAAGGATTTCTTCAACGTCGCCGCCTTCCCGGACGCCAGATTCCAAAGCCAGGCTTTCGCCTTTGAAGGCGACAAGATCAGCAGCGTTTCCGGGACCCTGACGCTGCTGGGTGTACAGAAGCCAGTCACTTTGCGCGCCAACCGTTTCAACTGCTATCAGAACAAACGCACCCAGCGTGATATCTGCGGCGGCGACTTCGAAGCCACGATCCAGCGCAGTCAATGGGGCATGAATTTCGGGCTGCCCGGCATCCCGGACACCGTCCGGCTGGTGATTCAGATCGAAGCGATCAAACGGCAGTAGCGCCCGCGCTTACCGCTGAGCCCCAGAAAAGAACAAGGGCCTACAGACCGAAATTTTCGTTTCAGGCGTCTGCCATTTCCCGTTCTGCTGCTTTCGCCAGGAATGCGGAGCGCGACAGACGCTGAGCCTTGGCCGCAGCGTCGATGCGGTGCACCAGGTTCTCGGGAAGGCTGATGTTCAGACGCATAGCCTTGGTGTTGACCTTGGACAGGTCGATATCCACCATCATCCAGAAGCCCCCCTCGAAGTCCTCATGGCCCTTCCAGGCCTCGGGAGTACTGGGGCTGGGGATTGCTTCGGTTTCGCCGTAGAAGTGCGCCTCGACCGCCTCCTGTGCGGCGCGAGGCAGGCCCTGCAGATCATCGGCACCAGCAAAGCAGCCGGGAAAGTCAGGGAAGGACGCACCATAGGCGCTGTCTTGGTCCTTGTGTACGTGAATCGGATAGAGCATGGGGTATTCTCCTGTCCGGCCCGCTTATCGCAGGCCGGCTTGTTTGAGGATGCTGCGCTGTGTCGGCAATGGCAGATCCTTTTTCGGATGCGGCACCGTGACCTTGCCGGGCTTGGAGGGATGCTTGAACTGATGATGAGACCCAACGGTATGCACCAGATACCAGCCGTCGGCTTTCAGTTGTTTGATGAGGTCTGTGCTGTTCACGTGTGTAATTATACACAATACACACGAATACACAATAGGCGTTCATCACCACCCACGCTGATCATTCTCAAACGGAAAGCCGCATGAACACACACGCCAAAAGAACAAGGGCCTACAGACCGAAATCTGTAGACCCTTGATAATGCTGGTCGGGACGGCGGGATTCGAACTCGCTACCCCTTGCACCCCATGCGTTTATATCAATCACAAGACCAAACCAAAACGCACAAGAGCGAACAAATAATCCTTTTAAACTCAATCAATTACATGAGCCTCAAGAGGTTGCGTTGTGCGCTATAGTTCGCTTACATGCGCCTTCAGCCGCCGATTTTTAGTGTACGATTAGTGTGCATTGAAAATCTGACTAGGATGCAGGGGAAATGGCAAACACGAAAACGGTCAGGGAGATAGAGGCCCTCAAGCCAAAAAAATCTGCCTATCAGGTGACCGCGAGCCCAGGACTATCAGTGCGTGTAGCCACAAACGGCGTGAAAAAATGGGTGGTCAGGTACACAGTCGCAGGCAAACAGCGAGATGCCCGCCTGGCAGCTCCCTACGGATCAAAGCCAGCCGATGGCGTCCTCACCTTGGCAGAAGCACGGACCGAAACTGCCCGCATCCGTGCCCTTGCACGTCGAGGAATTGACTTCCAGGTCCAGGACGCCGAGCTACGGAAGCAAGCCACGCTCGTGCTCGCAGCCGAAGCTGAACAGCGCTACTGCATTCAGGACCTCTACAACAAGTGGATCACCACCGTAACGCGCCAGAACAATAACGCCGCCCTAATCGCCCTGTTCGCCCGGCACGTTTTGCCCACCATAGGAGGCATTGAACTTCGCAAGCTCACAGAGGGCGATATCCTCGCAATGCTGCGAAAACTTCGGGCCGCCGGAACCATCCGCACAATGCAGATGGTCCACGACAGCTTATTGCAAATGCTTCACTGGGCGGAAGACCGCGCGCCATGGCGTCGTCTGCTCGTGGAAGGTAACCCTGCAGACCTCATCGAAATAGGCAGGCTGCTACCCGCAGATTACGTCGAGGAACGCAGCCGAGTGTTATCGGGCTCAGAGATCCGGGAGCTTTCCGAAATTTTTCAACGCATGGATGCTGAATACGCAGCAGCTCCAGACCGCCGTAAGGCCAAGCGACCTGTAGATCAGAAAACCCGTATTGCAGTGTGGATTTGTCTCTCAACACTTTGCCGCATTGGTGAACTGCTATCAGCAGAATGGGAGCACATCGATCTGGAAAAAGGCATTTGGGATATCCCCGCCTCAAACCGAAAGAAAGTCCGAGTCGGCAGCGGGAAAAAAGCACGGATGATGGCTCAGGATCTCAAGGTCCACCTGAGCCTGTTCGCAAGGAGGCAATTTGCGGCCTTGCACACAATCACAGGGGGCAGCCGTTGGTGCTTTCCAGAGAACAAGCGCCCACCCGAGGGAGACGGCTCGCATCTTTGCCTAAAAACCGTCAGCAAACAGATTGGTGACAGACAAATTCGGTTCAAAAACAGGGCGAAGCGGCTCAAACACCGCGCCGCAGATAACTCTCTAGTGCTCGCAAACGGAACGCGCGGTGCATGGACGCCTCACGACCTCAGGCGCACCGGGTCAACCCTCATGCAAGCGCTCGACGTCCCCAGTGAGCACATCAACTGCTGCCAAGGCCACGCAATAGCCGGCGTGGACCCGCTGGATAAGGTCTACCTATTGTGGAAGTACTGGCCGCAGAAACAAGAGGCGTGGGACAAGCTTGGAGCCGTCATCGAGAAGATCTTGGCAGGGGAAAAAACTCCGGCGGACGATCCGCAATTCTCGGAAACCTCTCTGCAAAAAAAATAAAAAAAGAATTCTGACGCATTCTCCTATACGACTGCGTACAGCCCATTTCCGTCGGCTGGTCCAAAAGAGGCAAATCAGCCATGGACAACCACAATACGCAAAACCAGATTGTCAACACCCCCCATCACCCTCACCAGGCAGTCGCTCCCATAAAGCTCATGACCGCCCAAGAGGTCATGAACAGCCTAAAGATCTGCCGTACTACGCTCTACGCGTGGATCAGAGCTGGTCGACTCCCGAACCCCACAAAATTCGGCGAAAAGGTCTCCCGCTGGAACGAGGCTGATATAAACAGACTCGCAGCCAACGGGTTCAAACCCGACCCCTCACGCCCCTCCCCGGCTCTCGACATTCAGCCGCAAAAAGAGGAACCCGCAGCCCCGAGCCTACACTGACAATCAGTATATAGGCACCAACTTCAACTCCGCCGTGAGGTCAGCGGAGGGCATATTTTGTGCAGTTTGTTGTAACAGGTCAAAGACGAGGATTTTTTGCTGATCTCGCGACACGTCCCAAGGACGCGTCGTGGAAATCTCCGCACCCACCGTGGCAATGGCCACGGTTCCCCCGCCTATCGGCGGATCAATAGCTTGTATCACTCCGACCGCTTCCAGTGGCCGATTGCCTCACCCTCTTCCTGGCTCGGGCACCAGGGCGCTTGCCCGCCCTGAACTCGTCAAGGGGATCGAAACAAGTGGCACGCGACGCACACTACTCCCACTCCGAAAAAAGGCCAGAAAGGCTGCTCGCCGAAAATTGCTAGCCGTTCTACCGCAGGTAAAGCGTCTGGCACGCGCGCATGACCTATATGCAGTTTGCCTGACGTTAACGTACAAGGCCGCACATATGCATCAGGCAAGAGACCTTAGCACGTTCTTAAAGCGGGTACGTGCACAGATCCGGCGCCTCTACCCAGGTGTACCGTTTCCATATTTGTCATCACTGGATCGCGCCGAGCGTGATTCAACCCTCGATGGCATGCTTCATTACCATCTGGTGCTGTGGCTGCCGCGGGGGTTCCGCCTGGAGCATGATCGGCTCGCCCGCTGGTGGTCCCACGGATCGACGTGGACTGAGCGCTGTAGGAACCTGCGAAATTGGGTGTGCTACATCACGAAGGCGACGAGTGCCGTATTTCCGGCAGGGGCGCGACTTTACGGGTACGGTGGCCTGGACCTCGCTGGGAAATACGCTGTAGGACGCAGTGGCTGGCCGGTTTGGTTGACTCGCCTGATTCCGTATGGTGAGCACGCGAAGCGCATGGTCGGGGGCGGTTGGGTGCACATGGAAACGGGGGCTTGGTTCGAAAGCCCATGGCTATGGACACCTCGCGGGATCAGGCTCAAGGCAGGACCAGGCTGGTGGATAGGGCATCCCGCCTTCAAGCGGTGGGGCCGGTGAGCCCATGCACCATGATCCGGTGGAGGGCCACTACCAGTAACGGCTTACACCTGGTCCACCCCAGTTCCCGCCGCCTTCGTGTCCCCCCTGCTTGTCATACTTGCGAGATGTCAGCAATCGTTGGACGGTCTGCCATGTGCTGTCCATACATGCGATATACAGACGTTTCCTCTCATCAGTATTGCGAGTGGCTTCAACAGTTTCAGCGCAGTGCGCTTCGATACGAGCCTGTGTATTCCGGTCGATTGGTTTTGCTATATCTGCAAGATATGCGATTGCTGGATAGAGTAAGGCGGAGGAGCCGATTAGCAACACGACTGCAGATAACCTGGGGTGGCGCTCAATATACTTCATGTCCCGCTCTTACTTATTCGGAAGCCCTCAATTCGGCGGCACTCATCTTGGTCTTCATCACGGCCAGCATGGCAGTAGCACTTTTGTCGCCAGTTGCCGCTGCCTTCTCGACCCACCAATAGCCTCGCGATCTGTCTGCGGCACCACCCTTCCCCTCGAAGATCAGGGTGCCATAACCTACTTGCCCCGTTGGGTCACCGGTACTGGCAGACTTCTGAAACCAGTATCGTGAGCGTTGATAGTCCCGGGGAAACGGATTCTTCCCGCTCATGAACCCTATCCCCAGCGCGTTCTGATCCGCCACACTGCCATTTACCGCCTGCCGATATATCGTCGCGATTAGCCACGTCGGGTCGCCTTTAGCCGGCTCAGGTACCCCCTCGCCCTTACTGTTCAGACTGTCATGTGCCGCGAGCAGAATCTGTGGCCCGCTGGCGAGTGGCTGCTCTTCAGCGATCTTTCGTACTGCGGCATCCAACCGGCCCCATAGTGGGGGGCTTTCCTTGTACCTTGGGTAGATCACCATGAATTCGTTGACTTCCGCCAACCAAGCATCCTGCGCGTTCGGGTAAATCGCGTCCGATGATCTGGCTGGCGTGTTACCGCCCGTTGAGGCACCTTGCGTCGTTGAAGTGACCATAGGTGCCGCAGTCGGCACCGGCTTCGCTGAGGCCGCATGGGATGCTCCGAACGGCACTTCCTTCCATCCTCTCCGCATCATGCATGCATCATGAATCTCGTCTTGAACCCTCCGCGCCTGGACGGCCGCACCGAGGGCCAGGCCGTTGGAGAAACCAGAGGCGAAGCTATTGGCCGGCGAAGTCGTGACCGACCCACTGTAAAAACCAGAGGAGGTGTTACCCGTTGAGGTGTCGTAGGTTCGTATCTGGCCAGAGACGTAGCTGGTTGTGTTCATCGGCGCTATCGGAATAGGTGGCATCGGTGCAATTCCGTAGGCCACCTGCAGACAGTACGCATCGTCCAGCTTAAGTTGCCGATCCGCCAGCCCTGCATCCGTGATTGATGAATGCTGCCAGTTGGTAGCGCATCCGCTAATGCCAGCGACGGCCAGGAGCACGGCCCCGCATCTCCCCACTCTCATCTTTTGGCACCTCAAATGAAACTTGATGACAATAGATTATCACTCTGTAACGTGTCAAACGCGAAGAAGCGTGGCAAAGCTGACTCGAGGACTAATCCCGGCACTTGGTATCGAAGGCTTCTACACGACATCGGTTGCGCAGACTGTACACACCCCGAGGTTGGTATGAAGGCGGTCTGATGTGTGAATTCATTTGTCACAAAAAACGCCGGGACCAGCGACGCGTCCGGCGGCGCCACGGAATTTTTTTCCGTGACTGGGGCTGCAGGTAGCCATTTCCTGCAGCAAAGAGAGTTTGGTTAATGGGCGGTGCTGGTCCAGTGCGCCTGCGCCTGAGAGGGCCTGTTCCTTGGCCCCTGTGTTTCAGAGATGCCAGGTGGCCGGCCTAGCGCTGAAACTCTATTTCCTGAAATTTGTATAGCACCGTGGAGAAGGTGAGCAGTAAGCATCCGGTCTGGGCCGTCTTGACGAATCCACCAAGATGATGGGCAAGACCGACGCTTAAAGCGTCACGTTCCAGGGCAACAGTTCATCGACGCGATTGACCGGGTGGTCGGCAATAACGGTTAATACATGGCGCAGGTACGCCTCAGGATTGATGTCGTTCAGCTTGGCCGTGCCCAGCAGGCTGTACATCGTGGCGGCGCGCTCGCCGCCAGCATCCGAACCCAGGAACAAATAGTTCTTTCGGCCCAGGCTTATCCCGCGCAAGGCGCGCTCGGCCGCATTATTGTCGATCTCGATGCGCCCATCATCCAGGTAGCGCGCAAGCGCCTGCCACTGGTTCATGGCGTAGCCGATGGCATCGGCCGTCTCGGATTTGCGCGATACGCTGGGCAACTGTTCACGCAACCACGCGTGCAAGGCGGTTACGATGGGTGCGGCCCGTGCTTGACGTGCGGCGCGCCTGGCCTCGGGCGGGCTGCCGCGGATTTCAGACTCGATCCTGTAAAGCGCAGCAATTCTCTCGAGCACATGGGTGGTGATGGGCGTGGCCTGCCTGGCATGGATGTCGTGGAACTTGCGTCTGGCATGTGCCCAGCACCCGGCCTCGATGACTTGGCCGCTCGCATAGACCTGATCGTAGCCAGCAAACGCGTCAGCCTGCAGAATGCCGGTGTAGTCTTTCAGATGCGTCTGCGGATGAATGCCACGCCGATCGGGCGAGTAGCGGAACCACACTGCCGGCGCGGCGACATCGCCGCTCGCGCGATCGTCACGGGTGTAGACCCACAGCCGAGCCTGACGGGTTTTGCCGGTACCCGGGGCCAGCACCTTGATCGGCGTGTCGTCCGTATGCAGCTTCTCGGCCTGGAACACATAACATTGCAGCGCATCGAGCAAGGGGCGCAGCAGGTGATGCACGCCGCCTACCCAATCGCCCATCGTGCTTTCACTCAAGTCCACATCCTCGCGCCCGAGGATCTGGCATTGCCGGTATAGCGGCTGATGATCCAGATACTTGCTGACCACGACGTGGCTGAGCAACCCGGGGCCCGCGAAGCTGCGGGCAATCGGGCGGCTGGGCGCCGGGGCCTGTGCCATCCGCTCGCAACAGCGGCAGCTCAAACGGGGACGCACGTGACGCACGACGCGCAGGCTGGAAGGAATGTATTCCAGCACTTCGCTGACGTCCTCGCCAAGGCGCTGCCAGGCACCGCCGCAATCGGGGCAGACCGAAGCCTCGGGCAAGTGTTCTTGAATATCGCGCGGCAAGTGCCCGGGCAGAGGCCGGCGCGTCGGGGCTTTGCGCGGTGCCGGCTCGACCGATTCCACCTTTTGCGCGCGCTCACCCTGGTTGATGTGCAGATCTTCGAGTTCAAGCTCGAGCTGATCGATCTGGGACTGCAGCTTCTCCGAGCGCTGACCAAACATCTGACGTTTGAGCTTGAACAACAGCAGCATCAGGCGCTGGATTTCCTGCTTGTCGAACTGCTTTTCCTCGCGCAGCAAATCCCGTTCAACACAAAGCGTGCGATGCGCGTCTTTGAGCGTGTCGTGCGCCTCGCGCAACGCCTGCGTCTGGTCCAAATGCGCGAGCAACAACGCCTTCAGGGCATCGATATTGTCGGGCAGTTGCGCATGGCTGAGCATAGCCGCCATTTTACCAAACGCGGAGTATCAATTGGAGCTCAAACCCAATAAATATGCGCCTTCCAGCGCATATTCCACGCGTTAAATCTGAGTCGGTTTGTGGGTGCGCGCCGGGCGTCGCCAATCAATGCCTTCCAGCAACATCGAAAGCTGCGCCGCGCTCAAGTGCACTGATCCCGATTCGGCGCTGGGCCACACGAAGTGGCCGTGCTCCAGGCGCTTGGCCAGCAAGCACATCCCATCGCCACTCCACCACAAGACCTTGAGGCGATCTCCCTTGCGGCCCCGGAACACGAACACATGGCCGCTGAAGGGGTCCTCGGACAACTTGCTTTGCACGATGGCGGCCAGGCCATCAAAGCCCCGACGCATGTCGGTCACCCCGGCGGCCAGCCAGACACGCGTGCCGACCGGCAAGCCAATCACCGCAGCACCTGCAGAACGGCCTCCAACCGCACCGGGTCGCAGGCATTGGTGATCTCGATCGTGCCCCTGGCCACGGTGATGCGTAGCACCACAGCATCTGACGCCATCGGCCCCGGCCCGACAACGGGCCGCTCCGGGGCCCGCGCCTGCCGCTCGGTGATGATGCCCACTGGCACCAGCTCGACCCCGGAACACGTATCCGATCGTGCGCGAGCAGGCTTGGTCAGCGCGGCTAGGTCCGCTGCATGGTATTCCCGACGCCAGCGGCACAACTGATTGGGGTGGACATCGTGCTCGCGGGCCACCTGCGCGACGGTCAAGCTCTGATCGGACAGAAGCTGCTCGACGACCTGCGTCTTGTAGGCCTGAGTAAACCGGCGACGAGGCTGGTTCCGATATGAACTACTGTAAACCTGTGCGGCGGGCATTGGTTCCAACCTGTTTTTGATTGGAACCTATTGTCCGGATTAGCCTGTCGCCAGCAAGACGGTACTGGTCGGGCGCTTACGGTGAGCAAGGCTGCAACTTGCGAACTTTTCCAGCCAGCTACGATCAGGTCTCTCACCAGCCGCCGCTGAAATGCCGAGGTGCAGACGAATATGACCCTCTCCCAGTGCCGGTTTTGTCCAAGAAGTTTGGAGTGTGGGGTATTGAATTTGTCAATGCTGACGTAGCCCAACCAGCTGAGAAGTCGTGCGTATTCCACCGCATTTTTTCTGCTGCGCTCCACTTCAACCCACCAGACGGCGCCGTCGTGCTGGATCAGTACGTCGGGGACTTTACCCCCAACGCCATCCTTCCCGCCGAGCCAAAGCCCCTGGGCTATTTCTCGTTCAGTGGCTACGCGATAGCCCTGCACAATGGCACGGATTGCGATCTCATTGGCAATACACCGGTGCCGATAGTGGGAGCGACTGAATGTTCGGATCAGATCCTTGCCGCTGATGGCGTTGATCCCCCGGGACTGTAATCTGCGCACGCCCTCCGCAGCAAGTGCGTAGATCCAGCTTCCATCGGGGGCTCGACTGCGCAGCACAGCATGCTGCTTTCGCAGGCGACGCAGAGTTCGCTGCGCCATCCGTAGCGCCGATGCGTTTGGTTGTTGCGGTGCGAGATCGGGTGCGGTGGCAGGAGTGCGTGCCCAACGACGCCAGACCAAGACGGCCGCGTCTCGTGTGCGCAACCACCCGAAGCGGCTGATCCCACGTAGTAGCCGAATTTCATTTTCTATAGCAACGGTCCTGCCGTCTCGCGCCGTTGTAGCGGCTCTTTCAATGGTAGTCATACCTTGTATAGAGCATTTCGCCCATTCGTTTGGCAGTACCACCTGGGGCGAACTGGGGACGCGAACGGGGGTCGCATAACTGCGACCCGGAGAGCACCGTAGCCTCCGTCGGGCTGAACGCCCGGTCGTCCACTCGGGCGACTGGACGCCGCCCGCGCTCCAGGAGCTGGCGCCCCTCGCCTTCCGTGTCACGCCGCCGGCGCGCCACTCCACGCGCGGGAAACCCACACGACCCTCGACGCTGGACGCGTCGGGGCTGTGGTCTCGCTGCGCTCGACTCGTGTGAGTTTCCCGCGCCTACGGCGGGGTGCGCGGGGCTACGCCCCCCAACTGGCTACCGGCCCGTGGGCGGGCCTCTCGCGGCTGGGGCCGCGAGCGCCAGTCGGCTCCCCCAGCCCCACGTTGCGCCTGACGGCGCATCGCGGCTCCCGGTGGGCATCCCTCCGGCCGCAAATCCCGTTCTGCTGAAGATCCTTTGTCCTGAGCCTGCTGCCCATTTGACAAATCTTCACTCAGGCGGGCTAGCCGTGCAAGGGCCTGCGGTGCTTCGCACACCTCCTCACCCGGTCCCTTCGGGCTGCGGCTTCGTCGGCGCCCCTGCGCGGCTAGCCCGCCTGGGTGCTGTGACTCCCATGGTCAGCAGGCTCAGGCAAAGTCCGCTTACGCCCCCAGGGCCAGGACTTCGGCGGTATCACGCAATTGGTGCTTGGAGGAGCGGTTGCTCATGGCTGTTGGCTTGCGCCGCCCTCGGTGGTCGGGGGTGGCAAATTTTCAGGAGAGTCGTATGTACAACGAGTTCAATCCGGCGACAGGTCTTCCCATGGTAGGAGGCATCGGTGGGGTGGATGTGGCGGGCAATCCCTGGGGTGTAAATCCGTGGTCTTCGTCCCTACCGGAGGACGATGACGATTTTTGATGGGATCGCCCGAACCCGGCGCTATACGGATAGCGCGTTAAGGTCATCTTGATGCGCCGGGCTCATTTGAGTCCTGAACCCCCCCATGAGCCTACCGACAGTCGGTGGGCTCATATGAACATACCGAAAGGAGCCATATGGACGAACTTCAAAAACCAGGCACAGCAACCATCCCCAAGGTGGCGCGAGTGTACCTGCGCGTTAGCACGAACGCACAGGATCTACAACGGCAGGAAGCCATCATCGATCAAGCGAAGATGGCCGGCTACTACATCGCGGGCGTCTACCGTGAGAAGGCATCCGGCGCACGCGCCGATCGACCAGAACTTCTACGCCTGATTTCAGATCTCCAACCGGGCGAAGTCGTAGCGGCGGAGAGGATCGACCGCGTGAGTCGCCTGCCGCTTCCCGAAGCCGAACGCCTGGTAGCCTCCATCCGTGAAAAGGGCGCTCGGCTTGCTGTGCCTGGTGTCGTAGATCTCACCGAATTGTCTGCTGGCGCCGATGGAGTTGCGAAGGTGGTGCTCGAATCTGTGCAAACGCTGCTGCTCAGACTCGCCCTGCAGATGGCGCGCGACGATTACGAAACTCGGCGTGAACGCCAGCACCAGGGGATCGAACTCGCAAAAGGCCGTGGCTGCTACCAGGGGCGTAAGCCGGATGCACGACGTGGCGCACAGGTGCTGGCATTACGCACTGCTGGGCAAAGCATTGCCAAGACTGCTGCAATGACCGGCTACAGCGTGGCTCAGGTGAAGAGAATCTGGGCGCAGAGGCTCGGCACTTCATAAATCGGTAGGCATTTACGCCTTCCGATCCAATCATCCGGACTACTTGGCATCCGCTTGAGCTCGCCACCACGCCGCACCACTGTGCATTCGGCACGACTGCATAGAATTATTTTTAGTGTACCTGTAGTGTACGAGCTGACCAGAAAAGGCAAGGCCTTACAGAGAAACCTCTGTAAGGCCTTGATAATGCTGGTCGGGACGGCGGGATTCGAACTCGCGACCCCTTGCACCCCATGCAAGTGCGCTACCAGGCTGCGCTACGCCCCGAAAGACTGCGATTCTAGCATAGAAACCCCATGCCAAAGCAGCCTGCGGGGCCGGCAAATACGTCATTTCCGGGGGGCCCGACCCGCAGATGGCGCATGCCGAGCCTGCAGCGAGCGAATGCGGGCAACTGCCGCGTGATCGGCAACCGCAGCATCCATCATGGTAGCCACGTCGGCCTTCAGCGCCGTGCGGGATCCGCCATCCAGATAGATCATGTGCCCCGAGGGATAGCAGCGTACCGTCAAATTCCTGCGCACGGCGGCATATGTCAGCGGCATGTCCTGCAAGTCTCGCTCAGTCTGGAAAAACGGTGTGACGAAATCGTAATAGCCATTGGCCGACAGCACCTTCAGATCCACGTTCAGGCTCATGGCCGCCGCCAGATCACCAGCCGTATACAGCACGACGTTGCCCTTCACGTCCACGCCCTTCTGGGCACCGGTGGGATCCAAATGACGGAAGTCCCAGTACTGGAAGGCCCGATCATTCAGATCCGTAAAGGACGAATTGGAGGTGAACTTCAGCTCATCGTTCAGATAATGATTCCACATGGCCGTGTATACGCCCGACACGGCCGTCATCGTGGGATCATTGCCGCCAGAATTGGGCGATATCCGGCGGGCGATCCCGGTGTCGACACCCGTTACCCGGCCATCATAGGCCCCCAGCGCAAGGCCCTGATCGTGCAGCAACCGGATCAGGAACAGGGTGTGACCCGCACCGTCGCCGGCAGCGATATCCAGGCGCCAGGACATAAGGGTAGCTTCGTCGATCCCGGTGTACTGGGCCGTCCGATTCAGCGCATCCGGCGCCACCTTGGGATACGCCTGCAGAGCTGTGCTGAAATCCCCCCGTGCAAACGCGCGAACCGTATCCATCAGCGAGGGGAGATTCTTGGGCGCGGAATGCAGGCCCAGCTTGTGGTGATACCAGGCATCGGCCGCAGCCGTCGGCAGCGCCCCAATAGGATCGCCGACCCGAGCGTAATCCAGGATCGAGGACTGCAGGGTCATGCCATTGAGCTCCACGCCATCCTCGTGCAGGGCGTAGCACAGCACGGCGGTGCGGGCCGTGCCATAGGACTCGCCATACAGAAACTTGGGTGAATTCCAGCGATCGTATTTCGTCAAATAGCGCTTGATGAATTGTTTCAGCGATGCGGCATCCTGATCCACGCCCCAGAAGTCGCGGTTCTTCCAGGGCGCGACGGCCGCTGAATGGCCCGTTCCGACCGGATTGATGAACACCAGATCGCTTCGATCGAGCAGGCTGTCCGGGTTGTCCTCAAGCGTGTACGGCGCGGGCGGTGTGAAGTCGGGCATGGAAGTGCGGATGCGGCGCGGCGCAAATGAGCCCAGCAGCACGAAGACCGACGACGAGCCAGGCCCGCCATTGTAGAAAAACGTGACTGGACGCTCGTGGGCCGCATCGCCATCCAGCGTGAATGCCACATAGAAGATCTTTGCGCTGGGCCGGGAGCTATCGGGATCTACCGCGACCAGGTGGCCGGCGCGGGCGGTGTAGGACAACGCCCGGCCGCCCAGGCGCAACGTATGATGCGTCACTGCGGCGTGCTCAGCCACGTCGGTCACCGAATCGTCCGGACCATTGCCGTAGGCCACCGGATCGGAATAGGCTTGGTCTTTCATTTGGCACCCCCCGAAAAGGCCTGGGCCACCTTCTGCCCGATCGGGCTTCCCAGGCTGTCGTGCAGGACGACCCCGCCGTTGCTCCGCTACAGCAAGCCCAATTGCAGCTTGGCTGGCTCGCTGATCATGTCGCGGCTCCAGGGCGGGTCCCAGACCAGGTCGACCACGGCTTCATCCACGCCTTCGATGTTGAGCAGTTTGTTGCGCGCTTCATCGGAAATCATGGTGCCCATGCCGCAGCCGGCTGCCGTCAGCGTCATTTGCATCTCGATCCGGAAACGCTCAGGGGCGCCAGCGGGTTCCACCTTCAGGCTGTAGACCAGCCCCAGGTTCACGATATCGACCGGGATCTCTGGGTCATAACAGGTGGAGAGCACTTCCCAGGCCGCATCTTCCACGAGGTCGGCGGTGATCGGCCCATCGTGCGTGTGCTGTACGTCTTCGGTGGGCTCAAAGCCCAGCGCATCGCCGTCCTTGCCCTCGATTCGGTACAGATTGCCCTCTACCATGACGGTGTAGGTGCCGCCCAGTTGCTGAGTGATGGTCGCGTCGCAGCCGGCCTCGATGGTCACCGGTGACCCATAGGGCACCGTGACCGCGGGACAGTCTCGGCTGACAACTACTTCCTGACGATCGAAGCCCATTGCATTACCTCAGATTCATGTTCATTCAGTCACAGCCATGTCGCCCGCGCGGGTGATGGCGTTGTGCAGCGTGTGCCAGGCGAGCGTCGCGCATTTCACACGCGACGGAAACTCGCGCACCCCCGACAGGGCTTCGAGCTTGCCCAGATCACAATCGGGGTGAGCCTCGGTGAGCATCGCATGGATATCCCGGAACAAAGCGTCGACCTCGGCCAGCGGCTTGCCACGCACGGCCTCGGTCATCAGCGAGGCCGACGCCGTGGAAATCGCACAGCCGTGGCCGATGAAGCTCACGTCCTGCACGACACCGTCCTTGACTTGCACGAACACCGTGAGCTGATCGCCACACAGGTGGTTGTAGCCATTGGCCTGGTGCGACGCGCCTTCCATGACGTGGAAATTTCGCGGATTGCGGTTGTGGTCGAAGATGACTTCCTGATAGAGATCGCTCAGGCCGTCTCCGGATTCCCTCATCGATCGACTCCAAACAGTTTTTGCGCCTTTTGGACGCCGGCCACCAGCGCATCCACGTCGCGGCTGTCGTTGTACAGCGCAAGCGAGGCCCGGGCCGTGCCGGGGATCCCAAAGCGCGTCATGAGCGGCATGGCGCAATGGTGACCGGCCCGGATGGCGACGCCCTCGGTATCCAGAATGGTGCCCAGATCGTGCGGGTGGATGCCATCGACCAGGAACGACAAGATGCCGGCCTTGTGCGGTGCCGTGCCCACGATACGAACCCCGGGCAGCGCCTGCATGCGCTCGGTGGCTTCGGCCAGCAGAACGGCTTCGTGGGCCGCAATGCGGTCCAGGCCGATCCCCATCACATAATCGATAGCGGTACCCAACACGACAGCGCCAGCAATGTTCGCCGTGCCGGCCTCGAAGCGCTGCGGGCCGTCGGCCCAGGTGCTGCGCTCGAAGCTGACGGTGCGGATCATATCGCCGCCTCCCTGCCAGGGCGGCAGTCCAGCGAGGATGGAGCCGCGCACATACAGCGCGCCGATGCCGGTCGGGCCGTAGATCTTATGGCCGGAAAATGCGTAGAAATCACAGTCCATGGCCTGCACATCCACGCGCGCATGCGCAACGGCTTGGGCGCCATCGACCAGGGCCAGCGCACCCACGCCGTGCGCCATGCGGATAAGCTCATCGACCGGATTGATGGTCCCCAGCGCGTTGGACACATGGGCGATCCCCACCAACCGGGTGCGTGAATTCAACTGGCTGCGGAAGTCTTCGACGTCCAGCTGGCCATCGTCCAGAACACGCGCGTGACGCAGCACCGCACCCGTGCGCTCGCACAGCAATTGCCAGGGCACAATGTTGGAGTGGTGCTCCATCCCGGTCACCAGGATCTCGTCGCCAGGCTTCAGGGATAGCCCCCAGGTCTGGGCCACCAGATTGATGGACTCGGTCGTGCCGCGCGTGAAGATGATGTCGCGCGCACTGGGCGCGTTCAGCAACCGCCGCACGGCCTCCCGGCCCGCTTCGTAGCGGTCCGTGGCATGCTGCGACAGCCAGTGCACGCCCCGGTGAATGTTGGCATTGGACTGTTCGTAGAATTGGGTCAGCGCCTCGATGACCACACGCGGTTTCTGCGTGGTCGCCCCATTGTCCAGATAGGCCAGGCGGCGGCCCCGGACAGGCTGCGCCAGAATCGGGAAATCGGCGCCACAGTCCAGCAGACCGGTCTCCAGCGCGCTCACGGGCGCATTCATGCTGCTTCCTCCATCAGGGATCCGCCGGGCAGCAAACCGCGCAAGGCACGTTCCACATGACGGCGCAGCCCCGGCAATTCGATGCGGGCCACGCTGGTGGCCGCAAATGCGTAAGTCAGGATGTCGCGCGCGCGGGCCTCGTCGATACCGCGCGCCCGCAAATAAAACAGGCTGTCCGCGTCGATCTGACCGACCGTCGCGCCGTGCGCGCACTTGACGTCCTCGGCATAGATTTCAAGCTCTGGTCGCGCATCGGACTTGGCCAGGCGCGACAGCAGCAGGCTGTCGGTACGCTGGATGGCATCGGTGCCGTCGGCGCCTTCAGCGACCAGAATCTTGCCGCAGAATACGCCATGCCCGGTGTCCGCCATGATGCCGCGATAGTTCTCGTGGCTCACGCAATTGGGCTTGTCGTGCGCAATCAGTGTGTGATGGTCGACGTGCCGGCGCTGGTTCACGTAATACAAGCCGTTGAACATGGTCTCGCAGCGCTCGTCGGCGAAATGCGTGATGATGTCGTTGCGCGCCAGGCGTGCGCCCAGGGACACGGAATGCGAACCGAAGTACGATCCGTGCCCCTGGGTGGCTTCGATTTCGCCCAGGTGCCAAGCCTGTTCGGATTCCTGTTGCAGCTTCAGGTGTGTCACGCGCGCATCACGACCGAGCTGCAGGCGCGTCGTGGCATGGCAGAAATTCGCCGCCCCCGGAACCCCGATGTAGTGTTCCACGACCGTCGCCTGGGCACCCGCCTCTGCCACAATCAGGTGGCGCAGGAAGTGCGCCGCCTTGGGCGAGGCTGCCGCACAGACGATATGAATGGGCTGTTCCGCGACGACGGCACGGCTCAGACGAATCCACGCGCCATCGCCGGCCAGCGCCAGGTTGAGTGCGCTGGTTCCGTAGCCCTGCTCGACGCGGCCATAGACGGCTTCGATGGCCTCCGCATCCTGGGCCCAGGAGGCCGACAACGCAGCTACCGTCACCCCATCGGGCAACGAACTGATCTCCGACAACGCAGCATCGTAAGCGCCATCGACGAAGACCAGCCAATACCCCGTTTCGCCGGCCTTCAGGGTCGCCACCTGTTCGGCGACGGACTCGCGGCCGCCATCCTGGAAGCTCTGTGCCGCCAGCGGCGAGAGCGACGTATGGCGCCATGCCTCGATGTGCGGGGTGGGCCAGCCTTCCGTCATGAACCGATCCAGCGCCTGCTGGCGCAACGCGGCCAGCCAGGGAAGCCGCGCACCGGGCAGGCCGCCCGCGCGCTGGCCGAAGGCATCAGCCCAGGGCTGCAGTTCCGTGCTCATGCCGCCGCTCCTCGGCCCATGGCACGGTGCGGCACAGCAGGCTTGGCCTCGTCCAGCCAACCGTATCCCTTCGCCTCAAGTGCCAGCGCCAGTTCCTTGCCACCCGAGCGCACGATCTTGCCGCGCGCCAGCACATGCACGAAATCCGGCACGATGTATTCCAGCAGGCGCTGGTAGTGCGTGATGACGATCATGGACCGATCCGGCGAGCGCAGGCGGTTCACGCCATCGGCCACGATCTTCAGCGCATCGATGTCCAGACCCGAATCGGTCTCGTCCAGAATCGCCAGCCTGGGTTGCAGCAGCGTCATCTGCAGGACCTCGTTGCGCTTCTTTTCACCGCCCGAGAAGCCTTCGTTCACCGAGCGGTACAGGAACTCGTCCTTCATCCCGACCCGCTTCATTTCCTGCTTGGCCAGTTTCACGAAATCCATGGCGTCCAGCGGCGGCTCGCCACGCTTGCGCCGGATGGCGTTCAGCGAGGCGCGCATGAAATAGGCATTGGATACGCCGGGGACTTC
>NZ_SCQN01000042.1 GCF_004321985.1 Castellaniella sp. | reverse complement strand
TGCTGCCATTCGGCCTCGGACATTCCGGTATCGATCCGGACCTTTTTCAGGCTGCGGTCCAGGCGTGCAAGGTGCTCGTGAATGCGAAAAGGCCTGCCGTGGTAGACCGGAACGACTTCGTAGATGCCATCACCGAAAATGAACCCGCGGTCCAGGACGGAGATTTTTGCGTCGCCCAGGCGTACGAGTTCGCCGTTCAGGTAAACCAGGCTGTCGTTGTCGACATTCGGAATCATCTTTTGAGCCTCTTGCTGCTGTCACTGGGACAGAATGTTCGAAAGGAGCAGTCTGGCGCGCCCGGGTTCCTTTGCCAAATAGCGAAACGGGCGCAACCCATAACAAAAGGCTATAACATAGCCCATTGTGCGCCCGAACCCCGCCGGATTCTCGCGGGCCGGGACTCTCTACGGCTCCCATCATTCATGAGACTACGCCATATCGAGGTTTTTGAAGCCATCCGGCAGGCGGGGTCGCTGACCCAGGCCGCAGCCCTGCTCAACATCTCGCAGCCTGCGGCCAGCAAGATTCTGGCCCATGCCGAGTCCCAGCTTGGGTTCAAGCTCTTTGACCGGGTCAAGGGAAGGCTGGTCCCAACCCGTGAGGCCGATATCCTGGCGCCGCAGATTGCGCAGCTCAGTCAGGATCTGTCCCATGTCAATCGCCTGGCCACAAGCCTCAAACAGGGTCAGCGCGCGCATTTGCGCATTGGCTGCGTGCCGGCCGTGGGGCTGGGGTTGCTGCCGATGGCGATGCAGCGCTTCTACCAGACCTCGCATGCGTCGTTCAAAGTCAGCACCCTGCACAGTCCCGAGCTGGTGGCGGGGCTGCATACCCGGGAGCTCGATGTGGCGATCACGTTCGATGCCGGCAATCATCCGGGCATCAAGCGCATGCAGGTCGGCATGACGGAACTCGTCTACCTGAGCCGTGGGGCCATTCCGGACCCGGTTTCACTGTCGCAGCTGGCGGCCCGGCCCTTCATCGTCCCCGATCCCAGGGACCAGGTGGGTGTGCAGGTGGAGCAGGCGCTGGAGAAGGCCGGTATTCAGGCCAGTACCCGCATCAAGGTGCAGACGCACTATGTGGCTTGCAGCCTGGTCGACGCCGGGTGTGGCGACGCCCTGGTGGACAGCCTGACCGCACGCGCCATGGTGAAGCCGGGCATGAGCCTGAGCCGCCTGGACCCCGGGATCGCGATTCCCATCCATGTCATGGTGCATGCCACGGATTCCCTCAGCCTGCTGCACCACGATTTCATCGATAGCCTGATCGAGGCCTGCCAACGCCTGGCACCCTGGCCGGGTGCTCCGGCTTCTTCGGCGAGGATCTGAGGCGTCTGGCGCCTGGGTCGTCCCGATCGGGCGCTCCGGATCGCACCGACATATCCTTTCGTTATGGGGTGCTGCCGACTCTCTGCCGCGCTGATTCCAGAGCGGTATCTACGTCTTTGCGGAACCGTGCCTTGGTGTTCCTGATGCCGTGGCTCAGGAGCGTGTGCCGGACGCTACGGACCGCTGCGGCGATATAGACGGCAGCCCCCCGTCGGCCGGCCTTGCGTGCCAGGCCTTCAATCGTGGCGACGCCGGTCGAATCCAGCAGGGAAACGGCGGACAGATCGATGATGTAGGCCTTGGGACGATCGCCGATGCGATCCAGTACCGACTCGACGGCTGCGGTCGCGCCGAAGAAGAACGCCCCCGTGACACGGATGACTGCGATGTTCGAATCGGTTGCGGCTGCCAGTTCCTGATCCCCGGGGGCATTGTCCGTGGCATCGTCGGAATTGTCGTCTTCCACGCGGGGACTGAGGTGCTCCACCGCCACCGTCTGGGCCATGCGGTGCAGGAAAAGGAGCACACTGATGGCGAAACCGATGAGAATCCCTTCGCTGAGATCGCGGAAGACGACCAGCAGGAAGGTCACGAGCAGAACGACAGCATCACCCCAGGAGGCCCGCAGCAGCAATGCGAACGCGTGCTTCTCGACCATGTTCCAGGCCACGATCGCCAGCACGCCTGCCAATGCGGCCAACGGGATGTAGGATGCGGCGGGCGCCGCGATCAGGACGAACAGCAGTAGAAAGACGGCATGCAGCATGCCGGAGATCGGCCCGCGCGCGCCGGAACGGACGTTCGTTGCCGTCCGGGCGATGTTCCCGGTCACACAGATGCCGCCAAACAGGGGAGACGCGATGTTGGCCAGCCCCTGGGCCACCAGTTCGCAATTGGACCGATGTCGCCGCCCCGTCATGGAATCGGCCACGACCGCGGACAGCAGGCTCTCGATGCAGCCCAGCAGGGTGAAGGACAGGGCGCTGGGCAGCACCGCCATGATCTTGGCGTAGCTGATGTCGGGCAGGTGAGGCATCGGCAGCGTCTGTGGTATGCCGCCGAATCGGGTGCCTATCGTCTCTACCGGCAGACCGAGCATCGCCGCGCTGACGGCGGCCACCGTCACGGCAATGAGATAGGACGGCCAGTGCGGGCGATACCGCCGGATGACGATGATGACGCCGATCGTGATGCCGGCGACGAGGATGGCCATGGGACTGGCTGTCGGCAGGGCCCCGGCAATGGCATGCAGTTTTGGCAGTAACGGTCCCGGCTCGTGTTCGAGTTGCAGGCCGAACAGATCCTTGATCTGGCTGGCGAAGATGATGATCGCGATACCGGCGGTGAAGCCCACCGTTACCGGATAGGGAATGTATTTGATGAAGGTGCCCAGGCGCAACAACCCCATGGCGGCCAGCATCAGTCCCGAGAGGAAGGTTGCCAGCAGGAGCCCCTCTACGCCGAACTGTGCGACTGCTGCCGCCACCAGTACGATGAAGGCGCCTGCCGGCCCGCCGATCTGGAAGCGGCTGCCGCCGAAGGCCGATACGATGAACCCGCCGACGATGGAGGTGTACAGTCCGCGGTCGGGAGTCACCCCCGATGCAATGGCAATCGCCATGGAGAGCGGCAGAGCGACGATGGCGACTGTCAGCCCAGAGACCGCGTCCGCCCTCAGGCTTGCCCAGCCATAGCCCTGCTTGAGCACCGTAAAGATCTTTGGCGTATAGAGTTCGCGGAAGCCAGGTTTCGCTATAGAGGCCATATCCGTGTCAGTCCTTCTGTCCGGCGTGTCGTCGTCACTGCGGGTGGCACATCATACTGCGACTGTCGTGTCGGGTGCCCGCAGTGGGAAGGGAATGACTGTGTTTGGCCGCCTGCTTTCATCAGCACTTCTGCGACATGTTCTTCGATGCTCGGTAGGCTTTCAACGTTACCTAGCTGTCTAACCGGACTGGGCGGGTGAGTTCCTTCATGTCCAGCGCGCGTTCCACCGCTTCCCGGGGGACGTCGGCCTGATTGTTGAGTACATCCCTCAACGTTTTACCTGACGCCAATGCTTCTTTGGCAAGGACAGCGGCTCGTCCGTACCCTATGACCGGTGTAAGTGCGGTGGCCCCTGCCATGCTATTTTCCAGGTGCGCCATGCAAGCTAGCGCATTGGCAGTGATTCCTGATACGCATTTCTCGTTCAGTGCGGTGGCAGCATTAGTCAGCAATTGGATGGAATTGAGCACGTTGAAGGCCATGACCGGTTCCATGACATTCAGTTGCAGCTGTCCGCTTTCCGCAGCGAGCGTCACGGTGAGATCGTTGCCGATAATCTGAAAAGCGACTTGATTGACGACTTCTGGGATGACCGGGTTGATTTTGCCGGGCATGATGGATGATCCGGCCTGCAGCGGCGGCAGATTGATTTCGCCCAGACCACCCCTGGGTCCGCTTGAGAGCAGCCGCAAGTCGCTGCTTATCTTCGAGAGTCTGGTGGCGGTCCGTTTCAGTGCACTGGAAGCCGCGAGGAAGGCGTCTGTGTCCCAGCATGCCTGGATAAGGTTATCCGAGGTGGCAAATGCGATGCCGGTTGCCTCGCGAAGCTCTGCGACGACGGCAGATTGATATTCCTCAGTTGCATTTATCCCTGTGCCGATCGCCGTGCCCCCAAGATTCACTCGGTGGCAGGCCATGCCGGCCTCCCCCAGCGCGTTGATGCTGTCTCGAACTGCGACCGCGAATCCAAGGAATTCTTGGCCCATGGTCATGGGTACAGCGTCTTGAAGCTGCGTGCGGCCCAGTTTGACAATGTCTGCAAAGTCTTCGGAGCGTTCCTCAAACGAGTTGGCAAGCTGGTTGAGCGCGTCAACGAGCGGCTGCATGGCCAGCAGGATCGCGAGACGGACTGCAGTAGGGTATACGTCGTTGGTCGATTGTGACAGGTTGACGTCATTGTTCGGGTGCAGCTTGTCATATTGGCCCCGTTCAAACCCGAGGATCTCCAACCCACGGTTTGCAATCACCTCATTCATGTTCATGTTGGTGGATGTGCCGGCACCGCCTTGATAAACGTCCAAAGGGAACTCCGACCCATGTTGCCCGGCAATGATCTCCTTGCATACCTTGTAAATTGCTTGAGCTTTGGTGCGTTCCAGAAGATCCAGTTTGGCATTAGTGCGTGCAGCGGATAGCTTTACATATGCCAGCGCTTTGATAAGGACCGGAAACTGTTCGAGCCTGGTGTCGGAGATATGAAAATTCGCGATCGCCTTTGCTGTTTCTTGTCCGTAGTAGACGTGCGATGATCGGTCGTCGGTCAGGTGTGCGTCGACGTTCCGGGTGCCTGTCACTGATGTGCTTTGCATAAGAATCCGACAGTTCATGATTGAGTAATTATTCGCACGATGGTTTGCTCAGTTCTTCTTCAGTGATTCAATATCTTCGAAAGGAACGATTTGGCACGACTAGAGGAACCTCCAGTGAAGAACTCTTCGGTGGTCGTGTCGTCAATTATTTCTCCGCTTTCCATGAATATGATTCGATCGGAGACTTTCTTTGCAAATCCCATCTCGTGCGTGACAACCATCATGGTCATCCCTTCTTCGGCGAGTTCGGTCATGACGTCCAGCACCTCACTGATCATCTCCGGATCCAACGCCGAGGTCGGTTCATCGAATAACATGACATGAGGATCCATGCATAGCGACCTTGCAATCGCAACGCGCTGCTTTTGTCCTCCCGATAGCTCGGAAGGGTACTTGGCAGCGTGATCTGATAGGCCCACTCGCTTCAGAAGCATGTAGGCCTTTTCTTCCGCATCATTTTTGGAGCGCCTCAGAACCTTTATCTGGGCTATCGTCAGGTTTCTTAAAATGCTCAGATGTGGGAAGAGCTCGAAGTGCTGGAAGACCATGCCGACCCGGGTTCGAAGGTTGGCGAGATTGGTGTTCGGGTCCTTGATCGACAGACCCTCTATGCGGATGTCACCGCCCTGGATGTCTTCCAGGCCATTCACGGTCTTTATGAAGGTCGATTTTCCAGATCCCGATGGCCCGCATACGACGACGATGTCGCCTTTTGCGACGGTTGTCGAGCAGCTCTTGAGCGCATGAAATTTTTCATACCACTTGTTGATTTTGTCGATCTCGATCATTGCTGTCTCCATGTCCTTCTCCTTTTCCCGTGGAGCGTGGACGCCGCTGGCGTCGGTGTCTGCCAGCGGCTGTTTCTCTTGCTATTTCCTGTCGAAATAGCCTGCACGGATTGTCGATCCGATCAGGTTCACGATAAATCGGCCGGCAGTGACGCAGGTGAGCTGGCAGGGGATGTCCTTGGCCGGCTGGATTTCGACGATATCCATACCGACCATACGGCCTTTTTTGACCAGCCCGTGGATGAGCTGGCGCGCTTGGACGTACGTGACGCCGCCAGGGGCTGGGCCGGCGACTGCGGGCATGATGCTCGGATCAATTCCGTCGGCATCGATGCTAAGGTAATAATTGCCCCCGTCGGGGATGCGATCCAGGATTGCTTTCATGCCCACTTCGTGCAGCTCGTACGCGCTGACGATTTGCGCGCCGTAGGCCTTTGCTGCCTCGTATTCTTCGGGCCTCGCGCTTCCTTGAGCCCTAAGCCCGATCTGCACAATGTCTTTTACATGGTCCATTTCGGATGCGCGGCGAATCGGGCTGGAGAGCCCCTCCTTGGTACCGCCAACATCATCACGCCAATCCAGGTGGGCGTCGACATGAACCAGCGTGATGGGGGCCAGTGTGTCAAATGCCCGCAGAATGGGCGTAGTGATCCCGTGGTCTCCTCCAAGCACGATGGGCAGGGCGCCGGCCCTTAGGATCTTGCGGACGGCGGCAGTTGCCTTTCGGTAATGGTCATGCGGTTTCTCGAGGTCTGGCAAAACGTCGCCGCAGTCGACGAAGCGAATATCGTTGCGGCCTTGGAGAAGTGGTCCGTCGATGTCGAAATCATAGTGATCTGGCTCGCGCACAATGCGGTCACTGATGTCTCGCATCATCTGTGGTGTGTGGCTCTGATCGTTGGTGAATGATCGAGGACTGTATGCCGAGCCAAAGGGCATTCCGAGGATGGCAATATCAGCCTCGAGATTGTCCAGATCTTCTGCCAGTTCCGAGTACAGCAGGGTTTTGTGTCCAACGCGCGGACGGACGGTGAGTTGTTCCATGGTGACTCCTATGTATAAAAGGCTACTTTTTTAGCGAAGCGGGCGGTAGCGCGCGTCACTTCGGGTTCCATTTGGCGACGCGGCGTTCAAGATGGTTGCCTGTCATGTCCAGTACAAGGCCGCACAGCCAATACAGCAGGGCCGCCATACCGAACACTTCGACGTATGCGAATGTCGTAGATGTGAGGAGGTTGCTTTGGTAAGTGAGTTCCTTCAATGCCACCACGGACAGGATGGAGGTCTCCTTGAACATCATGATGACCAGGCTGGTTGTCGGTGGCAGGAGAAAGGACAGAAGCTGCGGGATGATGATGTGCCACTGCATTGTGAGCGGACGCATTCCAAGCGAAACGGATGCCTGAGTCTGGCCCTTCGGTACGCTGTGCAATGCCGCGCGCATCACTTCGCAGAAATACCCTCCGGTATAAAAGGCGACTGTTGCAAGTCCGACATGGAAATCTGACAGGACGATGCCCACCTTTGGCAATCCAAAATACGATAAGTAGACGATGATAAGAAAAGGTATGTTTCTTACCAGCTCCACGTAGGCCTTTGCGGATGCTTTGGCAACATGTGACCTACTCTCTGCCGCGTAAGCCAGGAGGCCGCCAATGAAGATACCGACGGGGATGCCGATGATGCTCACGAAGGCCGTAATTTTGAGGCCGCTGAGCAGAATCGGGAATGATTCGCGAATGACGTCGAGATCAACGGGCATTTGGGAGCACTCTCGCGATTTTTCTCTCTACGAGGCGCGACAGGGAAGAGGCGCAAAAGAGAATGATGAAGTACACCGCAGCAGCTGCGGCAAACACCTGTAGCGGAAGGTTGCTTTGCAGGTTTGCGTCACGTGCCAGTGCAGATAGCTCGGATACTGAGATGATCGATAGCAGGGAGGACGCCTTCAACAGGATGGTGAACTCGTTCGTCAGCGGCGGGAGTGAGCGGTGAAAGACTTGTGGCAGGAGAATGTAAAGCCAGGTGGTCCAATGGCTCATTCCGAGTGAATCTGCGGCTGCGCCTTGGCCTCTGGGGATTGTGGTCAGCGCACCACGCAGGACCTCGCTGATGTACGCGGCGGTGTTCAACGCCATCGCAAGGATCCCCGCTTGAATGGGGCTGAGCTCCAGCCCCAGGACGGATGGGACCACATAGTATGCGATCAGTAGCTGTATCAGCAGCGGTGTGCCACGCATGAGGCTGACGTAAAGCCTGACAAGCAGTTTGACCGATTTTGGCCCCTTGGACCGGATGAAGAGCAGGAATGTGCCAATGACTAGCCCAATGCAGAATGCCGCTACGCTTGTCAGGATCGTCACGGAGGACGCGCGCAGTACGCCGGCATAAAACGGGTTGAGAGCACCCTGCGCAGTCAGAAGATCGAGCATGAGACTGCTCCTCCAAGGCCGCTAGTTAAAGAGCCCCTTTTGGCAAGTAGTCCTTTGTCGGCAGGTCCATGGTTTCTCCAAACCACTTTTTCTGCAGGTTGGCCAGCGTGCCGTTCGCCTGCATTTCGTTGAGCGTATCGTTGATGAAGGAGCGAACTTCCTTGTCCTTCGGATTGGTCACCCACGCAAGCAGGCGGCGTTCCCCGACCTGACCGATGACGCGGTAGGCGTCCGGCTTCTGCTTCATTTCAAGTACGAGCACGTTTGACGGCAGCACAGCCACCTGAATCGTTCCATTCAGCAGGGCGACCGAAACGTCCGGGTACGATTGATAGAGCTTGAGGTCCGCGTAGCCGCTTTTGCCTTCTTTTTTGAGCGCCTTGTTGTAGTCCTCGATGGCGGGCTGAGCAAGAGATCCCATTTGAGTCCCAACGATCCGACCTGTGATGTCGGCAGCGTCCTTGATGGCTGCGTTGTCCTTCTTGACGACCAGCATAGAGCGCACTTCGCCAACTGGCTCAGTGAATGCTACCTTTTTGGCGCGTTCCTGGGTGATGCCGACGCTGGTCGCAACGAAGTCGAATTTGCGGGCAAGGACGCCGGGCAGTAGGCCCTGGAAGGGTTGGTTAAGCTGGTTGAGCTTTACGCCAAGTTTCTTGACCATGTATTGGAGAATGTCTTCACCATAGCCAACGATCTTGTCGTTACGGATGAACTCATAGGGTTCGTATGCGGCTTCTGTACCGACAGTGAGTACGCCCCTGGCCTTGATGTCGGCAATCGAACCGCCTGCAGCGGCGTATGCCGAACCGTAGGAGAGAAGCCCCAGTGCCAGGGTGATGCCTGTGAGAGCCTTTTTACCGAAGGTGATCATTTGTCTCGTCCTTGTTGTCGTAGGAAGTTCCGTTAGGTTATTGTCTCTTTGGGGCTCGTAAAAGTGATTTATTTGCGACATGGTATTGAAAAGTGAGACCTTAATGGACAATCAGACGAGGAAGCCGCTCACTGAGCGAGACCTGAAGTCTCTGCGAGTTTTTTGTGCAGCAGCTCAAGCGAGCGGTTTTACGGCGGCTGGCGAGAAGGTGCACCTTTCCAAGGCGTCGGTCAGTCGGCATATTCGTGAGGTTGAGGAACGGCTAGGGGCAAAGCTATGTGAGAGGGGGCCTGGAGGTTTCAAGTTGACCGTAGTGGGGGCTGTCGCCTTCGACGTGACCACGAAGGCTTTGAGAGCCCTCGACCGGATCCAGCCCGATATCGATGCCGTCCGCGGGGTATTGACGGGCCCCCTGACGATAGGCTTGGTTGAGCACGTCCTCATGGACCCTGCGTGCAAGTTGCCGGCCGCGCTCACCGAGCTGCGTCAGCAGGCACCAAACGTACTGCCCGAAATCATTGTCATGACACACGCCCAGTTGAATCAGGCGCTGCGAGAGAGGCGAGTACAGATTGCGATACGTGGTCAGTACAGGAAAGATCGTACCTTTAGCTATCAGCCGCTATTTGACGAGTACCACCGGCTGTATGTTGCCAGTCATGTGACCCTGGCCGAGGCGAAAAAGTTGCCGTTGGTTTATCGTTCGCACCCCTTCGTGGACAAGATTATGTCCACTGGACGATTCCGGCGTGGTCCGGATGCGGGGGGCCTTGAGGCGATTGCGACCTTTATTGCAACCGGGGATTTTGTGGGCTTGCTGACGGAGCACTATGCCGATCTCATTAGCGCGAGGCATCCTCTTCGCCGGCTGGATGACGAATTCGAATTTTGCAATCGGATCTGCGCCATCACTGAAGCGTCACGTCCTCTACCAGCCAGTGCCGAGCTGTTCCTCGAGATCCTGAAGCGTCAATACCGGTCGAAGTAGCCCTGGATCTGGGAGCGATCTGTTGTCCTGGTCAGGGCCAGCATCAGCAATATCCGGGATTTCTGGGGGTTCAGTGTGTTGCTGGCGATCAGCCCGGCGGGTTCGTCGCGGGTGCTGTGTGTCACGACGCCGGCGGGGACCCGGCTGCTGCGCACGCAGACGACTCCGCATTTCACCGCCCGCTTCAATCCCTCGCGGGCATTTGGCGTGAGACTGCCGTTGCCGCACGCTGCCACCACGATACCGTTCGCACCGGCCTCGATGCTTGCCAGGTAAGCGTGCAGCCGCGCGCTTTGATGGTCGTAGATGATGTCCACGAGGGGTAAGGCCGCTCCTGGCTGGGGGTCGAAGTGCGCGCTTTTGGAGACTGCCGACACAGGGGTTTGGTACAGGAGAATATGTCCGTCCGCGATGAGTCCCAGGCTTCCCTGATCGGGTGCGTCGAAAGCGTCTACCCGGGTGGTGTTCATCTTGCTGACGAACCGGGCCGCGAAGAATCGGTCGTTCAGTGCGACCAGCACACCCAGGCCTCTGGCCTCTCGGCTGGAAGCCAAAAGGATGGCGTTGCGCAGATTGAGTGCCCCGTCCTGGCTGAGTGCCGAACTGGGGCGCATTGCTCCCACCAGCACCACCGGTTTGTTGCTTCTGAGGGTGAGGCTCAGGAAGTAGGCTGTTTCTTCGAGCGTGTCAGTGCCGTGCGTCACCACAATGCCGTCGACCGTCGGGTCCGCCAGCAGCACCGCGACTTCCGATGCCAGCCGGATCAGCATGTCGTTGGTGATGTCGATGCTGTCGAGGTCAAATATCTGCCGGCATTCGACGCGTGCAATCCGGTCGATCTCGGGGATCGCGGACACCAGCGAGGCGACGCCCTCCGTCACGGAGTAGTCGGTCAGTGTGGCGGCGCCGGGTGCGGTAGAGGCGATTGTCCCGCCGGTTCCCAGCAGAAAAATATGTGGTGGTTTTCGCATGTTCCGCAGCATCGCATTGATCGAGCGGTCAAAGCAACTGGGTACGCGGATTTTTTCCGCGACTTGGCGCGGTGGTCGGTCAGGAAATCGTTCAGGCCTGGGCTTCTCGGCGCAGGAGTTCGCGCTTGCGCTCCACGCCCCAGCGGTAGCCCGAGATATCACCGTCGCGCCGCACGACACGATGGCAGGGAATGGCGACGGCGATGTGGTTGGCGGCGCAGGCCTGGGCGACGGCCCGCATTGCGCGGGGGGCGCCGATGCGCTCGGCGATTTCGGAGTAGCTCACTGTCTCGCCGGGCGGGATCTCGTGCAGTGCCTGCCATACCCGCTGTTGAAACGCCGTGCCCTGTACGTCCAGCGGCAGGTTCAGACCGATGCCGGGCGCTTCGACGAACCCGACGACCTGGGCGACCAACTGCTCGAAGCTGTCATCCCCGCCGATCAGCTCTGCCTTGGGGAACTGATCCTGGAGGTCGTGTACCAGGTGGTCGGGGTCGTCTCCCAGGAGGATGGCACAGATGCCGTGCTGACTCTGTGCGACCAGGATCGCACCCAGAGACGACTGCCCCACGGCGAACCGGATCGCGGCTCCCACACCGCCGGCCCGGTACTCTTTGGCGCGCATGCCAAGCATCCGTCCGGACGTTTCGTAGAAGCGGCTGTTGGAATTGAAGCCCGCCTCGTAGATCGCATCGGTCACGGTGCCGCCAGCGGCGTTCAGTTCTTCCCTCAGCTTGCGGGCCCGGTGAGCCGTGGCATAAGCCTTGGGCGTCAATCCGGTTTCGGCCTTGAAGACTCGGTGAAAGTGGTAGGGGCTCATGCCGGCCTGCGCTGCGAGCTCACCCAGATTGGGTACCCTTTCCGACGACTCGATCAGGCGGCAGATCCGTACGATCAATGTCGTGCGTGCGGACGCCGCGTTCGGGATTTGCCTCGCCCGGCGTCCGGGCCCGCCGGTCTCGCAGGCCTGTGTGCTTGTGGCATGGGAACTCATGGTGTGCCCTCGGATGTCTGTGATGGATATCACGTTAGGCTCGATTTCAGTCGCAAGCACTCCGTTTCTTGCGACTGAATCGGCCTCTGGCATCCGCGCCGACGAGGCGGGGCTTGGCGTCCCGCTGAGGCCTGCCGGGAATGACCGATGGGCGTCAGGGCTTGATCTGTGCCCGGATTTCGCCGCCCTTGTGCGCATCGCTGTGCACGTTGACGTAGAGATCACCCGCCTGGTAGGCCTTGTATTGCGCGTCGGTCAGCTTGGCGTTTGCCGGTACGACCCATTGATTGTCCCCCTTCTTTTCCAGCGGGATGATGACGGGTCCGTTCTTGCCGGCGGCGGCTTCGTGGATGTGCGCCATGGAGCCCGCCACGCCCGAAGTAGTGACAGTGCCGCTGACCGTCCTGTCGGCGTTGATCGAGATGGTGCCTGCGCCCTTGGCCGAGGTGGTGACGGCAGGGACTTCCTGGGCGCCGCTGAGCGTCACGGTGCTCTGCGTGGCCATGGCGACGCCACTGCCGACGGCCAGGCCGGCGACTGCGACGCTGCTCGCGAGGACCGCAAGGTGGGATTTCGAAAAAATCGGATGGTTGCTCATAGGGATGCTCCTTGGTTTGGGGCCGCCCCGGGTACCGGGTTCGGGAAGCTGATCCTCAGCCTGGGGCAAAAGACAGTGTGCCCGTCGATGACATTTCGCGCCATGACGATTGCCATGATACTGACATCTGGATGGATCGGTTACTCCGTTTTACTCACCCTTACCCGTGTCCTCACCATTGAATGAAAAACAGCACCGTCAGCAGAAGTGCCAGCGGGTAGTAGCTGGCGAGACTGAACAGTCTTGCTGCGTCACGGCTCTCGCGCGACTCCCAGAGGCGGCTTGCCGGCACCAGCAAGAGCAGAATCCCGATGGCACCGCTTGCAAACCGGTAGGGCATGCCCAGTTCGAGCGGAGACAGGACGGGCAGGAAGAGGCTTATGAGGACGCACGCGATGAGCGCGGCCAGCACCAGCCAGCCGGATATTGCGGGGCCGAAGGTCTGGGGAATGGTGCGGGCACCCACGCGCTTGTCTTCCGCCACGTCATTCCAGTCGGCGGGGATATTCTGGCCGCCGATTTCCCACAGCATCAGCCACAGGAGCATCAGGAGAATGCCGGAAAAGGCAGGGGCCGGCACCACGGCGTAGACGGCTGCGATGGGTCCGGCCGATTTGACCAGACCGCTGACCGGCGTGCGCCAGTAGGTCACCTTGAGCAGGAGGCAGTAGACGACTTCGAGCACCGTCGCCGCCAGAACGATCAGGAGGATGGCAGGGTTGAGCCAATAGGCCCCTGCGAGCATCAGCGCATACCAGCATCCGAACCACAGCATGCCGCTTCGTACGCTGAGCAGGTTCTGGGCGAGCGGGTGGCGCAGATCGGAAGCTTCCACCGAATAGCCCTGGTTGATGCCGTCTGCTGCGAATTTTTCGCGGTCGGCCCTCAGGCCCATGAGGTCGTTCAGGGCGTAGATGGCCGTGTAGCCGGCGAGCACCGTCAGCAGGGATACCAAAAGGATGTGCCAATCGGGAAAACGGCCCAGCCACAGGAGTGCCGCGAAGCCCGGCATTGCAATGTCCAGCAGGGCGTGCGTCATCCGCGAAAGCGCGAGGAATCGTCGCATGAGATTTCAACCCTTTTTCACGAAACTGATCATGTAATTGACGTCTTCCCTGTCCTCGGCCAGTTTGAAGGTTCGCGAGAACGGGTTGTACATGAGGCTTGCGCTGTCGACGTATTCGAGTTTGCATGCTGCGGCCCAGCTGCGCAGTTCCTGTGGGCGTACAAGCTTCGCATAATGGTGCGTACCGCGTGGCAGGAGGCGCAGGACGTATTCGCCACCCACGATGGCAAACAGGAAAGCCTTGGGGGTGCGGTTGATCGTCGAGAAGAAGGCCCGGCCGCCGGGCCTGAGCAGCCTCGCGCACGCCACGACCACGGCCTCCGGATCGGGCACATGCTCGAGCATTTCCATGCAGGTGACCGCATCGAAGCTCGCCGGCTCTTGGGCTGCCAACTGTTCCACGGTCTGATTGCGGTATTCGATGTCCAGGCTTGACTGCCCGGCGTGCTGCGTCGCGACTGTCAGGGTTTCCTGCGCCTGATCGATTCCCACCACCTGGGCTCCGGATCGGGCAAGTGCCTCGCTGAGGATGCCTCCGCCGCAGCCGATGTCCACGAGCCTCGGCGCCGGATCGGGGATGTGCCGCAAAATGAACTGGCTGCGCAGCGGATTGATGACGTGCAGCATGCCCATCTTGCCTTGCGGGTCCCACCATCGCTGCGATATCCGGTTGAAGTGGGCGATTTCACGCGGATCGACGTTCTGGGGGGGATTCAAGGATCGCTCTCACGGGGTGGTTCATGACGGACCGGACGGCCATTTCGATTTCGTCGCGGGTGATGTCGTTGACGAACACGCACTGTCCCACCGAGGCGGGCAAGGGCACGCGTTGCAGGCCATTGCGGTGTTCGGTGCGCTCGTGCAGGGACTGCCACATCCGTTCGATGTCCAGGTGCACGGTCTGCGGCACGATGCCCAGCGTGTCGAACAGGTGCAGGATGCGGGTGGCGTCCGCCTCCGGGAGCAGATGCCGGCGCCGCGCGATGAATGTAGAGATGACCATGTCCAGCAGCACGGCTTCGCCGTGCAGCAGGTCGGAGCGGATGTGTTCCAGCCCGTAGCTCAGGGTGTGCCCGAAGTCCACCGCTCGTGCCAGCTCGTCTTCGAACAGATTGGGCGCCAGTTCCGCAAGCATCCCGTCGATTGCCTGATTGAGGACCAGGCGGCTCTGGGTGTCCTGGAAGCGGCTGGCGATGCAGCCGGCGCCGTGTGCCTCCAGGCGCGCGAATAGTGCTGCGTCTTTGATGATCGCGAGTTTGAGGATTTCGCAGACACCGTTCAGAATGTGCCGGCGGGGGAGCGAGTCGAGAAATTGTCGGTCAAGCAGCACGCGCAGTGGTGGCGTGAAGCTGCCGATCCGGTTCTTGTGCTCGTCGAAATTGAAGCCCGTCTTCACGCCGACAGCCGCGTCCACATACGCCATGAGCGTCGTCGGGATTCTGATGTGGGGAACCCCGCGCCTGAAGCAGCTAGCTGCAAAGCCGGCCACGTCGCACAGGACGCCGCCGCCGACCACGATGATGGGTTCATCACGCCGGTGAAACGGGAACGCGTCGAGGGCGCGCTGGATCGTCAGGTAGGTCTGCAGGTTCTTGTTCTGTTCGCCAGCGGGAAGCCTCAGGATCTGTGCCCGGATGCCGTGGCATTCGAAGTACCGTTCCAGGGCGGCCGCATGGTGCCGGGGGATCCCGGCGTCCAGGACGACGAACCGGCGATTGGCGCCTGGCGCGTTCGGCGTGAGCAGGAGCGGGTTCCTGACGTCGAATATCCCTTCGGTCTCTACGATATCGTAGTCGGCCGGGCGCTCGGCGCGGATCTGCCATCGGGCATTGGCCACACTCATATGACGTTCAGCCATGATGACTTCTTCTCGATCATGTCGCGGGCTATTCTCTGGGCACCGGCAAGATCGTGATTGCGGTGATTCCCGCACTGGTCCACGCGTGCATAAGGCACTTCCTGGGCTTGCGCCAGATCACCCAGCAGGGTGGCCAGCACATCGCAGATCAGCGGTGCGCGGCCCTCGTTCAGAAGGATCAGGTAAAACCCCGTCTGGCAGCCCATGACGCCCACGGAGATGAAGTTTTCGGGCAGCAGGCGCCTGAATCCTTCGAGGAGGAAATGTTCCAGCGAGTGCAAGGTGTCCATGGGCAGGCATTCGCCGCTATTGGGCCGGCGCAGCCGCAGGTCGATGCAATAGACGACGTCGCCGCCCGGCCCGGTGGTTGCCGAGCGCAACTTGACCGTCGGGGCCGCCAACAGTCGGTGATCGAGCTCGCCGACTGTGGCCGGGTCCCAGCCCAGTGTTTCAAGGTTCGCCATGGGTTTCGATGCCTGATGCGGGTGCGTAGTAGTGGATGCGGGAGAGGTTCGCGTGGGGGCGTCCGCCGCGACAGGGCGTCACGCCACGCACTGCGACAGATGGCGCAGGCTTTCGCTCAGCGCCTCCTCCCAGGATTGCACGTGGTGGTAGAGCTCGACCGATCCGTAGCCGGAGAATCCGTTTGCCGAGAGGACTCTGAAGCTCTCGGAGAAATCGAGCGTTCCCTTACCGGGAATTTCGTGAAAATGGACGATTCCGGTCAGCGTGTTGGCCACCATGCGGTCGACCAGCGGTGGGTTGTGGGCGCCACGCAAGTACATGATGATGGGGCGGGCACGTTCCAGCACGTCGAAGCTCAGACCCGGGACCGAGATGAGATAAGTGAAGATTTCGTCGTCCAGCACGGATGACCCCGCATATAGGTCCGGATAGGAAATCCGCTGGAAGGGTTTCTCAACGTGGCCCTGGTGCAGCAGTTCGCCAATGCGCTCCCGGCGTGTGTTGCTGGGCGCCTGATCGCAGAAATAAAGGGGATGTTCCCGATCCACCAGCAGGAAATCGGCCGTATCCTGGAAGTAGACCAGCGTGCTCGCGAAGTCGGGATCCTGGACCGCGTGTTTCCCGTCGTTCATGATCTTCAGGTTGTAGCCCGCCGCCGCGTCGGAAAGATGCAGGTAGCGGGTCATGGGCGCGGCCCGGCCCAGTGCAGCCCCGTAGTCGGTTTCGGAGCAGTATGCGTGGCATAGGTCCAGATGCAGCCGGAAGCGTGGAGAACCGATTTCGGCGATCAGTGACAGCGCCTGGTCAACGGTTTCGATATACATGCCGGGTTCTGGCTCGATGAGCAGTGTGATGTCCTCGTCATCGCGGATTTCACGCAGGCATTCCCTGATGCTCTCGATCAGGATTTCGCGCGGGTCGGCCAGGGGAGACGCCACATGTTCGTCGCGCAGAAAGCCGCTGCCGAAAGTCACGAGCGACACCCGCAGGCTGCGTGCGACGCGAATGCCCCGGCGGATCAGGTCGATCCGGCGCTTGCGGCCCGCCAGATCCGGACTCAGGAGCGATGGCTCGTGCGGCCGCGAGGGCGTGAAGAAGTGCGATGCGGTGGCAATGCAGGCGGGTTTCACGCGCCGCTTCGTCAACGTTTTCCGGATTGCGGCCAGCGATTCGTCGTCGAGATCGAAGGGGTTGAATTGACGGCGGTGAAAGGCCAGTTCCACGCCCTCGTAGCCGGCCTTGTCGACGGCGTCGATGGCGTCAAGGAAGCTCAGGCCCGTCAGGCCGAAAGTGCTGTAGCTCAATCGAATCATCGGGCGAGTATTGCATCGGCGGATGGCCGTGAGAAGTATGATCATTGGCGGATTTGATGTGGGTCAATCCTTGGTGGGTTGGTTCCATCCAGGTCGCTTTTCCGGGGCAAGCCTGCCGAAATGTGCTGCGGGATCTGGGGATTGCTGCCTTCGTTGCGAATCAACGACAATGGCTTCAGCGCGTCGGCCAAGGCGCGAGTGACGGTTGCTGTCCATAAGGAGAAACGGTGGAACAGAAGTCCAGGGCATCGAACCAAGGCGATCATCAGTACCGCCAACGCATCCGCGATTTGCTCGCGCAGACTCCATTGTTCAGCGAGCTGCCGGTTGAACAGCTTGACCCTCTGGTGCGTGGTACCCGCAAGGTGCGCGCTCAGCGCGGCGAGATCATTTTCCATCGGGGTGATCCCTGCGTCGGATTTCACACGGTGATCTTTGGGCAGGTGAAGCTGGTATATGTGTCGGCGGTTGGCGTGGAGCGGGTCGTACGCCTGATCGGACCGGGCGACAGTTTCGGCGAGGCGCTGATGTTTCTCGAAAAGGACTACATCATCACCGCGGAAGCGCTCTGCGATACCTTGTTGCTGCATGTGGCGCGCGAGGCGCTGTTCGATCGGCTGGACCGCGATCCGCGTCTCGCTCGCCGGATGCTCGTCAGCCTGAGCCGCCGGCTTTTCATGCTGATGGGAGACGTCGGCGCCTATACCATGCGGTCGGGCCAGCAGCGCCTCATTGGCTATCTGTTCCGCGAGGCACGCGGCCGCTTTGGCGAACCGTTCAGGGTCGAGGTGACCAAGGGGGTCATCGCCTCGCGGCTGAATCTCACCCCCGAGCATTTTTCGCGCATGTTGCGCGAACTGAGCGAGCGCCATCTGATTCGTGTGCGCGGACGAGAGTTCACCATTCTTGATCCCGAGGGACTGCAAGCCGTTCACGGGTAGGTGCCAGTCCAACGGCCCTGGAATCCCTGCGGCGTTGATGTACGTCAAATTGGGGCCGTCCACCGTGATTCGCACGACATGATTGAGCCAATACTAGCGATATGGCCAGTTCGTGGATGAGTGATCATGAAACAGGTATATGGCAGCAACGGTGAACCGCTGGAGATTCTGGGCGAGGATTTTCTGGTTTTCGGTCTAGGGGGGTACTCCTATGCAATGGACTACTCCCTGGTCGAAGAGATCCGCCATTTCGATCCCGAGGCCATCGGCGAGGTCGAGGACGCCCCCGCTTTCGTCAGGGGTATGGGTTATGTCTCGGGCAATCAGGTTCCGCTCGTTGATTTGAGCGTCAAGCTGGGTTTGGCGCCCGTTGGATCAACGCCGCAGGCGGGGATGATTTTTGCGATGATCCACGCGCGGCGCATCGGGCTGGTGGTCGAAAGCATAGACGGCGTGACGATTCAGCAGCCGGATTGCATTGATCAGGCGCCCCAATCCGACCCCATCCTGCCGGCGGCGGTGCTACTGGGCGTTGGACGGGTGGGTGGCAGATCGGTCGTGCTGGTCGACGTGACGAAGCTCGTGACGCGCCAAGAGGCGGAACAGGCCTGGTTGTCGGCTGCCGTGGCCTGAGAAGACGATATGGCCCGCTACCTGGCCCGCCCCTTCCTCCTCACTTCGCCAAGTAGTCGTGTACCACCTCACCCAGGCCCAGCGTCAGGTCGGTGAGGATATGGACGGCGCCCACCACCTCCAGGACGGGGAGTTGCGCCACGGGTGCCAGTGCGTGCTCGAACAGTTGCAGGGCGGCTGGCCCCTGCCAGGCGCCGTGGATGGTGACGTCCTGACAGCGGTAGCGTACCAGCTCGCAGATGCGCGGCGTACAGTCCACATGCGGGATGATCTTCAGCAGATAGTTGTCGCCGGTGACCGCTTCAAAGGCCTTTTTTGGGTCGAAGGGGATGTGTTTGTAGCCCATGGTGCCGGTGGCGACGCGGATGTCGCCATAGTCCAGTGTGCCGACCAGCACGTCCTTGTCCACTCGCAACGAAGGATTCGCCAGTTTCTTGGGGAAGCCCCAGATTTCCCGGCCGCCCGCGATCGGAGCATCGTCGTTGAGGAACATATTGTGGGAGTAGGTTCCGGGCCTGCCTTTGAAGGTCACGGGGATCACCTGCCCGGATTCGGTATAGTCGCCGAACCCGGTGGAGTCGGGCATACGGATGAATTCCATCTTCACGATTCCTTCGCCGGCCGGCTTCAGCGGCGCCGGGACGATCGTCCGCAGTAGCTTGGGATCGGTCCGGTAGCTGATGACGAGGAATTCTCGCTTCATGAAGCGGTACGGACCCCGGGGGTAGATGGGGCTGGTCAGCGGCATGGCCCAGGCGCGTTCGCGGACTTCGTTCTCGTTCATGTTTGGATCTCCAGATTCGTGGTTGTGGTGAGGTCTGGTTGGACCATGGAGGAGACCTTGCGTTCCGTCCGTGCCTGCATGAGGCGGGAACTCGTTCGGCTAACCTCTGGTGAGGACCGACTCTGGCGTATGCTGTCGGGAGCATGGATTTGCCCTATGGAGGCTGATGATGGCCCGTGTCGACGAGATCGCGCCCGACGTGTTTCGGATTTCCACTTTCGTGGCGGACAAGAATCTGCAGTTCAACGTGTTCCTGGTCCGGGATGCCGAGCCGCTGCTGTATCACACGGGACAGATCGCCTTGTTCCCGGAAGTGCGGGCGGCTGTAAAGACGCTGATGGAGCCATCGGAGCTGCGCTGGATCGGCTTCAGCCATTTCGAGTCGGACGAGTGTGGCGCCCTGAACGCATGGCTGGCGCTCGCGCCGGCGGCTACGGCGCTCGCCGGCCCGGTGGCTGCGGCGACCTGCATTCAAGACTATGCGATTCGTCCGCCGCGCGTGCTGGCTGACGGCGAACGTTTCACGACGGGCCGCCACACGTTCGAGTTTCTGGTGACGCCCCATGTGCCGCATGGCTGGGGTGCATCGCTGCTGCTGGACTGCACTGAGGGGGTCCTGTTCTGTTCGGACCTGTTGCTGCAGCATGGCGACCCGGCGCCGGTCAGGGACGATATCCTGCCGGACGCCGTGGACGCGCTCGAGAAGGGTCAGCAGGGGCCCTTCCGCGACGCCATCCCCCAGACCACGCTGACTGCCGGCATCTTTGCGCGTCTTGCGGCTCGATCGCCGAAGGTGCTGGCCGTGATGCACGGCTCATCGTTTGCTGGCGATGGGGGGCCGGTCCTGCTGCAGTTCGAGAAGGCCCTCGCCCGTGTGTCGGCCCAGCCCTGATCCAACGATTCGGATATCTTCAGCATGACCCACGCCACCCCGGCGCCCCTGCGCCGAAAGACGGTCTTTGCCATCATCGCCATGGCGCTGCTCATGATGTCGATCGATTCGACCATCGTGGCGACGGCGCTGCATTCGATCCAACAGGGGCTGAACACATCCATCAACCTGACGAGCTGGACCATCACGGCCTATTCCTTCGGGTTCGTGCTCATGCTGCCAGTCAGCGGCAAGCTGGCCGAGCGTTTCGGGCGACGCCAGGTTTTCATTGCCTCCACGCTGGCGTTCACGCTGGCGTCATTCGGCTGTGGGATGGCCGACGACATCTATGTGCTGATCGTCCTGCGGGCCGTGCAGGCGGCAGGGGGTGCCGGGTTCACCCCCACGGCCACCGGAATCATCGTCGATCATTTCGGCGCGACACGCGATCGATACGTCAGTCTCTTTGGCAGCATCTTCCCGGTCGGCTCCATGATAGGCCCCATCTTCGGCGGGTATTTCGTCGCCTATTCATCGTGGCGCGATGTGTTCTATGTCAACGTACCGATCGGCTTGGTGATTTTGCTGCTGGCGTTCCGCTTCATCCCGCACGACCCGGTCAAGGAGGACCGCTCAGGACGCAGGATGGACGTGCTGGGGATCGCCCTGCTGGGCGTGAGCCTGCTGTCGGGCATGCTGGCGGCCACCATTCTGGGCGAACGACAGGGCGGGGAAAGCCTGGCCGGGTTCCTGGGGTTCCTGCTGGCGGCGATCGTTGCGCTGGTGCTGTTCTTTCACCACATCCGCCACACCGATTCACCGTTCATCGCGCCGCGCCTGATCTATGGCCATCATTTTGGGGCCGTCAATCTGGTCAACATGATCTTCAGCGGCTTCGTGGTCGGCGCCATGGCGCTGGTGCCGCTGTATGCCACCAGCCGGTATGGCATCGATGCGGTGGGGTCGGGTACACTGCTGACCGCACAGGGGGCGGCCGCCATGATTTGCTCGCTGACCGCCGTCGTGCTGTTGCGCCGCACGGGCTACCATCTGCCACTGTATGTGGGCAGTGCGGTCAGCATCCTGGGGCTGGTGGGCCTGGCATTGCCGCCGCTGGCGGGCACGCCCTTTGTCTGGCTGGCGTTTGCCGCCTTTCTGGTCGGCGCGGGCAACGGAGCCATCAACCCGGCCATGCGCAATGCGGGTCTGCAACTGGCGCCGGAGTCGTCTTCCATGCTGGCGGCGTTGCGCACGTTGTCTTTGCAGACTGGGTCGATCGCCACGATCTCGGTGGTGGCTGCCTTCCTGGCGCATCAAAGCAACCCCGGCGCGATTCTCGCCTGGGTCTATGGGGTGGTCGCCGTCATCCGGCTGCTGGCGCTGACACTCGTGAAATACGTCCCTGAACAGCGCGGCGCGTGGTAGGGACGGAGCCTTGGAGGAATCAAGATGGATCAGCAATCGTTGGACATGATTACGAAGCTGGTTGGGTTTGACACCGTTTCACGCAACTCCAATCTGGCGCTCATCGACTACGTTCGCGATTATCTGGCGGGACTGGGGGTCGACAGCCATCTGGTCCGGAGTCCGGACGGGCGTAAGTCCAATCTCTTTGCCACGGTCGGGCCGGCTGTGGAAGAGGGCATCGTGTTGTCGGGGCATACCGATGTCGTGCCGGTGGATGGCCAGCCCTGGGATACCGACCCGTTCGTTCTCACCGAAAAGTCTGGCCGGCTGTACGGCCGCGGCGCGTGCGACATGAAATCGTTCATCGCGGTAGGGCTGGCGCGAGTGCCGCGGATGCTGCAGGCAGGGTTGAAGCGCCCCGTCCACTTCGCGCTCAGTTATGACGAGGAGATCGGCTGTGCGGGAGCTCCCGCTCTGATCGACCGCCTGGTGCGCGAGATCCCCAAGCCTAGCGCCGTCATCGTGGGGGAACCCAGCGACATGGCGCCCATCATGGCGCACAAGGGGCTGGCAGTGGCGCATACGACCGTCATCGGGCACGAGGCGCATTCCAGCCAGACGCAGCGGGGTGTCAGCGCCGTCATGACGGCCGCGCGCCTCATTGCGTTCCTGGACGACCTGATGGCAGAGAACAAGGCCAACGCGGATCCAGCGTGCCCGTTCGTGCCGCCGTATTCCACCATCCACGTTGGACTGGTGAAAGGCGGTACTGCGGTCAACATCATTTCCCGCGAGTGTTCGTTCACCTGGGACGTGCGCGTATTGCCGGGAGACAGTGTGGAGAGGATCGTGAATCGCTTTCGCCGCTATTGCGACGAACTGCTGCCGGCCATGCAGGCGGTTGCTCCTGAAGCTTCCATCACCACCGAGATGCGCGCGGATGCTCCACCGCTGGCCAGTCACGGGGACGACGATACGGCACAGCGGATCGCGATGCGGTTGTCTGGTCATACCCATTGCGGCGTGGTCCCTTATGCCACCGAGGGCGGACAGTTCCAGGGTCGTGGATTCTCAGTCGTGATTTGCGGCCCCGGGTCTATCGACCAGGCGCACCGGCCCAATGAATACATCGAAGTGTCCCAGGTCGAAGCGTGCGAGTCGTTCCTGGACCGGATGGTGGCGGACTTGGCGCGCTGATCGAGGCCTGTGGGAGCGGCTTCGCGCGGCTCCCGTGACCTGCGATAGGCGGCGACTGCCGCCCTCGCATCAGTAGCTTGCCTGTTGGGGATAGCGACCGGCGCTGCGGCGGTTGTCGTGGGGCTGCTGAGCGGAGCCGTGTTTGCCGTTGGGTTTTCCGGGGCGGGAGTCCCGTGCGGGACGGCCCTTGGCGCCGGCTGCGTTCGCGTCCTTCTGCCACGGGGACTTGGCGCGGGGCGCGGCCGAGTCCTTGTGCCATGGCGATTTGTTCTCTACCGCGCTGCCCTCTTTGTGCCAGGGGGTTTTGGTGGTCGGCCGACTGCCTTGCGGACGTGCCTTTCTGGGGTGGTCCTTGTAGGTGGGGCGGACAGCGCGCTTGGGCTCCAGGCCCTGGATGGTTTCAGCGGGAATCGCGTGGCCGATGAAGTGTTCGATCCGGCGGATCTTGTGCCGTTCGGCCGGCACCGCCAGCGTGAACGCCTGTCCTGAACGCCCGGCGCGCCCGGTGCGGCCAATCCGGTGAACGTAGTCTTCAGCCTGCATCGGCAGGTCGAAGTTCACGACGTGGCTGATCGCCTGAACATCGATGCCGCGGGCCGCGACGTCAGTGGCCACCAGGACGCGTACGCGGCCTTTTTGCAGCAGTTCCATCGTCCGGGTGCGTTGGCGCTGGTTCATGTCGCCGTGCAACGCGGCCACAGGGAATCCCTGGTCGGACAAGTGGCCGGCCAGTTCATCGGCGCCGTGTTTGGTGGCGGTAAATACGATGGCCTGATCCAGGTCGGGATCGCGCAGCAGGTGGTCGAGCAGCGAGCGCTTGTGCGACCCGTCGTCGGCGTACAGCAGGTGCTGCTGGATGTTCGAATGGTCTTTCTGGGTGGGTGCGATCTCGATGCGCTGCGGGTCGCGCAGCAGATTCGCCGTCAGGTGTGCGACCTTCCCATCCAGCGTGGCTGAAAACAGCAGTGTCTGCCGGGTTTCAGGCGTGCGGCTGACGATGGCTTCGATGTCTTCGATGAAGCCCATGTCTAGCATGCGGTCGGCCTCGTCCAGCACCAGGGCCTGAACCGTGGACAGGTTGACGCGCCGTGCCTGCAGATGGTCGATCAGGCGACCTGGGGTCGCCACCAGTACGTCAACGCGTCGGGCCAGCGATTTGATCTGTGCACCGTAAGGCATGCCGCCCACGACCGTGGCCACGCGCAACTGTTTGAGATGGTTGCTGTAGTCGCGTGTGGCATCCGCCACCTGCATGGCGAGTTCACGCGTCGGCGCCAGCACCAGGACCTGGACGCCGCGTCCACCGGTGCCGCTATGGTGGCTCAGCCGCTCCAGCGCCGGCAGCATGAAGGCAGCGGTCTTCCCGCTGCCGGTTTGCGACGACACAATCAGATCGCGTCCGGCCAGCGCCTGCGGGATGGCGGCTGCCTGAACAGGCGTGGGGGTATCGATACCTTGTTCGTGCAAGGCGGAGACGAGTTCGGGGCCTAACCCCAGTGTTTCGAAAGACATGAGTTCCCTGTGCCCAGATGGGTGGGCAGTGTGCTGCGAGATGAAAAGTGGAATCTCGCCAGGTTGGCGCTGCAAAGGTCTGCTGCAGCGGTCAGTCGCGTGTGTCGACCGGATCAACCTGGATGGCACGCAGGAAGTGCGGGCTAGGTCAGAGGGTCAGAAAACAGGCAATCGGCGATTTTGACATGAACTTGAGGTTATGTCAAATTCCGAGCCGCATCTGAAGGCGTGAGATGGAATTGTTCACGGTTGACGGCTCGGTGATTGATCATGTGCCTCGATCACACCACGGTCTTGTGCCGTTCCACACAGGTGTCGAGCACCGCGCCTCCGGGCAGACCCCACCAGTGCTCCGAGAAGATCTCCACCTCGCAGTAGCCCGCGTAGCCGGACTCTTCCATCTGGTTGCGGATGGGCTTGAGTTCGACGACGCCGTCCCCCATCATCCCACGGTCGTTGAGCAGGTCCGCAGTTGGAGTGAGCCAGTCGCAGACGTGGTAGGCAAGCAGGCGTTTTTTGCCAGCCCGCCGGATTTGGGCGTAGAGTTTTGGGTCCCACCAGACGTGATAGATGTCGACGGCGACTCCCAGCATTCCGCTTTGTGCCGGATCCAGCTCATCGCATAAATCCAGGGCCTGCTCCAGCGTGTTGATGCAGGCCCGCTCCGCAGCCTGCATGGGGTGCAGGGGCTCGATAGCCAGGGGCATCTGGACGCTTCGTGCGTATTCCAGAGTTGCGGCGATGCCGTCATGCACTTCGTGCCGGGCGCGGTTCAGATCCGTGTATGCCGGCCGGCCCTGCAGGGCGCCTGGCAGGGAACCTACGACGAGCACTACGCACGGGGCTCCCAGGGTCTTGGCTTCGTCGATGGCTACCCGGTTGTCCTGGAGCGCCGCAGCCAGGCCGGAGGCGTCGGCCGCCGGGAAGAAGCCGCCTCGGCAGTAGCCTGAAAGTCGGATCCCCGCCTCGCGCAGCCGCCGGGCGACGACGTCAAGGCCGACGGCCGCGACCTGATCGCGCCACGGTGAGATGGCCCGTATGTTGCGCCTGGCACACTCGTCGATGATCTGATCCAGGCGCCACTGCTTGCGTACTGTCGCCGTGTTGAGCGACATGAGATCGTGATTTGCGGATAGGTCGCGCATGGCTGGGCCCTTCAGTCCTGAGGAATTCCGTGGATCTCCAGCCACTGGCGCATGCGCCTCGTGGCCAGCTCGGGGCTCTCCAGGACTCCTGCCCGATCGGCGAGGCGGAACAGTTCCGCCATGTGCAGCGTGGAACGCGCGCTTTGTTGGCCGCCCACCATGCAGAAGTGATTCTGATGGCCGTTGAGCCAAGCCATGCAGACCACCCCGGTTTTGTAGAAGCGGGTTGGAGCGGCGAAGATATGACGCGACAGCGGGACGGTAGGTGCGAGGATCTTCTTGAATTGCTGGATGTCGCCGGCGGCGAGTGCCGCCAGGGCCGCGCTGGCGGCCGGTGCAATCGCGTCGAAGATTCCGAGCAGCGCGTCGCTGTACCGATGGTTCGGCAGATCGCCCTCGCCGTCTCCTGCGATGAGTTCCGCGTAGTTGAAATCATCGCCGGTATACATGCGGACATGTGCCGGAAGCCGGCGGCGCAGATCGATTTCGCGCGTCTTGTCCAGCAGCGAGATCTTGATGCCGTCCACCTTCCCGGCGTGGTTTGCGATGACAGCCAGGACCGTGTCGGTGGCCTTGGAGAGGTCTTCGTCGCCCCAGTAATTCTTCAGCTGAGGGTCGAACATGTCGCCCAGCCAGTGGAGAATGACGGGTTCCTTGACCTGACTCAGGATCCGGTCATAGACCCGAACATAGTCGTCCGGGCTGCGCGCCACCCGGACCAGCGCCCGGCTCGCCATGAGAATCAGGCGCCCGTTCAGGGCCTCGATGGCATCCGCCTGGGTTTCGTAGGCGTGGATCACGTCGTCGACGCTGCGCGCTTGTGAGGGATCCAAATGGTCCGTCCCGCATCCTGAGGCGATGCGGGCGCCGGGGATGTCCCGCGCGGCATCCAGTGATCGCCGGATGAGTTCCAGCGAAGTTGCCCAGTCCAGCCCCATGCCGCGTTGCGCGGTGTCCATTGCTTCGGCCACTCCCAGCCCCAGCGACCATAGATGTCGTCGGTACGCGATCGTGGTGTCCCAGTCGATGTGACACTCGGTCCAGGGATTTCCGGCGGCCAGCGGATCAGCCACCACGTGCGCTGCCGAGTAGGCCACCCGATTGAATGCGGCGTTGCCGGGCGGCCTGCGGATGGGGTCGCCTTGCAGCGTGTAGTGTTCGATTTTGCCCGTCGAACCGGGCAGTTGCAGGGATGTGGTCATGAGAGCCTTCCTCAGGGTTGCGGGAAGAGGGCGGGTACGTCGATCCAGCGCCGCTCCTCCCAGCTTTGCAGGGCCTTCTCGACGAGCTGCACGCCTTTTGCGCCTTCTTCCAATGTCCAGCGGAACGGGGTGTCGGCCACGACGTGGCGAATGAAGTGCTCCCACTGAATCTTGAAGCCGTTGTCGTAGGTCTCCGTGTCCGGTACTTCTTGCCATTGCTCCAGGAATGGCATCTTCTGCTTTTCGTCCGGGTTCCAGACGGGGCGGGGCGTGTTGACGCGGGACTGTGCCACGCATCCGGTCAGGCCCGCGACGGCGGAACCATGGGTGCCGTCGACCTGGAAGGTGACCAGATCGTCGCGCCGCACACGAGTGGCCCAGGAGCAGTTGACCTGCGCAATTACCGGTTCGCCGTTGTGGCCCTTGAGCTGGAATGTCGCATAGGCCGCGTCGTCGGCGGTCGCCTTGAAGGGGGTGCCCTGCTCGTCCCAGCGCTGGGGAATGTGCGTGGTCCCCAGGCACGAAACGGACTGGACCGTGCCGAACAGGTTGTCCAGCACGTAACGCCAGTGGCAGAACATGTCCAGGATCATGCCGCCACCGTCTTCCTTGCGGGAGTTCCAGGAAGGGCGCTGGGTCGGCTGGAGATCGCCTTCGAAGACCCAGTAGCCGAATTCGATGCGCACCGAGAGCATGCGTCCGAAGAAGCCCGAGCGGCGAAGCATGTCGAGCTTGCGCAGTCCCGGCAGGAAAAGCTTGTCCTGGACGACGCCGTGCTTGATGCCGGCGCTGCGCGCAAGTTCGCAGACCCTCATGGCTTCTTCCAGGCCCGTTGCGATAGGTTTTTCGCAGTAAATGTGCTTCCCGGCAGCGATGGCCTGTGTGAGAAGCTGGGGCCGCATCAGCGTGGTGCCTGCGTCGAAGAAGACGGTGTCGTCGGCATTGGCCAGTGCGCCGGCCAGATCGTCGGTGCAGCGTTCGACCCCGTTCGCCGCCGCGAGAGCTCGCACCTTGTCCAGATTGCGCCCCACCAGGATAGGATCGGGCATGACCTTGTCGCCGTTTGGCAGCGCGACACCGCCCTGGCGGCGAATCGCTGCGATCGAGCGGATCAGGTGCTGATTGGTTCCCATGCGGCCGGTGACGCCATGCATGATGATTCCAAGACGTTGTGTCTTCATGACATTCCTTCAGTGTGTGGAGCGCAGAGTGCTCCAGGTGATGGGTTCGTCCGTACCCGTGGCAAAGCCTGGGCAGTCCAGATCCGACAGATCGATCCGGCCTTGTGCGATATGCAGGCGTACGGCGCCGTTGCTGCGTTCGTACAGAGCCGGAAATTGCGACAGAAACTGGTTTTGTTCTGTGTCCGGGGTACCGGCCAGCCCGTTGACGTAGTGGTGGCCGTTGCGCTCGACATGCTCGAGTCCGAGCCAGCCCACCAGCGCCAGATCCTGCTGGACCCCGATTCCTGCCTGCATGGTGAGGTCTTCCGCAGACAGAAAGTAGGGGCGTCCGTCGCTGACCGGCCAGTGCGCGCAGCGTGCTGCGTTGATCACGGACTTGTAGAAGCCCTTGCAGGATTTGCTGGAGACGCCGGTGTATCCGAGCGGTCTGGCCTCGAGGAACGAGTCCAGCGTGGCGTCCGATTCGTCGATCAGAAGGGCGTACGGCTGCTTCCGTGCAGAGAGATCGCTGGTCAGTGTGCTGGACCGCGGAAGGGGCTGCTCGATGTAGGCCAGGTGCGCGCGCAGCGGGCCAAGATCCGGATGCCGTTCCAGCGCTTCCGTGAATTGCGCCAGGTGGGCCTGATCTTCGAACTGTTCATTGCCGTCCAGCGAGACCAGTCGCATGTTTTGACTGATGACGGCAGTGATGTCCGCCAGGCGCCGCAGGTCGGCCGCCGTGTCGCCCGACAATTTGATCTTGAAGTAGTCATGGCCGTAGCGGGCGACGGCCTGCGCCAGCGTGACGGGCAGGCCGTCTTCGGGAAGACCCGCCGGAGCGCCTGTCAACGCATCCGCCAGGCCGACCGTGTGCCTGGCGGCAATTTTCCGGTCCATGCTGCTTGCGTCGTGCGCGGCCAGGAAGGCATTGAAGTCGAAATCGCGAAGATCGCTGACCAAGCCGCTGTCGGCCGGGTTCATGCCAGGGATATTGGCTGTCATGGCCTGGCCGAAGCTTAGCTTCAGGTGATGGCACAAGGCGTCCAGGATGGCGCGATCCAGCAGGGCCGGGCCGTAGGATGCCACCAACGCGGGCAGATCGCGCTTGGCGGCAGCGGACTGCAAATCCGTGTACCACCTTGCAAAGTGTCCCCAGGCAGTACTGGGTGCCGAGTCCGATCGGTAGGCGTCTCGTGCCATCGCCAGCGCATCCCGCAGTTGGCGGACGTTGTCGTCCTGCGACAGCGCGGGGCGTTTGTCGAACCACTTCGGAATCATCATTTCAGCTGCGTGGCCGGTCGCCGTTGCGCCGTCTCCGAAGCGGATCCGCACCTGTGCGAAGGCCTGCGGGCAACTGCGGACCGTCGCGCTCCCAAACCGGAAGGGCAGGCGCAGCGCCACGTCGCGTTCGGCCAGGCGGATGTCGTCGATGCGAAAGAGGGGGGCGGACATGATGGTGATTCTCAGCCGACGGTGTGCCTATTGATCCAGGATGCCTTCGGAGTAGAAGTGCTTGCGGATCTGCTTGGCGTATGACGCGAATTCGGGGGTACCCATCACGTCCAGTGAACGCATCCGGGGCAGTTGGATGTCGTAGATGGCTGCGATGGATCCAGGCCGTTCGCTCATGACGATGACTCTGTCCGAAAGGAAAATGGCCTCAGGGATGCTGTGGGTGATCAGGAGAACCGTTTTGCGCGATTCAGCCCAGATCCTTTGAAGCTCCAGGTTCATGTTTTCGCGCGTCATGGCATCTAGCGCCCCGAAGGGCTCGTCCATCAGAAGCAATGGGGGATCGTGCAGCAAGGCGCGGCAGATGGATGCGCGCTGCTGCATGCCGCCCGAGAGCTGCCAGGGATATTTCTTCTCGAAGCCCGCCAGCCCCGCCATTTTGATGAGTTCTAGCGCTCTGGCGCGTGCAGATCCCTTGGGCATGTGCCGCATTTCCGCCTGCAGCAGGATATTGCTCAGTACGTCGCGCCATGCCAGCAGTACGGCGCTCTGAAAAACGATACCCACATCCTTTCGTGGCGCCGTGATGGGTTGGCCGCCGAGCGAGAGTGTCCCCGCCGTCACGGGCAGCAGGCCGGCCACCATCTTGAGCAAGGTGCTCTTGCCGCATCCTGATGGGCCGACCACCGAGACGAATTCTCCCTTGTGGATCGCGAAATCCAGCGGCTTGAGAGATTCAACCGCACCGTCGCGGGTCTGATAGACCTTGGTGACGCCGTGGGCCTGGATGAGGATATCGTCAGACATGAGGACCAGAGTCGGGATTAGTTCTTCGGGAGATAGTCCAGCGTCACGTAGTCGCCGGGTTTGCCACGGTGGTCCTTGTCGATGGCGCCATATTCGACCAGCAGGTTCAGAGACTTGTCCACGTTGCCCATGGTGACGCGGAAAGGCGGCTGGCCTTTGGTTTCCTTGGTGTGGTAGAGGGCGATGCTGCGCTGCAGACCGATGAGCAGCGTGGCGGCCACCCCCGCCTTGGGCTTGGCTTCCAGCATGGCGTCCACTGCCGCCTGCGGATCCTTGACGGCTGCTTCCACGGCTCGTGTCGAGGCCCGCATGAAGCGCCGCGTCAGATCCTGGTTCTTGGCAAGCCATTCCTTGTTGACCACGATTCCCGAGCTGATCTGGTTGACGCCATAGTCCGCAAAGCGAATTGGATAGACCTTTCTGCCGGTTGCGTCTTGCAACTTGATGGCCTGGTCCATGACGTAACCCAGCAGCATGTCGGCTCGCCCGGTCATGACCGCGTTCAGCTTGGTCTGAGCATCGCCCGAAACGGTCTTGATCTGGGTGGGATCGATGTGGTTGACCTTCAGGAAGATCGGCCAGACCTGCGACAGCGCGTCCCCAGGCGTCACGGCGACGGTCTTGCCGATGATCTCCTTGGGCGTGCGAATGTTCTTGTCCTCGAAGGCCATGACCGACATCGGGCTGATCTGGAACAGCACACCGGTGGAAATCAATGGTGCACCCCGGGCGGCGGCCTTGATCATGGTGGTTACGTCGATGTAGCCGAACTGGACGGACTGTGCTGCAACGGCCTGGGCCGTCACGGCAGAGCCGCGGCCCTCCTGGATGTCCAGGTCTATGCCTTCATCAGCGTAGTAGCCCAGCTTCTTTCCCAGGAAGAATGGGGCGTGTTCGCTGTACAGATACCAGTTCAGCATCAGGGAAACTTTGTCCTTCGGCTTTTGCTGAGCCTGTGCCGGAACGGCGGCGGTACCCAGCATCACGGCTGACAGCGCCAGACCCAGACCTGCTTTGATGAGCTTGTTGATCATGAAGTGTCTCCCAGGGCTCCGTGCCCCTTTTTGAAAATTCAGTGTGGTCAGCCGTCGCCGGAACTATTTGCGCACAGATACGTGCCACGGGATCATGAACTGTTCGACGAGATCGACGATTGCAAACAGCAGCACTCCGATGACTGACAGCAGAACCAGCCCGGCGAACATCAGTGGCAGGTCGAAGTTGCCATTGGCGACCTGCAGCACATAGCCGATCCCGGAATTGGATCCGACGAATTCGCCGACCACTGCGCCCACCACGGCAAGCGTGACCGAGACCTTGAGCCCGCTGAAAAGCGCAGGGAGCGCGGCTGGCAGGCTGATCTTGATGAAGGTCTGCAGGCGGCTCGCACCCATGGAACGCGCCAGGTCCAGCATGTCCGATTCAACGGACTTGAAGCCCATGACCGTGGCGACCACGATGGGGAAGAAACCCAGCAGGAACGCAGTGATGATCTTGGGCAGGATGCCGAAGCCGAACCACACGACGAAGAGCGGCGCGATGGCGACCTTAGGGACACTCTGCGAGAACACCAGAAGCGGATAGACGTAGGATTCGATCAGCCGTGAGTAGGCGATCACCATGGCGATGGGCACGCCGACGGCGATGGACAGCAGGAACCCCCAGACCGTCGCTTCAGTGGTGAAGTAGCTCTGTGTCAGCAGCATTGGCCACTGCTCGATCAGTTGCGTCAAGACCTTGGCGGGGGGCGGGATGAGATATGGCTGGATGTGGAAGATGCGGATCGTCAGATCCCATAGCACCACCAGGAAGACGACCAGCAAGATCGGCCGAATGGCCGGCGACATCATCAACTTACGCAGCATCAGCGACTCTCGGAAAGAGGGCGTTAATTCACCGTCTGGTGAATTATGCGGATCACAGTCTTGGGCTGTCAACGGCCGCTAGGGTAATCCCTGGCGGCCGCCAGTGCGGGGGTCAGATCGTGAGCGGCGTGGTGACGTTCGTGGCGTAGCCCACGACGAGTTCCGTCATATGGGCAAGGCGTTCGTCCAGCTCTTTGGTCGCCTTCAGGTCTTTGCCGAAGATGACGGATAGCGTCGCGTTATTGCCGAGGTAGAAAAATCCTAGCGCGGCGATCGAGATGTAGAGCTGCACGGGGTCGATGCCTGCACGAAAAATCCCCTGTTCGTGCCCGCGGGTCAACAGTGTGTCCAGCATCTTCACGAAGGGGGAGTGCATGTCCCGGATCTTTTTGGATTTCTTCAGGTGGCTGGCGCGCATCAGGTTTTCGCTACCCAGCAGGGACGGGAATTCGGGATGTTCGAGGACGTAGTGCCAGGTGAAGCGGATCAGCGTGCGCAGCGCGTCGGTGGGTTGCAGCTGGTCCAGGTGCAGCCCTTTTTCCGCGTTGCGGATGTCTGCGTATGCGTTTTCCAGCACCGAGAGGAACAGCTCGTTCTTATTGCCAAAGTAGTAGTAGATGAGGCGTTTGTTGACCCCCGCACGATCCGCGATGCGGTCGACCCGTCCGCCGGCGAACCCATGATCCGAGAATTCATCGCGCGCCGCGCGCAGGATGGTGGCCTGCGAACGGTCGGTATCGCGCGAAGCGGGGTTGCTCGGTGCAAGACGGGAGGGTGCCATGCCCGGAATTTTACAGATCTCTGCGGCCAGATGTTCTGTTCGTTAGCGGGGCCTTCATTCCGCGTCTGGCTGTGCCTCCGGTCTGGCCGCATGGAACGCGGGCAGTGTGTTGCAATGCTCAGCGATGCGGGCGATCGTTGGCCATGCCGACAGGTCCATTTCATAACGTCGGGCGTTGTAGACCTGCGGGATCAGGCAGCAGTCGGCCAGACCGGGCGTATCGCCGTGGCAGCACAGGCCGGTGTCCGGAGACTGCAGACTGGCTTCCAGTGCATCGAATCCCAATGTGACCCAGTGCCGGTACCAGGTATCGCGGACGGGCTGTTCAGCCTGCATCTCGTGGGCCAGCCAGCGCAGGACCCGCAGGTTGTTCAGCGGATGGATATCGCAGGCGACCTGCAGGGCGAGCGCGCGGACACGGGCGCGCGCCAGCGGATTGTCGGGCAGGAGCGAGCGCGGGCCGTGGACCTCGTCCAGATACTCGATGATCGCCAGGGATTGGGTGAGGACCGTCCCGCCCTGGACCAGCGCCGGAACCAGGCCTTCGGGGTTGATGCGGCGGTATTCGGCCTGGTTTTGCTCTCCGCCGTGCCTGAGCAGGTGCACCGGGGTCAGTGCGAAGTCCAGGCCTTTCAGGCCCAGCGCGATGCGCACCCGGTAGGCCGCCGAGCTGCGGAAGTACGAATAGAGCTGGTACATGGTATTCAGGCTCCTGTGCGCTGCGTGACCACCTGGTCGATTGTGCCGAAAATATCCTGTCCCTGGGCGTCCTCCATGTGGATGCGCACCCGGTCGCCGAAGTGCATGAAGGGCGTCGACGGCTTGCCGGTCTCGATAGTTTCGTACATGCGGACTTCGGCGATACAGCAATAGCCCACGCCGCCGTTGCGGATGCTGGAACCGTTGAGGCCCCCCTGCTTGTTGGAAATAGTCCCCGAGCCGATGATGCTGCCGGCTTCCAAATCCCGTGTGTGGGCGGCGTGCGCGATGAGTTGGCCGAAATGGAAGGTCATGTCCTGGCCCGCGTCGGGGCGCCCGAACGGCTCACCGTTCAGGTCCACGCGCATGGGCAGGTGGACCTTGCCGCCGGCCCAGGCGTTGCCCAGCTCGTCGGGGGTCACGGCGACCGGTGAGAATGCGCTGGCGGGCTTGGACTGGAAGAAGCCGAAGCCCTTGGCGAGTTCACCGGGGATCAGACCGCGCAATGACACGTCGTTGACCAGCATCAGCAGGCGGATCCTTGCAATGGCGTCCTCAGGTGAGGTCCCCATGGGGACGTCGTCCGTCACCACCGTGACTTCGGCCTCCATGTCGATGCCCCAGTCCTCGCTGTCGGCGATGATGGGGTCGCGCGGTCCGATGAAGGAGTCCGACCCCCCTTGGTACATCAGCGGGTCGGTGAAAAAGGAAGCTGGGACCTGGCTGTTGCGGGCGCGGCGGACCAGCTCCACGTGATTCAGATAGGCCGATCCGTCCGCCCACTGATAGGCACGCGGCAGAGGCGAGTGGCAGGCGGCGGCGTCAAAGGGCTGTGCGCCCGCAACGTGTCCGGCGTTCAGTTGGTCGTAGACGGCCCGCAGTCGCGGCTCGCAGTCTGACCAGTCGTCCAGTGCGGCCTGCAGCGTCGCGGCGATCTGCGGCACGGCGATGTAGCGCGACAGGTCGCGGGTGACGACGATAAGCTGGCCGTCACGGCCGGTCGTTTTGAGGGTGGCGAGTTTCATGATGAATCCGGGGGACGATTGAAGTTTTATGGAACAGATTGACGATTAGAAGCAGTTTCCAGCTATCATTCAAACGGTTTTTCTCCATCGATTCATAGGATCAACAGATGGATGTGACGCTGCGCCAATTGCGCGCCTTTACGGCTGTCGCCAGGACCGGGAGCTTTACCCGCGCCGCCGAATCGTTGCACATCACCCAGTCGGCGCTCAGCGGCCTGATCAAGGAGCTGGAAAGCCAGGTGGGGGTGCGGCTGGTGGATCGCAATACGCGGAGAATCCATCTGTCCGAGGCCGGGCGTGAATTTCATTCGGTCGCGACGCGGCTTCTCCGTGATCTGGATGGGGCGCTTGAAGACATCGACAAACTCAAGCGGCTGCGGCGCGGTGTCGTGCGCATCGCCGCGCCACAACTGATGGCCAGCACGCTGATGCCGGATGTGATTGCCGGTTTTCAGCGGGCGCATCCCGATATCCGGATCCGGCTCGTCGACTGCGCCGTCGAAGACGCCATTGCCCAGGCGCTTCGGGGCGAGGTGGACATCAGTATCGGACCTTACCGGGAGGGTCTGACCGAGCTGGATGCGGACCCGTTGTTCGACCTGCCGTTCATGGCTGTTTTCCCCGCCGGGCATCCACTGGAGGCTGAAGAGCGGATCACCTGGACCGATCTGGTGCGTCATCCGCTGATTGCCCTGCAGGGGCAGTTCACCGAGCAGCTCGTCATGGATCTGCATGGCACTGTAGCCATGATGGCGATGCGCCCCCGGCACGAAGTGGCGTTCATGAGCACCGCGCTCAGCATGGTCAGCGCCGGCTTGGGCGTGACCATGTGCCTGACCTATGCGAGCACGCTGGTGAATCTTTACGGGTTGCGCATGCGTCCATTGCACGATCCGGAGATCCGCCGGCAGTTCTTTGTCTACAGCCATCAGCATGCCAGCCTGTCTCCGGCCGCCGAGGCGTTTGTCGCCTATCTGCATGAGCACGTTGGCCAGCAGGCGTGGGTGGCTTGAGCGCCCGCAGCCATGCTCAGGCCTTGAACTGGGTCTGGCGCATGGAAGGACGTTCGCTGAACGCGGCAAACCATGACTCGAGCACCGGTGCGCTGGCGCGCCAGTCCAGTTCTGCAAATCGCAGATCGAGGTAGCTCAGGGCGCTTGCGGCCGCGATCGTGCCCAGATCCAGGCGGTTCACCCAGCTCGCAGCGGTCGATTCCAGTTGGCGAAGTGCGCTGCGAACCTTGTCCTCCTGGGTCTGTTGCCAGCTGGCCCATTGGAATTCCTTGGGGCGCAGAACCGATTCGTAACGCATCAGCAGCGCGGCATCCAGCAATCCGTCGGCGAGCGACTGGCGCACCAGTGTGTCCCAGCGTGCGTCTCCTTCGGGAATCAGGGAACCGCCCGCGAGAGTATTCAGGTATTCGCTGATCACGCGGCTGTCGTAGAGCACCGACCCGTTTTCCAGGACCAGCGTCGGCAGCTTGCAAAGGGGGTTCTGTCCCATGAGTTCCGCATTGTGCTGGGTGGGCATGGTCACGACGGGCACGATCTGGATCTGGTCGATGAGACCGAGTTCATGCGCTGCGATCAGGCATTTGCGAACGTACGGGGATGTGGTGGAGTAGTACAGCTTCATTGGTTTTCCTTTCGGTTATTCGTTGTTCATCGTGGCCAGTGCGCGTCCGGCCATCCAGCCGAAGGTCAGCGCCGGGCCCAGGGTGATGCCCGACCCCGGGTAGGTGCCGCCGAAGACCGACTGCATGTCGTTGCCGGCGACGAAAAGCCCGGGGATGGCCCGTCCGTCGGCATCCAAGGCACGGGCGCCTGGATCGGTGTGGATGCCGCAGGACGTCCCGATGTCGCCCGCCACCACTTGTACTGCATAGTAGGGACCATCGCCAATCGCGCGCAGGCAGGGGTTTGGCTGGTGGGACGGATCGCCCAGGTTCCGGTTGTAGGCCGTCGAGCCTTTCCCGAAATCCGGGTCTTCGGCCTTGGCGGCGAACTGGTTGTAGCGGGTCACGGTGGCCTGCAGGCGCCGAGCATCCACGCCGATCTTCCCCGCCAATGCGGCCAGCGTGGGGGCCTCGACCAAGTACTTGTCCCGGATCAGGTGCTGGCGTGGCCGGCCGCCAGGCAGCGCCAGGCCGAGTCCCCAGGTATCGATGAATTGTCTGTCGCACAATAGCCAGGCCGGAATTTCCGGCCCGTCTGCCGATGCGTACATGGCCTTCACGAATTCGTGATATGACGTGGACTCGTTGACGAAGCGCTCGCCCTTGTGATTGACGGCGATCAGGCCGGGCTTGGCGCGCTCCCAGACCAGGTGCGGGTAGCGGGTGACGGTGCCGTCGGGCTTCGTCCATAGGGAGACGGGCGCCCAGGATGCGGGTGCCACATGACCAGTTCCCATGACGGCGCCGGCGTCTCGCATCAGCAGGATGCCATCGCCACTGTCGTCCTCCGGCGACATGGACCAGGGGCCCGTGGGTTTGGGAAAGAATTCCTCGCGAAGCTGCGCGTTCCACGGAAAGCCCCCCGTGGCGATGACGACGCCCTTGCGTGTCCGGATATGGCGCTGCGTGCCATTCTGCTGCACCGTGATGCCGATGATTCGTCCGTCTTGGTCGCGATGCAGGCGGCGTGCCGCAGTGTCGAGCTGGTAGGGAACCTTGTGCTTCAGGACGGCGTGGAACAACTGCCCAGCCAGCGCGTTGCCCAGCAGCAGTCGGGTGCCTCGATGGTAGCCGCGCAGGCGGTCCAGCCAGAAGTTCAGGACCAGCTTGCCGGAATACCAGAAGGATTTCAGGGAGCGCGTGGCCGCGAGCAGGTGGTAGACGTCGGTGACGGTCACCATCATGCCGCCCAGCACCACGAATTCCTTCAGCGGGTCGCGCAGCTCTTTGAAATGCCCGCCCAGCTGCTTGCCGTCGAATGCGGTCGGGTCCACCACCCGCCCGCCGAGTGCGGCGCCGGGGCGGTCGGGGTAGTAGTCCGGAGAATACGCCCGGGTCGCCACGTCCAGGACCTGATGCGCCCGCATGTAGTCCAGCATGTCGGGGCCGTTCCGCAGATAGGATTCCTTCAGGTCATCCGGGGAGGCGTTGCCCACGATCTGCCGTAGATACTCCCAGACCTTTTCGTAGGTATCGTCGCCGTGGCCGGCTGCAGCCGCGCCGGGGTTCAGTGGAATCCAGATGGCCCCACCCGAAACGGCGGTCGAACCGCCAATCCGGCTGGTCTTCTCGATCAGCAGAACGTCCTGCCCTTCAAAATGCGCCGTCAGGGCGGCCGACATCCCGCCCGCTCCCGAACCCGCGACCAGCACGTCGACGGTTTGGCTCCATTCGATGTTTTCCATGGTGATCAGGCTCCCGATCCGCCCAGTGATTTGCCGCCGTCCACGAACAGCACCTGTCCCGTGATGAAGGACATGCCGGGTGACGCCAGGAAGGACACCGCGTTGGCGATGTCCTCCGGTGTGCCGGCCTTGCCCGTGGGTTGCAGGGCAAGTTGTGCTGCAAGCCGTTCGGGGCTGAGGGCACGCAGCATCGGGGTGTCGATGAGGCCCGGTGCGATGGCGTTGACCAGGATTCCCCTGGGCGCGAGTTCCATGGCGCTGGCGCGCGTGTAACCGACCAGGGCGGCCTTGGACGCCACATAGTGCGCGTGGTGGCGTGCACCCAGATAGGCGCGTGAGGCGATGTTGATGATCTTGGCGCCGGCGCTCATTCGTGCGGCAGCACGCTGCGTGAGTGTGGCGGCCGCGATCAGGTTCAGCTCGTACATGCGGCGGAAGTCTTCCTGCGTCAGTTCGAAGAAGTCCCGCTCGTCGAAGAGGCCGGCGCTGTTGACCAGCGCCGACAACTGGGGCAACCCGTCGATCAGCTCCACGATGTCCGCTTCCCGGGCCAGATCCGCGACGCATGTCCGGATGTCCAGTCCCTTCGGCTTCAATTGGCGCTCCAGTTCGGTCAGGGGGGCTTCGGCCCGGTCCACCGCCACGACGGAAAATCCATCCTGCGCAAGCCGCCGGACGATGACCTGTCCCATGCCGCCGGCGGCGCCGGTGACCAATGCCACTGCATTCATGAGTATTTCCTTTCTCAGGCTGACAGAAAGCCGCCGTCCACCGGCAGCACGACGCCCGTCACATAGCTGGCCATCTCGGAAGCCAGGAAGACGATGGGGCCCACAATTTCCTCTGGTTCGCCGCCACGCCCCATGGGTGCGCGCTTCATGAACCAGTCAGTTCCGCCTGGGGTGGTGAGTTGGGGTTTCACCATGTCGGTCAGCATGAAGCCTGGCGCCACGGCGTTCACGCGGACCCCGTGCGGGGCCAGGTCGCGCGCCAGCGCCTGGGTCAGCGAGCGTACCGCTCCCTTGGAGGCGATGTACGCGGCGGTCGATGGGCCGCTGGCGAAAGCCACGATGGAGGACAGGCTGATGATGCTGCCGTGCGTCGCCTTGAGCTGTTCGACGAAGGCGTGGGTGACGTTGAAGACGCCCTCCAGGTTGACTGAAATGATACGGTCCCAGACCTCGGCCGACTGGGGATCGTCAAAGCGCGCGCGCCCCGATATCCCGGCGTTGTTGATCAGGATGTCGATGGGGCCCATGCGGGTTTGGAGGTCGTCGGCCCAGGAGCGGACGGCGGACCGGTCCGTGACGTCCACGGCCTCGGCCCAGGCGGAGCCGCCAAGATCGCGGATTTCCTGGGCGACGGCTTCAGCACCCGGCCGGTTCAGGTCGGCAACGATGACGCGGGCGCCCTGGCGGGCGAAGCCCAGCGCGATGGCCGATCCGAGCCCACCCGAGGCGCCTGTGACCAGCGCCAGTTTTTGATCCAGCAATTTCATTCGATCCTCTCTTGCAAATTCATGCACCCAGATAGGCGCGCTGCACGGCCTCGTCGCTGATGAGATCGGCGGACGGGCCCTGCAGCGCCAGTTCGCCGTTCTCCAGGATGTACGCGTGGCTGGACACGGACAGGGCCAGCTTCGCGTTCTGTTCGACGAGCAGGATGGTGATGCCCTGCTCCCGGTTCAGCGTACGGACGGTGTTGAAGATCTGTTCGACCACCAGTGGCGCCAGCCCCATGGAGGGCTCGTCCATCAGGATCATCCGGGGCCTGGCCATCATGGCGCGGGCCGTGGCCAGCATCTGCTGCTCGCCGCCGGACAGCGTGGCGGCCTTCTGCGCGATGCGTTCGCGCAGGCGCGGGAAGATGTCACACATGGCGTCCAGGTCACGCGCGACGGCAGCGCGGTCCTTGCGGGTGTAGGCACCCATTTCCAGGTTCTCACGTACGCTCATGTCGCGGAAGATCTCGCGTCCTTCCGGGACCTGGATGATGCCTTGCTGGACGATGTGATCAGTCCCCATGCGATGGATGGGCTTGCCTTCCAGGCGAACCGTGCCGTGCGTGGCGCGCACCAGTCCGGAGATCACGTTCAGCGTGGTGGACTTGCCCGCGCCGTTGGCGCCCAGCAGGGCCACGATTTCCCCGCGGGGGACGCTCAACGAGACTTCATGCAAGGCGGCAATGTTGCCGTACGATGCGGAAATGGATTCCACGGACAGGAACGGTTCACTCATGGCTGGTTCCTCTGCCCAGATAGGCTTCGATGACGCGCTCGTCCGTGCGGATTTCGGCGGGCGCGCCTTCGGCGATCTTGTGGCCGAAAGACATGACGGTGATGCGGTGGGAAATCGACATCACGAGTTGCATGACATGCTCGACCAGCAGGACGGTCAGGCCTTCTTTGGATGAGAGCTCCGTCAGGATCTTGTCCAGCTTGTCGATCTCCCGATTGCGCAGTCCCGCCGCTGGTTCGTCCAGCAGCAAAAGGCGGGGCCTGATGGCCAGCGCACGGGCAAGTTCCAGCATCTTCTGGCGCCCGAAATCCAGGCTGCTGGCCTTGTGGTCCAGGAAGTCGATCAGCCCGACGCGTTCCAGCAGATGGTGGACATGTTCCCGATGCTCGGCTGCGGGCCGGCGCAGAAGCTGGCCGAGTCGGCGGGCGCCGTACGAATAGGTGCCCAGCAGCGCGTTCTCTTCCACGCTCAAATCGTTGAAGAGCTCCAGGTTCTGGAAGGTGCGGGCGACTCCCATGCCTGCCATCTCGGCTGCGTCGCGGCGGGTGATGTCCTCGCCGGCGTAGGCAATCGAACCGCTGGTCGGCGCGTAGTAGCGCGAGATGCAATTGAAGGTGGTGGACTTGCCCGCACCGTTGGGGCCGATCAGGGCGTGGATCTGACCTGGTTGCACCTGAAAGGACAGCTCATCCACTGCGGTCAGGCCGCCGAAACGTACCGTGAGGGCTGCGATGTCCAGGATGGGTGTGCTCATGGCTGCTCCCTTGCAGCCGTCGTGTCCGAAGTCGCCGCATTCTGGTGCAGTGGATCTGGTCTGCGCCGCCGACCGCTGAAGAGCCCGCGCGGCGCGAACATCATGAAGCCGATCAGGATCAGCCCGTAGATGATTTCCTGGAAGGACAGCACCTGGCGCAACAGTTCCGAGATCAGGCCGAAGATCAGGGCGCCCACGACCGCGCCCCTCACGGACCCTATGCCACCCACGACGATCATGATGAGAATCAGGATCGTGGTCCAGAAACCCAGGCTCTCGGGGTGGATGAAGGATGAGAACGTGGTGTACAGGCCCCCTGCCATACCGGCGTAGGCAGCCGACAGCATGAAGGCCACGCGCTTGATGACGTTCGCGTTGACACCCATGGCCTGGGCGGCCACGTCGCTTTCGCGGACGGCCCGGAATGCGGACCCCAGTTGCGAGCGCGACAGCCACACGGTGAGTCCCAGCAGCAGCGCTGTGCAGATGACCACGAACGGATAGGCCCGCAGGTCGGAAGTCAGCTGGAGGCCGAAGAATTGCGCGGGCGACATCTGGTAGCCGTTGGAGCCGTTGGTGACGTCCGTCCAGTTCAGGAACACCCATTGCATGGCTTCGCCGAAGGCGAAGGTGGATAGCGCCAGATAGATGTCGCGCATCCGGATGGCGAGGGCTCCCAGGATGTAGCCGATGATGGCCGTCACGACACCGGCCACGATGATGGAAATCACGAAGTTCAGGTGCAACGTGTTGTTGAGGATGCCGGCGGTGTAGATGCCGATGCCGTAGAAGGCGGCGTGCGCGAGCGCGAACTGGCCGGTTTCCCCGATGACGATGTGCAGGCCGAGCGCCAGCACGATGTAGATCATGAGCAGGTTGACGATGTAGATGACGTACCCGCTTGCGAGGAAGGGCAGAGCGATCAGCACCACGGCCGCGAGCGCCAGGGCCCATTTGTCGAGATTCGTCTTCATACTTTTTTGACCTGAACCTTCCCGCCCAGGATGCCCTGCGGACGTAGGATGAGCACGATGAGGATGGCAAGGAAGGGTGCCACCACGATCGCGTTGGTCGACACGAAGAGCCCCACGAGGTTCTCTGCGATGCCGATGATGAAGCCGCCGATGATGGCGCCCGGAATGCTGGTGATGCCTCCCACGATGGCAGCGGCGAATGCCAGGATGGCGATGTGACCGATGTCGGGCGTGATCAGGATCTTCGGTGTGATCAGGATGGCGGATATCGCCGAGATGAGCCCGGCCAGCCCCCAGACCGCCATGCGGATGCGTACCAGACTCACGCCCACGATCTGTGCGGCTCTCGGGTTCATGCCCACGGCGCGCATGGCCTTGCCGATACGCGTGTGGTTGAATAAGAGATATAGGCCGGCCATCACGGCCAGCGCGGTAAAGAAGATCAGCAGATCCAGGCGTGTGAGCACCGCCTGGCCGATGATCACCGTGTCGGGCGGGATGAGTGCGGGCAGCGAGCGTGGTGCGTCGCCCAGACCGGTCTGGCGGACGGCGCCTTTCAGCACGTATGACAGGCCCAGCGTTGCGATCACCAGCTGCACTTCCACGCCTTTGGCCCCGATGACCCGCTCCATGACCACTCGCTGGAAGAACGCGCAAATGACGGCGACGATCAGCAGCGTGACCGGGATGACGAGCGCGTAGTGCCAGTTCAGGACCAGGATCAGGAACAGCGCGGCGTAGCCGCCCACCATGAAGATTTCACCTTGGGCGAAGTTCGGCACATCGGTCGTCTTGAAGACGATGACGACTGCGACCGCCAGCAGGGCGTAGATGCTGCCCGTGACCAGGCCGGACAGTACGCCCTGCTGCAGGAACAGCCAGATATCCGAGAGACTCATGTCATGCTCCGAGAGCGCCGCAGCCCCCTGGTGGAGGCGCGGCGCCGGTCAACGGCTGATAGGGACCTTATTTCCCGGTGTAGGTCCAGTCGCTCTTGAATGACCCGGGGATGAGTTCCTTGTTCGTGCCATCGAATTTCATGTAGATGGCCGCCTTCTGGCCTGCGTGGTCCGTGGGCGTGAACTCGATCGGGCCGGCCATGATGCCGGTGTCCAGCTTCAGATGTTCCAGCGCAGCCAGGACCTTTTCGCGAGTCGGCTGAGGTCCGGCTTCTTTCAGGGCCTGTACCACGGTCATGGCCGGCGGGATGCCGTACGTCATGTAGCTTTGCGGGTGGCCCGGCTTGGCAGCGAGGTCAGGGTAGTACTGCTTGTACATGTCGTAGACCCATTTCAGCTTCGGGTCGCTCGGCAGCCCGACGACAACGTCCTGGATGTAGAAATTCTTCAGTGCAGCAGCGCCCCCGACGTTTTCCACGAGCTGCGTCACGTCGGCTGCGCCGTTGACGGCGAGCACGATGGGCTTGGTCCAGCCGAGCTCATGCGCCTTCTTGATGATGAGGGCAGCCGGGCGGGCATAGGTGGTGAGCAGGAGAACGTCCGGGTTGGCCGCGCGTACCTTCAGCATCGGCGCCGTCACATCGTTGATGTTCGGGCTGATGGATTGCACACTGAAGGTGGTGCCGGGATGTTTCTTGGCCTGGAATTCCGCAGCGGTCAGATTCCAGGTGCCGTAGGCGTCGTCGTGGTTGATGTAGCCGATCTTCTTGGCTTTCAGGTGGTCCACTGCGAATTCCACCATGGATCCACCCACGGCATGCTGGGAAATCGAGAAGGCGCCGTAGATGTATTTCGAGGGCGGGTAGAGCGCTCCGTCACCAGAGGCGTTCAGCATGATGAATGGAACCTTGGACCGTTCCACAAACTCCCTGGCAGCCACCACGGCGGCTGAGCACGAGCCTCCGTTGAGCAGGAACACATGGTCCTGTTCGACCAGTTTCTTCACGGCGGCCACCAGGTCGTTGGCGTTGCAACGGGTGTCTTCGACCACCAGCTCGATCTTCCGGCCGTTGACGCCGCCTTCCTTGTTGATCTTGTCGTAGTACATCTTGGCGGCGTTGACCACGTCGAAGCCGTACGCCATGCCGGGGCCGGAGAGCGGCGAGAAGAGTCCGATCTTGATGGTGGTGTCCGTGATGCCCGGCTCGGCGGCTTGCACCGCCTGGCCCAGTCCCAGGCCGACGACGGCCATGCATAGGGCAGCTTTCTTGATGGTGCTGAACTTCATGTTGACTCCTCGTGAACTTGGATGGTGCATGTGGTCTCGGCGAGGCCTATTGCATGCGGTAGCCACCGTTGACATCGATGACGCTGCCCGTGATGTAACCGGCCTCGGGCGAGGCCAAAAAACCGACGGCGGCAGCGACTTCGTCGGAGGTGCCGATGCGCCCCAGCGGAATGGCTTCGGCCGCCGCCTGCAGGGCGCCGCTGCTGGTGACCGTGCTGCGCAGCATCTCTGTGTCGATCAGTCCGGGCGCGATGTTGTTGACCGTGATCCCCATGTGCGAGACTTCCCGCGCCATGGCCTTGGTCAGACCGAGCACAGCCGCTTTCGAAGCGATGTAGGAGGCGCTGGACCGATAGCCGCCAAGCTGGGCGGCCACTGAGCTGAAGGTAATGAATCGGCCGTTTTCGACCGGGCGCGCTTCGCGGTGGCGGATGTAGGCGCGAGCGCACAGGAAAACACCGCGTGCGTTCACGCTCATGCTGCGCTCCCATAAATCCAGCGAAGTGGTCTTGATGAGCGGGCGCTCGCCGTCGGGCTGAAACAGCAGCAGCCCGGCCGCGCACACCACGGCGGTGATAGAGCCCAGATCTTTCTCGATGGCGTTGAAGGTCTGGTCGACCTGGTCCTCGTCGCTGACATCGAAAGCCCGCCAGAAGTGGGAGCCATCCAGATCCTTGACGGCGGCACGTGCCCGATCAGCCGAAATGTCGCATGAAATCACGCGGTAGCCATCGCGGGCCAGCCGTTGGCAGATCTGTGTGCCCATCCCGCCGCCGGCGCCTGTGACCAGGGCCAGCCGAAGGTGCCCGGGGGGAGTGTGCTGCATGGTTTGACGCCTATTTTGTATACATGATGGCCCTTCAGGTGCCCGACGTCATCACCTGGAAAAGGGTGATGCATGAGCCACCAGTCAAGCTTGGAGAGCCTATTATGCATAGACAGATTGGGCCGGGTCATTAGTGATTCCCCTTAAACCCCTCAGTAATAAGCTGAGGTGATAGTCCATGAAGATCTCCTCATGTATACAATAGCGATATGAACACTTTGGCTGACCATATCACCCAGACGCTCCGGAGCTGGGTGCTGCAGGGGGTACTGGCGCCAGGCGATCGCCTGGAGGAAATCCCCCTGGCTCAGAAGCTGGGCGTGTCGCGAACGCCCATCCGCGCCGCGTTGGCCAATCTCGGCAACGAGGGTCTGCTGGAGCATCAGCCCAAGCGCGGCTACACGGTGCGGGTGTATCAATACGAGGACATCATTGGTGCGTACGAGGTCCGTGCGGTACTGGAAGGCCTGGCGTGCCGGTGCGCGGCCCAGAAGGGCTTGTCGAATCCGGCAGTCAGCCAGTTGAAGGCCTGCCTTGCGCAGGGTGATGCGATTCTGTCCAAGGGCCGGCTGCTGCCGGAAGATCATCAGCCCTACCAGCAGATGAACATCACGCTGCACGAGACGCTGTTGTCGGCGGCGGGGAATTCCTGGGTGAGCCGCTTCACCAATCAGGCCCAGGCGGCGCCTTTTGCTTCAGACCGCATCATGCTGTGGGACGACCATCGCGTGATCGATCGGTCGCATAGTGATCACCACCGCATCGTCGATGCCGTGATCGAGCGCGACGCCGCCCGGGCCGAGCAGCTGATGCGTGAACACATCTACTTTGCCGGCATTCTGCTGAAGGAAAACTACGAGCGCCTGAGCAGAAAGTCGGCGCCGGACGATGCGGGGGGACCGTATCTTCCTGAGCTGGCCGCCAGGCTGGACAAGATCCCGGCGGTCGGCCCCCGATAGGGAATGCCGGCCGGCACGCGGCCAGTAGTCAGACCTGCTTCGGATCGAAGTGCTTCTTCAGATCCTGCCAGCAACGGTAGTACTCGTGCTGTCGCTGCTTGGCGTCCAACGCGAACGGCGTGGGGTGGATGACCGAGGGTGTCTCGAACATGATGGCCATGGTGTCGGTCACGTAATCGGCCTTCGTGGTGTCGGCGCGGCTGGCCTTTTCGAAGGTATCGGCATCGGGACCGTGCCCGGTCATGCAGTTGTGCAGGGACGCGCCCCCTGGCAGGAAGCCTTCCGCCTTTGCATCGTAGGCGCCGTGCACCAGTCCCATGAATTCGCTGGCGATGTTGCGGTGGAACCAGGGCGGGCGGAACGTGTCCTGCATGGCCAGCACCCGTGGCGCGAAGATCGCGAAGTCGATGGTGTCCAGGCCAGGAACCGCGCTGGGCGCGTGCAGGACCAAGAAAATCGATGGGTCGGGATGGTCGCGGGTGATGGACCCAACGGCGCAGAAGCGGCGCAGGTCGTATTTGTACGGCGCGTGTGTGCCGTGCCATGCAACCACATCCAGAGGGGAGTGATCGATGCGTGCGCGCCAGAAGTGGCCCTGGAATTTGGCGATCAGCTCGAAATCGCCTTCCTTGTCCTCGTACGCAGCGACCGGGGTGAGGAAGTCTCTGGGGTTGGCCAGCCCGTTGGAGCCGATGACGCCCAGGTCGGGCAGCTTGAAGTATTCACCATAATTTTCGCAGACGTAGCCGCGTGCCTCGCCATCGGGCAGATGCACCTGGAATCGTACGCCGCGCGGGATGACGGCGATTTCCTGGGGTTCGACTTCCAGCGTGCCCAGTTCAGTAGCCAGTACCAGCCGTCCCTGTTGCGGGACGATCAGCAGTTCGCCGTCGGCATCGTAGAAGTAGCGGTCCCGCATCGAGCAATTGGCGGTGTAGATGTGGATGCCGCAGCCCGCATTACCGCCCATGGTCGTCATACCGTCGATGAAATCGACGACCACGCCGTGTTCAGGCAGCGGCAATGGGTCCCAGCGGAGCTGGTCGGGCGGGGTGGGCACCTGGTTGAAATCGCTGAGCCAGCCGGCGCCCGCGTGGAAGGGCTCGAATGGATGGTGCATGGCTGCGGGGCGGATGCGGTACAGCCAAGAACGGCGATTCAGATGTCGCGGCAGCGTGAAAGCCGTCCCCGACAGCTGTTCGGCATATAGACCGTAGGGGGCCACCTGGGGGCTGTTGCGCCCGACGGGCAGTGCGCCCGGCAAGGCTTCGGTGGCGAATTCGTTGCCGAATCCGCTCATGTACTTGAGAGAAGAAGAGAGATTGCCAACCATTGGATGCTCCAGATTGTTATTCATTCCATAACGATGTTATTATTAGTACAACAGCTTAAAATGAGTGGAGAGTGGCGTCAAGCCATTTCATAGGGTCACGATGAGCCAAACCGAGAAACTGGAGGCTGCTCAAGGGGTACAGTCGGTCGAGATCGGCCTGTCCTTGTTTGGTTGCCTGTCCCGCCGCAGCGAACCGTGCAGCTTGTCCGATCTGGCGCGCGAAGCGGGCATGCACCGGGCCAAGGCCTACCGTTACCTGGTCAGTCTGCAGCGGGCGGGCTGGGTGACGCAGGATCCGTCGACTGCCTTGTACGATCTCGGTCCGGCCATGCGCGATCTGGCGCTGCGCTGGCTCACGCATCAAAGCACGCTCAACCTCGCGATCGATGAGGCGCGTCTCCTCTCCCAGTCTCAAGGCGAGACCTGCTTCGTGGCGGTCTGGGGCGTGGGCGGCGCCACTGCGGTCAGGGTCTTCCAGCCGTCGCGGGTCGTGGCGATTTCGATCGCAGAAGGCGCCGTCCTGGATGCGGTGTCGTCGGCGACGGGGCGTGTGTTCGCGGTATGGCGTGAGGAATCCTCCAGCGTGCTTTCCGCGCGAATACGGGCTGAAATCCGTGAAAAAGGTTTTGCGGCGGTCGAAGGTGAACACGTCGCCGGCATCAATGCCATTTCAGCGCCCGTTTTCGACGAGCAGGGCAGGCCCGTGCTGGCCCTGACGCTGGTGGGTCCGGCGTCGTCGCTGGACACGGGTGCGAATGGAAAGCCCGCCCGCGCGCTGCTCGCCGCCTGCCAGCGAATCTCCCTGGCCCCGGACAGGAAGTCCTGACACCGTCCTACATGCCCAGGTAGGCGGCCCGCACCTCTTCGTTTTCGCTCAGATCCTGCCCCGATCCCGCCAGCACGATACGCCCCGTTTCCAGCACGTACCCGCGATCGGCGATGGCAAGCGCATCGCCGGCGTTCTGTTCCACCAGAAGAATCGTCATTCCTTCCGCCTTCAGGCTGCGGATGACGTTGAAGACTTCTTCGACGAGCAATGGTGCCAGTCCCATCGACGGTTCGTCGAGCAGCAGCAGGCGCGGCCGCCCCATCAGGGCCCGGCTGATGGCGAGCATCTGCTGCTGTCCGCCCGAGAGCGTGCCTGCGGGCAGGTGGCGTTTCTCCTTCAGGATGGGAAATAGTGCGTAGATCCGCTCCAGGTCCTGCTCGACGTAGACCCTCGGCGCCGAGTAGGCGCCCAGCCGCAGGTTGTCCTCGATCGATAGCGGACTGAATACCTGCCGTCCTTCGGGACTTTGGCAGATTCCGGCGCGTACGCGCAAATCCGAGCGCAGGTGAGAGATGTCTTTTCCGTCGAAGAGGATGTGGCCGCCCGTGATGGGCTGTATTCCGGACAAAGTGCGCAGTGTGGTCGTCTTGCCGGCGCCGTTGGCCCCAATGAGGGTGACGAGCTCTCCCTTGTGGATTTCGAGGCTGATTCCTTTGAGCGCCTCGATGCGTCCGTAGGCTGTCCGGAGATCCAGGATGCGCAGCAAGGCGGGTCGGCCCGAGGGCGTCTCGGGCAGCGCGTTTTGTGATTCCGTGAAGGGTCCTGTCGGTGTGTGCATGGGAGTCTCTTCAGGATTTTCTGCCCAGGTAGGCGGCGATGACTTTGGGGTCCTGCCGGATCTCGGGGCCAGTTCCTTCGGCGAGACGCTTGCCGTAGTCCAGCACCAGGATCCGGTCGGAGAGATTCATGACCATTTTCATGTCGTGTTCGACCAGGACTGTGGTGATTCCCGATGCTGCGATCTTGCGGACCAGAGCGTCCACATCCTGCGTCTCCTTGGGGTTGAGGCCTGCGGCGGGCTCGTCCAGGAAAAGGATACGGGGCCGCATGGCGAGCGCCCGGGCGATTTCGAGCCGCTTGAGCGCTCCATAGGGCATGCTGTCGGCACGCGCGCCGACGTAGTCGCCCAGTCCGACGTAGCTCATCCAGTCCGCTGCTTCGGCCTTCAGCTTCTCGTCGTTTCGGCGCAGGCCTGGTGTGCGGAAGATGGCCTTGAAGATGTTCCTTTCGAGTCGCAGGTGGGCACCGACCATCACGTTCTCGATGGCCGTCATGTTCATCCAGACCTGCAGATTCTGGAAGGTCCTTGCCATGCCGAGTCTGGCCAGTTCTTCGGGTTTGCGCCCTTGAATCGGCTGTCCCTGCAGGCGGATGGCACCAGATGTCGGCTGATAGATCCCCGTGACCAGGTTGAAGAGCGTGGTCTTGCCGGCGCCGTTCGGGCCGATTACGGAATAGATGATGCCTTCGTCCACCGTGAAGCTGACTTCCTGAACCGCCTGGACGTTGCCGAAGTGGATGGAGAGATCTTGGACTTCAAGTAGGGCCATGGCTCAATCCTTCCTGCCATAGCGAGCCGCGAGGGTGGGGACGATCCCCCTTGGGAGAAAAATCATGAAGAGCATGAGGATGGCGCCGAAAGTGACGGTTTCCCAGCCTTCAAACCCGGCAAGGACCTGGGGAAGCGCCGTGAGCAGGACGGCCCCCACGATTGAACCGAAGATCGACGCCATGCCGCCCACGACGACCATGGTGATGATTTCGATCGAGTGGAAGAAATCGGCGACGTCGGGGCTGATGAACCCCACGTAGTGTGCCGTGATGCTGCCCATGAGGCTGGCCATGATCGCAGAGAGCACGAATATCCCGGACTTGTAGCGCGTGACGTTGATGCCGACGACCTGCGAGGCGATCTCGGAGCCGTGCAGGCCGCGCAGGGCCCGTCCGAACGGGGAGTCGATCAGATTGATCGCACCCAGGACGCACAGGAAGAGTAGTGTGGCGCAGATCCAGTACCACTGGGTTTCGCTGGAAATGTCGATGCCGAAGATGTCCATGCCCGGGACGGAGATGCCGTCGGGGCCACCGGTCCACGTTGACTCGTTGCGGATGGCGATGTTGATGATGATGCCCAGGCCCAGCGTGGCCATGGCCAGGTAGTGGCCCTTCAGCCGGAGGATGGGGCGCGCTACGAGCAGCGCGAGCAGACCGGTCACGACGGCGCCTGTGAGCATCGCTGGGAGGGGATGCCAGCCCAGCTGGGTGGGGAGCACCGCCGAAGCGTAGGCGCCGATACCCACGAACCCCGCGTGGCCCAGGCTGATCTGCCCGGCGAACCCGACCAGCAGGTTCAGGCTCAGCACGATGACGGCGTTGATGCACATCATGACCGCGATGTCCAGATAGAAGCTGTTGGGCGCGGCAAAGGGCACGATGACAAGGATGGCGGCGAGCAGGAGCAACTCGCGATAAGTGTTTTTTCGCATGGCTACACACGGTCCGTGGACTTGCCGCCCAGGAGGCCTCTCGGCATGAAGAACAGAATCAGCAGGATCAGGATGAAGGGGATTGCATCTTTGTAGGCCGACGAAATGTAGCCTGCGCCCATCGCTTCGAGTACGCCCACCAGCAGCCCGCCCACCACGGCTCCCAGGCCGTTGCCCAGTCCGCCGACCACGGCCGCCACGAATCCCTTGAGTCCCAGCATGATGCCCACGTCATAGGTGGTCAGGGTGATGGGCGTGATCAGGATGCCTGCCAGCGCGCCCAGCGCCGCAGCCATGGCAAAGCTCATGAACAACACCCAGTTGGTGTTGATGCCCGCCAGTTCCGCCGCGACGCGGTTGAAGGCGGTAGCGAGCATGGCCTTGCCGGCCAGTGTCCGGCTGAAGAAATACCACAACAGTGCCAGCGCGACAGCCGCCAGGCCGAACACCCAGAGGCTTTGAGGCAGCAGCACCGCGCCCAGGATCGAGAAGGGGGCGTGGCTGGAGAACGCGGGCAGGTTGTGTACGCCCTTGCCCAGCCAGATCTGCACCAGGCCACGGATCACCAGCGATGCACCGATCGTGATGATGATGAGGCTGACGGTATCGGCGTTCTTGACGGGTTCGATGGCGAGCTTCTCCAGCAGGATGCCCACAACCGCGGGAATCAGGATGGCGAGCGCGAAGGCGATGGGCCAGTGCAGGCCTGCATGCGTGAAGAAGGCGGCCAGCATTCCGCCCAGCATGATGAATTCGCCCTGGGCGAAGTTGATGACGTTGCTGGAGTTGTAGATCAGGTTGAACCCCAGAGCGGCAAGCGCGTAGGTGGTCCCGACCGTCAGTCCTGAAAACAGGAATTGCAGGAATTCCGCGAGCATCGTGCGTCCTTGTCGGCAGCGGTATCGCAATGGGAAGGCGGCGGGTATGGGCAGCAGTCCCATACCCAGGTGGAACAGGGATTCAGTCGAGCAGCTTCCACTGGCCGTTCTGGATTTCCAGCAGCTTGAAGGCGCTCAGATCCAGGCCTGTGTGGTCCTTGGCCGTGATGTTGAACACGCCGGTGGTCCCCACGTAGCCGTGTGTGGATTCGATCGCGTCGCGGAACTTGTCCTTATCGGTGCTGCCGGCGCGCTTGAGGGCGTCGACCAGGATCGTGAGGCCGTCGTAGGCGTAGGATCCGAAGGTGGAGACGTTTTCGTTGTAGCGGGCCTTGTATGCCTGGATGTATGCGTTCACGACGGGCTTCTGCGCGTCATTGCCCGGCAGCTGGTCGGCCACGATGAGCGCAGGCGAGGGCAGGCGCACCCCGTTGGCCGCATCTCCCGCGAGCTTGATGAACTGGTCTGACGCCACGCCGTGCGACTGATAGAGCGGCTGCTTGATGCCGAGTTGCCGGTAGTTTCGTGTCGCGATGACGGGGCCTTGTCCCAGCCCGAAGATGAAGACCGCCTGGACCTTTGCGTCCCCCCGGATCTTGGTGAGCTGGGGGCTCATGTCCGTGTCTTTCGGGTTATAGACCTCGTTCTCGATGATGCTGATGCCGTATTTGCCGGCGATGGCCTCGGATTCCTTCTTGCCGGACTGGCCGAAGCCGCTGGCTTCGCTCAGCAGGGCGATTTGCGTGATGCCGCGGTTCTTCATGTCCTGAAAGACTTTCTCGGCCGCCATGCGGTCTGTCTGAGGAGTCTTGAAGACCCACTTCTTGACGGGCTCGGTAATGGCGATGGCCCCGCCCAGCGACATGAGCGGGACATGGGCTTTCTGCGCCAGCGGGATGGCCGCCATCGTCGACCCGGTGGTCCCGACGATCATTGCATCGACCTTGTCATCGTAGATCAGGCGCTTGGCGAAGCTGTTGGCCTTGCTGGCATCACTGCCATCGTCGTAGTCGATGAGTTCGAGCTTGCGGTCGAGGACCCCGCCCTCCTGGTTGATCTTGTCGACGTAGAGCTTGAGCGTTTTCAGCTCCGGGTCGCCGAGGAAGGTTGCAGGGCCGGTGGCCGAGATGATCGCACCGATCCTGATCGGCGGCTGCGCGGCGTATGCGGCCATCGAGGTGGATGCAAAGGCCATCGCGGCCAGCCCGAGGCGGGTACTGAGTTTCATGCGTTGTCTCCAGTGTTTTTGAGGGCGATTCAGGGATGTGAAGAGAATGTCGAGGAAGAGATCGATCCAGCGGGCTAAAGATCCAGAATCAGGCGGTCGGACTTGCAGCGTGAACAGCAGGCCATCATACGGTCGTTCGTCTTGCGTTCGGAGGGATTCAGCACGCTGTCGCGGTGGTCGATGTCTCCCGAGAGGACGCTCACTTCGCAGGTGCCGCACAGACCCTCTTCGCAATCGCTCTGGACGTCGACATTGTTCAAGTGCAGCACTTCCAGGACCGTCTTGTGCGCGGGAACCTGGAGGACCAGGCCCGTGTTTCGCAACTCGATCTCGAAGGCCTTCTCGTGTGCCGGGTCCAGTTTCGGGGTGTCGTTTGTGAAGTGCTCGACGTGCAGCGCATCGGCGTGCCAGCCGGCCGCATCCACCGCCTGCTGCAGTGCCTCGAGCATCCTGACCGGGCCGCAGGCATAGATGCGGGTTGTGGCATCCGGGTGCGCCAGCAGCGAGGCGAAATCGTTGCGGCGACCCTCGTCGCTGAGGTGCAGCTGGAGCTTGTCGCCATGCAGGGTCTGGAGTTCCGTCAGGAAAGCGGCCTGAGATCGCGTGCGGCAGCTGTAGTGCAGCTCATAATCCTGTCCCGTGGAGCGGGCGTGCTGCGCCATTGCCATGATGGGCGTGATGCCGATGCCACCTGCAATCAGCAGGAGCCGGCCTCGCCTGTTGCCTTCTTCCATGCGGAAGTGGTTGCGCGGTCCGCGGACTCGCAGGGTGGCGCCCGTTCGGGCGTAGCGGTGAATCCATTTCGAGCCGCCACGGCTTTCCGGGTCATGAAGGACGGCGATTTCCCACTGGTAGGGGGCTTTTAAGTCGCCGCAGAGGGAGTATTGCCGGGAAAGCCCTGTGTCGCCGCACTCCACGTCGATATGGGCCCCTGGTGTCCAGTGTGGCAGCGGTTCGTTCTTGGGTGAGGCCAGGCGCAGCCGGACGATGCCGGGGGCGACGGGGTCGGAGGCCACGACCTTCAGCTTGCGGACGATGCTGCTGGCAAGCGGCCCGCCCAGGCGGATGTCCTGGTATCGTCCGACGATGGATGAGTCGCGCCGTTCGGGATTCTGCGCGGGGTCCCATTGGACCATCAGGTTTTGCGGGCCACGGAAGGCCAGGTTATGTACGTAGTGGAATTCCTGCGGCACGATTTCCATGTGCGGCAGGCGACGGGTCAGTTCGCCGATGATCACCTGCATTTCCATGCGGCCAATGTTCTTGCCCAGGCATTGGTGCGCGCCGAATCCGAAAGAAAGGTGCTCGATGGCGTTTTCGCGGCGGATGTCGAAAAAGTCCGGATCGCTGAAATGCCTTTGGTCATGGTTGGCCGAGTGGACCACCATCAGGATCCGTGAGCCGGCGGGGACCTTGACTCCCTCGAGTTCCACATCCTGCGTGGCGCGTCTGCGCCAGGACGCGATGGGGCCGTTGTGCCGCAGGCACTCTTCGACCGCCGGGGAGATCAGCGTGGGGTCTTCGCACAGGTCGTCCCAGGCGTCGCGGTGCTCCAGCAGCAGACGGATCGCGTTGGCGGTGGCAAACGACGTGGATTCGTGCGCCGCCACGATGATCGCCATCATCATGGAGTGGAGATACGAGTCGGTGACGACCTCTGGATACTCTTGCTGCTGGCGGATGGAGTAGCGCATCCAGCCTGGGCCGTCGGGAGTGCGCTTCATCTTTTCCAGGATCTCGCCAGACAGAGTCCAGAATTTCCCCACCAGATGAGCGACCTCGACGCGTTCCTGGGGCGTCGGGCGTCCAAATGCGTTTTTTGTGTGTGCGATGCAGAACTGATGCATTTTCTCGCGGTCTTCTTCATCGTCGATGCCCAGGAAGTGCAGGGCGACCGTGAAGGGGACCGCCCAGCACAGGTTTTTGAACAGATCGACTTGACCATCGTTGATGAAGCGGTCCACGGCCTCCGTCACGAGGCGCCGCACCATGGGTTCCTGCTTGTGCAGGTGCTCGGGTGTGAAGGGCGCCATCAGGGCGCGGCGGCGCGCCATGTGAATGGGCTCGTCTTCGTTGACCAGCGTGCGGTTCAGTGCGTAACCGTATGACTCCAGGATGGCATTGGCTTCCTCGCTGGGGGCGGCGAGCGATTCCAGCGCGATCGAGGGGCTGAACGCGTGGATGTCCCGGAAGATGTCCTTGATCGTCTGGTAACGCGTGACGACCCAGTAGCCAATCTTCGGGCTGTAGAAGATGGGAGCCTGTTCGCGTGCCCACCGAATGCTTTCGGAGGGGTTTTCCATGAAGGCATCGGTGAACGGATCGAACGATTCGGCGCGCTCACTGACGGGACATCCTGAAGCCTGAGCAGCGGGGGGCTGGTGGTGGGCGACGGGACAGACCAGGGTCTGGAAGTCGTGTGCGTCTTGAGTCATGGCTGCAAATTCCCACAATTGATCGATATCAATATTTTTTTGCGTAATCCTAACACGCAATGAGTAATTTCAATACGGGGTTTTCCCGCCCGGACCGGGCGCTGGACGGGCTCTATACTTGGCCCTGCTCAACCATCTTCTCTTCGAAAGGGCGTTTGCCCGCCCTCGGCCCCCATGACATCCACCACCGCCCAGAAGAAAGCCGGCACGCCGAGGCCCAGGCGCCAACGGGTCCAGTCGATTGCGACCGGCATGCGGATCCTCAAGGGACTCGCCCAGTTGGGCGGGCGCGCCAGCCTGACGGTTTTGTCCCGACACGTTGCGGAGAACCCTGCCAAAGTGCACAGGTACATCACCAGTCTCACAGAAGAAGGGCTGGTGTCGCAGGATCCGGCTTCGGCGCATTATCTGCTCGGCGCCGAGGCGATCCACGTGGGGCTTGCGGCCATGCGGCTGGCTGATCCGATCCGCGCAGCCGAGGCCGAACTGATCCATCTGCGGGAAAAGCTGGAAATGACCTGCTTCATCGCCGTGATGGGGAACAAGGGACCCACGATCGTGCGGTTCGAAGAGCCCGGCCTGCCGGTCACACTCAATGTCCGCGTGGGATCCGTACTACCGTTGCTCTGGTCCGCAACGGGGCGCGTGTGCTTGGGTTTTCTGGACGACTCCCGCGTATCCACCTTGGCTCAAGATGAGCTCGGACAAGCGTCTCCGGAAAGGCGGGTGCAGCTCGACCGGGCCGACCCCATCGGATGGATTCAGCGTGAAGTACGCTCTGCGGGGATGGCAATCGTCAGAGACACGAACCTGCAGGGCATCAGCGCAATTGCCGTCCCGATATTCGATTTTACGGAGCGTGCGCGGGCGATCCTGACCGTGTTGGGCACGACGGGCAGCTTCGACACAGCGGCCGATGGCGACGTGGCGACGCTGATGCTGGAGGTGGCGGAATCGATCAGCAGCTCACTGGGGCATTCAAGGAAGGCCTGAGGGGCCCTCCGGTTTCGTCACGCCCGCAGCCATCCCCGCCGGATCGCCCATGCGAATACCAAATGGTAGAACGGCTCTATGGTCCGGCGAAGCCGCGGTATCACATGGTGCCGTGCCGGTGCGGAAATCGCGGCGGCAACAATCGCCGTCACGAATGCCCCGATCATGTCCAGCGGCCAGTGCACGCCCAGGTAGATGCGAGCCCAGGCCACCAGCAGGCCGATGGCCCCGAGAATCAGGGCCGCACGGCGCCGTACCGGATGCAAGTACAGGCCGGCGCAGATTGCCCAGATGAAGCTCAGATGATTGCTCGGAAACGAGGCGGTGGCCTTGTGCGCCAGATACTGGTGGCCCAGCCCGATGGCGAATGGGCGCGGGTGGTACCAGACCTTTGCGATGGCCCAGGACAGCACCATGGCGATGATGGCTGCCAGGATCGCCTGCAGCAGCGCCTCGCGGCCCGCTGCGTCGGCGCGCACCCAGTTCAGCACCAGATACAGCGGAAACAGGTAGACCAGGGTGTTGGCCAGCAACCGCCCGATCAACAGATTGGTAGCGGTAGGGTCGCTGGCATTGATCCACAGAAACAGCGCTTGGTTCAGGTGTTCCATGATGCGGCGGGAGAAAACGGAGAGGGTATGCAGCATAGCATTTGCCCCATCCGAAGCAGGCTTGGACCGACCAGTGAGTTGCATCGGCTGGTTACACTCTGCGCCTCCACCCGGGGCGGACCGGGCATAATGCGAGGAGAATTTTGTCCGGAAAGAGGCTTTGCAAGGGCATGGAGCAGCATGATGTGGCAGGCGATGGTTTCGGGATGCTCGATTTTTTCGAGGTCATGCCCATGCCCTTGTGGCTGGAAGACTATAGCGAGTTGTACGCGCAGTTCGAACAGTGGCGGACGCAGGGGATCAGCGACCTGCGCGCCTGGCTGCACGAGGATTGGACGCGTGTGCAGCACTGTGCTCGTCTCATGCGCGTGTTGCGGGTCAATCGGCGCACGCTGGATCTCTATGAGGCAGGTTCCCAGGACGAGCTGATGGCGCGACTTCCCAGTGTGTTGCGTGACGACATGCTGGAAGGCTTCGCCGAAGAGCTGGTGCAGATGTGGGAGGGCCGGCGGACCTTCCACGGCAATACCTTCAACTACACCTTGTCGGGCATGCGCCTGGATCTGTCCCTGAAGGGCGTCATGCTGGCGGATGCCAACCGTCCCTGGGATCGGATCCTGGTGGCGATGGAAGACATCACGGAACTGCAGGACACGCGCCGTCAGGCCCAGACCAGCGCGGGCCTGGCGCGCGAGTTCTTCGAGCAGGCGCCCGTTTCCCTGTGGGTGGAGGACTTCAGCCAGATCAAGCACCTGCTCGACGAGCTGCGCTTGCAGGGGATCGTGGATTTCCGCACTTTCCTGGATGTGCACGGGGAGTTCGTGGACCGCTGCATGCAGGAGATCCGTGTCATTGACGTGAACAGCTACACGCTGAAGATGTACAAGGCCAATTCAAGGGCCGAGTTGCTGTCGCGGCTCGATGATGTCTTCCACGACGATATGCGCGATACCTTCGCCGAGCAACTGATCGAGCTCTGGGAAGGTCGCCTGTTTCACCTCAAGGAGGTCCGCAACCGGACGCTGCAGGGCGATCTGCTGCACATTCATCTGCAGCTTTCGGTCTTCAGTGGTCACGAAGGCGACTGGAGCATGGTGCTGCTGGCGCTCACCGACATCACGGCGCGCAAGAAGGCGGAAGCCTACCTGGAGTACCTGGGGCAGCACGATGTCCTGACCCAGTTGAAGAACCGCTCCTTTTTCGTGGACGAGCTGAGTCGGCTTACGCACAAGCGTGTCCAGCTGGTGGGCTTCATCGCACTGGATCTGAACAATCTGAAGCTGGCCAATGATCAGAGCGGCCATGCTGCCGGCGACGATCTGCTGCGCCGCTTCGGCGAGGTCCTGAACAAGGCGGTGGACCGTCCGGCGACCGCTGCACGCATCGGTGGCGACGAGTTCATGGTGCTGCTGCCCGGCATGGACGAGGCCGCCACCGAGGCGGTACTCGCCAACATTCGCTCGCTGGTCGAGCTGAACAACCAGTATTACAGCGGCTTGCCGCTCAGCGTCTCAGCCGGGATCGCCGTGTGCCGGGACCCGAAGATCCTCGAAAAGACCATGCGTATTGCCGACCGCGCCATGTACGAAGACAAGCGCCGCTACTACGATCAGCACGGGCGTCGTTCCGATGACTGGCGCGGAAATTCTGATCAGTGAGCCGCTGCGGTCTGCCAGTTCAAGGTGATCAGACCCGGCAAGTCCGCTGATTGCAGGATGCGATGGACCCGGTCCTGCCAGGCAGCCTTAAATTCCTGTTTCTGCTCTTGGCTGGCTTGGCCCGCCAGGATTCTTTGCAGCAGCGGCATGGTGTTGGGTGAAGGCGGCACTCCGCGGGCGCTGTAGGATACCGCCACGCTGGCGCCCGTGTCCTTGCGGGTGAACGCGACTTCCCCGGCGATATCGGCATTGAAGGACAGCAGGTTGCGCCGATCGTGTTGTCCGGCCAGTCCGTGAAAGCCGGTATCGGTGGTGGCACCGGTCACCAGGCTGGCCACGTTGGCGATCACGCCAGTCACTCCGCTATCGGCCGCGTCGCTGAATTCCACCTGGATGTTGCCACGCTCGGGATGGACGCCCGGGTAGAGCGCCTTCAGGGCGCTGACAGTCATCAGCCAGGCGCCGGCCACGGTCGGGCATGAATGGCCGGCCAGACGCACGGCGTCTTCGTAGCCGTATTCCATCAGGCCGTCGTCAGAGGCGCCCAGCAGCTCCGCCAGTCCGTCGTGCAGCACGATGCGGGGGGCTTGGGTGAAAAATGCAGGGAATGCCATATCATGGGCTCCGAAAGGCAAGTGATGACCCAGTGTAGGGCCGACGAGTATCTGAACCCCAGCTTAACCATGGGCAGCGTCTGGTCGTTCCAGGCGCAGCGTTGCCCGATGGTGTTGGTGGTCGCGGGAGGGTGGCGCTTTGCGGATGTCCCTAGTCTTCTATAAGACCGATGGAGCCGTAATGTCTTTGCGTGTAAGATGGGCCCGATGGCGTCCCGCGACGCCCGGATAAGTAGCCTGTCTGGCCGCTGCTTGCGGCCAACGGCCAGGCAGAGCACCGGAATCTTCCAGGAGGACATGCAATGGATCACGCGAACAGTTTTGGTGCGCGCGCAGACCTGGATGTGGGTGGGAAATCCTACCGCATCTACCGGCTGGACGCGTTGAAGCAACACGGGCTGAACCCGGAACGCCTGCCTTACGGGCTGAAGGTGTTGCTGGAGAACCTACTTAGAACCGAAGGCAGCGGCTCGGTCACGGCAGACGACATCCGGGCATTGGCCTCCTGGGATCCGAAGGCACAGCCCAGCCGGGAGATCGCCTTCACGCCAGCGCGGGTCATCCTGCAGGACTTCACCGGCGTGCCTGCGGTTGTCGATCTGGCTGCGGTCCGCGATGCCGTGAAGAAGCTTGGCGGCGACCCTGAGCGCGCGAACCCCGCTTCGCCCGTCGAACTTGTGATCGACCACTCGGTCATTGTGGAGGACTTTGGCCACAACGCCTCGTTCAAGCGCAACCAGGAAATCGAATATCGTCGCAATGCCGAGCGCTACAAGTTCCTGCGCTGGGGGCAGACGGCCTTTGACAATTTCCGCGTAGTACCACCCGATACCGGCATCGTGCATCAGGTGAACCTCGAACACCTGGCCCGTGGCGTGTTTACACACGAGGCCGACGGCGTGACCGAAGCCTACCCGGACACCTGTGTGGGAACGGACTCGCACACCCCCATGGTCAACGGGCTGGGCGTGGTGGCGTGGGGCGTGGGCGGCATCGAGGCCGAAGCCGCCATGCTGGGCCAGCCGATTTCCATGCTGATCCCGCGCGTGGTGGGCTTCAAGCTGAATGGGTCGCTGCCGGAGGGCACGACCGCGACCGACTTGGTCCTGACCATCACCGAAATGCTGCGCAAGCACGGGGTGGTGGGAAAATTCGTCGAATTCTATGGGCCGGGCGTGGCCTCGGTACCGCTCGCCAATCGAGCCACCATCGGCAACATGAGCCCGGAATATGGATCGACGATCTCCATCTTCCCCATCGACGACGAGACGCTGAATTATCTGCGCTTCACCGGCCGCCCGGAAGAGCAAGTCAGGCTGGTGGAAGCCTACGCCAAGGCGCAGGGCATGTGGCATGACCCGGCCCATGAACCCCAGTACTCCGAGACGCTGGAACTCGATCTGGGGACCGTGCAGCCGTCCATCGCCGGGCCGAAGCGCCCGCAGGACCGGATTGCCCTGTCAAATGCCGGACCCGCTTTCGGCAAGGCGCTGGCCGCTTTGCCCGGTTCGCCGAAATCGAACCCGGCGACCGTCAAGCCTTCGGCGGGTGGCGCCGCCTACCAGATCGACCATGGGGCGGTCGTCATTGCCGCCATCACGTCCTGCACCAACACCTCGAATCCCGCCGTCATGATGGCGGCGGGCCTGCTGGCCAAGAAGGCGGTGGAAAAGGGCTTGCACACCAAACCCTGGGTCAAGACCAGCCTGGCCCCAGGCTCCCGGGTGGTGACCGACTACTATGCCAAAGCCGGGCTCAATCCCTACATGGATCAACTGGGGTTCAACCTGGTGGGGTATGGCTGCACGACCTGTATCGGCAATTCGGGCCCGCTGATCCCGGAAGTCTCCGAGGCTGTCCAGGCCAACGACCTGGCTGTCTGCTCGGTGCTTTCGGGCAACCGCAACTTCGAGGGGCGCATCCACTCCGAAGTCAAGATGAACTACCTGATGTCTCCGCCGCTGGTGGTGGCCTATGCGCTGGCCGGTCGCATGGATGTCGATCTGGCCAGTACGCCGCTGGGTCAGGGATCGGATGGCAAGGACGTCTATCTGCGCGACATCTGGCCGACGTCGGCCGAAGTCCAGGCTGTCATCCAGTCGTCCATCACCGCCGACATGTACACGCGCGGCTATTCCAACGTGTTCGACGGCGGCGCCAGCTGGAAGGATCTGCCTACACCAGAGGGCGAACTCTACAGCTGGGATGAGTCCTCGACCTACATCCGCAACCCGCCGTACTTCGAAGGCATGGGACGCAAGCCTGATCCCGTGACCGACATCAAGAGCGCGCGGGTGCTCGCCCTGCTGGGTGATTCGGTGACCACGGACCACATCAGCCCGGCCGGCACCATCGCGAAGGATTCTCCGGCGGCAGCCTATCTGACGGCTCGGGGCATCGCGCCCAAGGACTTCAATTCCTACGGTTCCCGCCGCGGCAACCACGAGATCATGATTCGCGGGACCTTTGCGAACGTACGCCTGCGCAATCAGATCGCTCCGGGAACGGAAGGCGGCTGGACGCGCGACTTTACCCAGGATGGCGCACCGGTGACGACCATCTTCGAGGCCTCCGAACACTACCTGAAGGCTGGCACACCGCTGGTCATCCTGGCTGGCAAGGAATACGGCTCGGGCTCGTCGCGCGACTGGGCGGCCAAGGGCACGGTCCTGCTCGGGGTTCACGCCGTGATTGCCGAATCCTACGAGCGCATTCACCGCTCCAACCTGATCGGCATGGGAGTGCTGCCGCTGCAGTTCCCGGAAGGCCAAAACGCATCGACTCTGGGGATTCGCGGCAAGGAGACCTTCGAGATCACAGGCGTGACGGCCCTGAATGACGGCCAGATGCCGAAGACTGTCCACGTGAAGGCTGGCGCCGTGGAGTTCGACGCCGTCGTGCGCATCGATACGCCGACTGAGGCAGACTACTATCGCCACGGAGGGATCCTGCAGTATGCGATCCGCAACCTGCTGAACTGAGCGGGTATCCTTGTCGGTAGCAAGAAGCGGGCCTGGGCCCGCTTCTTGCTGTCTGCCGCCCGCCGGATTCCGACCGACGGCAGGCCCATGGCAAAGGCGGCGAATCAGTCGCCCATCAGGCTGAAGGTGTCGGGATCGGGGCCGATGCGGCCGCTGGGGTCGTCCAACGTGGCGATCCTGCTCATCTCGGCATCGGTCAGGTGCAGGTTCCAGAGTCCGAAGTTTTCCCGGATGCGCGCCGCATGGGCGGACTTCGGGATCACCATGTGGCCCATCTGGATGTGCCAGCGCAGCGTGATCTGGGCGGCAGTGCACTGGTGGGCGTGTGCCAGCTCCAGGATCACCGGATCCAGCAGCATCTGGCCGCGCCCGAGCGGGCTCCATGCCTCGGTCTGAATGCCACGGGCCTTGTGGTAGGCACGCAGTTCGGACTGTTGAAAGTGGGGGTGGAGCTCGATCTGGTTGACGGCGGGCATGACCCCTGTGCCGTCCAGCAATTGCTGCAGGTGGCTGATCTGGAAGTTGCAGACCCCGATGGATTTGGCCCGGCCTTCATCGCGCAGCTGGATGAGCGCTTCCCAGGCCTGCAGATATTGTTTTTGTTTGGGGACCGGCCAGTGGATCAGGTACAGGTCCACGTAATCCAGTTGCATGCGGTCCAGACTTTCCTGGAATGCAGACTTTGTACTATCGTGCCCATGGCGGTTGTTCCAGACCTTGGTGGCCACGAACAGCTCCGAACGCGGCACTCCGCACTGTGCGATAGCCTGGCCGACTTCGGTTTCGTTATGGTAGATGTAGGCAGTGTCTATGGATCGGTAACCGGCTTCGACGGCAGCCTGGGTGGCGGAAACGGTCTCCTCGGGCTTCAGCTGCCAGGTGCCGAAGCCCAGTTGTGGCGCACGGTTCCCGTCATGGAAGGTCAGATACGGCTGGTTGGTGGACATTGGGGCCTCCGTGTTCATCATTATTCTGGAGTGGATCAAATGAGTGTACATAGTCAAAGTCAGCGCGTCACTGTGCCCCAGCTGATGGCTTGCAAAGGCTCACAAAAGATTGCGGCGCTGACCGCCTACATTGCGCCCATTGCGCGCCTGCTCGACGATGCTCTGGACATGATCCTGGTGGGGGATTCCACGGCCATGGTGGGCTATGCGCTGCCTGATACGCTGTCGATCTCAGTATCGACGATGACGGCCCATGCCGCAGCCGTGGTACGGGCCACGCATCATGCCTGCGTGATCGTGGACATGCCTTTCGGCAGCTATCAGCAGTCGCCCGCACAGGCCTTTGCCAATGCGGCCGCCATGCTGGCCGGCAGCGGCGTTTCCGGCGTCAAGCTCGAGGGCGGCGCAGCGCTGGCCGAGACTACCAGGTTCCTGGTGGATCGCGGCATCCCGGTCCTGGCTCATGTGGGCCTGATGCCGCAGTACATGAATGTCATGGGCGGGTTCAAGGCCCAGGGCATGACCCAGATGGCGGCCGACCGCATCCTGGCGGATGCACGCGCCCATGCTGATGCGGGGGCCTTTGGTGTGGTGCTCGAGGGTATCAGCGAGCCGCTGGCGCGCCAGATTACCGAGGCGCTGGCGATTCCCACCATCGGAATCGGGGCTTCGCCGCGCTGCGACGGCCAGATCCTGGTCACCGAGGACATTCTGGGCCTGAGCGGCGACCGGATCCCGAAGTTCGCACAGCGTTTCGGGGATGCGGCCACCGTGATCCGCGAAGCAGCGCAGCGCTATGCGCAATCCGTGCGGGAAGAGACGTTTCCGACGTTAGATCAGTGTTTCGGTGTCCGGCCTCTGGGGTAATATCTAATCGTCGATCCGTGATGATCGTCTGCGTCTTTCATCCTGTGCTGTCGTGTCAGGTTTTCTATGGAAATTCGCCAGCTCGAGGCGTTCAATGCGGTGGTGACCAGCGGCAACGTGACATCCGCCGGGCGGATGTTGGGCCGCTCACAGCCCGTCGTCAGCCGGCAGATCAGCGACCTCGAGGCTGAACTCGGTTTCGTGCTCTTTGAGCGCACCCGCCCGACGATCACCCTGACGGCCCATGGCGCCGAATTCTATCAGGAATCCCGCGGGGTTCTGGTGGATCTGCAACAGCTGGAGTCGCGCGCCCGCGACATGCGCAGCGGTCATGTACGCCCCCTGCAATTTCTCGTCTCCACGGACCTGGCGCGTGGGCTGCTGCCCGAGGCGCTGGCGCGCATGAACCGCTTCGGGCCGGTCTTCCGCCAGCGGCTGATCGTGGACGAGGTCGTTCACGAAACCACGGCGACGGAGATCCTGGAAAGCCAGGCGGATTTTGCATTCGTCAGCCTGCCGATTGCGGGGGAGGCCCTGCATGTGCATTGGTGTGGCCAGGCACCTTGCCAACTGGCATTGCCCAGCTTTCACCCATTGGCTGCGCAGGAAATCATCAAGCTCGAGGATATTTTCGATACGGATGTGATCACCTTGCTGAGCCGCTACCGGATGCGTTATCACCTGACGCACAGTCTGGCGCGGGCCACTGCCGGCCAGACCCGACGTCACATCGAGGTCGGCAGTCAGCGCTCGGCGCTGTCCATGGTTCATGCCGGACTGGGGGTTGCGCTGATGGATCCGTTTTCAATTTGCGGGGTATCGCTCGATGGCGTCGTCCTGCGTCCGTTGGTGGCGGACATTCCGTATCGGATCGGTGTGGTGTCGCAGGCCTCGCGTGAACTGACCGAGGACGCCCAGCGCATCATCGTCGGGATACACCGCCATGTCATGGATGCGATTCCAGGGTATGTCGATACCGATCCCAATGGGCTGCCCATCAGCGAGATTCGCCGTTCTGTGATGCCAGGCGCTGTCTGAACCTCTCCCGCGCCGGGTACGGCGCAAGCCCGTACGCAGCGGGTCATTCTGGAACTCTTTCACCGCATCCGGGTCATAACGTGCGGTAACTTCATTCTTTTGTCTCCGGAGTGAATGCTGGTGGCTCCGGACGAGGAGCTATTCATGAACTCACAAAATCTGCGTTTCGCACAATTTCGCGTGGCCGTCCTCGCGTCGGCATTGATGCTGGGGTGCGCCTTCGTCGCGGTCCCGGTGTTTGCCGCGTCTGCAGGCGGCAATCAGGACGTGCTGTCAGCCCAGTCAGTGGGCGGCGTGTCCTACCTGAACGGCGGCATCGGTGAGGCCGAGCAGGCGCAGATGCGCCGCGATGTGCATGGCTGGCCGCTGCACATGACTTTTTCGGAAGGCAAGGCCGGCGCCTTCGTGGCTGATGCGCAGGTGACCATCACCGACAAGGCGGGCAAGACGGTCTTCACGCTGAGTGGCGCAGGCCCGCTGACCTATGTGAAGTTGTCGCCGGGAAACTACCATGTCGTGGCCACCCACAACGGCAAGAGCCTGTCCCGTCGGGTCCATGTGGGCCGCAAGAGCGAGAATCTCTATTTCCGCTGGTGATCAGCGTTCCGATCAGGCCGCCCGCCAGCAGTGGTGGGCGGCCTGAAGATGAAGACTGCCTAGCCCTAGCCTCGCACAGCGCAGTTGCGCGCCAGGATCGTGTTGACGTGTCCACCGGCGCCGGCGGCGCCTCTGACTGAGTCGGAACGCGTGAGCATGTTGCCGTTCACTTTTTCGGCGGTATCCACCGTGAACTGGCCCGTCGTCCAGACGTATCCGTTACCCGTGAACGTATCCCCTACCAGATTGGCTTTGCTGTTGGTATCGCGCGTCATGGGGATGGCTTGGTCGTCGTAGATGACCTGCGCAGTCACCGGGCTGGTTCCCTGGAAGGTGTACTGCACTTCCAGATTCACCCCACGCTCGCCCCGCACGTGGCATTGGTAGTGTACGGTCTTCTGTACGAGCTGGTTGTCGGCGTTCGGGTTGTGTTGTGGCGTGGTGGAACATGCGGCCAGCGTGACGCAAAGAGCGGCGCCAGCGGAGGCTGTCAGATAACGTTTGATCATAATGATTGCACTCCTCGGCCCCTGAAAAAGTTGGGGACCTCATGTTGGCTTATAGCATCGCGACTCGAAAATTCTGTGAATGTGGTGTGTCAAAGCTTCACAGTCTGGGGCTGAGTCTGTCAGAGGTTTCCGGAACGCAGAGCCCGTCGACCAGGACATGTGGCGGACCTGGCGGCGCGGTTTCCACACGAGCCTTCACTTGATAGACGTCGGCCAGCGTTTGCGGCGTGATCACGGCGGTGGGGGCTCCGCAGGCTGCCAGGGCGCCATCCTGAATCAGCAGCGCTTCGTCGCTGTGCTGCAGGGCCATGTCCAGGTCGTGCAGCACGATCAGGGTGACCAGATCCTGGTCGCGAGTTTCCCGCGCCAGCAGATCCATGACGTGCCATTGGTGGTGCAGATCCAACGCGGATAGCGGCTCGTCCAGCAGCAGCATCCGGGGCCGGCGGATCAGCGCTTGCGCGAGCCCGGCAAGCTGCTTTTGCCCTCCGGACAGCTGATCCAGATAGTGCATGCCCAGGTGTGCGATGCCGAGTCGCTGCAGCAGGTCGGCGGCCTGGCCCGCGTCTGCGACTGGCGCTACAGGATCGGGGGCCGATGCGTGTGCCGCTACCAGGACGGACTCGAGTACGCGCAGGTGTGCGGCAGCCGGCAGAGACTGCGGCAAGTACGCGACCTGCTGCGCGCGACGCGCGGGCGGCAGGTGCGTGATGTCCGTTCCGCCCAGCAGGATCTGGCCGCCCAACGGCCGGAGCAGACCGGCAAGCGCTTTGAGCAGAGTGGACTTTCCACTGCCGTTTGGGCCCAGCAGCGCGATGATGCGGCCTGCCGGAAGCGGGCCCGCCGATAGCGACCGGATGACGGGTCGCCGAGAGTAGCCGACGGACAGGTGGCGGATTTCGAGCATCGTCATCTCAGGGGACGGCGCAGCACCACCGCCAGGAAGAATGGCACCCCGATGAGCGAGGTCACGATTCCCACGGGGATGACGATGCCCGGAACGATGTTCCGGGAGGCGACCGACGCCAGCGACAGGATGATGCCGCCCACCAGTGCGCTCCCCGGCAGGTAGAAGCGGTGGTCTTCGCCGAACAGCCGGCGGGCGATGTGGGGAGCAATCAGGCCGACAAACCCGATCGTACCGGCAAAGGATACGGCCAGCGCGGCCAGCAGGCTGATGCGGACCAGTGCGGTGAGCCGCAGGCGCGATACGTCGATGCCGAAGCTGGCCGCCCGGTCTTCCCCCAGGCGCAGCGCCGTGAGTTTCCAGGTGTCGCGAAGCGCGAGCGGCAGCAGCAGAGCGAAAGTCCCGATCAGGAGGGCGATTCTGGTCCAGGATGCGCGTGACAGGCTGCCCATGGTCCAGAAGACCAGGTTCTGCAGCGCCTGTGCGCTGGCGACGTACTGGATCAGCGAGACCACCGCGTTGAATGAAAACACGAGTGCGATGCCGAACAGGACCAGCCCCGAGGCTGCCAGGCCACCCCATCGCGCCACCGCATCCAGCACCAGCGCCGAGCCTAGTGCGAAGACGAACGCGTTGACGGACACCATCCACGACTGGGGAATGCCGGGCAGCGACAGGCCCAGCACGATTGCCAGCGACGCACCCAGCGCCGCAGCCGATGAAACTCCCAGTGTAAAGGGGCTGGCCAGCGGATTGTCCAGAATGGTCTGCATCTCCGCCCCGGCGTGGCCTAGCGCGAGGCCGATGGCGACGGCCATGAACGCGTACGGCAGACGAATGGTCCAGACGATGGCACGGGTCGTCGGGTCCGTCTCACCGGGGTGGACCAGTGCGTGGGCCAGGTCCGGCCAGCCCAGGCCGGATGGTCCCAGCATGAAATCCGCCGTCATGGATGCCAGGATGACGACGGCGAGTCCCGCCATCAACCACCCCCGCCGGTGCAGCACGGTCCTGTATTGCGACAGGTTCCGTTCGCGGAGCAGCGAGGGTGTGTGAGGGTCCATGGCGGTTCATTTCCTCGGCGGGCTGCAATCAGGCGGGTCGTGGCAGGATGCCGTCCAACAGGAAATCGGCCAGGTGGAAGCTGATGATTTCCGGTCCGTTTTCCGGTTTGAAGGTCACGTCATGCGCGCTGGTCTGGCACAGCCACGCCCGCTGCGTCCTGGGCTTCGTGTCGGCCAGCGCCTGGATCGAGAATAGTCCCACACACAAGCCAGGTTTCGTGTCGCGCGCCGAGGGGTATTCAAAGGCCAATACGCCGGCCGCGCGCATGTCGGTGCCCAGTGCCTGGGTTTCCCGGTAGTCGCTCCGGTGGGCCAGCTGCGCCGCATGGCTGGCAAAGGGCGGAAACTGGAGCTGTATGCCCTGTGGCGTCCGGTAGCCTGTCGTGAAGAGTGTGTGCTGGCTGTGAATGGCAGCCTTCGGGGCGGGCTGCGCCATGGATAAGAAGAAGACGAAGCGGTAGTACGCCGCTTCGGCAAGCGTGGTGTGCGTGCTGAGCCCGCCATACAGGAGGCTGGGTTCATCCGCGTGGCCGAACCGGGATCCCCAAGTGAGCGGGGGATACCTGAAGGGTGTCCGCAGCAGGTAGTGATGACGCCCACTGTCGGGCGGCCACGCGGGCTTGGATCCCTCCAGCAGCGACTCCAGGACGGCCTGTTCTTCAAGCGTATCCACGTAGTCCAGCGTGGCGATTGCCTGCTGGCTCTCGACCAGACGGTGCAGGGTCCCCCGGATGGTGTGGATAGCCTGCGTCCCATTGCACTGCGACCAGATCAAATCTTGCCCCGCATGGCATCGACGAAACGCAGGACCGTCATCAGGCCCTGGATCGTGGTGATCTGTTCGGACGGTATGCCGCCCGTCAGATGGTTGGGTGTCTGCATGAAGTGGCGCATCCACTGGAGATCCCCGCCTGTCAGCGCAAACAGGGCGCGAGCGATCCGGATGAGCAGCAGCGCGAGCTCACCCTGCTTGGTGTCCGGGTCCAATGATTGTGCGGATTTCATCCGGCTGACTCCCGTGCGGTGCAGGCCCAACACGGCCGCCAGCTGGGCCTGGCGCAGCCCGAGCTGGTCGGCCGCCCGCAGGACGGCCTTGGCGAGCACGGCGTCCGGGGAGGGGACAGGTTTCGGCTGTGCGGTCATGGTGATTTCATGAGTGTTACTAGAGCACATTTTAGATGAAAATGTGCTATCTGCACAGCATGTGCCCTGTCGCCCCGTCTTCTGAGGAAATCGGCTCTCAGTTGCTGAGCCGAGCCACCCAGGCCAGATAGCTATCAACGAACTTGGACAGAAATTCGCGTACGGAATCGTCGGTCACCGAGGCGTCTTCGGCGATCAGGCCGTCGTGGTAGCGCACGAAGGCCTCAGGCTGGGCCAGCATGTACACATCCACGAAAACGCAGATGTTGCGCAGGTGCTGTTGCGCCAGCGCTGTCGAAATAGCGCCTGTTGACGCGCCGATGACGGCACCCGGCTTGCCGGCGAACGAGTTCGTCCCCCAGGGGCGCGACGCAATGTCGATGGCGTTTTTCAGCACCGAGGGAACGGAGCGGTTGTTCTCAGGCGTGACGAAGAGCACGGCGTCGGCGGAGTGGATGTCTTCCTTGAGCCGGTTGTACGCAGGCGGGTAGCTGCTGTCCATGTCGCGGTTGTAGACCGGAAGGTCATCCATTCGGACGAAGCGGAACTCCGCTCGTTGGCCGGCCAGTTTTTCCAGCGCGCGCGCCAGCTTGCGGTTGATTGAGTCCTTGCTCAGGCTGCCGACCAGAACGGCGATGACGGGGCGTTGCTTGCTCATGAGTGATTCCTTTCAGATGAGTATGATGGCATTGCGCGGCCTGATGTTGTCGTGGGGCGCACAAAGCGGATTCAAGAGTAGTTCTTTGCGCCGAATTTGTCCTGACACCTATGTCGATCGTATGGATGCGACAATCACCGGAAGGGGTCAGAATGACCCTGAGGGGATGATGCCCATGGATGGCCGGAGGATGGTTTGTCACTGATCGCGGTTTACCGCCCCAGATCCAATTCCGAAGCACTGGTCGTGGCGGCACTCATGCAGGCGCACGGGGTCGCACATGTCATGCAGGGTGGCGCTTTCAGCAGCATGTATCCGGGGGCGTTGAGCACCAGCCTGAATGCGCAAACGCTGTTGGTCGAAGATGATCAGGCGGATTTCGCCCGGGCCCTGCTGGCCGGGTTTCTGAATCAGGAAGGCGTGGCCTCATGATCTGTCTTGCGGGTTGCGCCGTTCCTGGTGGATCACGATGGCAGCGCCCAGCAGAGATCCCAGCGCCAGGGCGTACCATGTGATTGCGTACTGCAGGTGGTGGTTGTAGAAGTGGGTCCGTGTCAGACCGGACACCGGTTGGCTGCCGGCCGGGCCAGCGCCGGCATCCACGAAATACGGTGCCACCCGGTCCGGCGCCAGCCCTTCGGACCGTGCTATGGCGGCAACGTCGCGTGAGTACCAGCGGCTGGCTTTGGGCCGGTTCGGCCTCAGGAATCCGCCGCCCGGTTCCGAGAATCGCAGCAGTCCGGTGATCCTGACGGGACCAGCGGGGGCATCCGCCCGCGCGAAGGCGGGGGTTTCAGGCAGGCCACCGGACACGTGGCCGCGATTCACCATTACGATGAAACCTCGTTCGGTTGCCAGCGGCGTCATGACCCAGTAGCCGTAGCCTTTTTCGCTGGCGCCGTGCACCAGCGTCTGCCGGCCCGGCAGATAGTGGCCTTCCAGATACACGTGCAGATATTGCAGGTGTCCGGCCTGAATGCGTGACCAGTCGGACGGGCCCGGTGTGAGCACTGGCGTTGCATGAGCCCGGGTCGTCACGTCGTGGATCAGAGCCAGTTTCCAGGCCAGGCGGTGGACCTGCCAGTTTCCCAGCAGCACGAACCCGGCGCAGGCCGCCAGCAGCAGTGTCAGCCACAGCAGGAAGCTGGTTCGCAAACCGGATCGGGGAGCCGGCCGTACTGGCGAGGGTGGACTTTGCGGGCCGACCGTGTGGGAGCCCGGGTCTGGCCGTCCCATCACGATCCAGGCAGGGTCGACCGCATGGCGGTGGATGGGGTGGCCATCATGTTGGCGTTTTCCTCGTACATGACCCAGATCGACGCCCCCAGCACGATCACGACCAGCACGACCGTGAAGATGAAGGCCAGCATGTTCCAGCCGCCTTCGGATCGCGTATCCAGATGCAGAAAGTACACGATATGGATCACGATCTGGGCGGCCCCCAGCGCCAGCACCAGGAAGATCAGCAGGAACCGGTTCTGGACGGCGTGGCCCATGACCAGTGCGAACGGGATGATGGTCAGGATGGCGGCCAGTCCGAACCCGGTCAGATAGCCGCGCAGCGTGCCGGGGTGTGCGTGGATGGATTCGGGTGCGTCTTCCGGTTGCTGTCTGGTCTCCGGGCTCATCGCAATACTCCCACGAGATAGACGTAGCTGAAGACGCCCACCCAGACCAGGTCGAGGAAGTGCCAGAACATGCTGAGGCACTGCAGCCGGCGCATGCTGGTCGCCGTGAATCCGGTGCGCGTCAGCTGCACCATCAGCACGATGAGCCAGAGGATGCCAAAGCTCACGTGCAGGCCGTGGGTGCCCACGAGCGCGTAGAAGGAAGACAGAAAGGCGCTGCGCCCTGGGCCGGCCCCGGCCCCGATCATGGTGGCGAACTCGTGAAGCTCCAGGCCGACGAAGGCGACGGCCAGCAAGCCCGAAATCGCCAGCCAGGCCAGGGTGGCGCGCCGGTCGGCTTGCGCCATGCGCAGCATCGCGAAGCCGAACGCCACGGATGATATCAGCAGCAATGCAGTGTTCAGTGCCAGGCTTGGCAGATCCAGGATCTGGGCCGCCGTCGGGCCGCCGGCGTAGCGGGTCCCCAGCACCGCGTTTGCCGTGAACAACCCGGCAAAGACAAAGCAGTCGCTCATCAGGTAGATCCAGAACCCGATGAGCGAGCCGTTCTGTGTCTTTGGATCTTCCCGGCAATAGAACAAAGGGGATGTCGAAGAGGTGTGGGCGGTGCTCATGCGGCGGCTCCTCCAGTGGTCAAGTCCCACCGCCCGGCGCGCTCGCTTTGGTCCACTTCTGTGGCGAGGATGGCGCGCTCGTGGTGGGTGTTGAAGGTGTAGGCGATCAGCACGGCCACAGCACCCGCGAAGGACGCAGCGGCCAGCCACCAGATGTACCAGACCAGCGAGAATGCGCAGGCGAATGAAAGTGCGCCGATCACGACGCCCGCCGCCGTGTTCACGGGCATGTGGATATCGTGGAAGCCTTCCAGCGGGCGCCGGCTGCCGTGTGTCTTCATGTCCCACCAGGCGTCGCGCTCATGCACTTGCGGAATGAAGGCAAAGTTGTAGTCCGGCGGCGGCGAGGAGGTGGCCCATTCCAACGTACGGCCATCCCAGGGGTCGTTGCCCACGGCGTAGGCGTCACGGCGCCGGATGCTGACGCCGATCTGCACCAGGAACGCCAGGATGCCCAGCAAGATCAGGAAGGCACCGATACCGGCCACGACGAACCACGGCTGCAGGCTCATGTCCTCAAAGTGGCTCATCCGGCGCGTCACGCCCATCAGCCCCAGCAGGTACAGGGGGCCGAACGCCAGCCAGAAGCCGACCAGCCAGAGCCAGAAGGAAACCTTGCCCCAGAATTCGTCGAGCCGGAAGCCAAAGGCCTTGGGGAACCAGTAGTTGACGGCGGCGAATACGCCGAACACCACGCCGCCGATGATGACGTTGTGGAAGTGCGCGACCAGAAACAGGCTGTTGTGCACGAGAAAGTCGGTGGGCGCCACTGACAGCATCACGCCCGTCATGCCGCCGATGCTGAAGGTGAACAGGAAACCCATGGACCATATCATCGGCACCGTGAATCGCACCCGGCCGTGGTACATGGTGAACAGCCAGTTGAAGATCTTCACCCCCGTCGGAATGGCGATGATCATGGTCGTGAGCGAAAAGAAGGAGTTGACGTCCGCCCCCGATCCCATGGTGAAGAAGTGGTGCAGCCACACCAGGTACGACAGCACCATGATGGCCACCGTTGCATACACCATGGAGGAGTAGCCGAACAACGGCTTGCGCGAGAAAGTGGGGAAGATCTCCGAATACACGCCAAAGAGCGGCAGCACCAGAATGTAGACCTCGGGGTGGCCCCAGATCCAGAACAGATTGATGTACAGCATGAGGTTGCCGCCCGCTCCATTCGTGAAGAAGTGCATCCCCAGATAGCGGTCCAGCGACAGCAGGAGCAGCGACACGGTCAGCAGCGGAAAAGCCGCCACGATCAGGCCGCTGGTGCATAGTGTGGTCCAGCTGAAAACGGGCATCTTCATCAGGCTCATGCCGGGCGCCCGAAGCTTGATGATGGTCACGATGAAGTTGATGGCCGACAGCAGGGTGCCTATCCCCGATAATTGCAGTCCCCAGATGTAGTAGTCCACGCCTGGTCCAGGACTTTGCCGGATTTCCGAGATAGGCGGGTAACCCATCCAACCGGCCGTGGAGAAGTCTCCGACGAACAACGACACCATCATCATCAGCGCGCCGCCGAAGGTGAACCAGAAGCTCAGGTTGTTGAGAAACGGGAATGCCACGTCGCGCGAACCGATCTGCAGCGGCATCACGTAGTTCATGAGGCCCACGATGTATGCCATGGCCACGAAGAAAATCATGATCGAACCGTGCGCACTGAAAATCTGGTCATAGTGGTGCGGCGGCAGGTAGCCCATGTTCGCGCCGAACGCCACGGCTTGCTGGGCACGCATCATGATGGCGTCCGAGAAGCCGCGCAGCAGCATCACGGTTCCCAGGATCATGTACATGATGCCCAGTTTCTTGTGGTCCACCGAAGTCAGCCATTCGCGCCACAGATAGCCCCACTTGCGCTGCCAGGTGATGAATATCAGGGTTGCCACGGCGATCACCACGACGCCCAGGAAGGTGTATTGGACGATGCGGTCTTCCGGCGTGCTGCCCAGTGGCAGCGCTGCGAGCGAGAGTCGCCCGAGCAGTGAATTCCAGGGAACCGATTGGTCAGGCAGCATGGCTTGCATTCCGGTTGGACAACAGATCAGCGCCGCGCGACGTCCGTCATCGACGCGTGCATCGGGGCCGGACAGGTCTGCCCCGGGTCCACGCAGTCGTGGAGAATTCGCGTGTACAGACCGGGCAGGAAGTGCGCGTAATAGTGGACGGGTTCAGCCCGGCTGGGTTGCTTCAGATGGTCGTAGGCGGCACGGTCCAGCATGGCGCCTGAGCCGCGTACCTTGACGACCCACCGCTCGAAGGCCGGCTGTTCCATGCCGTAGAAGCGGAATCGCATGTCGGTGAAGCCGGCCCCACTATAGTTGGCGGACAACCCCTTGTAGGTGCCCGGCCGGTTGATCACCGCATGCAGTTGTGTCTGCATGCCCGGCATGGTGTAGATCTGCCCGGCCAGGGTCGGGATGAAGAACGAGTCCATGCGATCGGACGATGTCAGCTTGAATGCGATCGGCTGATCCACCGGCGCGGCCAGTTCGTTGACCGTGGCAATCCCGTATTGCGGGTAAAAGAACAGCCACTTCCACGGCAGGGACACCACATCCACTTCGAGTGGCTGCACATGGGTTGGGACCGCCTGGCTCTGGGCGACATGGGTGAGCGGACGGTAGGGGTCGAGTTGGTGGGTGCCGATCCAGCTGATGGCGCCGACGGCGAGAATGATGAGCATCGGCCAGGCCCAGACCAGCAGTTCGATCTGTGGCGAGTGGTCCCATTCAGGCTCGTATCGCGCCTGGGTGTTCGAGGCCCGATAGCGCCAGGCCACGATGGCGATAGCGATGAGCACCGGAATGATGATGGACGCGATGATGAGCGTGGTGACGATCATGACATCGCTTTGCTGCCGGGCCACGAAGCCCGCCGGGTGCAGCAGCACCATGCTGCAGCCGGCAAGCAGGAGCAGGGGGAGGAGGAAAACGCCGCGCAACAACCTTTTCGACATGAAGCTTCTGCGTAGAAGAGGCCCCGAACGATGATTCCGTCCAACTGCCGCATCCCCCCCGGCGTGCGCGTCCGACTCAGGAAAATCGCCCGGTGCATCGCGGGATTCTTTGACCGGCCGTCGTATCTGCTTTTTGCGCGGCCTGTTTAGAGAAGCCCTTGGGTATTCACTGAAATCGTATTTAGAATAACTCTTGACTCCGCAATAGGGAAATTGACATGTCACATCGTCACGCCCAATCAGCCGGCTCTTCCTGGCCGGGACAGGACCCTCCGGGCCGTTCGCTGGAAATCACTGCCGGAGACATTGCCGTCGGCGTGGTGATCGGGCGCACGGTGGCCTTCTTTGACTTGTTCGTGTTTGGTATCGCCTGTGTGCTGGTGTTTCCTCGCGTCTTCTTTCCCTTTGCCGACCAGACACAGGGCATGCTCTATGGCTTTGTGATCTTCGCGCTGGGTTTCGTCGCGCAACCGCTGGGCTCGTTGTTCTTCATGTGGGCACAGCGCCAGTTTGGCCGTACCGTCCAGCTCACGGTCTCGCTTTTCATGCTGGGGTCGGCGACGGTCGGCATCGCATTTCTCCCCAGCTACACCGTCTTCGGCGGGGCGGCCATTGCGGTGCTCGTGCTGCTGCGGCTGGGGCAGGGGTTCGCCATTGGTGGGAGCTGGAATGGGTTGGCCTCGCTGCTCGCCATGAAGGCTCCGCAAGCCAGGCGAGGCTGGTATGCCTCCATTCCGCAGCTGGGCGCACCCATCGGATTCATCGTGGCGGCGGCGTTGTTCGCCTATCTTTGGGCGGCGTTGAGCCAGGAAGAGTTCTTTGCCTGGGGCTGGCGCTATCCCTTCTTTGCCGCCTTTGCGGTCAATGTGGTGGCGCTGTTCGCGCGGCTTCGGCTGGTCGTGAGTCCGGAATACACGCAGGCGCTGCGACAGCGCGATCTGGCACCGGCGCCGGTGGCCCGGCTCTTGCGCGACCAGGGACGGCCGGTTGTGCTGGGTGCTCTTGCGCCGCTCGCCAGCTATGCGTTGTTGAACCTGGTCACGATATTTACGCTTTCGTGGGCAATCATCGATGCTCATCAGTCGCCGGACGGTTTCCTGATCGTGCAGATCGTGGGCGCAGTCATTGCTATTCCCTGCATGCTCTTTTCCGGGCGGGTTGCCGACCGGCTGGGGCGGCGATTCACGCTGGGGCTGTGCGCTGTGCTGATTGCCGTCTACAGCGGCTGGACCGACGTGCTGTTGTCGGGCAATCGCTTTGAAAGTTATCTGTTCATCCTGATCGGCTTCGCCTTGCTGGGGGTGTCGCATGCTCAGTCGGCGGGTGCTGTCACGGCCAGCTTCCGATCCGAGTTCCGCTACGCCGGGGCCAGCCTCAGTTCTGATCTGAGCTGGTTGCTGGGTGCCGGTTTTGCCCCGGTCGTCGCACTGTGGCTGGCGACCGCCCTGGGGGTGGGCTATGTGGGGCTCTATTTGCTGTCGGGCGCGGTCTGCACACTGCTCGCGCTCTGGGCCAGCCGCCGGTTGGGCGGCCTGCCCGACGAGGACCCGCCGTTCAGCGCCCGGATTGCATCCTGAGGCTTTCTGCCAGCCAGTCCCGCATCATCCGGTACGACCGAGCGGCGGCCTTTGCGTCATAACGGCAGTTGCCGGTGGTGGCGGTGGCCTCCGTCTCGGTGAAGCAATGCACGGCATGGCCGATCTCCACAAACTCCCAGTCGGCCGGATCCTGATGCATTTCCTCGGTGAACTTCGGTACGCCCGGCATCGTGCTGGTGTCGTCGGCGCCGTTGATCGCGAGCACACGCGCCTTGATGTTGCGGGCGAGCGTGGGGTCATCGGTGCTCAGGTCGCCGTGAAAGGAGACCACGGCCTTGACGTCCGAGCCGCTGCGCGCGAGGTCCAGCACGACGGCGCCACCAAAGCAGAAGCCGATGGCAGCCAGGCGCGAGGTGTCGATGGGGGCGTGGGAAGCCTGGGCCTTGAGCTGTGCGAAGGCTTTGTCGATCCGCGCGCGCATCAGGGTGCGGTCGGCGTAGAGCGGCTTGACGGCAGCCTGGGCTTGCTCGGTGTTCTTGGGGCGTATGTGTTCGCCGTACACGTCGGCCAGCAGGATGACGTAGTCCCGCCCCGCGATTCGCTGGGCCTTGGCGATGGCGATGTCGTTGATGCCGGACCAGTTGGGTACCATGACGAGTCCGGGTCGTTTGACCTGCGATGCATTGTCATAGACGAGGATGCCTTTGAAAGGCGTGCCGTCCAGCGTCCAGGTCACCGGTTCCGCCGTCATTTTCGCGGAGGCCGGCCATGCAATGGCCATGACCAGAAGGATCAGCAAAGTGCGTGCGAATTGCATGGGGCCTTCCTTGATATGTTCCGATAGGCTACCGGGCCGGTTGTCCGTGGGCAAGGGGAATCTCCCGGCCGATTCTCGAACGGCTACTCGCCTGCTTTTTCACCTTGGCCAGCGGGCTCAGGGCGAACCAGGTGCCGAAGGTGCTCGCGAGCTGGTGGTGGCCGGTCAGGCTCAGGCGGCCGGCCCCGATTGCACGGGCAATGCTGGTGTAGCCCAGCCATATTTCCGTGAGCGCCCGCAGGTCCGTGGACACGTAGAGATCGACTTCGTATCCCGGATCGGCGGTGCATAAGTCCACGTCCTGACCCTTTTCGACGACCAGCCAGTAGTTGCATTTTTTGACCGGGCGATCCGTGAAGATGAACTGTATCGTGCTGCGCCGATCCGGCATCGGTGATGCGTCGATGCGGCGGTGCACGTCCCACATCAACAGGTCGGCATCGAGATGGTGCAGGGTGGTTTCAGCCGCCACCCATCGCTGCCCCCAGATGCCCACTGCCTCCACGATGGGACGTAGTTCCCTGCCGGCGGCCGTCAGTCGATATTCGCAGGTATCGCCCGCGGAAGAGATGGGGGTTCGGAGAAGGATCCCGGCCGCCTCCAGCTCGCGCAGCCGACTGGCGAGCAGGGCCGATGACATCCGCGGCAGGCCTCGCCGCAGCGCATTGAATCGGACGGAGCCCAGCAGCAGTTCGCGCAGCAGCAAGAGCGTCCAGCAGCAGTTCGCGCAGCAGCAAGAGCGTCCAGCGGCGGCACAGGATCTCCGTCGCCATCGCGACCGGACAAAACTGCTGGTAGCTGTCTTGCGTCATGCGGGCCTCCCGCTCAAGGGCGGACACGACGACATCAGTTTACTCTGCCGCCCATGATTGGCGGTTCAGAAGCAGAACTAGTGCGCTGGGCACGCCGGGCCGATCATGGGGTGTGGATTCTGGGGTGGCCTGGCAGTGGATGGGCCAATCACCCGATTCCTTTAAAGGAGAAAATCATGCTAACTGAAACCCCTGTTCTGGATTATCAGGCCGTCAAGCAGCGCCAGCACGCCGTGTGGGCATCGGGCGACTACGCGGTGATCGGTACTACCTTGCAGATCGTTGGCGAGAACCTGTGCGAAGCCGTGGACCTGCGTGCCGGCAGTACGGTGCTCGATGTGGCAGCCGGCAATGGCAACGGCACTCTTGCAGCCGCTCGCCGCTTCGCTCGGGTGACATCCACCGACTACGTGGCTGAATTGCTGGCGCAGGGCAAGGAGCGAGCCGCAGTGGAACGCCTCCCCGTCTCGTTCCAGGAAGCCGATGCCGAGGCCTTGCCTTTTGCCGACCACTCCTATGATGTGGCGCTTTCCACGTTCGGCGTCATGTTCGCGCCAAACCAGGAGCAGGCTGCCGCGGAACTGGCCCGGGTTGTCGTCCCCGGGGGGCGGATAGGGCTGGCCAACTGGACGCCGGACGGCTTTGTCGGGAAGCTGCTGCAGCTCGTCAGCCGTTACGCCCCGCCCGCACCCGGTCTGCGCTCGCCCACCCGGTGGGGGAAAGAGGACGTTTTGCGCGAGCTGTTTACGGGGCATGCGCTGGACGTTCGGACCAGGTCCTTTGTATTTCGTTACCGGTCGCCCGAGCATTGGCTGGAGGTCTTCGAAGCCTGCTATGGCCCGACTCACAAGGTGTTTGCATCCCTTGCACCTGAACGGCGGGACGTCCTGGCGCAGGAAGTCCTGGAACTGCTGAGAGCCAGCAATCAAAGCGGTGACGCCTCGCTCGTCGTCCCCGGGGAGTATCTGGAAGTGGTGATCACCACCAGACGACAATGATCTGCCCCCAACGGCTTCTTCTTGCGTTTTCTGCGTTGCGACGGGGCCGTAGGTTCTGAAACCGCGTAAGAAAGTGCATTATTCAGACAGATTTGGACATAGTCGGTATCCAATCAGATGGATTGTAGTCATTACACAGGAACGTCTATATACTATGACAGACTAAGGCGTGGAGTCTGTACGTCTGGCCGGTTGGAGGCGTACTCGTTGCCTTCGCGTGCCAGTGATGCATTGGATTGGCCCTGTCGCCGCCACAAAAAAAGAGGCTGGTTATGTCTGCCGAACTGATGGAATCGTTGCTTTTCGCCTACTTTGGCACCCGAAGTCCGTACTGGAAACTTTCAGCGGACAGCAACGCGCTGCAGTTGGCCGGGATCGAGGGCATCCCGAATCTGGCGGTAGCGCTTGAGCCAGCCGAGGCAGATGGAATCCGCGCATTCACCGGCGTCACGTCTCACGCTGAAGTCGAAGTCATGCTTTTTGGCGAGCCCCAGAAGCTCAGCCTGATCGGAAAGAAAGACGGCGCGTATTCCTGGTCGGGGACCGCCTCTGACTACATGGATACGCCGGCCGTTGCCAAGGATCTGACGCACGGGCTGGAATTCGCCGAACAGGTGATCTCGGAAGTCAATTCGCTGGTGGTCATCATCGACCACAATTTCAATATCCTGCGATTCAACCGGTTGTGCGAAGAGGCCACGGGCCTGCGCGAGAAAGATGTCATCGGAAAGAGTGCGCATGCGTTCATGGCGGCCAACGAACGTGACGCATCCCGCAGCAATCTCGGCCAGTTCTTCCGCGATTCGGTCTCCTACGAAGTAGAACGCACGATCAATACCGTCAAGGGCCCGCGTCTCATCAAATGGCGCAACAAATTCGTCCAGAGCGGCAGCGGCCCGGACGAGCGTTACCTGGTCTGCTCGGGCACCGACATCACCGAGGAACGCAAGGCGCAGGCCCGGCTGATCGAACTGGCGACGATCGACACATTGACCCGCCTGCCGAACCGCAATGCCATCCACGAGAAAATGGCCGGCTTCCTGGCCGAGGGCAAGCCTTTCGGTGTGTTGTTCCTGGATCTGGACGACTTCAAGCAGGTCAACGACCACTATGGCCACACGATTGGCGACGATCTGATCAAGGCAGTGGCGCTCAACATCAGCCGGTCCCTGCGTGATGGCGATGTCGTTGCCCGGATGGGGGGTGCGGCCTTTCTGGTGCTGGTTCCGGATTCATCTGTGGCGCTGCTGGAGCGTATGGCGCAGCGGATCATCGATCGCCTCAAGGCCCCGATCAGCCTGGGCCTCATCGAGATCTACTCGGGTTGCTCGATCGGCATCGCCATGAGCCCCGAGCATGCCGATACGGTCGATCAGCTTTTGCGCTGTGCCGATACGGCGCTGTATGCAGCCAAGGACGCCGGAAAGCGGACCTACCGGGTGTTTTCTTCCGAGATGGACAGCAAGATCGCCGAGTGCATCTGGCTGGACGTCAATCTGCGCAAGGCCCTCGAATCCGAGGGCGAACTCCAGCTCTATTACCAACCCAAGCTGTGTGTCCAGACGGGCGAAGTTCGCAGCGTGGAGGCGTTGCTGCGGTGGAACTCGCCAGAGCGCGGTCTCATCCAGCCGTCGGAATTCATCTCGTACGCGGAAGATTCCGGGCTGATCGTGCCGCTGGGCCGCTGGGTCATGAGGAATGCGGCCAAGCAGGCAGCTGCCTGGAAGGCGAAGAATCTGGATCTCCGCATTGCGGTGAATCTGTCTGCACGCCAGCTCGCCAGCTCGACAGTTGTTCAGGACTTCGCAGGGGCATTGCGCCAGTCGGGTCTGACCCAGTGCCCGCTCGACATTGAATTGACCGAGAGCTGCCTGATCAACGATGCGGTGTCGGCGCACTCCATCATCACTCAGTTCCGCCAACTCGGCGCCCAGGTCCATCTGGACGATTTCGGGACCGGGTATTCCTCGCTGTCGCAGTTGGCCCGCTTGCCGCTTGACGCCATCAAGCTGGATCAGAGCTTCATCCGTTCGGTTGACGAAAACGTCGTGTCCCAGACGCTTGTCCGGTCCATGATCGCTGTAGCGAAACAGCTCAAGTTCACCGTCATTGCGGAAGGCGCCGAGTCTCAGGCCGAGGCCGACTTCCTGAAGGCTGAGGGTGTGGACTTCATCCAGGGCTATCTATACGGCTTCCCGATGCCCGCCAAAGAGTTCGAAGACTGGCTCAACAGCAAGGGCAGGAAGCTTCGGCTGGTCGCCTGACGTGGGGCGGCGATCTGCCGCTCCCCAATTGCGCAGTTCTTGCCGGCACTTGTGTGCCGGCAATGCGTTAAAGGGCATCTAATCGCGTCGTCCAGGCCTAGTTCCAGGCCACGCTTTGCAGTTTGCTTGTGTGGCGGTTCTGCAGCATGATCAGCCGCTCCATGTACATCAGGTCCTTTTCCTCGAGCAGGAAGGCCGATTTCGCCCAGTCTTCGGTGATTTCCATCAGTTCTGCCCGGTCGATCGGCAGGACCCGCTGCCGGGCTCGAAGCATGCCACGGATACCGTTCAGTTTGGGCCGCATCACGTCGATGAACGTGCGGGCGGCCATGAAACCGTCGTTCTGGTCGAAGACTTTGTCTACGAGACCCTTGTCCAGATACCATTCGGCGGTATGGGATTCTCCGGAACTTATCAGTTCCTCTGCCAAGCGCATGTGCGACTTGCGGGCCACCAGCGAGTAAGCTCCCATTCCTGGAAATAGGTTGAAGGCGATTTCGGGAAAACCCATTCTCACGCTTTTCTGGGCGAGGATGTAATGGTGGGCGAGCGCTGCTTCGAATCCCCCACCCAGGGCCGTGCCCTCGACCATCGCGATCGAAATAGCCCCCGTCCCGAAGCCTGTCATGGCCTCGTATATGGCGTCGACGCATGCGCGCGCATAGGACAGCAAAAGGTCTTGCTCGCCAGCGCGTATGTGCGAGACGAACAGACTCAGGTCACCGCCGACGTTGAACACCTGGGGGACGGTGGAGCCCGTGACCCAGAAGTCGATGGGCAGACCCGATTTCCGGGCAGCGCGGCTGAGTTGGGAGATGTCCTGTAGAAGCTCGGGATTGAAGCAGGGGCGTGGCGCAGCATGCAGCATCATCCACATGACGTTGCGCTCTTCCTCGTAGTAGGGCGTGATCTGCGTCAAGCCTTCGGCTTCGATAAAGAGTCGACAACGTGGATGGTCTGCTAAGTTCATTGCTCAGTTCGACGAAAGGCTACATGCTGGGTTGGCGCCACAGATGTGATGGGTTGGATACCCTGGACACCAGCTGTGATCATTGAACCATCGGTGCCGCTTTCAGGCGGCGGCCTTACCTTTGCCACGGAGGATCGGAAGCAAGATCATCCGCCAACTGGTTCGCCAACTTTCTAACGTTCGACTGGTTGTTCATTTTGGCCTGAATGACTGTTTGCTTCCTGATACCCGGTTGTACTCATTCGCATCGAAACGGCTCTGCTGGATCGCAGGCTCCCCCCCGGGTTTGCCCCGGGCTTGAGTCTGCCCGCAGCGGCCCGAGGAGTCAAGTCAAACCGCCCCGAGTGTTGAGGCTGGAGGCGACGATACCGAAGCCGAAGCCAGACCCGAGCCATCTGTCCGGCCATCCTAGTAACGGTACGAAATCTGTACACCCAGCAGGTCTGCGCTGGTTTGCCAGTTGCCGATCACCGTGCCTTTTTTCGGGTCCGTGCTGTTATTGATCGAGGGATGGAAGAACAGGTGGGAATAGCCCACGTCAACCGTCGTCCGGGTGCTGAATCGGTATTGGGCGCCGATGGAACCCGAGATCCGGTCATTGTCCGGCAGGGATGTGGGGCGTACGGCGTCGCTGGGGATGGGGGACTGGTCGTAGCTCATCCCCGCCTTGAACTTCCAGCCTGGGCTGTATTGGTAGTTGACCCCCATCGCGACGCGCCAGCTGTCGCGGAAGTTGAGTGTCAGGTGATCCTGGCCCAGCGCCCCGTTGTTGATGTCCAGAGAAGGCAGATGACTCCACCCGGTCCATGACACGTCGCCCAGCAGCTGCCATTTGCTGTTGAGGTCATGAACGATGCTGAGGGTTGCCGTGTCGGGCAAGGTGAAGCTGGAGCTGTTGTCGACGCTGGAAGGCAGCCTGCCGGTCAGCGGTCCCGGAATATCCCCGAGGGTGGTCGTACCAGAGCTGCTGAAGTGCATGGCCGAGCGGTACGATGCGCCGATGCGCGTATCGTGGGTGAGCTGATAGAGGAGCCCCAGGTTCCAACCCCAGGCGTCTCCGCTCAGTTTGGCCTTGGCATTCATGTCGGCCGGCATCACCACTGCGGGTATCTTGCGCTGGTAGGTCGCGTCCAACTGTTGCCAGTTGAGGCCGGCGCCAATCGACAGCCGGTCATTCACCTTGTAGGCGACTGATGGGTTGATGTTGATTGTCTGGATGCTGAATTCGGTCGATTGGTAGCGGCCAATCCAGTTTTGGTCGTATTTGGTCGACAGGCCGAATGGGCTGCTGGCGCCCAAGCCGATGAACCATTCTGGGCTGATCTGCCAGGAGAAGTAGGCGTTCGGGACTGCGTTGACCGAACCCGCGTTCCCGCCTGTATGGGAACCCAGTGGCAGGCCGCCTGGGCCGGAGCTGCCGCCGTCGGCGAATTTGAACGTGGTCGAAATAGCGGTGACGCCGGCGGACGCGTTGAACCCCGGCAACCGGGTCATCCCCGCCGGATTGGAAAATATGGTGCTGGCGTCTTCGGCGATGGCCGCCGACCCCGCGTAGCTGTTCGCCAGGCCGCTTGCGTTCTGTTCGGCAAGCTGGAACGCAGAGGCGTGGGCATAGCCCGCCATTGCGCCGAGAGTGATCGAGGCCGCGATACGCCATGCGAGCAGATTTCCCGCCCGAGTGCCGCCCTGTGCCTGAGAGTCAGTCGTTTGCATAAAGCCCCCACGAGAGTTGTCCCAGCCAGATATGCTCCAACTCATTTTGTCTTGTTCCTTTGAACAATAAAGGGCACAGGCGCTACATGCAAGCAAGTCGCTCGAAGTGTTGCGAATGTGACTTCACAATGGTAGTGTGGGTGTGGCGCCCGCGCGGCAGACGGGCGCGTGCCGTGGATGCGATCAGCGAAGCTTTTGCACCTGTAGGGTGGCCTCGCCCGCCTCGTCCGATACCCAGGCAGCTGCATCGGAGACGTTGATGTTCAGCGTCATCTTCCTTGCTGCGAGGCCGGCCAGCACTGCCGTTTCTGTCGCCGCCAGCGCGTATACGTGCAGATTGTCGGCTCGTTCGAGCCCGTCGCGCACGCCTTGCCACCAGATCCCGGTGTTACGGCCGTAGGCGATCACGATCACCTCCTCCGATTTGCCGCAGGCTTTCAGCAGGCGCCGCTCCTCCGGCAGACCAGCTTCTATCCATTGCGTGATCGCGCCGGTCAGGTCCTTGCGCCATAGATCGGGTTCTTCCGTCGCAGATATCCCGCGCGTGAATTCGAGTGAGTCGTCCGAATCCGCGAACAGGGCATAGGCGAGCAGGCGCACCATCATGCGCTCGTCGGTTTCCGATGGGTGCCGGGCCACCGTCAGGCTGTGGCTGCCGTAGTAGCCTCGGTCGTTGTCGGCAATATTCAGGTCGGCCTTGTATATCGTGGCGCGCAGGGCCATGAGTGGGTGTCTCTGGGTGAAAATAGCTGTTCGTCAAAAGAGCGATGAGGTGTTCCCCAGCAGCTGGGCCTTGACGCTCGTGGCGTTGGTGCCACCTAGGTATTTGTTCTGGATGCAGTACTGCAGCATCCCGGCTGCGTTGCCGGCTGTATGTATGTGCAGGGTTTTCATGGGTGCTCCCTCCGGATCGCAGCGAACAGATCCATGGCACCGGATTCGCAGTGTTCGCCGTCCCGACATAGTATCCCTTGAAGAGCGGCTGCTCCAATCGAATGGGCCGGATGTGGGTCTGCCAGGCGGTATTTTTACCCGCAGGCCGTTCGGCTCGCCCGGTTCGGTGGTGAGCTTGCCTACAATAAAGGCTTTCGGCCGACACTCCCGTGGCACAGAGCATCACGTCCGTCGTTCACAGTGAACTGGTCATCCGGAAGAGCCGCTTCCTGGGCTGTGTTCAACCGATCGCAGATCGCGCTGCGGCGCGGGCGGTCGTGGCGTCGCTGCGTGCGGCGCATCCCGCAGCGAACCATGTGTGCTGGGCACTGCTTGCAGGCGGGCAGTCGGCGGCTGTTGACGATGGTGAACCTTCCGGTACCGCCGGGCGCCCCATGCTGGAAGTCCTACGCCATCAGGACCTGGAAGGAGTCCTCGCAACCGTGGTGCGCTATTTTGGCGGCATCAAGCTGGGTGCGGGCGGTCTGGTCCGTGCATACACCGATTGCGTCGCGCAGGCTCTCAAGGACGTCGCCAAGGTTCCTCTGGTCCGCATGAAGACCCTTTGCTGCGTGGCTTCATATGCGCTTGAGGGCGTGGTCCGGCGTGAGATCGATGCCTCTGGAGGACTGTTGCAGCAGGTGCAGCATGGCGAGCGGGTGGCGTTCGTGTTTGCGCTGGCCGAGAACGCCGCCGCTGCACTGGTTGCGAGGCTGGGCGAGATCAGCCACGGCCAGATCGCCTGGATTGCAGACACGATTGAGTGAGGGCCGCCGGTCCCGGGTCACCGGCGGCTCCGATGCTACATGAGGCCAGGCAGCCACAACACGATCTGGGGGAACGCTGCAATCAAAACCAGGAAGAGCCCGATCAGTACGATGAATGGCGTCACACCCCACAGCAGTTCCTTGAGGGAGATGTCGGGGGCGATACCCAAAATCACGAACAGGTTCATTCCGACAGGAGGGTGGATCAGTCCTGCCTCCATCAAGATTGTCATCTGCACCCCAAACCAGATGAGGTCGAAGCCGTTGGCCTGCAGGACCGGTATGAGCGCGGGCGTGATGAACAGGATGATCGCAACCGGCGGCAGGAAGAACCCCAGCACCAGGATGAGCATGTCGATCCAGAACAGCAGCTCCCAGTGCGACATGTGGAGCGCAACCAGCCACTGGGTGGTGCTCTGCGTGACATGCAGATAGCTCATCACGTTGGAGTACAGGAACGACATGGCCACGATCATCATGAGCATGCATGACTCTTTGGTCGTGTTGAGCAGGATCGGACCCAGGTCCTTCCAGCGGTAGCAGCGGTAGATCACCATCACCATGATGAGCGTGATGAATGCGCCCACCCCGGCAACCTCCGAGGGCGTTGCAAAGCCGCCGTAGAGCGCCACCATGATGACGAAGATGATGATGACGAATGGGACCAGACGCGGCAGCGTCTCCATCCGCTCCTTCCAGGTGAAGGACTCGTAGACGATGGGCTCGGGGGTGGTAGAGACTGCGGCGCGTTTGCGCTTTTCGTCGTAATGAGACTTGTAGCCGACCCAGACCGCAAAAAAAGCGGCCAGCAGGATTCCGGGAATGACGCCGGCGATGAACAGCTTGCCGATCGACTGCTCGGCCACGATGCCATACAGGATGAACGTGATCGATGGCGGGATCAGGATGCCCAGCGTACCGCCTGCGGCGATGAGGCCGCCTGATAGGCCGCCAGAGTAGCCGCGCTTGCGCATTTCGGGGATACCCATGGATCCCATGGCAGCTGCTGTGGCGGTGCTGGACCCGCACATGCCGGCAAAGATTGCGCAGCCGATGACATTGGCGATCCCCAGGCCTCCTGGCAGCCGGCTGAGCCACCGGTACGCGGATTCGTAGAGATCCACGGATGCGCGGGTACGGCCGATGGCTTCCCCCATGAGGATGAAGAGCGGGATTGCAAGCAGAGTGAAGTTGTCCATGCCGCCGTAGAGCGTTTCCGGCAGAGTCGCGATCATGGCCGGTGGCATGACCAGAAGCATGAACAGCAGTGAGATGGCCCCCAGCGCGAACGCGACGGACATGCCGGATAACAACAGGACCAGCGTGCCTGAGACGAAGAGCATGCCCGAGAAGTATTCGCTCATGACTGCTTCTCCGCAGTGGGGTTGTGGAGGCGGATGAACGCGTCAACGATTTGAACCAGGAACTGCAGCACGGTGAGCCACATGCCGGCCGCAATCAGTGCAAAGGGGATCCACAGCGAGGGACCCCAGGTGGAGTCCGTGGTCCAGCCTTCGCTCCAGGCCTGATGGCCATAGAGCGACACGCTCACGGCGATGAACAGACAGACGGCGCACGACAGGATGTCGCCGAAGAGGATGCGCCAGGGAATCCAGCGCTTGGGCAGAATCAGGTCCAGCACTTCCGTCCCCACATGGGCGCGTTCAAGCTGGGTAAACGAAGACGCCAGGAAAGTGGCGCCGATCAGCAGAAAGACATTGAGTTCGAGCGACCAAGTGTGCGGATCAGTCAGGAAGTAGCGCCAGATGACCTCGTAGGTAATGAGTGCCGCTGATAAGACGATCAAACTGCCGGTGACGTAGCCGCAAATACGACTAAATACAGCCATGGCACGGCCGGTGCTCTGACGCAACCTTCCTGTCATTACTCGCTCCTGAAGCGTATACGGTATCTGAGTGCCGCCGGCGGCAACGAGCACGCCGGCGGTAGTGCCACGACCTTAGTCCGGTACGGCTTCAGTCATCTGAATCAGCTTTGCTCCGTCCTTCACGTGGTCGGCGAAGTACTTGTAGGCGCTCTTGCGCGCGATGTCCTTCCACATGTCGAACTGCTGGGCTGTCATGGTCGAGACCTTGTCGCCGGACTTGGCGTAGAGGTCCGCTACCTTGTTGTCGTCTGCCTTGCAGGCTTCCAGCGAGAATTTTTCCAGCGAATGGCCCACATCCATCACGATCTTTTGCTGGTCCGGCGTGAGCTTGTCGTAGGTGGCTTTCGACATCAGCAACGGTTCGAACATGTACCAGAAGCTGTGGTCCTGTGCCGTCGTGATGAACTTGGCGACCTCGTTCATGCGGAAGCTCATGAGCGACGCGCTCGACGTCCAGATGGCGTCGACCACGCCCGATTGCATGGCGTTATACGATTCGTTGGATGGGAACGACGCAATGGCGCCGCCTGCTGCCTGCAGCATGAGCTCGATCATTTTGCTCGCGCCGCGCACCT
>NZ_SCQN01000041.1 GCF_004321985.1 Castellaniella sp. | reverse complement strand
CAGCTACGGCCTGCGTCAGGAGTTCATCACGCCGCATTGCCCGCAGCAGAACGGCATGGTCGAACGGGTCATCAGAACGCTTAAAGAACAATGTGCTCATCGGCACCGCTTCGAATCCATACAGCACGCCAGTCGCGTGATTGGTGATTGGATACGCTTTTACAACCACCAGCGCCCACACCAGGCGCTGGCCATGAAAACCCCAGCTGAGGCATTTGCATTAGCCGCATGAACTGAGCAGGAAGTGCTGGGTCATTACACGATCGCTCTGCCCCCTGCCGGCTCAGCGGCGGCGGGAAGAACTACTCGCGCCAGAGGATCAAATGCCCGAGATCATCGACCCCCCGGCTGGGCCGGAGGGTGAGCTGTGGGGCGAGGGTGATGGCCTCCTTCTAGCAAGGGCGCTGTTGCCTTCTAGGTCGACTTAAATATTCCTCGTGCTTGTCTTCTGTGACTTATACGTATATTATTCGTATAAATCACAGAGATCAATAATGACACTCAAGATCAAGCAATGCCGGGTCAAGGCCGGCTTGACGCAGGCCAAGCTGGCGAAGGCCGTTGGCGTGTCTCAGCCCAACTATCAGCGCTGGGAAAGTGGGGTGGCACCGATACCCGAGGACAAGCTCAAGAAGCTGTCCAAGATCTTGGGAATCGAGGCTGATGTGTTGATGGGCACCCATAAGCCCATCGATGTCAGGCTCTACGACAAGTCCGCCGGCGAGGATCTGAACTATTACGGCGAGGTGGCGATTCACTTTCGAGGTGGCGGTAAGCCGGTACTTCTAGCGATTTCAGATGGTGCCTATATGCGTCTGTACGAGGATCTTCAACTGAACCCGGATTTCGTCACCGTCGAAGGCTTGGCCAACCAGACGCTCATCATTCGTACGCAAGCTATTGCTGACCTGTATTTCTCGAGTGAAGCCTATGATGATTACGGTCCCGAACATGGCCACTACGAAAGTTATGTGGACCTGCAAATGCCTGATCCGCGCGATTGGGAGATCGTGGAAGCATTTGCTAGCGACGGAGTAGGCCTGGAAGATTTCGCATCTGAGGATGTCCGGCGTGTATCTGAGCGAGTCATAATCACGGACGAGCAATATGAACGGCTCGTGGTCGACGGCTTGATTGAGCGGAAAGATCTAGAGTCGGAAAAAGCGAAGAACCAGGATGAGACAGACAAGATATTTGACCTAGCCACCTGTGTTACGTACCAACTCTCTAGCGGCAAGCTGCGAAGCGCGTACGTCGAAGATTCCGACGAAGAACTGTTTAGAGCATTCCAGCCGTTCCTGGAAATTTGTGGGGACGATCTGGCCGATGGCCTAATTCGGCTCCCAATTGCCGGCTGGCATCGCACCGCCTTCATCAATCCTCAAGCCATCGATTTTGTCAGACTTCCTACCCACATCCTGAACCGAGGGCGTACAGACGTCGAAGCAAAATTTCTAGATGAATTGAGGTAGCGCCACCGTTCCAGCCAACAAAAAACCAAACCTGTAGGGGTTGGGTTCAGGGCGGCTGGTGGCCCGGGGCGGAATCGAATCGCGGCCTGCAAGGCCAGTAATGGTGCGCTTCTGAGAATTAGATGGGAACTCCGGGGTACAAGCGGGGGTACAAGCCGGGGTACAAGTATTAAAAAACAACAGAAGAGGCTGAAAACGTCCTGTTGGTCGATTCCCACCTCGTCCGCCGCGCCGCCGCCACGCTGGTTTAACCCGCGACTGCCTTGTTGCGTTCGATGAGGGCATGCAGGCTGGATGCGGTGATGCCGCTGGAGCACTTGCCAATCTTGATCAGCACGAGCTCGCCATCGTTGACCAGCCGGTATATCGTGGATCGGGATACTCCCAGTTTGGCCTCTGCTGTGTGAATGCGGTACAGCAGTGCATCGCTGGCATGCTTTGGGGGTTGGTGTTGGGTAGCCGGGTAGCCGAAGATGTTCGGCAGTGCCTGTTCCTTCATTACTTCCTCCGTGTGACCTTGGAAAGCACCCTGCGAGCTACGGCCTAAGGTGCTTTCCAAAGTCGGCGCGTTCCGCGCCGTTGAGAGAACGGCTCGCCAAGATTCCGCGATGGGGGCCGCTTGCTTTGATCATTCCCAGTAGTGCCCGACGCTGTTCCCGCTGTTGCGGCTCGTCGGGTTGCTGGGAACTGCGGTCTTTTCCGCTGTCATCGTGGGATTACGTCGCCATCCCTGAGTGTGGGCGCCGTATGGGCGCTCCGGGCGCTTCCTCTGGGGAAGTCCCCGCCACATGTAGCCATCTGTGCCCCACGCGAGGAGCTGGCAGGAGGTGGCGGATTTCATCGATTTTGCTTCAACCCCGATGCCTTACAGGTTGCTGCGCAATCGCATGCCGCGTAATCGGGCAGGGCGCAGTATTCATCGCTTGTGGTTTGTTAAAGAGCGGACCTGCGTTGAGCAGTCATGGCCATTCTTATCAATTGCATAATCAATATCAATAGCCAATCAGCCGATTGTTTTTACAAGCAATTCAAGACTTTACTGAGGGATGACTGAGCTTAGCTGATCACCCATGCAAGAACGGTACAGCTCCCGGACAATTTGTTTATGCCTGTGACTATCGGGGCGCCTGCCGCTGCACATAAAATCAGTGGGGCTCATTGGGGGTCAGGAAAAAAATTTGACTCAGGGCGGTTCAGGTTGTCCCATGCGGCCGGTGTCACAGCCTGACGAGTCGTTACAACTTATCCTGGAGGTGCCGAACTTTGGCACCGGAATGTCGCACAAAGAACGAACGTGTCGTTACACCCACATAACTGATTTATCTTATAAAACCCATGTTGTTATTATAGTTATAGAAGCAAATGCCAGATTTTCAGCCTGTCCGTGACGCCTGTGAAGTGATGGGCGGGATGACCAAACTTGCCAACAAGCTGGGCATACCCGTCCCCGTGGTCAGCGGCTGGGCGGCTGGTACGCGGCCCGTGCCGATCATCCGTTGCGTGGAGATTGAGGAGCTGACCGGCGGAGAGGTCACTCGCAAGCAACTGCGGCCGCATGATTGGTGGCAGATTTGGCCGGAGTTACGGGGGGAGGGGTAATTCCTCCACGTTGTCAGCAGATTTTCCTGTTTGTTGTCATGAGCCGTGGTGACCCGTTTTGCGCTGGAGCGGAAGCGACGGCGTTCGTGGAGTCATCCTTGTGCTGGACGTGTTCATGGTCTTGGCCCGCAGCAGCCACGCTATACGTGCCGCGAATAACACAAGTAGCACCAAGGCATATAACTGTGGCTCAAAGAAGTCGTTTTTTCCGGCGCGCATCCAGATGAAGTGCCATACTGACAGGACGGCGGCAGGGTAGACAAGCCGATGCAAGCGTGCCCACCACCTACCCAAGCGGCGCATCCAGCCATGCGTAGAGGTGATAGCCAGGGGTGTCAGGAAAAGTACCGCGAGGGCCCCTACCCCGATGAAATCACGCTGCCAGAGATCTGCCCACATGGCTGCGGGCACTGCCCCACGATCCCAGAGCGCCCAGGCGATGACATGCAGTGACGTGTAGAAGAATGCATATAGGCCAAGCTTGCGGCGGTGACGCATGATGCCGTTCCATCCCGTGATTCGCCGGATCGGTGTTACCGAGAGCGCTACCCAGAGCAGAGCCAGCGCCCAGATACCGCTGGATCGGGTCAGATACTCCTGAGGATTGGCGGTGAGTGCACCTAGATACCCAAGTACGATCCAGCGGAACACGGGGAACAGCCCGATTGCGTGGATGCACAAATCCAGCACAGGGCGCAACCTTGCTGTGCCGCCGGTCGGTCGACTCTGCTTGTGGTACTGCATATTACGATTTGGCATGAAGGACACTAGAAATTCCGGCGCAGATCCATGCCCCGATAGAGTCCGGCTACATCTTTCTCGTAGCCGTTGAAAGGTTGCGTCGGGATGCGAGATGCGAAAAAACCTGTGCCGATGCGTCTTTCGGTCGCCTGACTCCAGCGCGGGTGGGGCACGTCGGGATTCACATTGGCGTAGAAGCCGTACTCCTGCGGAGCGGCGCGCATCCAGCTTGTGGTCGGCTGTTCGCGTTGAAGGTGAATCCGCGCAAGTGATTTGCCCGACTTGAACCCGTACTTCCAAGGGATGACGATGCGCAGTGGGGCTCCGTTTTGTGCGGGTAGCTCGTGACCGTAGAGTCCGAACGTGAGCAATGTGAGTGGGTGCATGGCTTCGTCCATGCGTAATCCCTCTACGTATGGCCAGTCGAGAATGGGTTGCCGCACACCGGGCATGGAGTCAGGCTGCAGCGCGGTGGTGAAAACCACATACTTCGCGTCCTCCGTCGGTTCGACGTGCTTGAGCAGGTGCGAGAGTGGGTAGCCAATCCATGGGATCACTAGAGACCATGCTTCAACACAGCGTAGCCGGTAGACGCGCTCTTCGAGCGGCGCGAGCTTGCGCAGACTGTCAGTATCCAGTGTCATCGGATTTCGCACAGCTCCGTCGATCTTTACGGCCCATGGCGTCAACTGCATCCTGTGTGCATATTTTTCCGGGTCTCCCTTTCCTGTACCGAATTCGTAGAAGTTGTTGTAGCTGGTGATGTCTCGCCAGCTGTTGGCAGGTTCGTCGGCAGACCATTTGGCGTTGCGTGAGGCGAGTAGTGCAGGCCCTATGGGATCGTTGCTTGGCGTGGCGAGCGCTATCGAGGGCGTTCCCACAGCGAGTGGTGCGAGCGTTGCGCTTCTTAGGAACTTCCGCCGTCCTTGCCAGACGGACTCAGGGGTGATGCTGGATGGCGCAATGTCTGTTTTCCAGGGGTGGCGCATGAGGATTTTCCTGTGTTCTGTAGCGTTGGCAACGATGTGCTGAGTACCCGTACCCAGGATTCGTCGGTGCCCTGAGGTTTAGGGTGGATTTCCCTTCGCATTGGGGACTTGTGCCGCGATGCCTGGCGCTAGCTGGCGGTAGACAGCCGCAGAGATATTCGCAAGTTCAGTACGCCCCCCATAGGACGAAATCGCGTAGCCGAATGATCCGTCTATCCAGTAGAAGACGTTGATTGGGCCGTCCTGGGCGAATTGGAAGGCAGTTGTCGTGGTCTCGGGGCGACCCGAGTTCCTGGCCGATACCGCTGCGGGTGCCTCGTGTGCGACGTACAGAGTCAGGCGCATGCCTGCGCCGTTTTCATACATAAACTGGGCTACGGGCCCACTGCGACCCGGCAGCAGCCGCCCGCCTTCGAGGTGATAGCCCAGGGCCTGCAGCTTTGGGGGCTTCATTTGTGCGCCCATACGCTTAGAAAGCCAAGTGACGAGCTGATCTTCGTGCGCGGCAGCGATTTCTACCGGTCGGCGCAGGTCTGCAGCATAGACTGCGTGCGCCATCGCCGCGTGTTGCACAAGCTCCGTAGCCTCGGATGACGATGCTGCCATGTAGGTCGGCGTGGCGTGTTTGCCCCCGTCGTGAGCACCCCAACCAAGGGCCCCCGCAGTAATTGCGATGAGCACGCCTGCTGCAATTTGCTGCGGCATCCAACGGCGTTTGGGGAGGGCCGCCTGCTCCATCTTCTCAGGCAGCGGTTCGTTCGAGAGTAGTGGGAACAGGGCTCGCAGCTGACGACGCTGAATGATCCAGCCTGCGACGCGGCAGGCCGCGTCAGGGTGTTTGCGCAGGTAAGCGTCCACCTCCGGTAGCCGACTTGCTTCGAGCTGATCGTCCACCAACGCGTGCAGATCGTCTTCAGTGACAGGGGAATGTGGGATCATGGTAGCGGCTCACTTCACCCTTTTCAGCGGGGTGCCCCTGGTGTGGGTGCCGTCCATCAGGTCTCGCAGTCGCTCCCGAGCGCGCGAGAGTCGCGACATCACAGTACCCATCGGAATGCCCACGGTTTTTGCAACTTCAGCGTAGCTCATGTCTTCCAGTGCGACCATCAAGATGATCTCCTTTTGATCTGCGGGGAGTTGCTCCAACGCTGCCTTCAAGTCCAGCAAGGATGCGTGGGTGTCATGTGGCGTCGTAGTTGCGGCAGCGTCGGCTACGTCGTCTTCAAGCTGAACCAGCGTGAGTGTCGGCCGCCGCAGCTGATCGACGTAGAGGTTGTGCATCAGGGTGAAGAGCCAGGCGCGCATGTCCGTGACCTTGGGCCATTGGCCTGCTTTGGACCAGGCGCGCTCCAGTGTTGCTTGCACGAGATCATCTGCATCGTCGGGATGACGGAGCAAGGCACGTGCGTAGCGCCTCAGGCGCGGCACCCAGTCCAACAATCGGGCTTCGTTAGGCTCGGTCACGGAAGGTACGGTCGGTCAGTGGGCAGCGACCTTCAGTTTGGGGTCGATCTGCCACACTTCATTTACGATCTTGTCGTTACGATACGTGAGGATATATCGCACCTTGATGTCGGCCTTGCCCTTGAAGAGTACGTTGGCCGAGACCGTAGCCCCTTTTGGGTTGGCCGCTTGCTCAATGTCGTCAACGGTCAGCTTCAGCGGTCCCTGTGATTTCGCGAATTTGCCCCAGACGCCCTGGATCGACTCGTGTGTACTGTAGGTGCCGTCCAGAGGGCCGCCTACCCAAAGAAACTGGGTCTGATCGGCATAGCCGTGCATGATGGCTGCGACGTCTCCGCTTGCAATGGCTTGGAAGTGGGTGCGAGCCTCGTCCATAGGCGCGGCCTGGACAGCGCCTGCGATAAGGGTTGCGGCTATTGCGGCCGAGCCCATGGCGAGGGAAGTCATCTTGAACATAGTTACTCCTGTGCGGGGTTTATCAATCATGGGGTGACTTGTGCCGCGTCTGCGGCTGTCATAGGAGTAGACGGTAGCTACCTGCCGTTTATTCCACCGGGTGCGTCGGGAAATTCAGGTGAAATGTAATGCGCCCATCGCCGTGCGCCTCCGCTCGCGCGCTGCCCCCATGGATGTCCATGATGGCGGCTACGATCGCAAGGCCCAGGCCATTGGATTCTGCCGGGAGGCTGCGGGAGGCATCTCCGCGATAGAAGCGTCTGAACATGCGGTCGGCTTCCTCCTGTGTCACTAGAGAGCAACGATTTTCGACGGTGACCGTAAATCCCTCTGGGCCAGCGTGTGCTGCCAAGCTGATAGGGGTTCCGGCCTCACCATAGCGAATGGCGTTGATGGCGAGGTTATTGACAGCACGTTGGAACATGACCGGGTTTGCATAGCCGGTGCCGCTGGCTTTGATTCGGAAGGACATGTCTCGCTCGTCGGCCAGGCCTTCAAAGTATTCAGCGATTTTTTCCAATTCTTCGGAAAGCATGATGGGTCGGCATTGCAATGTGATGGCACTGTGGTCGACGCGCGACAGGAAAAGGATGTTTTCCACGATGTGTGTGATACGCGTCAGTTCTTCAAGGTTGGACGTGAGCAATGCCTCGTATTCGCTGGTGTTTCGTGGCTGTGTTAGCGCCACCTGGGTTTGCCCCATCAGGACGTTTACCGGTGTGCGTATTTCATGGGCGAGGTCGGATGAGAATTGGGAGAGATGCTCGTAGCCTGATTGCACACGATCCAGCATGGCGTTGCATGAATGGGCAAGCTGACGCAGCTCGGAAGGCATGTTTTCTTCCGGCAAACGGACGGTGAGATTGGCGGGTGAGACTTGCTTGGCGCGGTTTCTCATCACCCCCAGCGGCCTCAGGCCGCGCTTCAGAAGCAGGAACCCAAGTAGCGAACTCAGTAGCGCGGTGAGTACGATGGCGCCTATGACACGCAAGCGATAGGCAGCAAGCATGTGCGATTCTTGGGTCAGTACGTAGGCCGCCGTAATTTTGACTGGACTCGTCTGGTTCCCGACTTTGGCCAGCGCAGAAACCCAGCGCACACCGACCCCGTCGGCACGTATCCCATCGCGCAGTGCTCCGATGCCTACACTCTGATCCACGGGTACGGGCGTCAGCGGAGGCACCGTCATGTGATCGGGGTTGACGTCGATGAAAGGCTTCTCTCCCATGCGCTGGAAGATGCGCACGTCCTGCTCGTTACCCAGCATGCTCTCGAAGAGCGCGGGGCGTTCTTCCATTTGCCGTACGTTGTACAGATCCTGCAGCAGGGTTCGAAAGCGCTCGACTCTGCCGACCAGTGTGTAGTCTGCCCGTATTTCCAACGCCTGCTTTGCCGATGTGTACAAATAGAAGCCGAGGGCGGACACAACGACGCAAGAGATGATTGCAAAACCGGTGGCTGCACGTGCTGTCAGAGATTGCAGTGCCGGAAGCCTCATGACTGTTCGGAAAGCATATAGCCGATGCTGCGAACCGTTCGTATCAGCTTTTGATCGAAGGGAGCATCGATTTTTGCGCGCAGGCGCTTGATCGCGACGTCTACCACGTTGGTGTCGCTGTCGAAATTCATGTCCCAGACTTGCGAGGCAATGATCGTGCGTGGCAGTGCCTCACCCTGTCGGCACATGAGCAGCTGCAGGAGCATGAATTCTTTGTTCGTCAGCGAAATCGTGACGCCGCCCCGGGTGACTTTGCGCCGAATCGGATCCAGTTCGAGGTCAGCCAGTTTCAAAGTGCTGGGTTCATGCTTCACGCCACGGCGCAGCAGGGTCTGTACGCGTAGCACCAGCTCGGTAAAGGAAAACGGCTTGACCAGGTAGTCATCGGCACCGAGCCTCAAACCGTGGATGCGGTCTTCGACATGGTCGCGTGCCGTCAGGAAAATCACAGGCACGTCCGACGACTGCCGAACCTCCTCCATGACCTGCCAGCCGTCTTTCCCAGGCAGCATCACGTCCAGGATCAGAAGTTCATAGTGCTGCTCGCGGGCGAGGTGCAGGCCATCGACGCCGCTACGCGCCAGATCTACATGGTGGCCTGCTTCTGTCAGGCCTTTTTGCAGATAGTCGCCTGTTTTTATGTCGTCTTCAATCACGAGGATGGCCATGCGCAAGTCTCTGTCGCGAAAGGGCTATTTTATCGGCACAGGCCGTGATCTTCAGCCAGCGGCATAGGCGAGGCACCACCCCTTTGGGCTGATCGTACCCGCGACGACCAGGCAGGTACCCAGCGAGTCGCTCGTTGGTCCGGGGATGAAGTTGGCGCAGTTGGCGCAGAAGGATGCTCCGTCGGGATGATCTTGGTATTTGACCGCGGCTTTACTGGCTTTGCCCGAAGTCTCGGCCGCAAAGGTGCGGGAGTTGGCCAGCAGTGCTGCAAGTGGAAGCGCGGCTGCCGTGCCTGCGGTCAACGCCAGCTTGCGGAGCGCCTGGCGGCGCGGGATGACATGAGGGTGTGTGTGTTTCATCAGACTGTCTCGGTTCAGCGGTGGGGCGGCATTGCAATGCGTTGTCGCCCCACGGTTCGATGTGGCTAGTCGTTGCCCACGACGGAAATCCAGAAGGGTATTTCACCCCGGGTGGGGACTTGCTTGGCGACATCCAGTGTGTTCGCATCGATGACGGCGATCCGGTTGGTCCCGGTGACGGATGCATAGATCCAGTGCCCGTCCGCGCTGGCGCGAACGCCGTGGGGGCCTTGGCCGACGTCAATGCGTTTGATGACCTTCATGGTCTTGGGGTCGATAACATCGACGAGGTGGTCTGCAATCGCACCTGTAACGACGTACTTACCGCCCGGCGTGACGTCAATGCCGCCATGCCCCAACCCGACCGGGATGACCGCCTCGACCTTGCGTGAGGCGATATCCACCGCAGCGACCTTACCGACGAAGTCGCGCACCCAAAGTGTCTTTTCGTCCGGTGAAAGATCCAGATTGTGCGGCCCTTTGATGCCCGGTACAGGAATTTCATCGATTTTTTTCAGCGATGTCATATCCACCACCGCGACACCCGTGCCCCCCTGTAGGGTGACATATGCAATCCGGCTGTCGTGGGTGAACCGGATGTTGTGAGGCGTTTTTCCTACCTTGATCGTTTTGACCAGCTTTTTGGTTTTGAGATCGATGATCGAGACAGTATCCTCGCCGGCAGCCACAGCCATGCCCCAGTGCTCATCTGGGCTGATGGCGACGCCTTGAGGAACCTTGCCGATTTTATAGGTGGCAAGCTTTGTTCCAGTCTTGGCGTCTAGTAGATAGGCTTCTGGTTGATCCCTGCTGCTGACCATCAACAACTTGCCATCGGCCGAGATGGCATCGTAGTGGGCAGTGGGCAGGCCTTCCGTGTTCTTGGAAGTCGCCATTTCTTCCACGGCGTTGGCTTTGGTGAGTGTGGTGTAGACAGGTTGTGGAAAGAGCTCGGCGGATGTCGCTGCTTGCACGCCCGGGACGGCGGTGGAGAGTGCAAGGGCAATGGCCAGGTGATATGCGGACCAGCGAAAACGGGGGGATGAGACGTGCTGTTGATTGTTCAATGCCATCGTGACTCCTGAAGAGGGTTGGGTGCGACATGCCCAGCTGTGCTGCTCATGTGTAGTCGTGCCCTGCATCTTAGGGTTCACCTTCTGTCGGCAGCGTGACATTTTGATGACAGAATTGTCATGAAAATGAGGCCGTCACGTCCGATTTCTGGCGTTAGCCACGCAGAGTCTGTATCCGCGGTGACCACGTGTGGGTGTCGCCAGAGCCGCTGTAGGCAGAGTGGCTGAGTTGACCTTCCTGTTGTGTCAAGGTTTAGGCTGCAGGCGATGCCATTGAGGTTGCACATCGGCGCTGCGATTTCGGTCGGCGATGGCAAGCACCTCATGGGTGGAGTCTCCCCGTTGAATAGCCATGGAAGTTCCGATCATCTTTGCATCCGTCGTTACCTGCCCCCACTGCGGTCATATGCGGCGGGAGACCATGCCGGTGGATACCTGTCAGTTCTTTTATGAGTGTGGGCAACGCAAGACGTTGCTGAAACCAAAATCGGGTGACTGCTGTGTATTCTGCTCGTACGGATCGGTACCGTGCCCGTCTATCCAGGGAGGGAGGTGTTACTCATGATGAAGTCCAAAGGCGTGTCTGCGCTGTTGCCTCTGTGGGTTGCCGTCGCTACCGGAGCGCTGGTGACCACCGTCGCACAGGCCCAAATGATGGGTGGCTCGATGATGGGCGGGATGATGTGGCTCATGGCCATCTTTTGGCTGCTTATTGCGGCCGTGCTGGTGCTTGCCATCGCGGCGCTGGTGAAATACCTCTTCAAGAAGTGACGACCTATCCAGGTCTTTCTGTTTGACGTTCAGGAGTGAGCTATGAATGCGAAAACGATCGTTGCGGCTTCCCTTGCCGCGTTGGCAATCGGTGTGGGTGCACCCAGCATTGCGGCCACTGCCACCCAGAGCGGTTCCGGGGACTCTGGCCTGATGCAACAGGGCGTTGGCTCGGGTCAAAGCCCTTCCATGATGGGGAATGCGGCTTCGTCCGGTGCGATGGGCGGCGCCATGATGGGCATGCATAGTGGTGGACAGGGAGATGAGGGCGCCTCGCACACTGGCATGCGGGAAGGCGGGCGCATGCAGGGCGGCATGATGGGGATGATGAGTGGTGGTGCCATGGGCGGCGGAATGATGAACATGATGGAAGGCTGCCCGATGGCAATGGGCACTGGTCTCGATCGCAAGACCGCTATGAAGATGCATGGCGAAATGATGCGTGCAATGGGCGATATTCTCATCAAGTACGCGGACAAGGTTCAGGAGCCTGCGGCAAAGCAGTGACCTTCCCGGGGGCGCGATCACATCAACTGAACAGGGCCTGCCTCAGATCCAGCCATGACGTTTCTTCGAATTCATAAAAAGTGGACCATTACGGCTGTAGGGGTTGTAGCGGTTGCTGGTGCTGTCTTGCTGTACTGGGCAAATCGCCCACCCGGCGCAACCTTCATTGATCCTACAAATCAGGATCTGGTCGTGCGGGGCAAGGCGATTTACGCAAACACCTGTGCGGCCTGCCACGGCGCGAAGCTGCAGGGCCAGCCCAACTGGCGCGAGCGCCTGGCAAACGGCCGACTGCCTGCGCCGCCGCACGATCGTTCGGGCCACACCTGGCACCATCCCGATGCGGTGCTCTTCGACCTGGTGAAAAACGGCCTGGTACCGGGCCGCACGGCGCCGCCGGGTTATCAGAGCGACATGCCGGCGTTTGGCAGCACCCTGAGTGACGATCAGATCGTTGCGGTGCTCGCCTATATCAAGAGCACTTGGCCATCAGACGCCCTGCGCATGCAAAAGGAAGTGACTGAGCAGCAGCAGCGGAGATGACGCTGCTACCGAGTTGCAGGCCGCTTTTCTGATACGGTATTCAGAAGCTTGCGTACGCCTCGGACGCGGCACCAGGCCCTAATGTGTAGACAGTAAGCGGCCCTGCCTGTGTGCCTGGCATGCCCGGCGCACCCACAGGCATCCCGGGAAGCGACAGCCCCTGGCCTGCAATATGTTCTGCGAGCATTTGCTTCACATACTTGGCGGGCACAAGGCCCTCCACTACATGCCCCTCGATCAATGCTGTATGACAGCCCGCAAGGTTTGTGGGGACGTGGTACTGCGCCTTGATGGAAGCAAGATCAGGCGTATTGATCGTCTCTACCGTGAAACCGTTGGCTTCCATATAGGCGGCCCAGCGGTCGCAGCAAGGGCAGTTGGGATTCTTGTACATCTTGACCGGGATGCTGGCGGCAAAGACCGAGAGCGGCAGGCCGAGCGCCAGGCCCAATGCCAGTTTCTTGATTGTGTGCATGATGAAATGCTCCTTTTGTGGTGATTTGGACAGCGGTTGAAAGGCGTGATTCATTGGATGTGACCCCATCGTTACCCGGTAGGGTCATGATTGTCCGGACGTGGCATGGGCTTCGTTGTCAGGCTTGCTCCACAGTGACGGGGATCGTCGCTGGTGCAAGACAGATTCCTTGGTCGTTGCAGGCCTGAACCCGCACGACGAGGCGCTCTCCCGCACCGATCTTGAGCTGATGCACGGGGATGCGAGTACCGTCTTCGTAGACCTGGATGTCGGTGGTGCCGATCTTGATACCGCTGCTCATACCCGCCGGATAGTCGGCCTGTACCGAACGCTCCTTTCCGTCGTGTTCGATGAACACGGCAGACGGGATCAGATTGTCCAGAGAGGCCGGGTTGGCGTTGACGTGCCAGCCGGAACCGATGTGCAACGTGATCATCCCATCCTGCCCGGCTCTCGTAAGCGACGCTTTGACGTGATTGGCGGAATTGGCGAATTCCGTGTAAGCGGCTGTGCCGCCTGCCGGGACGTCGGCTGAGGACAGGAGCTTGTCCGCAATCAGAAGCGCTGCCCCCGCAACGATGACAACGGTGGCAAGGGCTCCTAATCCGTATCGGAATGGGCGATTCATGGTGAGTTTTCCTGGTTCAAGGTCTTGTCCAACGCCTGCACGAGGGTCGCGCTGGTAAATAGGCCGGAGAGCGTCTGCACTTCGCGCCCTTTTTGGTCGAGCACGATGGCAAAGGGCAGGCCCACACCGCCGTGCAGGGCGAGCAGGTGTTCAAGGACTGGGTTTGGGCGCGTAAGATCGACCCGCAACGCAACCGCTCCTGCGCGTTTCAGGGCCGCAACGACGGTTTTATCCTCATATGTCGTTTTCTCCAGCACCTTGCAGTTGATGCACCAGTCGGCCGTGAATTCCACCAGCGCCGGGCGGCCAAGCGTCGGCAAGGCTGCTACGTCGGCCGCATGCAGCGGCTGCCAGGCGATGGCGGTTTCAGCGGACTGGCTGAGCCCCGACCCGAAGTAGCCGAGCGCTGCCGCGGTCGCGCCCACGAAGAGAGCCGCCGTGCGGGCGCTGCGCTCGGTCGCCCGCCAGAGCGTGACCACTGCCCAGCCGAGCACGGCAACTAGCAGGGCAATCCACAAGGGCGCAATCCAGACGGCGGGCAGCACGCTTTGTGCGTAAAAGAGCGCGGCCGCGAGCAGCAGCCAGCCAAAGCTTTGCTGGATGACCGTCGTCCAGGCCCCGGCACGCGGCAGGCGCTTGAGTAGGCTCGGGCGCAAGATGAGGACGACGTAAGGCGCGGCAAGCCCCAGACCAATGGCCACGAAAATGACGAGAATATTCGCAAGTGGCTGAGTCACCGCGAAGACCAGCACGCCGCCCAGCAGCGGCCCGGTGCAGGGGGTGGAGAGCAGCGCACTCACGAGCCCCGAGAAAAAGGGCTCGAACAGGTGCCTGCCGCGCAGCGTCACCAGCGCGTTGGGCAAAGGCAGGCTACGGCCCGAGAAGTTCAGCACGGCCAGGGCCGCGAGCAGAGCGCTCAGCGCGATCAGGAGCGGCTGCGATTGAAAGAGTACCCCCCAGCGCCATTGCAGCAGGGCTGTCGCCAACCCCAGGCCACCAAAGAAGAGCACCGATCCAGCGGTAAAGAGCGCTGCAGAGGCCAGACGCACGATCCGACGCTCACCTGCTTCGCGTAGCACCGCACGTACCTTGAGCGGCACAGCGGGCAGCACGCACGGTGTGAGGTTGAGCAGCAGTCCGGCACCAGCTGCCACCAGGGCTTGTAAAAGCAGCAGTGAATTCATGCGGACGACCTCATGTGGAAAGATGCGAGGCCTTCACCTCGTAGTCACGCATGAGGCCCGCAGCGGCGTGCTCCAGCATGTGGCACTGGTAGGCGTACAGGCCCGTGAAATCCGCAAAGCGCATGATGAGCTTCACTCGCTCCCCAGGCATGACAAGCACTGTGTCCAGCCAGCCTTCGTCCACATAACCGTCGGCAACGCCCGCGCTGCGTGGGCTGCCGGTGCGCTCCAGTACCTGAAACTGCAGGCCGTGTAGGTGGATGGCGTGCGCCATCATAGGGCTGTTGATGAATTCCCAGACTTCGGTCGTCCCCAGCCTCACGATTTCATCGGATGCGACCGCGCCCATCTTGAAGCTGCGGCCATTGAACCCCCACTGCATATGGCCCATGGTGACGCGAAAGGATCTGGGGTTGTGCGGATTGGCGGCGTCTTGCGCGCGCAGCCGTTCGAAGGTCGACAGATGGGTCGGGAACCTGAGATCGTTTCCTACCTTGTGTGCGATGCGAATCGTCAGAATGGGAAAGGCCGCACCGTCCGGGAGCGAAGACGTGCCCATCCTGTCGCCGCCCCCCATCATGCCACCCATCATTCCCATCAGGCCGCTGCCGCTCATCATGTCGCCCATGTTCATCATGCTACTGAACGATTCGCTCATGAGGGTAAGATCGCTGCCCACTGCGTCGCCGTTGAAGTCCGCCCAGAGCTCGACGCGCTGACCGGGCGTGAGCATGACGTAGGGTTTGTGGACGGGTTCGCGCAGCAAGCCGCCGTCGGTTGCAATGACGGTGAGCGGGCGGCTGTCCTTCCAGGCAAGCTTGTAGGTGCGGGCGTTGGAAGCGTTCAGAATCCGCAGGCGGTAAGCGTGAGCGGTGAGCTCCAGGGATTGTGCCGGGCGGCCGTTCACGAAGATCGAGTCGCCAAAGAATCCCATCATGCGCGTCATCATGCTGCCCATATCACCGGACATCGTGCCGCCCATCATTCCGTGGCCACCCATCATGCCACCCCGGCTGGTCGAGCCATCGCCAGCCTGCGGTTTGCGGGATGCCACAGGGCCCGTACCCGGCAGGTAGTGCAACTGGTTGTCCTGCCCCCAGGTGCGATCCTGGAGGACGATGGGGATGTCGTATTCCCCCCGAGGTAGCGGCAGGGCGGCCTCTTCGTCGTCGCTCACGATGAGCAGCCCGGCCAGGCCAAAATACACCTGTTCGGGCGTGTGGCCTGCCGCCATGGCGTGGTACCAGTAGGTGCCCGCGCGGTCGTTCACCTGAAATGCATAGCGGTAGCGTTTGCCGGGCGCGACTTCGTAGCGCGGTAGCCCCATCATGTCAGCCGGTACGTGCAGCCCGTGCCAGTTGACGATGCTGGGCTGATCCAGTTCGTTCACGAAATCGATGCGTACGTTCTGACCTCGGCGCATATAAAGTGTGGGGCCCAGGGTGCTGCCGGGGTGTGCACGCACACTAGCGGCGTCACCCTTGAGCACCCTAGCGTCGTAAGACCAGGCCGCCGTGGCCGATCCTGGGCGCAGCCCCACGTTTTGCGGGTGTGCCGTGAGCTCCAGAGCGAGATCGGGCTCGAAAGTACCATCGGCGCTGCCGTGCGAACTTTTGGCCCAGGTTTGCGCCAACGGCAACCCCGTCATCAGTGACGCAGCCGCAAGGCCGCTCGCGCCGAGAAAATCCCGGCGGCCGAAGTGTCCAGATCTTTTCATGGCGATCATCCCAGGAGATTTGTTGATGGCGCTGGCATTCGCGCTGGAGCCCGTTCCCCTGAGAGAGTGGCGGGGCTGCGTGCCGTGTCGCGCACCGGCGAGGCCCCGGCGTTGTCCACGGGGGCTGGCAATGCTGGTAAAGAGGGCGGATCCATCGCCTTATTCGCGGTATTGCAACTGTCGTCATCACCGTGGTGCATCATCTTCATGCATAGCCCCATCATGAGGGCGCAGGGGAGTACGGAAAGCAGCACGGCTCCAACACCCGTTGCAGCGAGTGCACCCAAGCTACCGGACGAGCCCCATACGACAGCAGCACCCAGCGCCAGGCCGATCCAGAAGCGGTGGCGCTTCACTTGACGGCCAAGAGAGGAGGCCTGCAAGCGGCAGGACATGCCATTCGTTGCAGATGTTTTCATCATGATTTCTCCTTATATCGAGAGTCGATCGGAAATCACACAGCAAGCATCGTGGCTGTCTGTATGGTGGGTTCGCGATCGTTGTGCTAGCTTGCTGTCGTCTCGCCACGCGGCGTACGACGATTAGCTTTACCAGCAGTGGGCAAGCGGGCGGCTGTGGATCAAATCCGGTAGCAGCAGTTGCGTATCGATAGGGAAGGGGAGATCGCCCGAGTCAAGCCCGGGGATGGGTGGAGACGAGGCTGACGGGAGGCATCTGCTTCTGGTGCCACGCGAAACGCCATGAGCCAGGTGGCTGGCGCGATCGTCGAGAGTTTTGGAAGCCGCAGCTCTGGCGTGACTTCGTTGCTTGCGTAGGCCTGTGCATCACATAGGGCCGTGCGAGCTGCATCCAGGTGTTCACAGCCTGACGGAGCGTCAGTGCTGCATGGCACGATGCCCGTGACGACCGGTGCCGACCCAGTGGCGACCCCCGAGACGCTCGTGCACACATACGCCGCCGCAGCCAGCTGCATGAACAGCAGGCTGAACGTGACGATGACGGCGATGAGTGCGCGTTTCAGATGGTCGGCCGATACCATTGGATTGTTTCGGTGTGGTGTCTCACTGAAGAGATAATATCAGGTGCATCCTGACCGTTGTCGACGGTAAACCTTGACCCCGTAAGAAGGTCAAGCCGAATTCTGACACAGGGGAGGCAGGTGTCGAGGTCAGTACCGCAGCATCATGTGTGTATCAGCGATGAGTATAGACAGCATGCTGCTCATTAGTTTAATCAGACTCTCAGAAATATAGTTAGACCGCCCTACAGTCGGTAGTGGCGCTCGCCGCGCGGCCGGCATTCGCAGTCCATCTCCACGGTGCGGGCAGCCATTGCCCTGAGTGCGCCGCCTAAAACGCCGACTGTATCACTGCGCTCCTTGCTGCAAGGGGTGCGCGTTGCCGGGTACTCACCCGGTCCCTTCGTCTCTCTTCGTTCTCCTGCGGGCTGCGGCTTCCGTTCCCGCCCCTTTCCGGTCGTCCCTGCGTGATCCAGCGCGGCAAGGCGACGAACTCACGGCAACGGTGGCACTCCGGGCCAGACAGTGGGACTGCGGACACCGCAAAACCTACAGAAGGCTCGGAATCTTCGGCCCCGGTGGTCGCCGGAAACCCTGAAAGGAGAGCATCCCATGAACAACAGCACCGCAGCACTGAGCTACGACAACATGAATGACGCACACGCCCTGTATGTGCGCAGCCCTAGCGGCCGCTATAAGCAGGCCACCGATGATCAGGTATTAGCCGCCGGCCGAGTGGCTGCCGAAAGCCTCATTTCCATGTCCGATACGATGGGCCAACCCAAGGCGGTTGCCTGATTCTTTCAGGCGAAGCTTGCCGGACTTGGCCATGAATGCGCGGCCTTCCTGTATCTGGATACGCAGTTGAAGCCTATCCGTTATATCGAGCAAGGGCTGGGGACGCTTTCCCAGGCAAGCATCTATCCGCGCGAGATCGTGAAAACGGCGTTACGGGTGAACGCTGCAGCCCTCATGATGGCGCACAACCACCCCTCGGGCATTGCAGAGCCCAGCGCCGCTGATCTGGCCTTGACGCGGCAATTGAAGCAGGCGCTGGCCCTGATCGACGTGCGGCTGCTGGATCATATCGTGGTGAGCGCTACCGAGACCACATCACTGGCTGAACGCGGCCAGGTGTAAGGCGGTCGGGCAGGGTGGGGCTGCGGCCCCGCCCTGTGCCAGGGCGGGTAGTTGGCATGATCGGCTGATCATGGGTGTGCGGTCGGCCCCTGTCGTGCGCCGCACGACAGGGGCCGGGAGAATCAGTGATGACGGGCTATTCGCGGACAAGCCTGGGGATGCGGTTGTAGAGGGGCGACACGAGACTTCTGGCGTTTTCTCCGTAATGCATCGCCCTATGGCAGTTCGGGCACAGGGCAACTGCGTTGGTGACCGTATCTGAGCCATCATCAGTAAGCTGGCGCACATGATGCAGTTCAAGGAATGGCCGTCCGTCGGTGCCGTTGAATGGAGCAGGCTGCGCGCATGATTCGCACTTGCCCTGAGCCTGCTGTAGAACCCATGCCTTGACGGCGGGGTCTCGCTGGTATTGCGTGATAGCCGACGAATGTGTCGCCGGGTGGCGGCTACCTTCTGGCTTGTGCGAATTCTTTTTGTTTACTGCTTCACGTACCTCGATTTCGAAGGCGGCGACTGGTGTGGACTGCCTTCCCTCCACATCGGCAATCATGGCTTCGATTTCAGCGGCCTTATTTGCACCGACGTTTTTCGCCGGTTTGAGGCCTGTCACCCAACCTCGACCCAGTAGCGTCATAACGTAGGAAATGTTTTGCATCCGATATTCGAATGCCTTTACCGTCCGGCCGAACTTGGCAGCGAGGTCTTCGTAGTATTGCTTTTTGACGAAGTGCTGGTCGTCGCGTTCCTTCCGCAACATCTCCATGTAGACCTCAACTGAGGCCTGCAGTTCTTCTTTGCTCCACCCGTCACTCATAGGGGTACCGTGCCGTTTTCCTAATGGTCAGAGTTTATAGCCTCTGGTGAGAGGAGAGGTCGGCTGTAGCCCCCCATTTCAGCCTGCCTGGTCGCTGTGCTGGCTCTGTTCGCGCGTTTCGTCTGGTGCTGATGTCAGGCATGTTCCCAGGCCTCGCCTGGGTCCCTGCTGGGTGACGCTGCCTGCCCGGTTTCCGGTCAGGCTGGGCCGTTTGTCCCCAAATTCGCTGGCGCTCATTTGTGGCCTTAAACGTCCCACACATGACGCACCCCTGGCGGGGTGGGGAAAGGCTTTGTGGATCAATGGATTGCGCGACTGCTGCCGGTTTTCGGTTTGTAGGACGAATAGGGCAGCGGAATTGCGCAAGCCATTGATCGGGTATAAGGAGTTCCGGCCACATCTGTGGCCGGAACGGTCGTAGACATTCCTGCAGCGTGCGAAGATTTCATCCAGGATGCAGGTTGGCGGCGGCCTAGCGACAGATTGACTGCGGATACACAGCACCCGCAAGGCATGCTGGATACTTCAAAGATACACCGCGACTACGTCCTGGGGACGCCTTGCATACATCAATGTGTCAGCCGATCTCGAAGGGTGAGGCGGTCTCCTGTTTGAGGCCAGTTTGCTGGTCATCGCGCTGCAGGATGGGGTGAGCAGTGTGCGCTTGCACTAGGTCATGCGCCAGCCCCTTGTATCCCAGCCGATTCACCCGCTCAGGCAGCTTGTCGGCATCATCCGTGAACACCAGGACCTCATGCCGTTCGCGTGAAATGCTGACGTAATAGGTGTCCTGGGCCGTGGTGCGGCTGAAGCTCTCTGCGTTGTAGAGCACCCGGTCGCAGGTCAGGCCCTGGGCACTGTGTGCCGTCGTGGTGTAGGCGTAGTCCAAGTGCAGTGGCCGGTCGGTGGGCAGGGTGATCTGCCGGTCACCAGTCTCAATGGTGAGGGTATCAGACTTGATACCGACAACTTTGGCCAACTGGCCGTTGACCAGGTCATGCTGGGCATTGTTGCGGGTGAGGTGCACCTGATCGCCCACGGACAGTTCGGACTCGTTCAGGTGGTAGACCGAGAGCTTACTCATGGTTCGAGGAATGATTTCAATGGCGGCCTGGCTGGTAGCCTCCTGGCTGATCGCTTCGACCGTGATGCGGTCATGCCGTGGAATACCGGCTACTCGGTACAGTTCGCCGCGTTTCAGCCCACACTGGTAATCGCGTTCGGGCACGACGATATCGCCCACGGTGTAGTAGCGGGCGACGCTGCGTTCGGCCCGGGTAGTGTCGTGGCGGGTCAGCAGCTGGCAGCGCTGGCCTTTGCTCTCCAAGCCGCGCAGGGCGTGGATGCGGGCGTTGATGGCTTGGCGCGATGCATTGGTACCGGTCACCACGATGGTGCTGGCTTGCTGCTCGACAGGCAGCGCCGCATAGGCCCGGGCGATGGCTTCGTACCGGGTTGAGCTGTCGCGTGTCTTGTGGCCGTGCTCATCGATGCTGAACTGATCGGGGATGGTCAGTACCCGACCCAGCAGAGGCAGCGATCGGCTGGCCTGGCCACTGGCGGCCAGTTGCACGGCCTGGCGCAGTCGTTCAGGCCGCTGACGCTGGATGTCACCCATGAGCACGGTTTTCATGCCGTGTTCCTGCAGCAGCGCAAAGGCACGACCCGCCTCGATGGCCTTGGTCTGGGCAGTGTCGCCCAGCAGCACCACCTTCGCGCCGGTGGGCTGGATGAGTGCCAGCAGTTTATCCATCTGGCGCACGGGCACGACCCCGGCCTCGTCGATCACCACCACGGTTTGCGGGCTCAGGCAGTCGGTAAAGCCGCACTTGTCGCGGGCTGCCAGCACCGAGGCCACGGTATTGGCCGGTACGCCGCCCTTGCGTAGGTTTCTCACCATGCCGCCGTAGGGGGCCAGAGCGACCAGAGTATGACCTTGTTGCTGCAGGATCGTCTGAGCGTTTTGTAGGGCAAAGGATTTGCCGGTACCGGCCAGGCCCTGGATGCCGCTGACTTGGTCGGTATCACTAGTCATCAGCATCACGGCTTCGCGCTGGCCAGGAGTCAGACGAGTGTCCAGTCCGGCTTCAGCCGTTGTGGCGGGCAGAGCGGTCTGCCAGGTGCTGCGTCCGGTCAGTTCGATGGCCAGGATACGGGATTCGGCTTCGAAGGCTTTGCGGGTGGCGTAGCGCGGGCTTTCCATCAAGAGCCGGCCCTGGGCGATGGCCCGGTCTACCAGCTGCAGGGCCGATTCCCTGGGTATTCCGCGCAGGCGCACGACCTCTACCGCCCAGCCTTCGCGGGTCATGGGGCCTGCCTTCATGTCCTGAGTGCTGCGATAGTGCGGGGCTTCCTGGATCAGGGCGCCTACCTGCACCTGGGTCTGAATGGCCGCCTGGATGCGGGCCACATCCGTATGGCCACCGGCGTGGCGCACGGCGTTTTGCAGAAGATCGGCCAGGGCCATGACCGATTCGCGCTCGGCCAGATGTTGAGTGGCCCAGGCCAAGGATGTCGTAGCCCATGGTGCGCAATGCGACGTTGATGGTGTTGTCGCTGATGTAGCGGCTTCTCTCTGAGCGCCGCGACATGCTGCGGAAGACCGGTCCGGTGGGGCCGGTCAGCGGATACAGCTCACGCAGAATTTCCAGCGCCTGGCGTGGCAGTGGGACGATATGGGCGGGCGTTCGACTATCGCGCTTTTGCCACTCGCGCATTTTCATCTTCTCCGGTGGGCAGCGCCAAAGCTCGACATCGAAGTCGATATCCTCCCAGTCTGCGAGCCGGATCTGTCCTGGACGTTGGAACATCATGGGGGCAAGCCGCAACGCGCTGCGTGTGATGAAGTGCCCGTGGTAGTTGCGGATGTCGCGCAGCAACTGCCCAAGTTTTGCAGGCTCGGTGATCGCCGCAAAGTGCCTGCTGCGCGGCGGCGGCAGGCCGCCCGTATTCTTGTTGACGAAATTTTTGCCGGGCTCCAGTGCGCCTACGTCCACGGCATATTGGTAGACATGCTGGACGGCCTCGCGGACGCGCTGGGCCGTTTCGAGGTTGCCTCGATCCTTCGGCCGGTACAGGCATTGCACGATTTCCGTTGGGAGGATCGTTTCGATCGGCTTGTGGCCTACCCAAGGAAAGATGTGGATTTCCAGGTGCCGGATGACTTTCTGCGCATAGTCTTCTGACCACTCCCGGTCCTTCTTGGCGCTGGTGTGCCAGGCTCGCGCCAGCAGTTCGAAGGTATGCAGGCGCGCGATATGCGCCTGTTCCTCCTGCCGGTCGCGTACTTCTTTGGGATCGAGACCGTTGGCACGTTGGCTGTTGGCTTCGTAGGCCTTGGCGCGTGCCTGGGCGAGCGTGACTTCGGGATAGGGCCCCATGCCGAGCTTCACAGCCTTGCCGCCCTTCGTGTAGCGATAGACCCAGGCTTTGCCGGTGGCTCGTACGCGAAGGTACAGATTGTCACCATCGTTCAGCAGGTATTCGTTCGGACCAGGCTTGGCTGCTCTGATCTGAGTCTCGCTGAGTAGGCCCATGACTTGTACCCCCAGAGGCTGTTTTTGACGAAACCATTGTGGGGTACAAGTTGGGGTACAGACAAACGCGGGATGTAGGGACGCGCAGTGACACGTCTAGGGCAGAGAATTCTGCCTAAGAGATTGATTTTGTGGGGTTTTGAGATGTTTTGAACCGTGCTCGAACAGCGCGGTGGTGGCCCGGGGCGGAATCGAACCACCGAGACTATCCAGATACTTTATAACCAATTGATTACTAGACGATATACCGCTCAAGCTAGTGCATTGTGTACTTGTACTGTGTACCTGTCAATACTCCTATCCAGGCGGGGGCTGGTCGAATTTTCACCACAAATATTCGAGAGCCTATAGCGCGTATCACCACTGGCCCCTATCCCCCGTTACCCGGCCCCTGCCGGTCAATCCTAAAGGGGGCACCAGGGGGGCTTGCAGTCTGGACAAGGGGAGGCACCAGGGCCACCCTCTCCTACCACTGGGGACTGCGCTGGCGTTCAGGTCTCCAGGGGTCAGCCACTGGCGTTCAGGTCGTGGTCTTACCCTCAGCACAGGCTCGCTTCACGGTGGCCTCCCCTACCTCGAAGGCTGCGGCAGTCTCCTTGATGCTGGCCCCGCGTTCAGCCCTCCAGGAACGGATGGCAGCGTAGTCGGCCACCCTTGCACGGCCCCTGTACTTGCCCTGTGCCTTGGCTACCTTGATCCCCTTGGCTTGCATCTCCCTACGGTTCTTGTAGTCGGCTTCACCCTGTGCTGCCATGAAGGCTAGGATCGCATCCCGTACCGCCTTGGCCGTGGCGTCAGTAGCCGCCCCATCAAACACCATCCCATTGAGGGTGCATTCAACCCGTACCCCTGCTTTCATGAGGCGCTGCATGGTTTCGTGCAGTTCGTCATAGTTCCGGCTGATCCGGTCTAGCCAGCGCACCAGCAACGTACCGCCATGCCTCAGGTCCTGTTCAACCTTAGGCCACTGGGGGCGTTTCATGGGGGCCACATGGTAGCCGGACACTCCTTCATCAATGAATACGTCCTTGGGATCTATCCCATGCTGGCTGGCGTCCTCGTACTGGCTGGCGCTGCTTTGCCCATCCAGGGTACTGATACGTCCGTAATAGAGCTTGCGCCCTTGGTCTGTGCTGTGCGCTTTGCTGGTGGCCTGACTCATGGTGGTTCCTCTCCCGGCTCATTGAAGTAGATGGATCAATGATGGATGATGGCTCATAAACAGTCAACCCTGTTGAGCTATCTAAAGAAGGTCTGTTGTGCGGATCTAACAGGTATACCCTGTTGATCTACCCATAAGTGTGCCTAGTCAGGGTTACACGGTAACGGTGACGTCTCCAGGGCAACCCGCCCTTGCATGGCCCAGGTGCATTTCTGGTGCGTATGTCTGGTGGTGTTTTCTTCTTTTTTTCATCGGTGATGGTCATCGCCCATACAGGCGTCACCGGTGCGTCACTCTACAAGCGTCTAGGAGGTCACCAGCGCGTCTCCTCTGGTCACCCTACGTACCCACCAGGAAGACCCAAAGACGCAGCAGAAGGGCTGTAGGGCTTCCTGTGAATACCACACAGGTATGGAAGAAGGAAACCCTTCTTTCACCCACACGCGCCTGATCGCGGCCCCCTTGTCCTCATCTATTGGTTTCCCCTTGAGGCTGGCCCCTTCAGGGGCGGCTAACCAAACTTGCATTGAGGAAATCAAAAGATGCCTATTCAAGAGACAGCACCATTCAGAACCGTGTACAACAACCTTCACCAGGAAGAGAGAAGCAGCCTACCGCTCCACAGGGGGGAGAGGTACAAGAGGTCTCTGCTACTTAGCAGTATTCATCAAGCCCCCGAAGTGTTTCAACCCAGGGGCGGTGCTTTCGTGTCCGCGATGTCGGAGGCACATGTAGAAGGGCTCATAACTTCCATATTCGCAGCATCAGGCCATAACCTTGATCCCGTGGTTGTCTGGTGGTCAGGTCAGAATTGGTATCTGATAGATGGTCATCATAGGGTTGAAGCGTACAAGAGGGCAGCAAAGAAGAAGAAGCTAACGGATCGGCCGATTCCTATAGTTGTCTTTGAGGGCACCCTGCAACAGGCTCACCTTGAGTCGTCCTATAGAAACTCAAAAGACAACCTGAATATGGGAAAGGATGACAAGATGAATAGGGCATGGCGGCTTGTCGCCATGGACGATGATCTATCAAAGACCGATATTAACAGGGCGACAGGTGTAGCGACTTCCTCTGTCGGACGTATGCGTAACGCACTGGTGAAACTCAAAGAGGAGCGGGAAGTCACTCCTGAGTATTACACAGAGGACTTTACAGAGTGGACTTGGGAAGAGGCCCGGAAGGGAGTCGAGGCTTCAAGGGTGATAGATGAAGACTGGGAAGGTGTTCTTGCCCTTGAGTGGGCAAAGAGAATGAGTCGTACCTTTGGGGATAAGCTAGTGAAGCAACCAGAAGTCTTCTGGAAAGCCCTTGAGATACACTCAGAGAAACTTGTGAATGACCTTGAGGATTACCTGAGGACGGGCTGGGTGGAAGACCCTAATCCTGACTTCTAGATGTCCTCAGGGTGTACCTTCCCTATAGGCACTTTTGGCACAGGTTGCCTGTACCATTGGTACACCCTAGAGGTTCCCTGAGAGGAGCAGGTACAGGGGGCAAAGAGCCTGAGTGTTAGGAAACCTAGCCCCCGTTCGTCACCCTATGCCGCTGCGCGGTTGCAGTAAAAGCCGTTGCCATTCCAGGCCAGCTCAAACAAGCGCGGGACTTTCAAATACAGGCCACCGATATGCAGGTCAAGTTCAAAACGGCCAATGAGCAGAGTCATGGTACGGGTTCCTTGTAGAGTATGGCAGGGAGCCACTGGTTGAATGGAACCGGTATTAAGCCATGAGGCGGATCGGGAAGTCAATGTATTCACTGGTGGATTATTCACTGACACTGACATCATTACTGTAGCGGATTATCGGGAGTGTCTTGAAAGCCTTATGATCCGAGGGTAACCTTTTGGATATTTGCACAGATGGATACTGTTGTCAGTGTGGTATTTCAGCTAGGGAGTTCCCAAGGATGAGCCCGATAGCCCCTCTATGTCTGGTATTCTGTGGAGCCTTTTAGTTACTCTGTGAGATCAAAGTGCTGGAATCAGTTCGGAAGGTGTGGAAGTTCTACGGTTACTTCGGCTTCTGTGGTGCTATAGGTATCCTTGCCGGAACCTTGTTCTTCATGCTGCCCATAGGGTTTGTACTAGAGATCGTGCTGGACAAGGGAGAGGCACTGCATAACCAGTATCTTCTGTGGTGGTGTGTAGCCAGTGGTGGTGCCATAGTTGGGAGATACCTGCCCGTCCCAAAGGAGCTTGAAGGCTAACCTTCCAGGAGTCCAGCTTCATGGGCAATGCTGGGGAACTTTTCTAGTTCAGAGACCATCTGTGTCAGGGGGTTCACTCCATATTCTCCCCCAATGCCACTAGGGGCATGTCCGGTAATCCAATCACTGACTTCTTCCCTGAGTCCCGCCTCTCTCCATAGAGTCTTGAATGTGTGCCGTAGACCGTGTATGGGGGCAGCTAGACTGCTGAGCTTTACTACCTTATCAAGATAATTCTTCCAGCCCTTGCCTACATTGTGACCGTAACCATTACGGGACTTGGTCAGCTTGGGAAAGAGCATGGAACCCTTAGGGAGAGAGTCACAGTAGGTCAGGAACCCTAGAGTAATCAGGTCAGGATGGAGAGGTACAGAACGGAAACTATCAGCGGTTTTCAATGTCTCGTTTCTTTCGGCCTGGGTGCGGATATACAGAAACCATATACTGGTGTCGGCATCCTTTCTGATATTGGATACCTGTAGCTGTGCCAGTTCCTCTCTTCGTGCTCCTGTGTAGATAAACAGCAGGGGGAGCCAGTACAAGGCTTTCCCATAGTCAGCTCTAGGGGGATTCCAGCTTTCACCAGTGAATAACGGACTACCGAACATGGCCCTCAGTTCTGTGTGACTGTATCCCTTCTCGCCTCTTGTTCTGGTGGGGTTCCTAGTTGCCTGACGCTTGACCTTTGAGAGAACACCAGAAGCCTCTATAGGGTTTTCTCCTAAGGTTTCATACCTAGAACGGGCATCATTGAATATCGTGCTTAGATGGCTCAGGCCATTACGGACAGTAGCAAGGCTGGCGGTAGGGAGTCCTTCTGCTTCCCCTTTGGCGATCAGTTCCTTTGCCGTCAGGCCCTTTATCCCTTTCCCCTTGATGGGGATACGCAGGAGATCATCTTTGAATTGGTGGACAGTGGCTCTCTTGATCTGGCTCAGGGGGAGATCCCCGTACAGTTCTATGAAGCGGGTAATGGTGGCCCCATAGGTGCCAACGGTGTTATCTGCATTGAGGGTGTCGGCTCTCTTGGCTGTTGCCCACTGACTGTAAGCCACAGAGAGAAGTGCAGAGGATGACTGAATATCGGCCTTCTCTTTCTCACTGGCTAGGGGTTTATCAGCGTCAGGGAGGGGCAGGGATGTATGCCATTCACCTATATTCCGATCAAAGGCTATATGGCACAGGTCTACCCAGCGAGGGAAAATGGTTCTCTCCAAGGCGACTCTTGCAGGGGAACCTATGGCGGGTAGTGGGAGACGTTGACCCTTTAGGATTTCACTAATGAGACTGTTCGTGATGGTGGCGCGGACACGGGGATTATCCAAGTCCAGGACATCGCAAGCGGGAACCCTGTCAGCGTCTTTTCCCCCGTGGTCAGGAGCCACAGTAGCCAGAAAGCGGGAGGTCTTGGAGGGGTCTTTCTCCCACTCCGCAAGGACACCCCTAGACCATCTATCGACAATCTTGGGGGCGTCTGAGGGGAGGACTACGGGGATACCTGCCAGTTCAGCACGGGCCTTGATGAAGGCCTCTTCTGACTCAGAGTAGGCAGCAGCGAAACGGAAACAGGCTTCCCTGTGATCCTTGGTTTCGAGAGACTTTTTCCAGTGGGTGCCCTTGCCTATGAGGGGCTGGATGTCTTTGGGGATGCGGCGGCGGATGCCGTAGATCCCTGTGTCAGGGTTGAGCCAAGGCTTTGCCATAGTGGGCATAGTGTACCTGCTTTGTGTACCTGTGGAGGACAAAGCGGTATTTCTACGGGCAATGAAAAAGCCCCTAATCCGTTTAGAATCAAGGGCTTATGCGGCTCTGGTGGCCCGGGGCGGAATCGAACCACCGACACAAGGATTTTCAATCCTCTGCTCTACCGACTGAGCTACCGGGCCAAGACGCGAAATCATACACGAAATCACTGGCTGCTGCAGAGATAAAGGCGCCAAACCAGCACCAAACCATTCCCCACAGCACCCCAGGGCCTTATAATGCCGAAAGTTTATCTTTGCAACTTTTACCGGGCATGTCTGTCGACGTTCTGACCTTTGGCTTGAACCACGTCTCGGCGCCGGTTTCGGTGCGCGAGCGCGTGTCGTTTCCGGTTGATCTGGTCAAACCCGCGCTCTCGGCCCTGCGGTCGGCGTTTGGCAGTCGGGTCCGTGAGGCGGCCATCCTCTCCACCTGTAACCGGACGGAAGTCTACTGCGCAGCCGATCCTGACGTAGGGCCGGATCTGCCCGCGTGGCTGGCTGACTTCAACCGCGTGGAAGCCGGCGTGCTGGTGCCGCACGTCTATCAGTACCAGCAGTACGATGCGGTGCGCCACGTTTTTCGGGTGGCCAGCGGCCTGGATTCCATGGTACTGGGCGAGCCGCAGATCCTGGGTCAGATGAAGACCGCTGTGCGGACGGCCGAGCAGGCCGGTACGCTGGGCACGCTGCTGCACCAGCTCTTCCAACGTACTTTTTCGGTAGCCAAGGAAGTCCGTTCTCAGACGGCCATCGGGGCGCATTCGGTGTCCATGGCGGCGGCCGCCGTGAGGCTGGCCGAGCGGGTGCTGGGCAATCTGTCAGATTCCAGCATCCTGTTCATTGGCGCCGGCGAGATGATCGAGCTCTGTACGACCCACTTCGCAGCGGTGCAACCCCGCCAGATCAGCGTAGCCAATCGGACGGTGGAACGGGCGGAAACGCTGGCGGGGCGCTTTGGTGCCCGAGCGATGAAGCTTTCCTCGCTGCCCGAGCATCTGGCGGAATTCGACGTGGTGGTGTCCTGTACGGCCTCATCCTTGCCCATTCTCGGCCTGGGTCTGGTGGACCGGGCGGCGCGTGCGCGGCGCCATCGCCCCATGGTGATGGTGGACCTGGCCGTGCCGCGCGACATCGAACCGGAAGTCGCACGCCTGGCAGACGTCTATCTGTACACGGTAGATGATCTGGGGCGCATGGTCCAGTCCGGGACGGACGCGCGGCGTGCTGCTGTCGTCCAGGCAGAAGCCATCATCGAGACACGCGTCCAGCACTTCATGCACTGGATGAACAACCGCGAGATCGTGCCGGCCATCATCGACTACCAGCAAAGCGCCGATGCCTTGCGCCTGGCGGAACTGGACCGTGCGCGGCGGCTGCTCGCGCGCGGTGACGATCCCGACGCGGTGCTGGAACATCTGGCGTACAGCCTGACGCACAAGTACATGCACGGCCCACTTGCGGCCCTCAATCGTTCCGAGGGCACCGAGCGCGACCAGCTCCTGTCCCTGTTGCCGCGATTGCTGCCTGAAGCCGGCGCTCGGCGCCATTAGCGGCGCCAACTCTCCCTGGTTGCTCCCAGCCCCGCCGCCTCGCGTGGGGCAGTTTCTGTTTGACCCCCCGGATTTTCAATCATGAAAGAATCGATGCGAAGCCGCCTGGAACAGCTTGATCAGCGTCTGGCAGAGATCGACGCGATGTTGTCCGAGCCCGATGCGGCCGACGACCTGAACCGGTACCGCAAGCTTTCGCGCGAGCGTGCCGAATTGGAGCCGGTGGTGGGCGCTTTCGGGCGGTGGCAGCGGGCCTGTGAAGACGAACAGGCTGCTCGCGACATGCTCGCGGATCCAGAGATGAAGGCGCTGGCCGAAGAGGAGCTGCGAGGCGCTGATGAGCGCATCGCGCAGCTGGAGTCCGAGCTTCAGGTGTTGCTGATTCCGAAGGATCCCGACGACGACCGGAGCGTGTTTCTGGAAGTACGCGCCGGGACGGGGGGCGATGAGAGCGCCCTGTTTGCCGGTGACCTGTTGCGCATGTATTCGCGCTACGCGGAACTGTGCGGTTGGCGGGTGGAGTTCATGTCGGCCAGCGAGTCCGAGCTGGGCGGCTACAAGGAAGTCATCGTGCATGTGACCGGTGATGGCGTCTATGGCCGGTTGAAGTTCGAGTCGGGTGCTCATCGTGTGCAGCGCGTTCCAGAGACCGAGTCTCAGGGGCGTGTCCATACGTCGGCCTGCACGGTGGCTGTCATGCCGGAGGCTGATGCCCAGGCGGCGATCCAGATCAATCCCGGTGACTTGCGTATTGATACCTTTCGTGCCAGCGGTGCGGGCGGGCAGCACATCAACAAGACCGATTCGGCCGTGCGCATCACGCACCTGCCCACCGGGATGGTGGTGGAATGTCAGGACGATCGGTCCCAGCACCGCAACAAGGACAAGGCGCTGCAGGTGCTGGCCGCGCGCCTGAAGGATCGACAGCAGCATGAGGCCCATGCGCGCGAGGCGGCCCAGCGCAAAAGCCTGGTGGGCTCGGGCGACCGCTCTGAGCGCATCCGGACCTACAACTTCCCGCAGGGACGCGTCACCGATCACCGCATCAATCTGACGTTGTACAAGCTCGCACAGATCATGGACGGGGATCTGGGTGAAATCATCGACGCGCTGCTGGCCGAGCATCAGGCTGAACAACTGGCGGCCCTGGCGCTGGATTGATGAAGATGACGCTGCGCGAACGACGGGCACATAGTCCGTTGCCGTTACTGGAGTTCCACTTGCTGTGGCAGCAGGTGCTGGGGGTGTCGCGCGCATGGCTGGTGGCGCACGATACGGATCCGCTAGCGGATGCGTCGTGCCAGGCCTACGACGCGCTGGAGGCTCGCCGGGTGGCCAGCGAACCCATGGCCTATATCCTGGGGTATCGCGAGTTTCTGGGGCGCGATTTTCGTGTGACGCCGGACGTCCTGGTGCCACGGCCGGAGACCGAGCTGCTGGTGGAATGCGGGCTGGCGGCCGTCAGTGATCGGACCGCGCCCAACATCCTTGATCTGGGAACAGGGAGCGGTATCGTGGGGATTTCGATGGCGCTGGCGCGGCCGGATGCCTGCGTTCGGGTCACGGACTGCAGCGAGGCCGCGTTGTCGGTGGCACGAATGAATGCGCGCGCCATGGGGACAAAACTGTTGTTTTCCCTTGGGAATTGGTACGATAGTTCCTTGGGTTCGACCCCGTTTGAAGTGATTGTCTCCAACCCGCCGTATATCCCGGCCGGCGATGTGCATCTGTCGTGTGGTGACCTGCGGTTCGAGCCACCGGGCGCGCTGACGGATGGGGCCGGTGGTCTATCGGCGCTGCGAACCATCATCCAGGGGGCTTCGCGGCATCTGTCTTCGGGCGGAGCGCTTTGCGTGGAACACGGTTTTGACCAGGCAGCTGCCGTCCAGGCAATGTTTCAGGACCAGGGATTCGCAGCTGTCGCCAGCCTGCGGGATCTGGCGGGAATCGAACGTGTAACTTGGGGCCGGTTGCCGGCCTGAAATTTTGACGAGTAGTGTGATGAGCGAATCAGCCCAAAATGACGTGCCCCAGAGCGAAACTGCTGCTGGTGAATCCGATCAGGCCGAGGTCCAGGCCTTCATTCGTGAAACCGTGACTGCCCATACCGTGGTTCTCTTCATGAAAGGAACGGCGCAGTTTCCGCAGTGCGGCTTTTCGGCGCGTGCGATTCAGGTCTTGAAGGAATGCGGCGTGGGCCAGCTCGTGACCGTGAATGTGCTCGACGACCCTGAAGTCCGCCAAGGCGTGAAGGACTTTTCCAACTGGCCGACTATTCCCCAGCTCTATGTAAAGGGCGAATTCGTGGGCGGGACGGACGTCATGAACGAGATGCACACCAAGGGCGAACTCGCTGAGCTCTTGAAGGAAGCCGGGGCAGTCGGGTGACATCCCGGCTTCGGCTGGTGGTTGGCATCAGCGGGGCCACTGGCGCCCAGTATGCCGTTCGCCTGCTTCAGCTTGCCCGCGAACACGGCGGGGTGGAAACCCATCTGGTCATCTCGCCTTCCGGCGTTCTGAATATCCATTACGAACTCGGCCTGACCCGCCAGGCGGTGGGGGCGATGGCCGATCACACCTATAGCCCCCGCGATGTGGGGGCTGCGCTGGCCAGCGGCAGCTTTGCGGCCGCCGGCATGGTGGTCGTGCCCTGTTCCATGCGGTCTCTGGCCGCCATCGCACACGGGCTGTCCGACAACCTGCTGACCCGAGCCGCCGACGTGACGCTGAAGGAACGGCGTCGGCTGGTGCTGATGGTACGCGAAACGCCCCTGAACCTGGCGCATCTGCGCAACATGACGGCCGTTACCGAAATGGGCGGTGTGATCTTCCCACCGTTGCCGGCGTTTTACCTCCGTCCTCAAAGCATCGCCGACATGATCGACCACACGGTATGCCGTGTGCTGGAGCTCTTCGACATCCATGTGCCGGGCCCGCGCTGGGCGGGAATGGGCACTGATTCCGAGCAGCCGGGGCGGCTCGCACAGGACTGAAGATGCTCAAGAAGGTGGCAGTTTCTGATTTGCGCGTGGGAATGTATATCCACGAATTGTGCGGGTCCTGGATAGATCATTCCTTCTGGCGGTCACGCTTCCTGATCCAGAAAGAGTCCGATTTGCAGCGGCTGACCAGGTCCCGGCTGCAGTGGGTCTGGATCGACACCAAGCGTGGAGTGGATGTGGACGTTCGGGCGGTAACCCTGGGACCCTTCACCCGCCCTCCGGCGGGAAGTGCCACGGCACGGGCGGCCCAGGCCGTGGCGTTGTCACATGAGCAAGAGGCCTTCGCCAATGCTCACGACATCTGCGAAGTGGCGCGGGACCGCGTCACCCAGATGTTTGCGGATGCACGGCTTGGCAATCGGATCGATCTTGGGCAGGTCGAGCGCCTGGTCCAGGATATGGCCGAATCGGTCGAGGAGCACCCGGATGCCCTGACCAGCCTGGCGCGCATCAAGCGGGCGGACCAATATACCTACATGCATTCCGTGGCGGTGGCGGCACTGATGACGTCACTGTCGCGCGCCATGGGGCTGCCGGATGACCAAGTCCGGCTGGCGGGGATGGCGGGCCTGTTGCATGACATCGGCAAGGTCAACATCTCCGATGCGATCCTGAACAAGCCTGGCCGGCTGCTGCCAGATGAATATGCCCAGATCCAGAAGCACCCCGAACTTGGCGAGGCCCTGCTGCGCGAAGATGCCGATATCCCGCCGGAGGTCCTGGACGTATGCCGCCATCATCACGAGCGCATCGATGGCCAGGGTTATCCGGATCGGTTGCCTGCGGACCGGATTGCGCAGCTTGTTCGCATGGCCAGCATCTGTGACGTCTATGATGCGGTGACCTCGAACCGCCCTTACAAGAAGGGGTGGGACCCCGCATTTGCCATCCACAAGATGCTGCACTGGGACGGCCAGTTCGATCCCGATATTCTCCAGGCCTTCATTCGCGCGGTCGGGCGCTATCCGGTGGGATCCATCATCAGTCTGACGCAGAGCGAACTCGGCTTGGTCGTCGCGCAGAATTGCGAGGTCCCCGAGCTGCCCGTGGTGAAGGTTTTTTATTCGATCCGCTGGAGCCACGCGATTCCGGAGCGGCGTGTGGATCTGGCTGAGGCAGGCTCCCCCAGTCAGGTCCTGCCGGTCGCTTTTCCGGTGGACTGGGCTCAGTCAGGGCTTCCGGTGCCGCCCGTTGTGGGTTAGGGCCGGGCCCGCCATCAGGCTGAAGCTCTGTGGGGCAGCCAGCGCCAGAACATGTAGCTCGCCACGAAGCCCATCGAACCGATCACAGCCACCCCGCTCGCCAGCGAAAATGCCGCCGTCAGTGCCGAGAGTACCAGGGGCCCGCTGCCACCGCCTGTATCGGTGATGAGCCGCCAGATACCCAGGAACGGCGTGCGCCCTTCGCTAGGTGAGCAATCCGCGCCGATGGTCATGATGATGCCCGATCCGATTCCGTTGCCCAGCCCCAGCACCATGCTGACGGTCAGCAGGCTGGCGAATCCTGTGGTCAGCGGAATGGCGAGGAAGCTGAGAGCCATGATCACCGTGCTGGGGAGCGTGACCCACAGCCGCCCCCTGGTGTCCATGATCTTGCCCGCCGGGTAGAACAGCAGCATGTCCACGGCTCCCATGAGTCCGTAGATCAGGGCAGTGGATGTGGCGTCCAGACCGATGTGATCGGCCCACAGCGGGATCACGATCTGGCGGCAGGCGCGGATCGCCGAGATCAGCGCCGCCGCTACCCCCAGCGTCAGGAAGGAATGGGCATGGGTGCGCATCAGGCCCAGCATAGCCGGGCGCGGGGCTGGTGTGCCGTTGGTAAGCTTGCGCGTCTCCAGATCCGGAACCAGTAACGAGATGGCTCCTGCCCCCATCATGGCGATGATCGCCACCCAGTAGGCGCCGCTCAGGCCCAGCCACTGGATGAACGCGGCAGCCGCAAACGGCCCGGCGAACATGCCGACCCGCATGGTTCCGCCCAGCGTGGACATGGCCCTGGCCCGCATGTGCAGCGGGACCGCTTCGATTAGAAACGTCTGGCGGGCCAGCAGAAAGACGGCGCTGGCCAGCCCCACCATGAAGACACCCAGCCCGAACATCCAGGGATTGCGGGCCATCAGGCAGATCGCCAGCGCCAGCAGTGCAAACAGAGCAGCGCCCACCATGGCGCGCCGTTCGCCGAAGCGTGTGGCCAGCATGGCGGCAGGGATATTGGACAGCAGTGAACCGATGCTGACCATTGCAACGATAAGCCCGGCGCCGGCCGAACTGGCGCCCAAGTCGCGGGCGCTGAGCGCAAGCACCGGGAGCATCGCCCCTTCACCCACGCCGAACATCAGTGAAGGACCAAAGGCCGGCAGGGCGATCTGGCCCAGGCTGAACGAGTTTGAAGGAGTGGGCACTCGGGGTGGAAGAGATGGGAGAGGGAGATGTGCGGTATTTTCGCACAGCGAAATCGTCCCGGTGTGCGTCAGCGGCGGGCCTGGACCGTATCCAGCCAAGTCTCGATGGGCATGGGGTGTGCCAGCAGGAACCCCTGCAGTGCATGGCAATGGTGTTCGAACAGGAATGCGGACTGCTCCTCGGTTTCCACGCCTTCGGCCACGACCCGCAGGTTCAGGCGGTCGGCCATGGCCAGGATCAGCTGCACGATGGCCACGTTTTCCTCATCACCGGGAAGATCCTGAACCAGGCTTTTGTCGATCTTCAGTTCGTAGAGCGGCAGGCGCTTCAGGTAGGCCAAGTTGGAGTAGCCCGTGCCGAAATCATCGATGGAGAAACGGATGCCCATGAGCGACAGCGCCTGCATCCGCTCGGCCACGGTCAGGATGTCCTGGATGAGCACGCCCTCGGTGACCTCGAAGATCAGCCGGTTGCCGGGCGCCTGGAATTTTTCCAGGGTGTCGCGGACGTAGTCCACGACGTGGGGTTCCATGAGCCGCTTGGGGCTGACGTTGAGCGAGATCGGGTAGGTTTCCCCCAATTGCTGCAGCTTTATCAGCGTCTGGCAGGCGATCGTCAAGGACCATTCACCCAGCAGGTTGATGAGACCGGTTTCCTCTGCGATCGGAATGAACAGGGCTGGCGATACCTGACCGCGTGTGGGGTGGCTCCAGCGTGCCAGCAGTTCGGCGCCGGTGACCCGGCCGTCCGCACCAAACTGCGGCTGGATGTACAGCGAGATCTGCGGTGTGTTCAAGGCCTGCAGCAGATCGTGTTCCAGCCACAGGCGCTGCTCGACTTCGGTCTGCAGATCCTGTTCGTAGAACGTCACCTGGTTACCGCCCTGGCTCTTGGCGCGGTAGGTGGCCATGTCGGCTTCACGCATCACCACGTCGATGGACCGGCTCTGCACGTGGATCAGGGTCATGCCGATGCTGACCGTCACATAGGCAGGCTTCCCCAGCACCACAAAAGCCTTGTTGGCGATGGCGAGCCGCAGCTTCTCCGCGACGTGCATCGCGTCGCGGGCGGCCTCGCCCACAGGGTGCCCCAGACCGTCGAGCAGGATGATGAATTCATCCGCGCTGGTGCGCGCCACGAGGTCGCGGTCGCGTGTGGTTCGTCTCAGGCGGTCCGCGACGCCGCACAGCAACTGATCGCCGCTCTGGTGGCCATGCAGATCATTGATTTTCTTGAAGCTGTCGAGATTGAGCACCAGCAGCGCACCGGTGGTCTGGCGCTCCCGGGCCTTCTTGAGCAGTTCTTCCAGCCGCAGGAGGGCCTGGCGCCGGTTGGGCAGGTTGGTGAGAATGTCATAATACGCCAGCCGGTGGGCGGAGGCCTCGGCCCGCACCCGGTCGGTGATGTCGGTGGCGACCGTACAGATCGCATCCACCGTGCCATCGGCGTTGAGTAGCGGTGCCTTGATGGACAGAAAGGTGTGGCTTTCCGTGGCTCCAGGCGGCACGATCTCTGGCTGGGTGACCTGGCGCTTGCGCGTGTTCAGCACCGCCTGGTCGGAGGCGTTGATGGCCTCCATTGTGGCGGGATCCTTCAGGAAGTCCTCGTCGCGGTGCCCGATGAGGGTTCCTTCCTGGACCCCGTAGAACGCTTCGAGCTGTGGATTCGCGTACAGATAGCGCTGCTCGCGGTCCTTGGTGCAGACACAGGCATCGATGCTCCCAAGGATCGCTTCGAAGCGCCGCTCATTGAACAACAACCACCTGCGCTGACGCGTGAGCTGAACCCTGAAGATCAGGGTCAGGACCAGCGCCAGGACCAGCAGGGCGCCCAGCATGCCGATGATCCACGGGCCATGGCTGTCCAGTGCCGAGCGCTGGATTGGTGTGCGCCAGTGATTCAGCGTGCGGTAGTAGAAGGAGTCCGGCGTGGCCTGCCACGTGGCCAGGTAGCGGTCTATCGTGGCCAGGACATGCGCGTGGCGCCCTTTCTGCGTGGCATAGAACACTTCCATTGGCTGAAAGATGATGGGTGTGGCCGTCAGCCCGTGTTCGTGAGCCGCCAGTTCGCCGTAGAAGTAGTCGGCGGCCACCGCGTCGTCCTGCATGCTCTGGACCCGCTTGAAGCCCTCATCCAGCGTCTGGACCGAATCCAGCCGGACCGGGACGTGCAGCCCCTCCAGTGTCGTGCGCAGGTAATCGATCTGGGTCGATCCCGCGAGCGCCGCCAGCCCGGTGTTTTTCAGGTCTTCGATTGATCTCAATGTATTGCCGGGTCTGGCATAGATCTGCGACCAGCTGTGCAGTACCGGGACGTGGTGGAACCCGAAGGTCTTGGCGCGCTCGGGGGTATAGAACATGTCCGGCAGCAGATCGATCTGGCCGGCCTTCAGCAACTGCATGCAGCGCGCCCATGAGCAGGACTGGGTCTGCAGCCCCCAGCCTTCACGGCGGGCGATCTCGTTGAGCAGTTCGCCCAGGATGCCGGCCGGTTGCCCGTTCGCTGCGATGTAGACATCGGGCTTCTGTTCGTAGATGCCGACCTGCAATGTCAGCGCGTGGCTGCTGGCAGCACAAAGCCACCACAGCCCCAGCGCTCCCAGGGCGCGGCTCAATGTGAAGCTCAGGTGCCGGAAGCGATGCATACGATCTGTATCGGTGACCATCATCTGTATCATAAAAGACGATGATGCCAACAAGTGGATTGCTTTGCGGTAAGGAATGCCAACAGTTTCGAGGATTGAAACGGGGCTCGGCGTACAATGCCGGCTACGGGGAAACCCTGAAAGACTCCGAATTCATTTTTGCAACAGGTGTAGCATGTCGCAACGGTTTCTGACCCAGGCTCGCGCCCGGATCGAGCAGCTCAGGGCCGATGGTTTCTACAAATCCGAGCGCATCATCGCCAGCCCGCAGTCGGCTCGGGTGCGACTGTCGGACGGAACCGGGGTCCTGAATTTCTGCGCCAACAATTACCTGGGTCTGGCCAATGACGCGCGGCTGATCGAAGCAGCGCGCGAGGGCTTGGCGGCAGACGGTTTCGGCATGGCTTCGGTGCGGTTCATCTGCGGCACGCAGTCTGGACATAAGGCGCTGGAATCCGAGCTGGCACAGTGGCTGGGCATGGGGGATGCGATCCTCTATTCGAGCTGCTTCGATGCCAATGGCGGCCTGTTCGAGGCCTTGCTCGACGAACAGGACGCCGTCGTGAGCGATGCGCTCAATCACGCGAGCATCATCGATGGGGTGCGTCTTTGCAAGGCGCGCCGCTATCGTTACGCCAACAATGACATGGCGGACCTGCGTGCCCAGCTTCAGGCTGCGCGGGCCGACAGTGCCCGCCACATCATGATCGCCACCGATGGCGTGTTTTCCATGGATGGCATCGTTGCCAATTTGCCCGCCGTCTGCGATCTGGCCGACGAGTTCGATGCAATGGTCATGGTCGATGATTCCCATGCGGTCGGGTTCATGGGCGAGGGTGGTCGAGGGACTCCAGAGGCCTGCGGCGTCCAGGGGCGCGTCCATGTCCTGACGGGTACGTTGGGCAAGGCGCTGGGTGGTGCCTCAGGCGGCTATGTGGCTGCCGACCCGGTGATCGTGGATCTGCTGCGCCAGCGCTCACGCCCGTATCTGTTTTCGAATACGCTCGCACCTGCGATCGTCGCCGCTTCGCGTCGGGTGCTGGGGCTCCTGCAGTCGGCCGAGGGCGCTGAGCTTCGCGATCGCGTGCACCAGAATGGCCAGCACTTTCGTCAGGCCATGCAGGCGCTGGGCTTCGAGCTGGTGCCCGGCCATCATCCCATCATCCCCGTGATGCTGGGGGATGCCGCGCTCGCCGGCCGCATGGCGGATGCGTTGCTGGCCGAAGGCATTTACGTGGTCGGCTTTTCCTATCCTGTCGTGCCCAAGGGGCGCGCACGCATCCGCACCCAGATGAGTGCGGCGCATACACCGGACGATATCGATCATGCCGTCCAGGCGTTCGCCCGCGTGGGGCGGTCGCTGGGCGTGATCGGCAAAAACTGAATTCCAAGTACGAATACTGTTCTGTCTGGAGCTTCAATGAGAGCCTTGGCCAAAATGCAGCCTGCCGAAGGGCTGGAACTGGTGGATGTTGCCAAGCCCACCATGGGTCACAACGACCTGATGATCCGCATCCGCAAGACGGCAATCTGCGGAACCGACATCCATATCTGGAAGTGGGACGAGTGGGCCGCGCGCACGATCCCGGTGCCCATGCATGTGGGGCACGAATACGTAGGCGAGGTCGTGCAGGTTGGTACTGAGGTTCAGGGATTCCGGGTGGGCGACCGGGTCTCCGGGGAAGGACACATCACCTGTGGACACTGCCGCAACTGCAGAGCGGGGCGCCGCCATCTGTGCCGCAATACACAAGGCGTGGGCGTCAATCGGCCGGGAGCCTTTGCCGACTATCTGGTGATTCCGGCTTTCAATGCCTTCAAGATTCCGGACGACGTCTCGGACGATCTGGCGGCGATTTTCGACCCGTTCGGCAATGCCACGCATACCGCGCTGGCGTTTGATCTGGTCGGTGAAGACGTGCTGATCACCGGTGCTGGTCCGATTGGCGCAATGGCGGCTGCCATTGCCCGGCATGTGGGCGCTCGCCATGTGGTGATCACCGATGTGAACGACTATCGCCTGGATCTGGCGGCCCGTATGGGAGCAACGCGGACCGTCAACGTGGCGCGCGAAGACCTGAAGGACGTGATGCGGGAACTCGGCATGACCGAGGGCTTTGACGTGGGTCTGGAAATGTCGGGCGTTCCCAGCGCCTTCGCCAGCCTGATCGATCAGATGAATCATGGTGGCAAAGTCGCCATGCTGGGCATCCTGCCCGATGGGGTCGGAATCAACTGGAGCCAGGTGATCTTCAAGGGACTGGAGATCAAGGGAATCTACGGCCGCCAGATGTTCGAGACCTGGTACAAGATGGTCGCCATGCTGCAGAGCGGCCTGGACCTTTCGCCCATCCTGACCCACCATTTTCCGGTGGCGGACTACCGCAAGGGGTTCGAGGCCATGCTGTCCGGCCACAGCGGCAAGGTCGTGCTGGACTGGAACATCTGAGGCCATCGCATCCCCCTGCGGACAGGGGGATGCGGATTCATGAGCTGGCTCCGCGCAGCGCCGCCAGCGACTGCTGCGTGGCGGGCGGCGCGTCAGGGGTACAGACCGCGCACCTGGCGGGCTTCGAGGATGCGTGAGCAGGCCACGATGAATGCGGCCGTTCGTAGCGACACCCCATGGTCGCGCGCAACCTTCGACATGGAAGCATAGGCGGACCGCATCATGGCTTCCAGGCGGTGGTTGATTTCCTGTTCCGTCCAGAAGAAGCTGGAGAAGTCCTGCACCCATTCAAAGTAGCTGACCGTCACGCCGCCCGCATTGGCGACCACGTCCGGCACGATCACGGTGCCTTTGGCTGAAATGATGTCATCGGCCTCTGGGGTGGTTGGGCCGTTGGCGCCTTCGACCAGAATGCGGGTGCGGATCAGGTCGGCGTTGTCGTGCGTGATCTGCCCCTCCAGGGCTGCCGGGATGAGGATGTCGGTTTCCAGGGACCAGAATTCATTCGGTTCGAGCGTCTCGGTGTCGGCTGCGCCGGCGACGCCGCCGTGCTGGTGCACATGATCGAGCAGGGCTGGCACGTTCAGGCCGTGCGCGTTGTACACGATCCCGGTGTGATCATAGACCGCGAGAATTTTGGCGCCCGCTTCGTGGAACAGTTGTGCGGCGGTTCCCCCTACATTGCCGAAGCCCTGGATCGCCACACGGGCGCCCCTGATGTCGATGTTCGATTCGCGGGCGGCCTCGCAGGCCACCACGAATACGCCGCGGCCGGTGGCGGCCACGCGTCCCAGGCTGCCACCCAGCGAGACCGGTTTGCCGGTGACCACGCCGGTGATAGTGCGGCCCTCGTTCATGGAATAGGTGTCCATCATCCAGGCCATGACTTGCCCGTTGGTGTTCACGTCGGGTGCCGGGATGTCCTTGTTCGGGCCGATGATGTCGCCGATTTCGCTGGTGTAGCGGCGCGTGATGCGCTCGAGTTCTGCCTGCGAGTACTGGCGCGGGTCGATGCGGATGCCGCCCTTGGCGCCGCCGAATGGCAGGTTGACGGCGGCTGACTTGACCGACATCCACGCCGATAGGGCCATGACCTCGGACAGCGTGACGTTCTGGTGAAAGCGTACGCCGCCCTTGCCGGGGCCGCGCGACGTGTTGTGCTGGACGCGGTAGCCCTCGAAATGAGCCACGGTGCCGTTGTCGAGTTCGACGGGCACGTCGACGATCAGGATGCGCTTTGGGCGTTTGAGCGTTTCCACCCATCGCGCCAGTGGCCCCAGGTAGGGGGTGACGCGGTCCACCTGCTCCAGGTAGATGGACCAGGGACCTGGATTGGCAGGATCCAAATAGGAGGGCAGGTGGTGCAAGTGCGGTTCAGCCATGTTGTACAGCCTCTGCAGAGTTGAAGAGATACATAAACATACAAGCGGCCCCATTTTAATGCGGCGGCCTTTGGCTGTCTCCAATGCCATCGTTTCTGGCGTCGGCGGGAGCGTTCCGAAACCAGTTATATCCCGTAGTCCTTGAGCCCGGCGAGGTCCAGGACCTGGACGGCGCCGTACTCTACCTTCAGCAACTGCGCAGCTTCCAGCGTACGCAGGGCCTGGTTGGTGCGTTGCCGGGAAATCCGCGCCAGGTAGCCGATCTCTTCCTGGGTGATCTCCAGCCGCATGGAGTTGCCGGGATAGAGCAGCGGATTGAAGAGTTCGGCCAGACACCGCGCCACGCGTGCATCGGGGGCCAGCAGTCGGTCGTATTCCGCCTTGCCGATGAATTGGGCGACCCGTTCGTTCAGCTGATGCAGCAGGTAGCGGTTGAAGGGGATGCTGGCATCGAGCAGCCAGTAGAAGGTGTCGCCGCGCAATCGTGCGATGGTGCTGCGGCGAAGCGCGATGATGTCGTACTTGCGGGCTTCGTGCTTGAGCAGCGACCCCTCGCCGATCCAGCCACCCGCGGGCACCCCCGTGAGCGAGGCCAGCTTGCCGTCGGCGTTACCCACCGAGACCTTGATCAGGCCATCGAGCACACCGATCCATGCGCTGGCGACGACCCCCTTGTGCTCGATGATGGTCCCTGGCTCGACCTGTGCCACGGTTGTGTCCTGCAGGACGCGAGCCTGCTGGGCGTCCTCCAGCAGATCGAACCAGGCCGCGTGGGCCTGCAAATCCAGGGTCAGGTTCATGGGGAATTACCCTAGGTCACGGTCGAATGTCATATGTGCGACAGTCCGGGTGCTGCGCAGCCGGTACCTTAGGCGGAAACAGCGCTCGCTCAGAAGCGCATTTCACGGCACCCGGCGCAATCATGTCCTGCGTCAGCCGAGGAGACATCATGGTACAGGAATCCACTTTGCCGGCAACTTTTCCGGCCCTGTTGCTGCATCACGCCGATGTACGCGGCGGTCGGCCGGCGATCCGCGAAAAGGATCTTGGGATCTGGCAGACCTTGACCTGGTCGGAGGTCGCCCGCGAAGTCCGGCGCGTGGCGGCGGCTCTGTCGGATCTGGATGTCGTGCCAGGCGAACACGTCGCGGTAGTGGGTGAAAACCGCCCCCGTCTTTACATGGCCATGATGGCGGCGCAGTGCATTGGTGCGATTCCCGTGCCGCTCTATCAGGATGCCGTGGCCGATGAGATGGCCTATGTCTTGCAGGACGCCGAGGTGGGCGTGGTGGTTGTCGAGGACCAGGAGCAGGTCGACAAGATGCTTGAGCTCTCCGACCGTTGCCCGGCGCTGCGCACCATCGTGTACGACGATCCGCGCGGCCTGCGCCACTATGCCGATGTGCGCCTGCTTGGCTGGGATTCCCTGCTGGCGCGAGGCGATGCGCGCATGCAGCGGAACCCCGACGAGATCGCCGCCCGCATGGCGGCTATTCGTCCGGACGATACGGCGGCGATGTTCTATACCTCGGGCACGACCGGCAAGCCAAAAGGCGTGGTGCTCACTCACTGCGCGCTCATTGATCGTGCACGGGTGATCGAGCGATTCGAGCAATTGACGGATCACGAGGACGTGCTGGCCTATCTGCCGCCGGCGTGGATCGGCCAGAACATGTTTTCCTACACGCAGTTCCTGACCACGGGCTTCACGGTCAACCATCCCGAGTCACCTGAGACAGTCTCCATCGATATGCGCGACATCGGGCCGACCTATTATTTCGCGCCGCCGCGAGTGCTGGAGGGGTTGCTCACGCACGTCATGATCCGCATGGAGGACGCGGGGCGCATCAAGCGCTGGCTGTTCGGCCGCGCGATGAAGCTGGCACGCCGTGTGGGCCCCGGCATCCTGGACGGCCGTCGTGATGTCCCCGCCTGGGACCGCCTGAAATACGCGCTGGGTAATGTGCTGATCTATGGTCCTTTGCGCAACATCCTTGGCATGAGCCGGGTGCGGGTGGCCTATACAGCGGGCGAGGCCATCGGCCCGGATTTGTTTCTGTTCTATCGGTCGATCGGCATCAACCTGAAGCAGCTGTACGGTTCGACCGAGACTTCGGTATTCGTGTGTGTGCAGGCCAATGGCCAGGTACGCGATGACACTGTGGGGCCGCCCTGCGACGGGGTGGAGATCCGGGTCGATGACAACGGCGAGATCCAGCTTCGCAGCCCGGGCCTGTTTTCGGGGTATTACCTCAACCCCAAGGCAACCGCCGAATCCTATACCGAAGACGGCTGGTTCCACACGGGCGACGCCGGGTACCTGGATGCGGACGGGCAGCTCAAGATCATCGACCGTGCCAAGGACGTGGGTCATCTGTCCGACGGCAGCCTGTTCGCACCCAAATACATCGAGAACAAGCTCAAGTTCTTTCCCTTCATCAAGGAAGCCGTGGCCTTCGGCGCGGACCGCGACGAGGTCTGCGCGTTCATCAACATCGATCTGGAAGCGGTGGGCAATTGGGCCGAGCGCAGGGGGCTGCCGTATGCCGGTTATACGGATCTGGCGGGCAAGCCCGAGGTCTACGACCTGATCCGAGACTGCGTCGAGCAGGTCAACCGGGATCTGGCCGCCGATCCCAAGCTCGCCGCCTCCCAGGTAGTACGTTTCCTGATCCTGCACAAGGAACTCGATCCCGATGACGACGAGTTGACCCGGACGCGCAAGGTCCGCCGGGCATTCATCGCGCAGAAATACGCCGTGCTGGTCGATGCCCTGTTCGCCGGGCACAAATCACAGTTCGTCGAGACCGAGGTCAAGTTCGAGGATGGGCGCACAGGGCGGGTGGCGGCCGATCTTCGCATCGAACCGGCGGCTGTGGTGTCGCCCGAATCGTTGAAGAAGGTTGCTTGAATGAGCGCCCTGCCGAATTCCGATGCCGCCGACTCCCGTGCGCAGCGCATGGGGGATGTGATCCTCGATCTGCAGAACATCTCGCTGACCTTCGGCGGCGTGAAGGCGCTGACCGATATCTCGTTCGATGTTCGCGAGCACGAGATCCGCGCCATCATCGGGCCCAATGGCGCCGGCAAGAGCTCTCTGCTCAACGTGATCAATGGCGTCTACACGCCCCAACGGGGTGGGATCTGGCTGGCAGGCCAGCAGTTCTCGCGCATGAATCCGCGCCGTGCCGCCGAGATGGGCGTCGCGCGCACCTTTCAGAATCTGGCGCTGTTCAAGGGCATGAGCGTACTGGACAACATCATGACCGGGCGCAACCTGCGCATGAAAAGCGGCCTGCTCGCCCAAGCGTTGCGCCTCGGACCCGCCGAGCGCGAGGAGATCGCCCACCGCGAGGTTGTGGAGAACATCATCGACTTCCTTGAGATTCAGGCCTGGCGGAAAACCCCGGTGGGACGGCTGCCCTACGGGCTGCAGAAGCGCGTGGATCTGGGCCGGGCGCTGGCCATGGAGCCGCGCATCCTGCTGCTGGACGAGCCCATGGCGGGCATGAACATCGAGGAAAAGCAGGACATGAGCCGCTACATCCTGGATGTGAACGACGAGTACGGCACCACCATCGTCCTCATCGAGCACGACATGGGGGTAGTGATGGACATCTCGGATCGGGTCGTGGTGCTGGACTACGGCCGCAAGATCGGCGACGGCACGCCGGACGAAGTGCGCGGCAATCCCGAGGTCATCCGCGCCTATTTGGGCGCCAGCCACTAGGAGCAGCCATGGGATTCCTTCTGGAGACGACGATCGGCGGGCTCATGAGCGGCATGCTCTATGCGTTGGTGGCGCTGGGGTTCGTGCTGATTTTCAAGGCTTCCGGCGTATTCAATTTCGCCCAGGGCGCCATGGTGCTGATCGCGGCGCTTGCCATGGCCCGGTTCTCCGGATGGATCAATGGCTGGCTGGGCGGTGAATCCCTTTGGCTGGCCAATATTCTCGCCTTTCTGGCAAGCGCGGTGTTCATGTGGTTGATCGCGTTGCTGGTGGAACGCCTGGTGCTGCGACACCTGGTCAACCAGGAAGAAACCACGTTGCTCATGGCCACCATTGGCATTAGCTACTTCCTGGATGGCATCGGCCAGATCCTGTTTGGCAGCTCGGTGTATTCGATCGATGTCGGGATGCCCAAGGACCCGGTGATCATCCTGGATTCCATGTTTGAAAACGGTGTGCTCATCAGTCTCGAAGACCTGACGGCGGCGGCGGTGGCAGCGGTCCTGGTCGCGGCGCTGGCATTTTTCTTCCAGTACACCCCGGTGGGCCGCGCGCTGCGCGCCGTGGCCGATGACCACCAGGCCGCCCAGTCGGTGGGCATACCGCTCAACCGCATTTGGGTGGTGGTCTGGACGGTGGCCGGCATGGTGGCCCTGGTGACCGGCCTGGTCTGGGGGTCCAAGTTCGGCGTGCAGTTCTCGCTTTCCACGGCCGCCCTGCGGGCCTTGCCAGTGGTGATACTCGGCGGTCTGACTTCGATACCGGGTGCCATCGTGGGCGGCCTCATCATCGGCGTGGGGGAAAAGCTCTCCGAGGTCTACCTAGGACCGTTCGTCGGTGGCGGCATCGAGATCTGGTTTGCCTACATGCTGTCTCTGGTGTTCCTGCTGTTCAGGCCGCAAGGGCTGTTTGGCGAAAAAATCATCGACCGCGTCTGAGCGCGTCCTGCAACACGGCTGATGGGGGTATCCGTCCATGCTTTATCGTGAAAACGGTCAGTTCAAGAGCAGCTATCGAGCGGATCAGCAGATCTTTCCGATCCGCCAGGACCGCTGGTTCGTGGCGGCCTTGCTGCTGGCCGCTTTCGTGGTGGTGCCGCTGACCGCGTCGGAATATCTCCTGCAGGCCGTTCTCATCCCATTCCTGATTCTGTCGCTGGCCGCCATCGGGCTCAATGTCCTGGTGGGCTATTGCGGCCAGATCTCCATCGGCTCGGGGGCGTTCATGGCGGTGGGAGCCTATGCGGCGTGGAATTTCGGCGTGCGCATCCCCGGCCTGCCGCTGGTGATCCAAATTCTCCTCGGCGGGATCTTCGCCACGCTGGCGGGGGTGGTGTTCGGCGTACCCAGCCTGCGCATTCGCGGCCTCTATCTGGCAGTTGCGACACTGGCCGCGCAATTCTTCATGGACTGGGCGTTTTTGCGCATTCCGTACCTGACGAATTATTCGACTTCGGGCAACGTCTCCGTGCCCGCGCTGGAGGCTTTCGGCCTGCCAGTCGAGACGCCGGCCCAGAAATACTTTTTCGTGCTGTGTTTCGTGGCGGTCATCGGGGTTCTGACCAAGAATCTGGTGCGGGGCGCCATCGGGCGGCAGTGGATGGCCATCCGCGACATGGACGTGGCCGCAGCCGTGATCGGGATCCGGCCCGTGTATGCCAAGCTCACCGCGTTCGCCGTGAGCTCGTTCATCATCGGCGTGGCGGGCGCGTTGTGGGCCTACATCCACCTGGGTTCCTGGGAGCCGCTCGCCTTCGACCTGAACCGTTCGCTGCAGCTTCTGTTCATCATCATCATCGGTGGCCTGGGTTCGGTGATCGGCAGCTTCTTCGGCGCCGCCTTCATGGTGCTGGTGCCTATCCTGCTGACCAATGTCCCGCATTTGCTCGGCTTGGAGCTGCCCGTGGACCTGGCGTCGCATATCGACCACATGATCTTCGGCTTTCTGATCGTGTTTTTCCTGATCGCCGAGCCGCATGGCCTGGCCAGGCTCTGGAGCATCGCCAAGGAAAAACTTCGGCTCTGGCCGTTTCCGCATTGATTTTTTAACCGGTGCCACAAGCACCAGGAGGAGCTACAGATGAAGCATGCACTGACTCGAACCGCAGCCGTCGTACTGGCCGTAGCTGGCCTGGTAGGTACCGTCGGCACTGCGCAGGCAGCCGAAGAAGACTTCATTCCGCTGCTGGTCTACCGTACGGGGTCCTTCGCGCCCTTGGGGATCCCATGGGCCGACGGCAAGATCGACTATCTCAAGCTGGTCAATGAGCGCGACGGTGGCGTCAACGGCGTCAAGATCACTTACGAGGAATGTGAGACAGCCTATTCCACGGACAAGGGCGTGGAATGCTATGAGCGGTTGAAGGACAAGATGGGCGGTGCCACGGGGTTCGACACCCAGTCCACCGGCATCACCTTCGCCGTCACGGATCGCGCCATGGTCGATGGCCGTTCGGTGGTGACCGTGGGCTATGGGCTGTCGCAGTCCGCCGACGGCCGGGTGTTCAAATGGAATTTCCCGCTGCTGGGGACGTACTGGACGGCCGCCGACGTGATGATCCAGGATATCGCCAAACGAGAGGGCGGCGAGGCCAAGCTCAAGGGCAAGAAGATTGCGCTGGTCTATCACGACTCACCCTTCGGCAAGGAGCCCATCCCGCTGTTGCAGGAGCGGGCCAAGGCCAACGGGTTCGAGCTGCAGCTCTATCCGGTGACCGCACCGGGGGTGGAACAGAAAGCGACCTGGTTGCAGATCCGTAAGAACCGCCCCGATTTCGTGCTGCTCTGGAGCGCGGGCATCATGACGCCCACCGCCATCCGCGAAGCTCAGGGAGTCGGCTATCCGCGCGACAAGATGTACGGCATCTGGTGGGCCAGTTCCGAGACCGATGTGAAGGATCTGGGGGCAGCGGCCAAGGGCTATCACGGCATCACCATCCAGAACAGTGCCGAGCATGGCCGTGTGCATGACGACATGAAGAAATACGTCTACGACAAGGGCCAGGGAGCCGACAAGGACGGCAAGTCCTTTGGGTCGCTCGCCTATACGCGCGGCATGATGATTTCCATGTTGCAGGTCGAGGCTATCCGTACGGCCCAGGACAAGTTCGGCAAGGGCAAGCACATGACGCCGGAGCAGGTGCGCTGGGGCTATGAGCACCTGAATCTGGATGAGGCCCGGCTGGAGAAGCTGGGTTTCGCCAAGCTCATGCGGCCGGTGAAGACGTCGTGCGAGAACCATATGGGGACGGACTGGGCCCGCATCATCGAGTGGGACGGCAAGAAGTTCAACGTGGTGTCGGGCTGGTACCAGTCCGATCCCAAGTACGTGCAGCCGCTGGTGAAGTCGCTGGGCGACAAGTACGCCGCCGAGAAAAAGCTTCCCACACGTGATTGCGCAGCCGAGGGCTGAATGGTCTGAACCGGAGCCGGGGTGACCCGGCTCCTGGTGCCTTGTCCGGGTGGCTGGTGCACGCCAGCGGGGATGCGCCGGGCAGGACACTTGCGGAGATGAAGTCATGAATGGCACTCAGGCCTCGAGCCCCGTCGCATTGCTGAACGTCAATGGCATCGAGGTGATTTACAACCATGTGATCCTGGTGCTCAAGGGCGTCTCGCTCAATGTGCCGGAAGGCCGCATTGTGGCGCTGCTGGGTGCCAATGGGGCCGGCAAGACGACTACGCTGCGGGCTATCTCCAACCTGCTGAAGGGAGAACGCGGCGAGGTCACCAAGGGCAGCATCGAATATCGTGGCGAGCGCATCGAGGCCCTGTCGCCCGCCGATCTGGTCCAGCGCGGCGTGGTGCAGGTCATGGAAGGTCGGCATTGTTTTGCGCATCTGAGCATCGAGGAAAATCTGCTGACCGGCGCCTATACCCGTCGGCTCTCGCGCGCGGATCTGGATAGGGCGCTGGAGCGCGTCTATCAGTATTTCCCACGCCTGAAGCAGCGGCGCAAGACCCAGGCAGGGTATACCTCGGGTGGCGAGCAGCAGATGGCCGCCATCGGGCGGGCGCTCATGGCGGATCCACGCATGATCCTGCTGGATGAGCCCTCCATGGGGCTGGCGCCTCAGATCGTGGAAGAGATCTTTGAAATCGTGCGCGATCTCAACCAGCGCGAGGGGGTGAGTTTCCTGCTGGCCGAGCAGAACACCAATGTCGCGCTGCGCTACGCGGATTATGGCTACATCCTGGAAAACGGGCGGGTCATGATGGACGGCGCTGCACAGAACCTCGCGCGGAACGAGGACGTCAAGGAATTCTATCTGGGGGTTTCCGGGGCGGGTCGTACCAGCTTTCGCGATACCAAGTTCTACCGCCGCCGCAAACGCTGGCTGGCTTGATCCTGGGGGTGGATGGCCATGCAGGCTTATTTCGATACACGCGAAACCCGGTCCACCGAGCAGCGGGAGCGCGAACTCTTCGAGTGCTTGCCGACGGTGCTGCGCGCGGCACGAGAGCGGGCGCCTGCCATTGCCCGCCAGCTCGATGGCATGGATGTCACGCAGCTCACGTCCCGCGAGGCGCTGGCGCGGGTGCCCGTGCTGCGCAAGAGCGAGCTGTTGCAGGTCCAGCATGCGGCGCGCATCGGTGCGACTGACGGTTCCACGCAGGCCGAGCGGCTGCGGGTCTTCGGCGGATTTTCCACAGTGGGTTGGGGGGCTGCGCGGCGCGTGTTTGCCTCGCCCGGCCCGATTTACGAGCCCGAGAGCGCCCGGCCAGATTATTGGGGGTTTGCCCGTGCGCTTCACGCCGCCGGTGTGCGGGCCGGCATGCTGGTCTATAACTGCTTCTCCTATCACTTCACACCGGCCGGATCCATGATGGAAACGGCGGCGCATGCGCTCGGCTGCACGGTGTTCCCGGGTGGCGTCGGTCAGACCGAGCAACAGGTCCGCGCCATGGCCGATCTGGGTCCGCAGTGCTATACCGGGACACCCAGCTTCCTGCGCATCATTCTGGAGCGCGCCGACGACATGGGGGTGGCGCTTCCCACGCTGCAGCGGGCGCTGTTTTCGGGTGAGGCTTATCCGCCTTCGCTGCAGGCCTGGTTCCAGGCTCGCGGGATCCAGGGGTTTCAGGCGTATGGCAGCGCGGATCTGGGGATGGTTGCCTTCGAAACCGAATCGCGTTCCGGCCTGGTGGTCAACGAGGACAAGATTCTGGAGATCGTGCGTCCCGGTACCAGCCAGCCGGTGCCCGCGGGGGAAGTCGGCGAAGTCGTGGTGACCACCTTCAATCCGGACTATCCGCTGCTGCGCTTCGGCACCGGCGATCTGTCGGCCCTGATGCCCGGGCCGTCGCCGTGCGGCCGCACGAATCTGCGTATCCGCGGCTGGTTGGGGCGGGCGGATCAGACGACCAAGGTGCGCGGCATGTTCGTGCATCCCGAGCAGATCGCCCGGGTCCTGATTCATCATCCGCAGATCCGCCGTGCCCGTCTGGTGGTCTCGGGCGAGGCAGGCCACGATGTCATGACCCTGCGGGTCGAGGCCGAGCCTTCGCTGGATGCTTCAGCCGTCGCGGATACGGTGCGCGATCAGACCAAGCTGCGCGCCTCGGTAGAGATCCTGCCGTCCGGTAGCCTTCCGAATGACGGCAAGGTCATCGAGGACATGCGCACGTACGAATGATCGCCAGTGCCGGCATGAAGCTTATGGCGCCTGGGATATAAGCCTGGCCGGGAAGCTGGGGTACTATTTTTGCTCGTACGTTGATGAGACACATACTCGGGGAGACCTCTCATGCGTGGACTCAGGATTGCGGCTGCCGTCGTGGTGGTGCTTGCGGCCGCCGTGCCAGCCGCTCGGGCCGATACTCTGGCAGTGGTCAAGGGACAGGGTGCGGTGCGCTGCGGCGTGACGACCGGTTTTGCAGGGTTTTCGGCTCCCGATGCCAAGGGCGACTGGAAGGGGCTGGACGTGGACATGTGCCGCGCGGTGGCGGCTGCGGCGCTGGGTGATGCGTCCAAGGTCAAGATCGTGCCGCTGAATGCCCAGCAGCGGTTCACGGCTTTGCAGTCCGGTGAAATCGACCTGCTGGCGCGCAATACCACCGTGACGGAGTCCCGGGATACGGCGCTTGGGGCCATTCATGCCGCGATCAATTTCTACGACGGGCAAGGATTTCTGGTGTCCAAATCGCTGGGCATCACGTCGGCCAAGCAATTGAACGGTGCCACGGTCTGCATGCAGACCGGGACATCGAATGAGCAGAACATGGCGGACTGGTCTCGCGCCAACGGCGTGCAATACAAGCCTGTGGTCATCGAGCAGTTCAACGAGGTGGTCAATGCCTATGCATCCGGCCGTTGCGACGTGTTCACCACGGATGCATCAGGACTGGCTTCGATCCGCATCGCCAAACTCACCAAGCCAGAGAACTATGTGATCCTGCCGGAGATCATCTCCAAGGAACCGCTGGGACCCTTCGTGCGCCAGGGCGACGACGCCTGGCTGAATATCGTGAAGTGGTCCTTCCAGGCAATGATCAACGCCGAGGAGTTGGGGGTGACTTCCGCCAACGTAGATGCCCAGTTGAAGAGCCCCAACCCGAATGTCCAGCGTCTGCTGGGCGTGACGGGCAGCGCCGGCAAGAATCTGGGGTTGGATGAGCAATGGGCTTACCGTATCGTCAAGCAGGTTGGCAACTACGGCGAGTCCTACGAGCGAAACGTGGGCATGGGCAGCCCGCTGCAAATCCAGCGTGGGCTCAACGCGTTATGGACCAAGGGTGGCCTGATGTACCCATTGCCAATCCACTGATTTTTGCCTGACCGGCCAGGCCCGCATCAGGCCTGCTTCTTCAGGGCCAGTGCGCGGCCGGCGCGGCTGGATGTGGCGCGCCCGATCTCCTGCGAGATCCATTGGCCGATGTCCACCACGGCGTCCAGCTCGATGCCGGTGTCCAGGCCCTGGCCGTTCATCAGATACAGCACGTCTTCGGTGGCCACGTTGCCGGTGGCGCCCTTGGCGTACGGGCATCCGCCCAGGCCGGCGACCGAGCTGTGGAAGATGCGTACCCCGCATTCCAGCGCCGCCAATATGTTCGCCAGCGCCTGGCCGTAGGTGTCGTGGAAGTGGCCCGAGACCCGGGTGCCCAGATCCGTCACCTGCCCCACGGCCTTCAACACCCGCTGGACCTGTGCCGCTGTTCCCACCCCGATGGTATCGGCCACGTCGATTTCGTCGCAGCCCAGCCGCAGGAACCGTTCGGCGACATCCACCACGGCGGAAACCGGCGTTTCGCCTTGGTAGGGACAGCCCAGCGAGCAACTGATGCTGCCGCGCAGCCGCAGGCCCGCTTGTTTGGCAGCTGCGGCCACCGGCTCGAAGCGTTCGATGGATTCGGCAATCGAGCAATTGATGTTGCGCTGGGAGAAAGCCTCGCTGGCGGCGCCAAAGATCACGACTTCATCGGCATGCGCCGCTAGCGCCGCCTCGAATCCTCGCATGTTGGGGACCAACACGGAATAGATCGTGCCCGGGCGGCGCGTGATGCCGGTCATCACGTCGGTGCCGTCGGCCATCTGGGGCACCCATTTGGGCGATACGAAGGCCGCGGCTTCGACGTTGGCGAACCCCGCCGATGCCAGTCTGTTCACCAGATCGATCTTGACGGCGGTGCCGACGAACTGTTTTTCGTTCTGCAGGCCGTCGCGTGGCCCGACTTCGACGATCTTGACGTGCTCAGTCATGGGGTAATCATGCCTAGAAATTCAAAGGGCGGTCTTGATGCATCCGGTGCCCCAGGCGTTCAGCACGCCTGCGAGCCAGCCCGGCGAGGTGCCTGGAGGATGCCGAGCCCATCATAGCGCATGGGCCCAGGTGATCGGGGCGGGCTGGGGGGACGCACGGCCGTGCGGCGTCCGGGCGAATCAGCGGCGCCGCAGGTAGCGACCGTCCGGCTGGCAGACGATCTGGCCGGCCAGCTCCATGAGGGTCAGCCGGCTCAGCAGCTCTGACGTCGTCCAGCCTGTCTGGCTCTGGATCTGGTCCAGTCCCGTCGGGTCGCGGCCCAATGCTTCCAGAAGCTTCTCGAAGGCGTCGGCCGGCAATCCATCCGGGGGGGCCATCGTGGTGGGGGCCGGCATGGGGGGCGCTGGCATGGGGCGCCTGATCCCGGGCAGTTTGCCCTGTTGCAGTTCTTCCAGGATGTCCTGCCCGGATTCCACCAGTTTCGCCCCCTGGCGGATCAGTGCATGGCAGCCGTGGGACAACGGTGAATGGATGGAGCCGGGGATGGCGAAGACTTCGCGTCCCAGGTTCCCGGCCAGGCGCGCGGTGATCAGCGAGCCGCTGCGTTTTGCGGCTTCGACGACCAGCACCCCGCGCGACAGGGCCGCGACCAGCCGGTTGCGCCGTGGGAAGTTCATCGGCAGACCCTTGGTGCCCAGTGGGAATTCGGACAGCAGCAAGCCGTTGGCGGCGATTCGATGCGCCAGGTCGCGGTTGGACGTGGGGTAGACACGGTCGATGCCGGTGCCCAGGACGGCGATGGTCCCGCCGCCCGTCGGGCCTGCGAGCAACGCGCCCTGGTGGGCGGCGGCATCGATGCCGCTGGCCAGGCCGCTGACGATGCACCAGCCTTGTCCGGCCAGGTACTGCGCGAAGTCCTGGGCGTTGTCCATTCCGCTTTGCGTGGCGCTGCGCGCCCCCACAATGGCGATGGCGGGGCGTTGCAGGAGATCCAGGTCGCCGTGCGCAAAGAGCACGGACGGTGCGTCGCTCTCAAGGTCCATGAGCGCCGCTGGGTATGAATCCTGGTCGGCCAGCGTCAGCAGTGCGTGGCCAGGGGCGCGCAGCCATTCCAGGGACTGCTCGATGGCGGCTTGCTGGATGTCGTCGGGCGGACGGCTCAGGCGGGCCGCGAGTTCTGGCGCCAGATAGCGGGCGAGGCTGCCGGAGGAGGCCGTGCAGATATTTTGCGGCATGCCGAATATCGAGAGCAGCAATTGCAGGTGCTCCGATTTCAGGCCAGGTTCCAGATTCAACCGGATCCAGGCGTGCAGTTCGGCGGGGTTGGGGGTGGGTGCCATGGCGCCAGTGTGCCACGGGATGCCGCAGGCGGCATGCGAGATGGGGCAATATGCGCACAAAGTTGTTTTATCATAGAGCTTTAGGATTGACTGAATTGGGCTTTCGTATGGCTTTGCTTCCTATCCTCAAATATCCGGATGCACGGCTTCACAAGGTCGCTGCGCCGGTCAGCCAGGTGGATGACCGCATCCGCCAGCTGGTTCGCGACATGGCCGAGACCATGTATGCGGCCCCCGGCGTGGGGCTCGCCGCCACTCAGGTCGACGTGCACGAGCGGGTCGTCGTCATCGATGTGTCCGAAGATGCGAACGAGCTGCATGTGCTGATCAACCCGGAAATCACCTGGAAGAGCGAAGAACGCCAGGTCTACGAAGAAGGCTGCCTGTCGGTTCCCGGCATCTACGACGAGGTCGAGCGTGCCGCGCGTGTCCACGTCCGTGCCCTGAACGAGCAGGGTGAACCATACGAGTTCGACGCGGACGGCCTGCTGGCCGTGTGCGTGCAGCACGAGCTGGATCACCTGATGGGCAAGGTATTCGTCGAGTACCTTTCGGTGCTGAAGCAGAATCGCATCCGCACACGCCTGCGCAAGCAGCAGCGCGAGTCCCAGCGCGAGATGGCGGGCGTGTAGTGTCGCGTCTGGTTTTTGCCGGTACACCCGAATTCGCACGTGAGGCCCTGCTGGCGCTGGCGGCGGCGGGACACGAGATTCTTGCGGTCTTCACACAGCCTGACCGGCCTTCGGGGCGCGGCATGAAACTGGCCGCTTCGCCGGTCAAGGAGACCGCGCTTGCGGCGGGCATCCCCGTCTTCCAGCCGCGCAGCCTCCGGCTCGACGGCAAGTATCCGGACGATGCGGCCGCAGCGCAGCAGGCGCTGGCGGCGTTGGAGCCGGACGTGATGGTGGTGGCCGCCTACGGCCTCATTTTGCCGCAGTGGGTTCTGGATCTGCCGCGCCATGGCTGCCTGAACGTTCATGCCAGCCTGTTGCCGCGCTGGCGCGGCGCTGCGCCGATCCAGCGCGCCATCGAGGCGGGGGATGCGACCAGCGGCGTGACCATCATGCAGATGGACGCCGGGCTGGACACGGGTTCGATGGTGACCCGTGCAGAGTGCGCGATTGCCGCGGATGAAACGGGAGCCAGCCTGCATGACCGGCTGGCCAGCCTGGGGGCCCGCACCATCGTTCAGGTCCTGAGCCAACTGGATGCCGGCGCCGTGCTGCCGATACGCCCGCAGCCTGCGGATGGCGTCTGCTACGCGGCAAAGCTCATGAAGTCGGAGGCCGCGCTGGATTTTTCACAGCCGGCCAAGGTGCTGGCGCGCCGGATTCGGGCGTTCGATCCGTTCCCGGGGGCCTCGCTAATGTTGCCGGGGCTGGACCAGCCTGTGAAGGTCTGGGCAGCGCTGGCGTTGCCCCCCGATTCGGGAGCGTTGCAGCCTGGTGCCGTGCTGCGTGTGGCGTCCGATGGTATCGACGTGGCGACGGCCGATGGTGTGTTGCGTCTGCTGGTGCTGCAGAAGGCAGGGGGCAAGCGCCAGCCCGTGGACGCGTTCGTGCGCGGCTGGAACCCGCAGGATTGAGCAGTTCGGCGGCCTAGCCGGCCGCCTTTTTGCGTGACGTTTCGATGCCCAGCTGCTTGAGCTTGCGATACAGGTGTGTGCGTTCCAGCCCGGTGCGCTCCGATACCCGTGTCATGCTGTGGTTTTCGCGCTCGAGATGATATTCGAAGTAGATCCGTTCGAATGCGTCACGGGCTTCGCGCAGCGGCTGGTTCAGGGAGATGCTTCCCAGCCGGGAGCCATCCGGTGCTGCCGCGGTGGGCAATTGCATGGCCTGCTCCGGTTGGCTGGGCATCCCCCCCGCCAGTGCGGGCGGCTGCGTGAAGACCGGGTCGGCCACGATGGGGCGTTCCGTACGGCTGCGCATCGATGCCGGGATGACCGGCCGCGCGAGACCTGCGGCGACTGATTTGAGCAGCTTCTGCAGGGTGATGGGTTTTTCGAGAAAATCCACGGCGCCGATGCGGGTGGCTTCCACAGCGGTATCGACCGTGGCATGGCCGCTCATCATGATGACCGGCATGTTCAGCAGGCCCTGGCTGGACCATTCCTTGAGCAGCGTCACCCCGTCGATGTCGGGCATCCAGATGTCGAGCAAGACCAGATCAGGGCGTTGCCGCAGGCGGTATTCGCGCGCTTGAGTGGCGTTTTCGGCCAGTTCCACTGTGTGGCCTTCGTCGTAGAGAATCTCGGACAGCAGTTCGCGGATGCCTATTTCGTCGTCGACCACGAGAATTCTGGCCATATCACCTCACACCTTAATGTTGTGCCTATTATCCTGTGCTTGTCCGCCCTCGTCCAGCCGATTGAGACGGTCCGATAGGCGTGTGAACAGGATGGAGATGCGCGCGCCGCCATCCGCACGATTGGAAATGTCGACCTGTGCGCCGTGCTCCTCCACGATTTTCTTCACGATCGCCAGGCCCAGCCCCGTCCCCGTTGCCTTGGTCGTGACATAGGGTTCGAAGACACGCGGCAGGACTTCGGCGGCGAAGCCCGGGCCGTTGTCTGACACGCTCAGGCGCACGCTGGTGCGGTCCGGCTCGTCTTCGGGCCGGATGAGCCGCGTCTGCACCTGGATCTGGGCGTTGCCCGACGGGTGGTGCTGGCAGGCTGCGTCGCGTGCATTGGCCAGCAGATTGTGGATCACCTGGCGCAGCTGCGCTGGATCACCTTCGATGTGCGGCAAGTCCGGTTCGAGCTGGGCGCTGAAGTGCGCGGCGGTGGCTGCCGTGGGCGCGCCCGGCGAGTGATCGTTTGGATCCCATCCGTACAGGCCCAGCAGCTCGGTGAGCAGGGCGTTCAGGTCGATCGACTGCATCTGGGCCGGCGGTGTGCGGGCATATTCCCGGAAGTCGTCCACCATTCGCTTGAGCGACGCCACCTGATTGACGATGGTATCGGTCGCGCGGCGCAGCATCGCCGCATCGGTCGGTTGCAGGCGGTCAGTGAGTTTCATCGCCAGGCGCTCGGCCGACAACTGGATGGGGGTGAGCGGGTTCTTGATTTCGTGGGCCAGGCGGCGTGCGACTTCACCCCAGGCCACCGTCCGGTTGGCCGAGATGACCTCGCTGATGTCGTCGAACACCACGAGGTGGCCCTCCGACTGGCCGTTGGTCATCAGGTGCGTGCCACGTGCGAGCAGCGTGATCACGTGGAGCTTGCGGTCGTTGTCGGTGGTCTGCCGCAGCTCGACTTCAAACTGCTGTTGCCAATAGGGCCGGGTCGACTCCACGGCATCGTGCGAGGCGAAGGCCTGGCGGATCATCTGCGCCAGCGGCAGCGCTCCTTCGGCGGTCTCCAGCGGCCGTCCCTGGATGGTGCGCAGATCGATGTGCAGGATGTTCTGGGCGCCCTGGTTGAAGAGCGTGAGATGGAAGGTCTTGTCGAAGACCAGCACACCGGACGAAAGGTTGCTGAGCACCGATTCCAGGTACAGGTTGCTCTGTTCGATCTGGCGGCGGTGCCGGTCCACGAGCTGGCGGGCTTCCTCGAGCTGCCGGGTCATGGCATTGAAGGATCGCGTCAGTTGTCCCACTTCGTCCGGTGCCGCCGATTCGGGCAAGGGGCGGTAGTCGCCGACTCCGACCGCCTGAGTGCCGGAGGCCAAGGTAAGCAGTGGCCGCACCAGCCGGCGCGAGACGGCCAGGGCGACGACCACAGCGGCAAATACCGCCAGGATCAGGGCCAGGGTCAAGGTGATGCCGTAAAGTTTGCGCAGGCCCAGGCGGGACAAAGCCAGTTCCTGGTAGTCGCGGAACCCTTGCTGCACCTGGTTGGCATTGCGTGCGATGCGTTCGGGCACGGCCCGGATGACCTGCAGCCAGCGGGAGTCTCCACTCATGCCGGCGGCTGCGCTACCCAGCCGATCCGATTGGGTGCCGATCGGGATCACGACACGCAGATGCAGACCATCGCTGGTGGGGCCGTCGCCGGTGGCCACATCGGCCTCGGCCCTGGAATAGCTTTGTGCCACCCGCAATTGGTTCATCACGCTGGTCGGGGGCAGGTCCGGCAGGAGTTTGCCGAAGTTCGTGGAGGAAAATGCCACCAGGCGCCCGTTGCCCGTGAAGACCATGGCTTCGTCGACTCCGTTGGTCTCGCGCAGCGGCGTGATGCGCAGGGCGACCTCTGCGTCGCTGGCATCGTTCAGGCGCAGCGCCATGCTGCGGGCGCGATTGTTCAGGTCCGTCAGCTGGGCGTCCAGGGCAGCCCGCCCCAGGTTCAGGCCGGCTTCCAGGGCGCTGTCCACCCGCACGTTGAACCACGACTCGATCGAGCGCGACATGAACTGCACCGAGAGCACGTAGATGAGGACCCCGGGCAGAATGCCGATCAGCGTGAAATACAGCGCAAAGCGTGCCGTCATGCGGGCGCCGAACTGGCGGCGCCGGATCTGGCGCAACAACCGAACGGTCAGGATGGTGACCCAGGAAATCAGTGCAACCGCCAGCACGCCATTGAGGATCAGCAGCGAGTCGTATTGCTGCGCGTAGCGCGAGGCATTGCCGGTGGACCAGACCAGCAGGCCGAGCAGCGCCATCGCGCTCACGGCCGCGACCGTGAGCGCCAGGCGCAGCGCCCACCGGATCAGTCGTGGGGCGCTGCGGCGGAGATCGCGAAGGTGAAGTCTTTCCATGGTGTGGTCAGCGACCAGGCATTGCTGTTCAAGGCGTCGACCTGGAAGGGGCGGGCCAGGCGCGAGGTGTCCAGGCGCAGCCGAAGCTGTCCGTGGTACCGCGTGCCTGGGTCGAAGAGGTTGGTGGGGCCGATCGGCCATCCCCGGATGTGTCGAACCAGATTCAGTGCCTCGTTCAGGGACGTCGCGGGCATGGACAGGTCGCCCATGCCGATGCGCCATTGCTGTGTGAGTGCGTTGTACTGGATGCGCCAGGTCTGGTCGGTGGAGACGACGGTTTCATCGAACCACCACCATCGCGGGCGCACGATGCGCAGGTCCGCCGTGAAGTACAGTGGCACCCCTTTTTCGGCCGCGTCCCGTAGTTCCGACCCCATGGTGAAATCGATGTCCGCATCCAGCAGGAGCTGTCCGTCGCGCAGCAGCGGCTCGACACGGGTCACCTGTGCCTGTTCCGCGTAGACGGCAGGCGGCAGCAGGCACAGACAGCAGAGCGTGAGAACGAGCAGGATACGTAGCATGCGTCGTGACCGGGCTTCCCAGGCGGGAGGGAGGATATGGCGGTATTGTTGACGACTCACTGGGACTTGGCAATCAAGGCGTAGAAAAATCCGTCGCCTTCGTGGTCGCGGCCCGGCAGGATGTGCCCGGGAGCCGGCAGGCGCTCGGCGTCCGCATGGCGCCGCAGGAATGCCTGCACCTGTCGTTCGCCTTCCTGCGGGAAGACTGAACACGTGGCGTAGAGCAGGTGGCCATGTGCCGCGAGTGTCGGCCACAGGGCATCCACGATGTTTGCCTGCAGCGTGGCCGTGCGGCCCAGATCGTCGGGTTGCCTCAGCCAGCGGATGTCGGGGTGGCGCCGCACCACGCCTGACGCGGTGCAGGGAACGTCCGCCAGAATGGCGTCATAGGGCTGTCCATCCCACCAGTCGGCGGGATGCGCAGCATCCGCGCAGCGCAGCGTGACGTCCTCGGATTGCAGGTTGAGCCGTCTCAGATTGTCGGCAACGCGCGCGAGGCGCTGTGCGTCGCTGTCCAGTGCCGTCAGTTTGATGTGGTGGCGCTCCAGTAGATGCGCCGTCTTGCCGCCCGGGGCTGCGCATGCGTCCAGTACGCGCTGCCCGTCGGCCAGCGGCAGCAGATGGCCGGCCCGCTGGGCGGACGGATCCTGGACGGACCACCACCCCTGGTCGTAGCCCGGAATCTCGCGGACGGGCCGGGGAGACTCCAGGATCAGGCCTTCGATGCCGACTGGATGGCAGACGAGCCCGGCGGCCTGCAGGTGGGACTGCAAGGCTGCGCGCGTCAGCGCGCGGCTGTTGGTGCGCAGGGCCAAGGGGGGTGGCTGCTGGGCGGCCTCCAGGATGTCCTGCCATTGCCGCGGCCAGGCTTCCTGCAGGATGCTGACCCACCATTGCGGGTGATTCCAGCGGGCCTCCGCTTGCAGCATCAGCTGGGCGGTCATCGTTGCCCGTTCGCGCGCGTAGCGCCGCAGCACGGCGTTCAACAGTCCCTTCGCGGGCCGGCAGCGGCGGTCGCCGGCGGCAGCCTCCACCAGTTGATGGACCAGCGTGTGCTGGTGATAGATCGGGGTGCCAGGTGCCTGTTCCTGGCCATCGGCGTGCGCGAGGCTGGCTTCGAGAAGGCACAGGCCGAGCAGCAGCAGCGCGCGGACCAGCGGGTCGCTCGGCTGGCGCGGGACCAATGCCTGCATCGTGGCCCGGGCCAGGCCCAGGTGGCGCATCGCGTGGAAGGACAGCGCCTGTATGGCCGGCCGCAAGGGGGCCTGGACCTGTTCCAGATGAGCCGACAGCGACTGGCCGTCCAGAACGGCACGGATCGCGCGAGCGGCCGCCAGCAGCTGGGTGGCCAGGGGAGTGACGGTAGGTTGCGGGAGCATCGGTTTTGCAGCGGGCTGGGGGCGGACGTTGGCCTCAGCGCTCCGCGTCGCCGGGGTCGTCCATCTTGCGGGGGACCACCCGTGGTGGCAGTTTGCCGTCTTCCAGTGGCTTGGCGCGTTTGAAGACGGTGACCGGCAGGTCGCCGAAGACGCCCTTGCGCGTGGCCACGCGCCACGCGTGGCCGTAGGCGACTTCCAGACTCAGATGGATGGTTCCGTCCGCGCTGCGGCGGCGTTCCAGCGACTGGGCCAGGCGTGCGCGCCAGGATCGACCCACCAGCCCCTGGTGACGCTCCGCGTGTGGATTGCCGCCCAGTGTGTAGATGTCGTGCAGCAGCCTTTCCACGGTCTTGTAGGTCAGCGTGATGATTTCCTGGTCCATGACAGGGTCGGCAAAACCGACCTGGATCATCAGGTCGCCGAAGTCGTGCATGTCCACGAATTCCATGGCATGTGTTTCCAGCCCCGCATCCGCCAGGGCTTCACGCAGTTCCTTGAAGGTCCCCGGGCCGAAGCTGGAGTACATCGCCAGCGCGTCGTTACGCAGCACGCGCCGCCATTCCTGCAGAACCAGATGGGGTTCCGGGTGCCAATGGAGGGCCAGGTTGGACCACACCAGATCCTGGCTTTGGTCTTCCAGGCCCGTGTCGGCCAGGTCGGCCTGCACGAAGCGCGGTGCCGGCGTGGGCTTGTTGCGCAGCTTGTGCCAGAAGCCCGGCCTGGCGGCATAGCGGTCGCGCGCGACGTCCAGCAGGCGGCTGCAGGCATCCAGGCCGGTGTAGTTCAGGTTGGGGTAGCGCGCCCGCAGCGGATCCAGCGCGTGGGCGGCGCCGCAGCCGGCGTCCAGGATGTCTTTGGGCTGAAAGCGGATGTAAGCCAGGCGCCCCAGCATGCGCTGGGCAATCTCGCCAAAGAGGAACTGTGGGGCATCCAGGGGCGCGCGCCGGGCGAATTGCAGCGTGACGGCCTGCGGGTCGATGGGCAGTCGGGGAAGCTGTGACATAAGGGATCAAGGCCTGTGCCGCAGGCGTGCGATCTGTGTTGAGATGGGCGTCTGAACGGCGGGTGAGATGACATTATGCTGGATCTGCGGGCGTGGCGCGAATGGCGGAACTGGATTCCGGCGGAATGTCCCGGTTGTGACCGGCGGGTCCCCGGACAGGGGCTGTGTCCGGAATGCCTGGTGGATCTGCTGCGGACCAGGATCGGCGGTGCCCGCTGCACGGTGTGTGCGCATCCGCTGGAGGCGGGCCGGTGCCCGGATTGCCTGGGCCGGGCACCGGCATTTGACCGGGTGGTGGCGGCCTTTGATTATCATGGGCTGGGCGAACGCCTGGTGAAGGACTTCAAGCTCACTGGGCGTTTGGCGTTGGCTGGGGTGCTGGCGGACCGGCTGGCCGGCGTCGTGCGGGATGACGTCTTGAGTGGGCCGTCGGTCGACTGGGTGGTGCCGGTGCCCGCGCGGCGCGATTCGCTGCGCCAGCGCGGCTTCAGCCCTCCGGCAGAAATCGCGCGTATCCTGTCGCAGCGCCTGCGTCTGCCGTACCGGCTGGATCTGTTGTACCGAACCCACGAGGGCCCCAAGCAAAGTACGCTGAAGCGTGCCGAGCGTCTGCAGGCGCCCCAGGGGGCCTACGCCTGCGAGCGCATTCGGGGTTTGACGATGGACTTGAGCGGTCGGCATGTCGTTGTGGTCGATGATGTATTGACCACGGGCTCCACTCTGCAGGCGGTCGCCTCGGTCTTGAAGGCGGCGGGCGCGGCGCGAGTGAGCGGCTGGGTGCTGGCAAGGACCGCCCGGGCCAGTCCTGCGGCGGGTTCTACAATGGGTCGCCCGGACCTGCCGGGGGGTGCCTGAAAAAATCCATGTTCCATATCGTCCTGGTCGAGCCCGAGATTCCGCCCAACACGGGCAACGTCATTCGCCTGTCGGCCAATACCGGCACTTTCCTGCATCTGGTGCGCCCGCTGGGCTTTCCGCTGGACGACGCCAAAATGCGCCGCGCGGGGCTGGATTATCACGAATGGGCCCACATGCAAGTGCATGACGGCCTGGAACAGGCGCTGGGCGCCATCGGCGGTGATCCGGCGCGGCGGTTTGCGCTGACCACGCGGGGTTCATCACTGATCGGCGGCCATTCGTTCAAGCCGGGTGACGTGTTCGTATTCGGCCGGGAGACGGCCGGGCTGTCTCAGGCGCAACTTGAACTGTTCCCGATCGGCCAGCGCATCCGCCTGCCCATGCAGCCTCTGCAGCGCAGCCTGAATCTGTCCAATGCCGTGGCCGTAACGGTGTTCGAGGCTTGGCGGCAGGCGGAATATGCGGGTGGTGTCTGACGGGGCTCCGTCAGACGGTCATTCAGCGCGGGGTTCCCGTGCCAGCAGTGATGCGACGGCCTGTCTGGGGGCCATGCCCTCGAAGAGCACCGCGCAGACGGCGGCGGTGATGGGCAGGTCCAGACCATGCCGGATGCCCAGTGCGAGGGCGGCCCGCGCGCAATGCACGCCTTCGGCAGTCATCCCTCTGGCGAGAATGGTTGCCAGTGATTCGCCTCTGGCGATCGCCAGACCCACCTGGCGGTTGCGCGACAGATCTCCCGTTGCCGTCAGCACCAGGTCTCCCAATCCCGTCAGCCCCGTGAACGTGTCGGCCTGACCGCCCAGCGCCACCCCCAGACGCTGGATCTCGGCCAGGCCCCGTGTGATCAGCGCCGCCCGGGCGTTATTCCCCAGCGACAGCCCGTCGCTGATGCCGCATGCGATGGCCATCACGTTCTTCAGCGCGCCGCCGACTTCTACGCCCAGGATGTCGCGCGTCGTGTAGATTCTGGCCTGTGTGCCGTGGTAGGCCGACTGTGCCACGCGGCCTGTCTCGGTGCTGGCGCTGGCCACCGTCAGTGCGACCGGTAGCCCCAGCGCGACTTCGTGGGCGAATGAGGGGCCCGACAGTGCCCCGATATGGAGCCAGGGTTGCCGGGGCAGGAAATGTGTTGCGATCTCGTGGGGCCATTGCAGGGTGTCGGCGCTGATCCCCTTGCAGGTCCACAGGATGTGCAGGTCAGGCGCCTCGTCGGGCAGCAGGTCCGACAGCTTCTGGCAGAGGTCGGACAGACCAGCCATAGGGACCCCCAGCACCAGCAGCCGGCCCGCTTGGCGGGGGCCCAACATCACATGGTCCAGGGCGGCTGACAGGTCGCTGGTGGCGGTGAGTGTGTCCGGCAGCAGGATATCCGGCAGATACCCTGGGTTGCGGTGGTTCTGACGGATATCCATGGCGACGGCGGCATCGCGCGCCCATATCAGGGTTTCAGCGCGCCGGCAGGCGAGGGCCGCCAGGGCGGTGCCCCAGGTCCCGGCGCCGAGGACGGCCAGCCGTACTGGCGACACGGCCGGCCTAGTTGCGTGCGCCGGGCGGCAGGATCAGGCCCGAGTCGTTTCCAGCCGGTTCCTGGCCGGATTGTTGCGCCTGGCGCTGTTCGTACAGGGCCTGGAAGTTCATTTCGTTCAGGTGCAGCGGTGGCAGGGACGTGCGCGTGATGGCGTCGGCGACGTTGGCGCGCAGGTACGGATACAGCATGGTCGGGCAGACGATCCCCAGCAGCGGGTCCATCTGTTCGGCGGGGATGTTGCTGGCTTCGAAGATGCCGGCCTGGCTGAGTTCAATCAGGTACAGGACCTTGTCGTCGATGCGGGTGGTCACCGTGGCCGTGACCACCGATTCGTAGACGCTTTCGGCCAGTTGCTGGCCGCCGACCTGGATGGAGACCTCGACTGTGGGGCCTTTTTGCTCCAGGAAGATGGCCGGTGCGTTGGGCAACTCGACCGAGAGATCCTTGACGTAGGTGCGTTGCAGGCCAAAGCTGGCGGCCTGGCCGTTCTCGTTCTGGGTTTCGTTTTCTTCAGACATGGGAGTTCCAGGGGGAGGGTGAGGATGGGCTCAGGCTTGCAGCAGCGGCGACAGGCCGCCCGCACGATCCAGCGCCGAGAGATCATCGTAACCGCCGATGTGGCGTTCATCGATGTAAACCTGTGGTACCGTGCGCCGCCCCGTGCGTGCCATCATGGCGGTACGCTGGGCGGGGTCGCGGTCCACGAAAATCTTGTAAATGTTCGCCACGCCGCGCTGCTTCAGCAGCATTTCGGCACGGGTGCAATAGGGGCACACGGAGGTGCAGTACATGGTGACTTCGGCCATGGGATCTCTGTCAGGTTTTCTTCACGGGCATGCCGCCTTCGGTCCAGGCCGCCAGGCCGCCCTCGAGACAGGATACGCGGTCGAAGCCCTGCTTGCGCAGCGCGGCGGCCACCTTGGTGCTGTCACGGCCCCGTGCATCGAACAGCACGATGGGCTTTTCCTTGGGAAGGCTGCCGATGTGTGCTTCCAGCGTGTCGTGCGGGATGTTGCGCGCCTGCGGGATACTACCCGTCTTGAACTGTTCGGCTGGACGTACGTCCACGAACAGCCCGTTTTCGCGGTTGACGAGCTGGATGGCTTCGGCCAGCGTGACGAGCGACCCCGAGCGACCCCGGGTCAGGCTGGGCCAGGCAAGCATGGCGCCCGAAACCAGGGCGATCAGCAAGATCCAGATGTTGTTCGGGCTGAGTAAGAAATCCACGTTGGTTCCTGTAGAGGGACGTTCGGAAAAATTTGTTGGCGCAGGGATTATAAAATGGACGGCAATTTTGGACTTTGCGGGCCCGCTCATCATGCACAAACTGGTACTCATGCGCCATGGCGAAAGCCAGTGGAACCTCGAAAATCGTTTCACGGGCTGGACGGACGTGGATCTGACCGAAACGGGACGGGCCCAGGCGCGTCAGGCGGGAGAACTGCTGCACAACCATGGCTACGCGTTCGACCTCGCCTTTTCGTCGGTACTCAAGCGCGCGATCCGGACCTTGTGGATCGCGCTGGATGCCATGGATGCGATGTACACCCCGGTCGGCCTGAGCTGGCGGCTGAACGAGCGGCATTACGGTGCCCTCCAGGGGCTGAACAAGGCCGAGACGGCCGCAAAGTATGGCGAGGCCCAGGTCCTGCAGTGGCGCCGAGCCTATGCCATTGCGCCGGACCCGCTGTCGCCGGACGACCCCCGTCATCCCCGGTTCGACGTGCGCTACCATCGGGTGCCTGCCGACCAGCTCCCGGCCACGGAATGCCTTCGGGATACGGTGTCCCGGGTGGTACCGTTCTGGAATGATTCGATCGCGCCAGCCATCCGGTCTGGCCGGCGGGTGCTGGTCTCGGCGCACGGCAATAGCCTCAGAGCCCTCATCAAGCACATGGACGGCATCTCGGATGACGAAATCGTGGGGCTGAACATCCCGACCGGCCAGCCGCTGGTGTACGAGCTGGACGACGGGTTGCGGCCGCTGCGCCACTATTATCTGGGGGATCCTGAGCAGATCCAGGCGGCGATGCAAGCTGTCGCCAATCAGGGCAAGGCGGCACGGACCTGATCATGCGGTGTACCGGCCTGGGCCTTGCGCTGTGCCTGATTGGGGTGATGGCCCAGGCAGAACCGTCCCTGCAGTCCCGCCAGGAGCATGCGCAGCAGGACCGGACCGCGTTGCGTGGCCAGATCGACGCGCTGCAGAAGCGCATCGAGGCGACCGAGTCGGACAAGGCGGATGCGACTGCTGCACTGCAGGCATCCGAGCAGTCGATTTCCGACATCACGCGCCGGCTGAACGATTTGCAGCAGCGCAATGATGCGCTGCAGGCCAGCCTGAAGCAGCTCAAGGCGGCAGAGACGCAGCAGACAGTGGAGCTGCAGCACCAGCAAAAGGCGCTGGCCGACCAATTGCGGGCGCAATACGCCAGCGGGCTGTCGCCGTGGGCGGCTTTATTGTCCGGCCGCGACCCTCAGGCGATCGGCCGGGAACTGGCTTACCTGTCGTACGTGGCACGCGCCCGCACGCAGGCGCTTGGCGACTTGAAGCAGACGCTGGACAAGCTCGACTCCCTGCATCGGCAGACCAATGCGCAGCAGAAGGAACTGGCGGGGCTGGTGGCAGATCGCCAGGCCGAGAAGAAGGACCTGCAGGCCCAGCAGGACGCACATCGAAAGGCTCTGGCCGAGGTGCAATCCAAACTGCAGGGGGAAACCCAGCAGGCGAAGTCCTTGCATGAACGCGATGCCCGGCTGGGGACTCTGATCCAGGGGCTCGACGCCGAGATTGCCCAGGCCGAGGCGCGCCGCAAGGCCGCGTTGAAGGCCGAGGCTGAGCGCAAGGCTCGCGAGCGTGCCGAGCAGGCCAGGCGTGCGCGGCAGCAGCGTGCTCAGGCGGCCGAGGAAGCCCGCCGGATTCGTGAGCAGGCGGAGCGCGCGCGGGCCAAAGGACAGGCCGAAAACCCGCCCGCCCAAGCGGCGCCCACCCAGGCTCCGGAGCACCCCTCGAAGTCCGAATCAGGTACGACTCCCGAAGGCAAAGTCCCCGAAGCCGGCAGCACTCCGCCGCGCGCGGTGCCGCCAGGTGGCTTCCCGGGGCTGAAGAAGGGCCTGCCGCGTCCGGTGGCCGGAGACATCCAGGGGCGATTCGGGACCCAGCGGCCCGAAGGTGGCGTCTGGCGCGGCATTGTGCTGCGGGCGCCTGCCGGGACGCCGGTGCGCGCGGTGGCGGCCGGCCGCGTGGTATACGCCCATTGGCTGAGCGGATTTGGCAATATCCTCATCATCGATCATGGTCAGCAATACCTCAGTATCTATGCCTACAACCAGGCGCTGCTCAAGCAGGTCGGCGATGTGGTGGCCCAGGGCGACGTGGTGGCGCGCGTGGGCGCCACGGGGGGGCAGGTGGAGCCGGGCCTGTACTTCGAGCTGCGCCACCAGGGGGCGCCCATCAATCCTGAAATATGGCTGCGGCCCTGAAAGCGGTGAAATTGATACCAATCCGGGCGCCTGGCCTTAAGGGATCGCCTCAATTTGGTTACTATGTACCGTTCGTCGCATGGGCGTGCGGATTGCATGCCCGCGACGGGCTATCATTGGTGTAACGCTTAGGAACGTGCATGGGCACCCGAAACAATCGTTCATTGGTCTGGATATTGGTGGGCTTTCTGGGGGGCATCCTGGTCAGCCTGGGGATTTCGGCGGCTGCCCAGAAGGGCGAACCCCTGCCGCTGAAGGCCCTGCAGCAGTTTGCCAACGTCTACGGCGCCATCAAGTCCAGCTATGTCCAGCCCATGCCAGACAAGGTCCTGATCGATGATGCGATCAAGGGCTTGTTCGCCGATCTGGATCCCCACTCCATGTATCTGGACGACGAAGCCTACAAGCAGATGCAGGACATCACGCGGGGCGGTTTTGGCGGCCTGGGGATCGAAATCGGCACCCAGGACGGCATGCCCAAGGTCATCGCGCCCATCGAGGACACTCCTGCTGCCCGTGCCGGGATCCTGACGGGTGACATCATCACCCAGATCAACGGCGAGCCCACCAAGGGCATGACCCTGAACGACGCCGTCAAGAAGATGCGTGGCCAGCCGGGCACCGCGATCACCCTGACGATCGAGCGTGCCGGCAGCACCAAGCCGCTGAAGTTCCGCATCGTGCGCGAGATGATCAAGACCAAGAGCGTGCGCGGCAAGATGCTGTCCGATGGCATCGCCTACGTCCGCATCAGCCAGTTCCAGGACCGTACCACGGCCGATCTGGTCAGCATGCTGGCCTCGTTCGGGAAGAAATCGACCCCGAAGGGCCTGGTCCTGGATTTGCGCAACGACCCGGGCGGGCTGCTGGACGGCGCCATTGGCGTGGTGTCCGCCTTCATCGATCCGGGCAAGCTCGTGGTCTCGACCAAGGGCCGCATCCCGTCGTCCAACGAAGAGTTCTATGCGCGGCCGCTGGATCGTTCGCATGACCAGGAAATCGGCACTGAGCTGCCGAACTGGACGCGTACCGTGCCCATGGTGGTGCTGGTGAACGTGGGGTCGGCCTCGGCCTCCGAAATCGTGGCGGGCGCCTTGCAGGACTACAAGCGTGCCCAGATCATCGGCAACCGGACGTTTGGCAAGGGCTCCGTTCAGTCCGTGCTGCAGCTGACCAAGGATACCGGGATCAAGCTCACCACCGCCCGTTACTACACCCCCAGCGGCCGCTCCATCCAGAATACCGGGGTTGTGCCGGACCGGGTGGTGGACGACAGCGCCGCCGGCAATCTGTTCCACATGGAGCGCGAGGTCGATCTGCAGCATCACCTCGAGAATCAGGCGGCCGCCCAGAAATCGACCGGCCAGGAGGACGACTTCATCAAGGGCGAAATCAAGATGTTCCAGTTTGGCGGCGCAGACGACTGGCAGTTGCAGCAGGGCGTCAATGCCTTGCTGGGCCGTCCCGTCCTGAAGTCCGACGCGGCGCTGGTCCGCCAGGAAAAGGCCAAGGCCGCTGAGTCCGAAGCGGCAAAAGCGAAGACGCCGCAGGCACCTTCGGCTGAAAAAAAAACGCTAGACCAGGAGACTGACCAGGCCGAGCATTATCGGGTCACGCCAAACGGCATCATTCGGGTGCAGTGATCCATGGTGGCGTTGCCCCTGGATGACGCGCGGCTGATGCGTTATGCCCGGCATATCCTGTTGGATGAGCTGGGCATCGAGGGGCAGGAACGCTTGCTCGCGGCCCGCGTGCTGATCGTCGGCGCCGGGGGTCTGGGGTCACCGGTGGCGCTGTATCTGGCGGCAGCGGGCGTGGGGCGTATCGTTTTGGCCGATGATGATGTGGTCGAGCTCAGCAACCTGCAGCGGCAGATCCTCCACACCATGAGCGGCCTGGGCCGTCCCAAGGCTGAATCGGGCCGCGATGCCCTGGCTGCTCTGAATCCCGACGTCCGCGTGGATGCGCGGGTCGAGCGCCTGGATGATGCGCGTCTGGTGGAATTGGCCGGGCAGGTCGATCTGGTGCTGGACTGCAGCGATAATTTCGCGACCCGCCACGCGATCAACCGCGCCTGCATCGCAACGGCCAGACCGCTGGTGTCAGGCGCTGCCATCCGGTTCGCCGGCCAGGTGAGCGTCTATGATCTGCGGGATCCGGCATCGCCCTGCTACCACTGCCTGTTTCCCGAGTCGGATCCGGTTTCCGAGGCGCGCTGTGCGACCACGGGGGTCCTGGGGCCGCTGCTCGGGATGGTGGGTAGCGTTCAGGCCACTGAGGCCATCAAGCTGATCGCCGGAGTTGGCACGCCGCTGGTCGGGCGCCTGCTGTCGGTGGATGCCCTGCAGATGCAGTGGCATACCGTGCGTTTCAGGCGCGATCCGGATTGCCCGGCATGTGCCCGGCGCCCGCCTGCAGGAGCAGGGTACTCAGGCGGTTGATACGCATATCCACATACTGGTCCCGGCCGTACTGCTCATGGGCGAAGGGTGTGCCAGGATGGTACAGGTAAACCGTGCGCATGCCGGCCTGGCGCGCGGCCTTCAGATTGCGCAGCGTGTCTTCGACCAGGATGATGCGACGTGCCGGTACGCCCAGACGCGCCACGATCTGGTGCATGAGGGCCAGTGACGGTTTCGGTCTGGGCAGCCCCATGGGCATCATGTGGTCGATGGCCCATAGCCCGTCGAATTCCTGCAGGATGCCCAGCGCGTCCAGTACGCGCCTGGCGTAGTGGGCGGGAGCATTCGTGAGCACGATGCGAGTGCCTGGCAGGCGCCGCAGGCGGCTGAGCTGACCTCTTTCGGCATGCACCAGGGGTCCGACGTCGAAGTCGTGGCACGAGGCCAGGAACCGCTGCAGGTTGATGCCGTGGTGGCGCACCAGCCCGATGGCCGTTGCGCCGTAGCGTTTCCAGTAGCGGCGGCGCAGGGCGTCGGCTTCATCGGCGGGCAGGCCCAGTGCTTGGGCAACCGCTTGCCCCATCCGCTGATCGATGATGCGGAAGATCTGGTGGGAGGCGTCGTGCAGCGTATTGTCCAGATCGAACAGCCAAACGGGCGCATCCGGTGCCAGCGGGCGTTGCCGCTGCAGGGTGCTGGGCGCCCGCAGCGGCGACATCAGTGCGCGCTGATCATGGTGCCCACGCCGCGGTCCGTCAGGATCTCCAGCAGCAGGCAGTGCGGTACCCGGCCGTCGATGACGTGCACGGAATTGACGCCAGAACGAGCCGCATCCAGCGCAGAGGCGATCTTGGGCAGCATGCCGCCTGACAGCGTACCGTCCTGGAACAGCGTGTCTATCGTTTGCGCCGACAGGTTGCGCAGCAGCTTGCCGGACTTGTCCAGCACGCCTGGCGTATTGGTCAACATGACGAGCTTCTCGGCACCCAGAACCTCGGCCATCTTGCCGGCCACCACGTCTGCATTGATGTTGTAGGCCTGGCCGTCTTCGCCGTAGCCGATGGATGAGATGATGGGGATGAACTGGTCGTCCTGCAGAGCCTTGACCACGCCCGGCTCGATGCGCTCGATGTCGCCGACGAAGCCGATGTCCAGGGTCTCGCCCGGGTGTTCAGGGTCCGGCATGAGCTTCTTGCGCGCCTGGATGAGGCAGCCGTCCTTGCCGGTGAGGCCGACGGCCTTGCCGCCCGCCTCGTTGATCATCATGACGATGTCCTGCTGGACTTGGCCGCCCAGCACCCATTCGACGACTTCCATGGTTTCTGCGTCGGTCACGCGCATGCCCTGGACGAAGGTGCCTTCCTTGCCGATGCGCTTGAGCGCACTGTTGATCTGCGGGCCGCCGCCGTGGACCACCACGGGGTTCAGGCCCACGAGCTTGAGGAGCACCACGTCATGGGCGAAACTGCGTTGCAGCTGCTCATCGGTCATGGCGTTGCCGCCGTACTTGATGACGACGGTCTTGCCGTGGAACCGGCGGATGTAAGGCAGCGCCTCGGAGAGAACTTCGGCCTTTAGAGCGGCGGACTGTGTCGAAGACTGGTCCGGCGTTGCACTCATGAGGCCAGTGCCTTCTCGACGGTGGTCATGAACGATTTTTCGTCGTAGTTGCCTAGATAGCGCTTGATGATGTTGCCGTGCTTGTCGATCAGGAAGGCGGTGGGCGTGAGCTGCACGTCGCCGAACGCGCGGGCGAGCTTGCCCTGGGCGTCGATCACCACCGGGAACGGCAGTTTGCGGGTGTCGGTGAAGTTCTTGACGTAGTTCGGCGGGTCATACTGCATGGCGACGGCGATCGTGTCGAAGCCCTTGGCCTTGAGTTCGTCGTAATGGCGGATGGTCTCCGGCATCTGGGCCACGCAGGTCGTGCAGCTCGTCGCCCAGAATTTCACCAAGACAACCTTTCCGCGCAGGTCGGCGGTCGTGACCTTGTGCCCCTGGAGGTCGGTGAACGTGACTTCGGGCGCCGCCTGGGCGGCACCCTGGAATTGCCAGAAAGCGGCGGCACTCAGGGCAACGGCGGCCGCCAGGCCGATAAGGAGCTTTTTCATCAATGCACAGGCATGGTCTGGGCGCCTCCGCTGCTGGCCGCCGGAACTGGCGACGGTGCGGGCGCAGAGGTACCCGTTGAACTGGAATCCGTGACGGGCGCGGGCTTTCCGGGCTCAGCCAGGATGGTTTCACGCGCCACGATCTGGAACAATTTTACGACTTTGTTGACGCCGGCGACACCCGAGGCCACGATGCCCGCGCGCTGCGCTTCATCAGAGGTGACTTTGCCCATCAGATAGACTACGCCGCGTTCGGTGGTGACCTTGATCGTGCGGAAGGGGACGTCCTTCGTCGAGGCGAGTTCGGTCTTGACCTTGGTGGTGATCCAGGTGTCGTTGGTGCGCACGCTCAGGGGCGTGAGGTCGCCCACGCGGATGTGATTGTCGACTTCACGGACTTTCGGGATGGTGCGGGCGACAGATTCGGCTTTTTGCCGGTCGGCGTCGTTGGGGACGTCGCCCACCAGCAGCAATCGTCCACTGTAGGCGGTGCCCACCACCCGGGCCTTGTCGCCGAATGCGCGGTTCATTTCGCTGGAGACGCGCAGTTCGATAGTCTGGTCGTCCACCTGTTCGCCCGCCGTGCGACGGTCGGTGGCGATGACCGCCGAACCGGCGGCTGCACCGCCGACGATGGCCAGGCCGCAGCCGGCCAGAGAGGATGCGGCGCAGACTGCCAGCAGGCAGCGGGACAGGGTACGGGCGAGGGGGCGGGACATGGGCATCAGAGGGGATCTCCGAGGAGCAGCGCATCAATGCCGTCGCACAGCGCATGCAGCAGCATGGTGTGGACTTCCTGGATGCGCATGGTGCGGTCATGGGGGACGCACAGATGGATGTCGGTTTCGTAAAGCAGTGTGTTGACTTGCCCGCCGCCCTTGCCCGTCAGCGCGATGACTTGCATTTCGCGCTCGTGCGCGGCCTCGATGGCGCGCAGCACGTTGGCCGAATTGCCGCTGGTGGTGATGGCGACCAGCACGTCTCCTGGTTGGCCCAGGGCGCTGACCTGGCGCTCGAAGACGGCGCCGAAGCCGTAGTCGTTGCCCACGGCAGTCATGATGGATGTATCGGTGTTGAGGCAGATGCCGGCCAGCGGCAGCCGGTCGCGTTCGAAGCGGCCGATGAGTTCGGCCACGAAGTGTTGTGCGTCCGCCGCCGAGCCGCCGTTGCCGCAGGCGAGGATGCGGGCGTTGTTGGTCAGGGCCCCGAACAGCAGTTCCACACCGGCGGTAAGTGCCGGAGCGAGTTCGCGCGCACTGGCTCGAAAGGCATCGACAGCATCGTCGAAATGCGATGTCATGCGGGAAGTCATGTCCATGGCCGATTATCGCATGAGCGCGGGAGGTCTGTCGGAGTGAACGTAACAGAGTTCATTCCGGGTTCCGGCTGAACGCATCCCGGATCCATGTCAGGCGCACTCCATCCACGGCGATCACGTCAAAGCGGCAGGCTGGCGGCTGACCACAGCCCGACCGGTGTGCGATCCATGGCAGAAAGTACCGTGCTGCCCGGATCAGGCGCAGCTGTTTGCGCCGGTTTACACTGGCGGCAGCCCCGCCGTACGCGCGGCTGGTCCGCTGGCGGACTTCCACGAAGACCAGCGTGCTGGCGTCCCAGGCAACCAGATCGATCTCGCCTGCCCGGCAGTGCAGGTTGGCCGCCAGGATACGCAGGCCCTGTGCTTCCAGGAAGCGGCTGGCCTGTTGTTCCGCGGCGTGTCCCTGGATCTGGGTGACCGATCCGGCAGCCAGACTGACGGGGGCAGCATGATCTGCCCTGGCTTCCCGTGCACTGCGGCGGCGCCGGCGTTGCAGGCGCTTTGCGGCCTGCTTCTGGGCCTCGCGAGCGGTGTCGTAGGGGTCGTTGTTCATGGCTGTGGCTTGCGAAGGAATGGTTCAAGTATGAATGACGGACTCGACTGGGAAAATGCCGGGCTGACGTGGAAACGTCACGCCGAGCAGGTGGTGGAGCAGAACTGGCCGTCCGCCTGCCTCTACGTCGTGGCCACACCCATCGGCAATCTCGCCGACATGAGTTTGCGGGCGTGGCAGGCGCTGCGCGGGTGTGATGCGGTGGCGGCCGAGGACACCCGCACGACCCGGGCGCTGTTCGATGCCTGGGGCATCCGCACGCCCTTGCTGGCCGCGCACCGGCATAATGAACAGCAGGCAGCCGACACCATCGTGCAGCGGCTGGCCGAGGGTCAGCGCGTGGCGCTGGTGTCCGATGCGGGGGCGCCGGCGGTCAGTGATCCAGGCGCGCGTATCGTGCGTTGCGTCCAGGCGGCCGGCTACCGGGTCATGCCGTTGCCTGGCCCCAGCGCCGTGATTGCTGCCCTGATGGCCAGCGGCGCAACATCGGACGATGCCCCAGGATTCGCCTTTGCCGGGTTCCCGCCCAACAAGCCGGCCGCCCGACGCAAGTGGCTGGAGCAGTGGCTGGCATGGCCGGTGCCAGTGGTGTTTTTCGAGGCCCCTCACCGGTTGGGTGCGACGCTGGATGATCTGGCGCAGGTGGCGGGAGGAGATCGTGTGCTGACCCTGGCCCGTGAACTCACCAAGCGGTTCGAGGAGATCAGTACCCTGCCGGTTGGCGCGATGCGGGAATGGCTGGGCGCCGATACCCATCGGGGACAGGGGGAGTTCGTTCTGGTGATGCACGCGGCGGCGCCGCAGGGCCCGGTGGACGATATGCTGTCGTCTGAACACGAACGGCTGATGGCCGCCTTACTGGCCGAGTTGAGCGTGCGGGATGCCGTGCGCATTGGCGTGCAGGCCACGGGCCTGCCCAGGGACCGCTTATATGCCTGGGCCCTGGCGCATCACCGTCGCGAGGATGCCGCCGATCCAGAGGCTCGTGCCTGATTTTGCTGCGGCGCAGAAGCTTGCAGAGGGGCAGGGCGGCCCGGAGCGGGCAGTGTTCAGACCGTATCCGTCTCGTGGAAGGAGCACACCGTATAGACGGGCAGCCCTGATTCGCGCACGGTCTGGGAGCCCTTCAGATCCGGGAGGTCGATCATGGCGGCCGCTTCGGCGACGTTGGCGCCAAGGCGCTGCAGCAGCCGCGAGGCAGCCAGCATGGTGCCGCCGGTGGCGATCAGGTCGTCGATCAGCAACACCCGCTGGCCGGGGCGCACTGAATCCATGTGCATTTCGACGGTGGCGTTGCCGTATTCGAGCGAGTAGGTTTCCGAGACCGTTTTGTAGGGCAGCTTGCCTTGCTTGCGCACGGGGACGAACCCCAGCTTCAACTCATACGCCAGCACGGCGCCGATGATGAAGCCGCGAGCATCGATGCCTGCCACCAGATCCAGCCGCTGGCGCATGTATCGGTAGACGAACAGGTCGATCAGGACGCGGAACGCCTGTGGATCCTGCAGGACGGGCGTGATGTCGCGGAACATGACCCCGGCCTTGGGCCAATCGGGCACTGTGCGTATCGTGTCGCGAATGTATCGGGCCGGGTCGGTTTGCATGACTGCATCCTGTTGGTAAGCGAAGGCGGTCCCAGTTTAACAACCTGACTGGTGTTCTGTCGGGTGAGATCGGCCGCGCGGATCGGCCCGGCAAGGTGCCCGGGCCTCGGTCGGGCGGGTGTGCTGCGCGCCGTCTGGTCACGATTGCGGCGGTTCCGCTTAAAATTGGCAGATGCATGATCATCCACGTCTCCAGCCAGAGGCCATCCGCGCGAGTGCCGCGCACACGTTCGCCATCGAGATCCAGGCGCTTCAGGCCCTGCAGGGGCGCATTGACGCGCGCTTCGAGCAGGCCGTCGCCTTGATCCTGGGGTGTCCGGGCCGTGTGGTGGTCACGGGGATCGGCAAGTCTGGGCACATCGCTCGCAAGATCGCCGCGACGCTGGCTTCAACGGGGACACCGGCCTTCTTCATGCATGCGGCGGAAGCCATCCACGGGGACCTGGGCATGCTCACGGGCGAGGACATCCTGCTGGCGATCTCGTATTCCGGGTCGGCCCAGGAGCTCATCACCATCATTTCGGTGGCCAAGCGGATGGGCACCCAGATCATTGCCATGACGGGGCACCCGGATTCCGAGCTGGCGCGAAGCGCCAATCTGTCGCTGGATGCAGCCGTGGATCAGGAGGCTTGTCCGTTGAATCTCGCCCCGACGGCGAGCACGACGGCGGCTCTGGTGCTTGGGGATGCCATTGCCGTGGCTTGCCTGGAGGCGCGTGGATTCAACCGTGATGATTTCGCGCGGTCGCACCCGGGAGGCGCGCTGGGCCGGCGCTTGCTGACATCGGTGGCCGATGTGATGCGCACGGGCGCTGCCTTGCCCAAGGTGAGGCCTGAGACGCTGATCCCGGATGCGCTGACCGAGATGTCATCGAAAGGCATGGGCATGGCCATCGTGCTCGATGGCGCGCGACCCGTCGGAATTTTTACCGACGGGGATTTACGCCGGATGATTGCGCAGCACGGCGACATTCGCGCGCTGCCGGTGTCCGTCGGCATGAGCCATCATCCGAAGGCGATCGCCCCCGGCGCGCCCGCGATCGAGGCTGCGACGGTCATGGATGCGAACAAGCTGAGTCAGATGCTGGTTCTGGATGGCGACGGGCTATTATTGGGTGCCCTGCACATGCACGACCTTCTCGCTGCGAAGGTAATCTGATGAACGACTTGCCCGGTTTCTCTCACCCTGCCGAAGCTCAGATCCTCGCTCGTGTCTCGCCTGCCGTGTGCGAGCGCGCACGCGCCGTGCGCATGATGGTGTTCGATGTGGATGGCGTCCTGACCGATGGCAGTCTCTGGTATGCCGAGCACGGCGAGGCGGTCAAGCCTTTCAACGCGCTTGACGGCCATGGCCTGAGGCTGCTGCGCGAGCAGGGTATCCGGGTGGCCTGGGTGAGTGGGCGCAACAGTGCCATTACCGCCCGTCGGGCGGCGGAACTGGGGATTTCCCCGGTCCTTCAAGGCATTCACGACAAGATCACGGCGCTGGAGGACCTTGCCCGCGACGCCGGCCTGACCCTGCAGGCTCTGGGTTACATGGGTGACGACATCATCGATCTTCCTGCGCTGCAGCGCGTGGGCTTTGCGGCCAGCGTCCCCAACGCCCCCCTGTACGTCAGCCAGGCAGCGCATTGGGTGGCGACGCGGCCCGGCGGGAGCGGGGCAGTGCGCGAATGCTGCGACTTGATCCTGGCGGCGCAGGGGCGCCTGGGGGTCTGTTTCACCTCTTCCCTGTCGACCCTCGGGGGGGCGATCCAATGAGAGACCGCCTGCCCAGCCTGGTGGCCGTGCTGCTGTTGGTACTGCTGGTGCTGGGGACGTGGTGGGCATCCGATTACACGCTGCGTTCCATCCAGGTCGATCCACCCCGGAAGATGACGCATGAGCGCGACTCCTGGTCCGATCATTTCGTGATGGTCCGGACCGGCCCCGAGGGGTATGCCATCAACCGGCTGGAAGGCGCCGCGATGGAGCATTTCCCTGATACCGATAGTTACGAAATCACCACCCCCCAGGCTGTGGATCACCAGCCGGGAAGCCCCACGACAGTAGGGACAGCTGATCGTGGCACGCTGGATCACCACGGCGACCGTATCGTCCTCAATGGCAACGCACACCTGCGGCGCCTGCCGGATGCCGATCACCAGCTCCTGGACGTGCGCAGCGAGCAACTCATCATCGAACCCAATCTGGATCTGGTGCATACCGACCGCCCAGCACTGGTGGTGAATGGCCACTCCACCTTGCGGGGACGGGGTATGCGCTACGATAACCGCACCCGGCAGCTGACCGTGACAGCCGCCAGCGACGTGAAGATTTCCGGCGAAGATCAGGCCGCCCGCAACGCTGCCTCACAGAAGACCAAGCAACCATGAAAATCCTGCCTCTTGCCCTGTCTGCCTCATTGATCCTGGGGGCGTTGGTCTTGCCTGCATGGGCGGCCGAGCCGGCCAAGGCTGCAGCGAAGGCGCCCGAGCCCGATACCGTGGTGCTGTCCGACACGCTGCACTATGACGACGTCAGCAAGACCAGTACGTTCACGGGCAACGTGGTCCTGACGCGTGGGGCGATGACCTTGCGGGCGGACCAGCTGGTCACCCACGAAGACGCACAGGGGAACCAGTCGGGAACGGCCACTGCCGGCAAGGGAGGGCTGGTCAATATCCGCCAGGAGAACCCAGAGAAATTCGAGACACTGATTGGCACGGGGAACCGGGCGGACTATGACGGCAAGACGGGGGACGTCACGCTGATCGGCCAGGCGACGGTCACCCGGATGATCTGCGGCCAAGCGTTCGACAACGTGCGCGGGGCGCGTATCGTGTATCACCAAAAGGCGGGCACCTACGAGGCCTTTGGCGGCAAGGACTCGGCGGCGGCAGGCGGGCGCGTCAGGTCGCTTGCGCAGCCCCAATCGCGCATTGACCAGGCAATCGCCAAGTGCCGCGCGAAGCACAAGTGAGTCCGATGGATGCCTCCATGTCTTCCGTGCCTGATTCCGCTTCGGATTCGGTCGTGTCCGGTTCCTCGCGCGTGAAGGCCGCAACCGGCAGTCTGCAAGCCATCGGCCTGGGCAAGAGCTTTGGTCGGCGAGCGGTGGTCCAGGATGTCTCGCTGTCGGTGGACGGTGGTGAAGTCGTGGGGCTGCTGGGCCCCAATGGCGCCGGCAAGACCACCAGTTTCTATATGATTGTGGGGCTGATTCCGGCCGATACCGGGCGGATCCTGATCGATGGCCACGATGTGACCGGGATCCCCATGCACCGGCGCGCGCGTCTGGGGCTGTCCTACCTTCCTCAAGATGCTTCGGTGTTCCGGCGGCTGACCGTGGAACAGAACATCCGGGCCGTGCTGGAGCTGCAGCGCGATCCAGACGGCCACGGCCTATCGTCGGTAGCGCTGGAAGAGCGCCTGGAGGCGCTGATCGACGAGCTGCAGATCGAACACATCCGGCACAACATGGCGGTTTCGCTGTCGGGCGGCGAGCGTCGCCGGGTCGAGATCGCGCGGGCGCTGGCCACGCATCCTCGGTTCATCCTGCTGGACGAGCCTTTTGCCGGCGTGGATCCGATCGCCGTGATCGAGATCCAGCGCATCGTGCAGTTTCTCAAGGGGCGCAATATCGGTGTGCTCATCACCGATCACAACGTGCGTGAAACACTGGGGATCTGTGACCGCGCGTACATCATCAGCGAAGGCAGGGTACTGACCAGCGGTCATCCCAGCGAGATCGTGGACAACGAGGCGGTGCGCCAAGTGTATCTGGGCAAGAACTTCCGGATGTAGTCCGTGGTGGCTGCCGGGGCCACCCATCTGCCGGCGTCCCATTGCCGCAATCCTTCCATCTTACACTGACAGGGGGCACTTGATGTGCCCCCTGTGATCTGTACACTGGGATCGTCATCACTTCTCGTCGGGAGGCCTCCTCTTCTTTCACATGGTTCCACTGGAACCCCATCTGTATTTCCGCAAGGAGTCTGCACTATGAGTCTGACTATCACCGGTCGTCATCTGGAAATCACCCCGGCCATTCGCGAGTACGTCTACACCAAGACAGCGCGTGTCCTGCGACATTTCGATCAGGTCATCGATTCACAGGTCATGTTGTCTGTCCAGCCTCTGAAGCACACGGCAGAAATGACGGTGCGTCTCCGTGGCAAGGACCTGCACTGCGAAGCCTCGGACGACAATCTGTACGCGGCCATTGATCTGCTGGTCGACAAGGTCGACAGGCAGATCATCAAGTACAAATCCAAGGCTCAGACTTATGCTCACGAACCGCCGAAGCGGCAGGCGGAGATGGCTTCAGAGTAAGGTTCAGGTTTTGCCGCCATGCACCTCCCGGCCGGCCTGGCCATTCACGAATCTGACGATTCGAATGGGTCGGTCAGCACACCAGGGCTAGTCGGGCGGATCATCGGGCCCCGGAATCGCACCGGGGCCTTTGCTTTGATGGACGTCCCGCTTCGCTGACGGCGGGGTTTGCCACCTATAATGCCCCCATGACTCTTACGCCGCGCATCCTGCCGCCCACCAATGTCGTACTGGATCTGGCGGCTACCAGCAAGAAGCGGGCCTTTGAACACGCTGGTCTTCTCTTCGAGAACAACCAGGGCGTCGCCCGCATGTCGGTCTTTCACAGCCTGCTGGCGCGTGAACGGCTGGGTTCGACCGCGCTTGGGCACGAGGTCGCCGTACCGCACGGGCGGCTGAAGGATCTGCGCGAGCCGCATGCCGCCTTCATCCGACTGGATCGGCCCATCCGTTTCGACGCTAATGACGGGCGCACGGCGCGCCTGCTATTCTTTCTGCTGATTCCAGAAACCGCGACCCAGATGCATCTGGATCTGCTGGCGGGAATCGCCCGCCTGATGTCGGACGCAACGCTGCGCCAGGCGCTGATGCAGTCCACGGATCCCCTGGAGGTCCACCATTTGATCCTCACGGGCGCAAGCGCGCCCCCGACCGAACATGCTGAGCATCCAAGAGCTGATTCGTGACAACGCCGAGAAGATCGCATTTTCCTGGATTGCAGGACAGGATGCGGCCGGCGTGCGGACCCTGCCGGAAGCAGGTGGCACTGCGGCTGACCTGGTTGGCCACCTGAACCTGATCCACCCGGGGCGCATCCAGGTCTTTGGCGTCGAGGAGATGTCCTTTTACCAGCGGCTGGATGCCAAGCGGCGGCTGCACCATCTGGACGATCTGGTGGCTGGCAGCGTACCGGCCATCATTCTGGCCGCCCAGACGCTGCCGCCGGACGACCTGAAGTCGTATTGCGAGGTCCATGGGATCCCGCTGTTGGGCACGCCGGTCGATGCTTCGCTGCTGATTGACCTTCTGCGCGTCTATCTGGGCAAGCGCATGGCGCCCAAGACTCTGGTCCATGGCGTCTTCATGGACGTGCTCGGTCTGGGTGTGCTGATCACCGGGGAGTCGGGCCTCGGGAAGAGTGAACTGGCGCTGGAACTGATTTCCCGCGGCCACGGGCTGGTGGCCGATGATGCCGTGGAACTTTCCCGCACGGCTCCCAACTTCGTCGAGGGGCAGTGCCCGCCGCTGTTGCAGAACTTGCTTGAAGTCCGGGGGTTGGGGCTGCTGGACATCCGCACCATTTTTGGCGAGACCTCGGTACGGCGCAAGATGAAGATCAAGCTCATCGTGCATCTGGTGCGCATGACGCCCGAGACTTTCGAGCGGCTGCCGACACAGGACCACTTCGAGGATATCCTGGGCATTCCCGTGCGCCGTGTCATGCTGCAGGTGGCGGCGGGCCGCAATCTTGCCGTGTTGGTGGAAGCGGCTGTGCGCAACACCATCCTCAGCCTGCGTGGGATCGATACCATGGGCGAATTCATCGAACGTCAGGCGCTGGCCATCATGGAGAGCAGCCGCGAGGTCAAGCCATGAATCGCCCGAATCCTTTGCGCCACAGTCTCGTTTCATGCTGAACATCGTCCTCATCACCGGCATTTCCGGGTCCGGCAAATCGGTGGCCTTGCGCATGCTGGAGGACACCGGTTACACCTGCGTGGACAACTTGCCCGTGCGGTTCCTGCACGAATTCATTGCAAGCACTCAGGAATCGGGGCTGGATCGCGTGGCGGTGGCGATCGATGTACGCACGCCGGGCGATCTGGATGATCTGCCGGGGATTCTCACCAGCCTGCGCGCCCGGGGTATGGCGCTGCACGTGGTCTTTCTGGATGCCGATGATCAGACGCTGATTCAGCGTTACTCCGAATCCCGGCGCCGGCATCCCCTGAGTGACCGGCTGCAGCGCGAGGGACAGGACAGTTCGCTGCAGAGCTGCATTGTCCGTGAACGCGAGCTGCTTTCTCCGCTGCGTAACCAGGAGCACGTGATCGATACGTCCGACCTGACGCCGGGCCAGCTTCGAAGCTGGGTGCGTGACCTGGTACAGGTGGATAAGGTCGCGGTGGTGCTGACGTTCGAGTCGTTCGCGTACAAGCGCGGAGTACCGTTTGACGCCGACTTGGTGTTCGATGTGCGTTGCCTCCCCAACCCTTACTACGATCCGCAGCTGCGGCCGCTGACTGGCCGGGATGCCCCTGTGGCCGAATGGCTGGCGCAGTTCGGCAGCGTCGGGGCGATGGTGGACGATATTGCCGGCTTCATCCGCAAATGGCTGCCGCTGTACCAGCAGGACACGCGCAACTACCTGACAGTGGCCATTGGGTGCACGGGCGGGCAGCATCGCTCGGTTTATGTGGCGGAACAGCTTGCGCGGCGCTTCGCAGACCACTCGCCGCTACTCATCCGCCACCGGAACCCCCTGTTGCAACAACCGATACAGCCATGAGCCGACCCTTGCACCGCCTGACTCTGGGGCTGGTCTGCCTGGCGCTGGCGGTTCTGGCAGGCTGCGCCTCACGGGGACGTTACGGCAGCGATGGCATGGGTGATCACATTCCGGCGAACATCGCGGCCATCCCGGATGCTGTCCCCAGAATCGAGCATCCGGTACCCGCGAACTTTCGGCCCTACGAAGTATTTGGCGTGCGGTATGTGCCGCTGGCTGAAAATCAGTCTTACCGACGGGAAGGCGTGGCCTCTTGGTATGGTCGCAAGTTTCATGGCGAAAAGACGGCCAATGGCGAGACCTACGACATGTATGCCATGACGGCCGCGCATCCTCTGCTGCCGGTGCCCAGCTATGCCCGTGTGACTCGGGTATCGACCGGGAGATCCATCATCGTGCGGATCAATGACCGAGGCCCCTTCCACCCAGGGCGGATCATCGACCTGTCCTATGTAGCGGCTGCCAAGCTCGGCCTGGTGGGGCGGGGGAGTGGCGAGGTCATCGTGCAGGCCATCACCAATGCCGACATTCTGGCCGGGAACTATCGGAATCCCCCGCCGGTGATGGTGGCCAGCCGTGCCCCATCCGCGCCTACGCCTCTGCCTGCTCCTGCTCCCGCTCCCGCGTTGGCGCCACCCACAGCGCCTGCCCCGCTGCCTGTGCCCACCATGCCGGCTGCTGCATCGCCGCCTTCGGTTTCAACGGCCAGCGCTGCACAAGCGGCGGCCATCATGGGCCAGAGCGAGTCGGCAAACGGCGGTGTCTATCTGCAGTTCGGCGCGTTTGCGTCGGCCCTCAACGCCCAGGCGTTTTCCCAACGCATCAATGCCCAGATCAATGGAGGGCAAACGGCGGTGACCTATCAGTCGTCTCTGTACAAGGTGCGCATGGGGCCATATGCTTCGCGCGACGCGGCCGCCCAGGCGGCTGCAGTGCTGGCGCGGACTGCCGACATCAACCCCGTGGTTGCCACGGATTGACGGGATGCCTTGGCGTGGCCCGTGCATCGATGGGTTCCTGGCGTCTTGCCGCGGAACTCACAACCATTGGCTGACCTGAGGCCAGGCGTGTATCAGGACCGTCGTCATCGCGATGTAACGCAGGCATTTTCCGATCGCCATGTACAGGGTGCAGCGCCAGAAGGGCAGCTTCAGCCAGCCTGCCACGGCGCATAACGGGTCGCCAACAACGGGCAGCCAGGACAACAGCAAGGCGGGGGGGCCGAAGCGCCGGAACCAGCTTGCTGTCAGGTCGTGCCAGCGTCCGCCGGCTGCGGAGGCCCTCCGCTCGCCAGAGGATCCCGTCGTGTCTGGCGATGTGCCAGCTTGGGGCATGCCTGTGGCATGGTGCCTGTCCGACCAGGCCTGGTAGGCAGATTCAGCCCCGGCACCCATGGCGTAGGTGATGGCGCCACCTGCCGTGTTGCCGATGGTGGCCACCACAATGGCCGGCCAGAACATATGCGGCGCCAACTGCACATAGGCGAAGACGGCGGGCTCCGAACCCAGCGGAAGCAGGGTAGCCGAGACCAGGCTGATCAGGAAGACTGCAGGCAATCCTACCGTGGGTAGCGCGAGCGCCGCCAGCGAGGCATGAATTGAAGTCTGCACCCAGGTTTCCATGGTGGGGCAGTGTACGCGAGATTGGGGCGAGGCGGATCTTGTTGCGCCCAGGCCGGACTTACGCCTGGGCGCCGCCCCACACGAACCGGTTTCTCCCGGTGCGCTTGGCTGTGTACATGGCTGCATCAGCCTGTTTGATCAGGGTGGCGGTATCCCGGCCGTGTTCTGGAGACAGGGCTACGCCGATGCTGACCGAGATTTCGACGGGGATACCGTCCAGTTCGAATGGAGTACTCAGGGCCCGTAGTACGTTTTGCGCGATGGCTTCGCATTCCTTGGGCGTTTTCATCGCCGTGAGGAGGATGCAGAACTCGTCTCCGCCGAAGCGAGAGACCGTGTCGTCGGATCCCGCCCGTACACGAGTTTCCAGGCGCCGTGCGACCTGTTGCAGCAGCGTGTCGCCGGTGGCATGGCCGAACTGGTCGTTGATCGCCTTGAAGCCGTCCAGATCGAGGTACAGGACGGCGACGCGCTGGTCGTGTCGCTGGGCGACCTGCAGCGCCCGGTCGCAGCGTTCCTGAAACAGCACGCGGTTGGACAGGCCAGTCAGCGGATCGTGCAGGACGGCATGAGTCAGCCGGGCCTCGCTGGCGGCGAGCGCCCGGGATACGGCCCGCTGGCGCGCCAGCAGCAGCATGATGAAGGCTGCGAAGGCCAGCAGTGCGATGCTGGCATACACGGTCATGTTCCGGTAGCCTTTTCCCTGCTGGTTGACGGGGGCGAGGATTTCGTGCAGGGCCATGCCGACCGAGACCATCACGGGGTAGCCCCGGACCGAGCGGTAGCTGATGATGCGGGGGATGCCATCGGTCGATGCGCCGTCATCCACGAAGTCGTCCTCGGGGTTCAGTTTCTGGCGCTGGAACCAGGGCTGGCCGCCGGCATCGATGCCAAATACGTTCTGGCCGCTGATCTGGCGCCCGAGCACCATGCCGTTGAGCGCCGCCAGCTCGAGCATCCCGTCATGCCCCAGATCGATCTCGCGGTAAAAGTCGGTCAGCGTATCGGGGTCCACCGATAGCACCACCACCCCGCCGAAGCTGCCGTCGGGCCGCGTGATGCGCAGCGACATCGGGATGCGCCACTGGCCCGACACCCGCCCGAGGACGGGCCGGTTGATGTAGAGCGCATCCCGCATATCGTTGCGCTGGGCCTGGAAGAAGTCCCGATCGGCGTAATTGACCGGTCCCGTGTTCTGGCTGCTGTCGACGATGTTGCCAAGTTCGTCCACGATGCTGATGATTGTGAACGCCTGGTCTCGGATGACCCGCCTCTGGGCCCAGCGCCGCAGGTCCAGTGTCGGTCCCTGCTGCAGGTACTGGGTGCGCGCGAACGACATCACCTGTTCGGCAGCCTTCAGGGTGCGGGAGATGTCCTGTTCGTAGGCAATGGCGATGTTGGCGTTGGCCCGCATGGCGGCGGTGATGGCCTGGCTGCGCTCGGAGGCGATGCGGTGATGCAGGGCGAGCCACAGGGCCATGATCACCAGCCCGAAAATGGCCAGGATCAGGCCATTGACCAGGAGGCCGTTCAGGTGTCGCGGTGCGGTGCGGGAAGCGGTGCGTTCTGCGGTGGTTTGGAATTGGGTCCGTTTCATGACGGAAGGTGGGAGGCGTCGGTTGGCGGTGATGTGGGGCCTGCGAATCCGAATGTGAGACTGTAGCGGCAGTTGTGTGGCACGTCGAGTCCCCCGGGGTCGGGATTGATCCGGTCTGTGGGCTGGCGGCGCGTTGCCCGCGGGCGCTGTGATATGCTTTTTGACTTCCGTTCACTCCTGTAGCTGCGGCTGCCATGTCCGACGATTATCTGAAGCGCATCCTGACGTCCAAAGTCTATGACGTTGCTCACGAAACCCCACTGGATCTGGCCCCCCGAATTTCCAAGCGCATCGGCAATACGGTGCTGCTCAAGCGCGAAGACACGCAGCCCGTATTCAGCTTCAAGCTGCGCGGGGCCTACAACAAGATGGCGCACCTCACGCCTGAGGAACTCAAGCGCGGCGTGATCGCGGCATCGGCGGGCAACCATGCGCAAGGCGTCGCCCTGTCGGCCAACCGCCTGAAGTGCCGGGCAGTCATCGTGATGCCGGTCACGACTCCGCAGGTCAAGATCGATGCCGTGCGGGCTCTGGGTGGGGAAGTGGTGCTGTTTGGCGACAGTTTCACGGATGCCGCAGAACACGCTGCCGAGATGCAGGCGCGCGATGGACTGACCTTCGTTCACCCGTTCGATGACCCCGATGTGATCGCGGGACAGGGTACGATCGGAATGGAGATCCTGCGCCAGCATCCAGGCGACATCGACGCGGTGTTCGTGGCCATCGGCGGCGGTGGTCTGATTTCGGGCGTGGCGGCCTACATCAAGCAGCTGCGGCCGGAGATCCAGGTGATTGGCGTGCAGACTGTGGATTCGGATGCCATGGTGCGCAGCGTGAAGGCCGGCCGACGGCTCAGGCTGGCGGACGTGGGGCTGTTTTCCGACGGGACGGCCGTCAAGCAGGTCGGTCAGGAGACCTTCAGGCTGGTGAAGGAGTACGTCGATGATTTCGTGACGGTGGATACCGATGCCATCTGTGCTGGTATCAAGGATGTCTTCCAGGACACTCGCAGCGTGCTGGAACCGGCCGGAGCCCTGGCTCTGGCGGGTGCCAAACGCTACGCTGCCCAGCAAAAGTGGAAGGGCAAGACGTTGGTGGTCATCACATGCGGCGCCAACATGAATTTCGACCGCCTGCGCTTCGTGGCCGAACGCGCCGACGTGGGCGAAGCGCGCGAGGCACTGTTCGCCATCACGCTGCCCGAGAAGCGCGGCAGCTTCCGGCGGCTGTGCGAAGCCGTCGGCAGCCGCTCGGTGACGGAATTCAACTACCGGATCTCGGACTCCGAGTCGGCCCATGTTTACGTGGGTCTGCAGATCCGCTCCGAACCCGAGATCGAGAAGCTGGCCAACCACTTCCGCAAGGAAGGCTTTCCGACGCTGGACCTGACGGGCAATGAGATGGCCAAGACGCACCTGCGCTACATGGTCGGCGGTCATTCGGGCCTGGCTCAGCACGAGGTCCTGTATCGTTTCGAGTTCCCGGAGCGTCCAGGCGCGCTGATGAAGTTTCTGGGGGCCATGAACCCGGAATGGAACATCAGCCTTTTCCATTACCGCAATCAGGGTGACGACTACGGCCGCATTCTGGTCGGCATCCAGGTTCCGCCCGAGGACAAGAAAATCTTCAAGGAGTTCCTGTCGACGCTGGGGTATCCGTACTGGAGCGAGACGGACAATCCCGCCTATCGGCTGTTCCTGTAGCCCACCCAGGCCGGCGACGAGCGCTGGCGCGCGCTGCTTCAGGCAGCCCTGGACGAGGAATCAGGCTCGGTGATGTCCGTGCGACGAGTGCGGGTTGCTGGAAATACGATGGAGAAGGTGCTGCCTTCGCCCAGGGTGCTGCTGATGTCCAGCCGCGCGTCGTGGCGCAGCGCTACGTGCTTTGCGATTGCCAGCCCCAGGCCGGTGCCGCCAGTTTCCCGGGAACGGCCGCGGTTGACGCGGAAGAACCGCTCCGTCAGGCGCGGGATATCGTCGCTGTCGATCCCGATGCCGGTGTCCTGCACGCTGTAGATCGCGTTGCCGTCCGGCTGCTGCTCCCATGTGATCGTGATGGCGCCGCCTGGCGGCGTGTAACGCACCGCGTTGGTGAGCAGGTTGCTGATGGCCGAGGCCAGTTCGGTGTCCTTGCCCAGGATTCCCAGGCCGTCGTCCAGATGCGTGATGAACCGGTGCTGGCCGCCGGATAGCGCACGGGCCTGGTCGAGTGCCGTGCGGATCAGGGCGGCCAGGTGAACGCTGGCGCCTTCGCTGTTGGGCGTGGATTCCAGTGAGGACAGCGTCAGCAGGTCGGCCACCAGCGCCTGCATGTTGTGGGCCTGCTGAGCCATCAGTTCCAGATAATGGCGCTGTTGTTCCTCGCTGAGGGCGCCTGCCGGCATGTCGAGCAGCGTCTCGACGAAACCAGACAGCACCGTGAGCGGCGTGCGCATTTCGTGCGAGACGTTGGCCACGAAGTCTTTCCGGATGTTTTCCAGCCGCTCGATCTGCGTGATGTCGCGTGTCACCATCAGAAACTGCCCGGTGCCATATGGCGCAAGATGCAGCATCAGGGTCCGGGCCTGGTGGCCCCGTCCCAAGTGAAGGATCAGCGGACGGTCCCACGTGTCCTGATTGGCGTAGCGTGCAAACTCGGGGGCGCGCAGCACGTTGAGGATGCTGTGCCCCCGGTCCTGGTCCAGGTTCAGGCCCAGGTGTCCTGCTGCTGTCTGATTGCACCAGAGCAGGGACTTGTCCGGCGCCAGCGTCAGCGCGCCGTCGGGCAGCGCCTCGGCTGCCAGCAGCGCCCGGTGGAAGTTTCGGGAGCGCTCCTGCAGATCCAGCCGGTTCTGCTTGAGCTTGCGGTAGATCGGCGCCAGGACCTCGTCCCAGGGACCCACCGATAGCGGTGGCGGCTCGTCGATGTCGTGCACCCAGCGAGCGACGCGGGAAAGCTGCAGGCCGCTGACCAGCACCATCAGCAGCAGCCCCAGCGCGAAGATCGCCCAGCCTGTGGTCGCCCCCAGCCAGGCGCCCAGCAGCCAGCCGCCCAGTGCCCAGAGTGCGATGGTGATCAGGGTCTTGATCATGGTTCCTGTGTGGTGCTGAAGCGGTACCCCGCGCCGCGGACGGTGTGGATGTAGTGATCCAGCTCAGCAGGCGACAGCGCCTTGCGCAGGCGCCGGATGTGGACGTCCACCGTGCGTTCCTCGACGAAGACGTGGTCGCCCCAGATCTGGTCCAGTAGCTGTCCCCGGCTGTAGACACGCTCCGCGTGTGTCATGAGGAAGTGTAGCAGGCGGAATTCGCTGGGCCCCATGGGCAGCGGCCGACCCGCGCCCGTAATTCGATGGGCCTGTGGATCCAGTTCCAGTGCACCGGCCTGAATCAGGTCATCTGCAAGCTGAGGGGCCCGCCGGCGCAGCAGCGAACGGATCCGGGCCAGCAGTTCACGCAGGGAAAAGGGCTTGGTGATGTAGTCGTCGGCGCCGGCTTCCAGACCGTTCACCTTGTCCTGCTCGGTGCCGCGTGCCGTCAGCATGATGAGCGGAATGTCGCGTGTGCGCTCCGTGCCGCGCAATTGCTTGGCTAGACGGATGCCGGGTGTATCGGGCAGCATCCAGTCCAGCAGGATCAGATCCGGCAACGCCTGATCGACGATCGCATGTGCTTGGGCCGCATCCGCGGCGGCTTGCACCGTGTAGCCGGCGTGTTGCAGGTTCACGCGCAGCAGCTCCTGAATGGCAGGTTCGTCTTCAATGATCAGGATTGTGGTCGGCATGGCTGCGATAGGCGTTGAGACGGGCACGCGAAACGGGTCATGATACGAGACCATTGTTGCATTGATATGACCATCTGCGTACAGCGGCCTACACACCTACATATTTACCCGACGGGGAATGCAGTACGATACGCGGATCATGAACGATACTTCCCATGGCGCCGGCCAGGAGCCGCAGACTCACTTTGGCTTTCAGACGGTACGCGAGACCGACAAGGCTCACCGTGTGGCCGAGGTCTTCCACTCGGTTGCCTCGCGTTATGACCTGATGAACGACGTGATGTCCGGCGGGCTGCACCGGATCTGGAAGGCCTTCACCATTGGGCGGGCCCAGGTGCGGCCGGGGATGAAAGTGCTGGACATCGCGGGCGGGACCGGGGATCTGGCGCGCGCGTTTGCGCACCGGGCCGGGCCGGCGGGCGAGGTCTGGCTGACCGATATCAATGACTCCATGCTACGCGTGGGGCGTGACCGCCTCCTGGATCGCGGGCTGGTGACGCCGGTGGCCGTCTGCGATGCGGAATGCCTGCCGTTCCCGGACAGGTATTTTGATCGTGTGTCGGTGGCTTTTGGCCTGCGCAACATGACACACAAGGACCGGGCTCTGGCCGAGATGCGCCGGGTTCTCAAGCCTGGGGGGAAACTGCTGGTGCTTGAGTTTTCGCGGGTTGCGCCCATGCTGGCGCCGGTCTACGACTGGTACTCGTTTCATGTCCTGCCCCGGATGGGGCGCTTCATTGCTTCGGACGAAGACAGTTATCGCTATCTGGCGGAATCCATCCGCATGCATCCGGATCAGGAGACCCTGGCCGAAATGCTGCGTTCGGTGGGCCTGGATCGTGTGCAGTACTTCAATCTGACGGCGGGCGTTGTGGCACTGCACGAGGGGGTGCGGCTGGACTGAATCCCTGCCGCGCTGTCCCGGGAGCCGCCCAATCGCGGCTTTTTCGGCCTGGCGAACCTTGCGGAGCGCCCGTCAACCGGCGCGGATCCTCGGCGCTTGCCGTCCCCTGATTTGCGTACGGAATTTCTTGGTGGCGGACAAGATTTATGGTAATTTGTAGGTTCGTTAAGCTTTATGTAAGGTTGCTGCCGGGTGGCGTGTCGCATGCCCGGGGCCCACAGGAGACTCCATGAATCTTCGATTGCCTCGCTGGTTGCTGGGTATGCTGCTGCTCGTGGCGGCACTCATGATGCTGGCCGTGACCCAGGATGCCCATGCGCGTCGCTTTGGCGGTGGCCTGAGCGCGGGTCGCCAGTCCACCAATGTCATCAAGCAGCGGCAGGCGGTCACGCCACCGGCTGCACAGACCACGACACGCGCAGCGACACCGGCTGCGGCCACGACGGGCCAGGCTGCTGCGGGTGCAGCCGCCAAGTCGGGCCTGTCGCGCTGGCTGGGCCCCATTGCCGGCATTGCCGCCGGTCTGGGGATCGCGGCGCTGTTGTCCAGTCTGGGGCTTTCGGGGGCATTTCTCGAGTTCCTATCCAGCGCGCTGCTGATCGGGTTGGTGGTTTTTGCGGTCATGTATCTGGTGCGTCGTTTGCGCGGGGCCCAGCGCCCGCTGGCTGCTGCGGGGCCCTCGTCGGGTGCCAACAGCTATCGTGAGTCCGCATCGTCCGGTGGCGGGTTTGCCGGGTCGTCCGCACCTGCGGCGTCCGCCGGGGTGGCTCCCGTCATCGAGGCGGTGCCGTCGGGGCCGCAGGACCCGAGCTGGTTCATCCCGGAAGGCTTCGACGTTCCGACTTTCCTGGCCCAGGCCAAGCAGCAGTTCATCCGGGTCCAGTCATTGTGGGACCAGGGCCAGCGAGACAGCCTGCGCGAGCTGATGACCGATGACCTGCTGGCCGAGATCACCCCGCGTCTGCCCCAGCCTGGCGAACACAACCAGACCGAGGTCCTGCTCCTGAATGCCGAACTCCTGGGCATCGAAACCGTAGCGGGTGGGCATCTGGCAAGCGTGCGCTATTCCGGCATGGTCCGCGAGACAGCGGGTACGGACGCTATTCGCGTGGAAGAGGTCTGGAACCTCTACAAGTCGCAGGATTCCGGCTGGCTCCTGGCCGGCATCCAGCAGCTCGACCCCAAGTAGGCTGGCACTCTCATGCGCGGGAACCGGTAAACTGGGACCTTTCCCGGGTTCCGTTTGCCGGGGCCGGACGTCTCCTGCGTATGATCATGCGTCTTCCGTTTTTTCCACCCGTTCCTGCGGGCCTGCTCCTACGCGGGCTCAATGCCTTGCTGAAACGCGAGACCTGGGCCCGCGAGCGACTGGCGGCCCATGCCGGGAAATCGCTGCGCCTTGTGGTAGGCGAAACATTTAGCCTGCAGGCGTCCGTGGGCTCGGATGGTTTGTGGCAGTCCTGCGACGCGGCGATCATCCCGGATGTGACACTCTCCGTCCCGGCAGATCGCCTGCGTGATCTGCCGGGTGTCTGGCATGAGCAGGGCCTGTCCGGGGTCGTCGGATTGACGCGGATTCAGGGTGATGCGGGCTTTGCCCAACTGGTGTCCGATCTGGCGGGTACCTTGCGCTGGGACGTCGAGGACGACCTCTCCCGTGTCGTGGGCGATGTGCTGGCGGTCCGCTTGGTCGCGGGCGTGCGTGATCTGGCAGCAGGCACCCGTCAGGCGTTGTCGCGGGCGCGCGACAATCTGGGCGAGTACCTGGGTGATGAGTCGGGTCTGGCCGTGCGTTCACCGGAGTTTCTGACATGGTCGCAGCGCCGCCAGCATCTGGCGGATCGCCTCGATGGGCTCGAGCTGAGACTGCGCCGCCTGGAGCAGGCATGCTGATCTTCCTGCGGCTGGTCCATATTCTTTGGGTGTGCCTGCGCTATCGGCTGGATGAGTTGGTGCTCTCCAGCCTCCAGCACCCCTGGGCACATTTCCTGCTGCGCGTCGTGTGTCTGGGGCGCAGGCCCCATCGGCCGCGCGGTGAGCGTCTGCGCCTGACGCTGGAAACCCTGGGACCCATCTATGTGAAATTCGGCCAGGTGCTGTCCACGCGGCGTGATCTGGTGCCCAAGGACATCGCTGATGAACTGGCCCGGCTCCAGGATCGTGTACCGCCGTTTCCATCGGATCAGGCTGCCGCCATCATCGAGGAAGCGCTGGGCGCAGCCCCCCAGATGCTGTTTGCTCAGTTCGACCGGGATCCGGTGGCATCGGCCTCGATCGCTCAGGTGCACTTTGCGGTGTTGCACGATGGCCGCGAGGTCGCCGTCAAGGTTCTGCGGCCCGGCATGCGAGAAGCAATCGAGCGCGACTTGATGCTGCTGCGCGTGCTGGCTGGCCTGGTCGAGCGCCTGGTGCCCGATGGCCGCCGGCTCAAGCCGCGCGAAGTCGTGGCTGAATTCGACAAGTATCTGCACGATGAACTCGACCTGCTGCGTGAGGCTTCCAACTGCAGCCAGCTTCGGCGCAATTTCGGGCCGGACACGGGGCGGGCGCATCTGTTGGAAGTGCCCGAGGTCGTCTGGGAATATTGTTCCGGCCAGGTCTTCACCATGCAGCGCATGCATGGCGTGCCCATCAGCCATATCCCGCGCTTGCGCGAACTGGGTGTGGATATCCCGCTGCTGGCCCGCCAGGGGGTCGAGATCTTCTTCATGCAGGTCTTCACCGACGGGTTCTTCCACGCGGACATGCATCCGGGCAATATCTTCGTATCTGACGATCCGCGGACGCTGGGGCGCTACATCGCGCTGGATTTCGGCATCGTGGGGTCGTTGTCGGAATTCGACAAGAACTATCTCGCGCAGAACTTCCTGGCTTTCTTCCAGCGGGATTACCGCCGCGTGGCGCAGCTCCACATCGAATCGGGATGGGTCCCTGCCACGACACGCGAAGAGGAGCTGGAAGGCGCCGTGCGCGCGGTCTGCGAGCCTTATTTCGATCGGCCGCTCGCGGAGATCTCGCTGGGACAGGTGCTGCTGCGCCTGTTCCAGACCTCGCGCCGGTTCAATGTCGAAATCCAGCCGCAACTCGTGCTGCTGCAGAAGACTCTGCTGAACGTCGAGGGGATGGGTCGCGAGCTGGATCCCAGGCTGGATCTGTGGCAGACCGCCAAACCGTTTCTCGAGCGCTGGATGCACCGGCGGGTGGGGCTGCGCGGGTTGCGCGAGCGCCTGGATCAGGAAGCGGGCCAGTGGGCCCAGATCTTGCCGCAGATCCCGCGTCTGGTCTATACCCGACTGAACCACCCGGACCCGGGGCCGGCCATGCGTGCCGAGCTCGAGCGTCTGCGGCGCGCGCAGGAACAGTCGAACCGGCTGGTGGCGGTGCTCTGCGGCATTCTGGCGGTTGGGGTGGGAGTGGCGGTGTGGGCGTTGACGCGCGGGCTGACCTTCTGATGACGCCGCCACGCTTCATGGCCAAGGTTCTGGACCGGGTCGCTTGCGAGCAGGCGGTGCTGGAAGGTCGCTTCCCCAGGCCGCTGATTTTCACGAATGGCGTCTTCGATATCCTGCATCGCGGGCATGTGACTTATCTGGACCGTGCCGCCCAGCTGGGCGCGACGCTGATCGTGGCTGTCAATACGGACGATTCCGTGCGCCGGCTGGGGAAGGGGGGTGACCGGCCATTGAACGGCCAGAGCGACCGGGCGGCGATGCTGGCTGCGCTGGAGTCCGTGGACGTCGTCACCTGGTTCGCGGAAGACACGCCGCTGGCGCTGATCCAGGCGCTGAAACCCGACGTGATCGTCAAGGGCGGCGACTATGACATGGGGACCTTGCCCGAGACCGCCGCAGTGCTGGGTTGGGGTGGGCGCGCGGTGGCAATTCCATTCGAGCACCAGCGCTCCACCACCGATTTGCTGAAAAAAATCCGCTCGGCCAAGTGACTGGCGAGCGGGGGTCTCTTGCAGGTTCCGGATGCGCCGACGGGGCGCATGCCGGGCCGTGTGATTCAGCGGTTCGCGGCCTGCTTGATGCCGGCAGGCTCGGGCGCTGGTTCGAACTTGAACCGCGACTTGGAGGTTCCGCGTAGCGGCTTCACATAGGTATCGAAGATCTGCACGATTTCGAAATTGGCAGCGCTGGTGCGCGTGATGCGGCATGCCGTCATGATAGGGCTGCGTCCCACGATCACCACCAGCCGCCCGCCGACTGCCAACTGGTATTTCAATGAATCGGGAACGGCAGGTACCGACCCCGTCACCAGAATGGCGTCGTATTCGGCAGTCCCCCACCCCGCGTGCGCATCGCCCGTTTCGACGATGACATTGGAAATCTGGTTGCGCGCCAGATTGGCTCGTGCGAAGGACGACAGTCGGCTTTCGAATTCGATGCTGGTCACTTGCTGGGACAGGCGCGAGAGCAGGGCGGCCTGGTAGCCCGAACCCGTGCCGATCTCCAGTACGCAGTCCGTGGGCGCGAGCTGGAGTTCCGCCGCGAGCCGGGCCTCGACCTTGGGCGAGAGCATGGTTTCACGCGTGTCCACCCCGTCTATGACGAGTGGCAGCTCTGTGTCGGCGAATGCCAGCGCACTCAGGTGCGGCGGAACGAAGCGCTCACGCGGAGTATCGAAGATCGCCTGCAGCAGCCGCGCGTCATGGACGCTCCAGGTGCGAATCTGCTGTTCCACCATGTTGAAGCGCGCACGGTCGGTTTCGGCGATGTCGTTGACGTTCATGTCGTGGAAAGCCAGAGAGTCTGTGTTGGGAAGATTATAGGCTACGCGGGTGTCTTGTCAGGCGCTGGGCCACCATGCGTGGAAGTGCTGGACCGGGCCGTGGCCGGACCCTACCTGGAGTTGTCCGGAGGCCGCAATGGCGCGCTCCAGATAGGCTTTGGCCTGGCGGGCTGCTTCCGGCACGTCGCCCGTGCGTGGCAGAAGTGCAGCCAGCGCCGCTGACAGCGTGCAGCCGGTGCCGTGCGTGTTGCGCGTTTCGATGCGGCGGCCGGGCAGTTCGATCATTCGGTCGCCGTCGTGCAGCACGTCCACCGTATCGTTTCCGGGCAGGTGTCCGCCCTTCAGGAAGACCCAGCGCTCACCGTTGTCGTTCATGAGACGGCGCAGGCGCTCCGCCGCCCGGCGCATATCCTTCGGATTGTCGACGGGCGTTTGGTTCAGCAGTACCCCAGCCTCGGGAAGGTTGGGCGTGATGATCGATGCCAGAGGAACCAGGCCCGAACGCAGCGCGTCCACCGCCTGGCGTTCCAGCAGATGATCGCCGCTTTTGGCCACCATGACCGGGTCCAGCACCAGGTGGGCGGGTTTCCAGTGCATCAACCGGTCGGTCACCGTACGGATGACGCCGGCCTGGCCCAGCATGCCGATCTTGACTGCATCCACCCGCACGTCCGCGAACAACGTATCGATCTGCGCGGCGATGAAATCGGGTGGCACCGGACAGATCCGGGTGACGGCCTGGGTGTTCTGGGCGGTGAGGGCGGCGATGATGGCCATGCCGTAGGCGCCCAGCGCACTCATGGTCTTGATGTCGGCCAGGATGCCGGCGCCCCCGGAAGGGTCAACGCCGGCAATCGTGAGGGTGTTGGGGATCATCGTTCGCATCCTTGCCTCGAACCTGGAGGTCCATGATGGTATCGCTTGGCGGTACCGCTCACAAGTTGTGCGGGCCCGCGGGTTGGCTGTGCGCAGGCCGCCATGTGCCTTCAGCCCGGAATTCCGTTCAGCGGCTGCTGCGGAGGTCCTTGCACACCGCCTCGGCTGCGTCCACCAGCCGGGGTCCGGGGCGGTGCAGCCAGTCGGGGTCTATGGCGTAGAAGCGGCCGTCACGCGCGGCTGGCAGGCCGCGTCGTGCCCACCAGGCACGGCGCGTCTGCAGGGTGTCCCCAGCGAATGGCGACATGATCACCACATTCGGATTCAGGTGCAGGACGGACTCCGTGCTCACCTGGGGGGCTGCAATCCGGGATCCCGCGTAGGGGTTGCGGCCGCCGCAGCGGGCCAGCAGATCGTTGATGATGGGATCATCGCCCAACGTATACAGCGGATCCGGGCTGACCTCGATGAAGACGGTCTGCAGCGGGCCGGGTGGGGCCTGTAGTGTGCTGATGCGGCGTTCCAGGCGCTGTGCCGTCGCGTCGGCCGCGTCCCGGGTTCCGAGGCGTTCGCCCAGACTGCGGATCAGCGTCGGGATCTCATCCAGGTTCTTCGGGTTCGCGTAGATCAGCGGGACATTCAGTCCGGCCAGCCGTACTGCCAGGGCTGCGACATCGCCGGACGGCTGCCAGCCTACGACCAGCGTGGGATGCAGGGCCAGGATGGCTTCGTCGTTCAGCTGCATGACGTCGCCCACGCGCGGAAGCGACTTCACCGCCGGCGGGTAGTCGCTGCTGCGGTCCGTGCCCACCAGGTCATCACCGGCCCCTGCCGCGTAGACCAGTTCGGTAGCGCTCGGGCTCAAGGTGATGACTCGCGGGCGGTCTGGGGGCTGCGCCCAGGCCGCGTGGCCCGCGGCAGCCCCGAAGCACAGGGCGGCCAGCAGCCAGCTGGCGAGTCCGCGCCGGATCATGGATCACATCTTCCAGGACAGGTTCACGAAAACGTTCGATCCCGGCGTGCTGTATCCGTCCACCAGGACGTAGTCCTTACCGAGCACATTATTCCAGCGGATCTGTGCGCCCAGCGTCTTGGTGAAGTCGTATGCGGCCGTCAGGTTCACCAGGGAGTAGCCGCCCAGGCGGGCCTGCGTCGAGGCGTCGATCCGGTTGCCGGTGTACTGGTATTCCGCGCCCAGCTTCAGCGCCTGGATGCGCTGTTCCACGTTGAGATGGAATACCTGGCGAGCGCGTTGCGGGAGCTGGGAATCCTGGCCGACCGCCGGGTCATCGTTGCGTGGATCCAGGAGGTCGATGCTGCCTCCGATCGTCGTGTTGCCGAAGTGGTGCGAGCCGACTAGGGTCACGCCGCGCAGCGTGGCGCTGTTGACGTTCATGGCCGTGCAGTTGAAGGCCGCGTCGCAGACGCTCGGTACGATCAGGTCATCGACCTTGTTCCGGTAGGCGGTCAGCGTTACGCGGGTTTCATCGGTTTGATAGCGGATGTGGGCTTCCACATTCCTGGATCTTTCCGGTTTCAGGTTGGGGTTTCCAGAAAATGAGCCGAATGGACCGAAATCTTCAAAGGGCCAGTACAGATCGTTGAAGGTCGGCACCCGGAATGCTGTGTTGCCCGCCACGCCGACCTGCCAGGCGTCCGTCAGATCGAAATCCAGCCCCAGACTGCCGGTGGTCTGGTTACCGTAACCCGTGTAGTTGTCGCTGCGTACGCTTGCCTGGGTGTGCAGCCTGTTGAACCGGCCTTTGTAGATCAGCGCAGCGGCGTTATCGTCACGCGTGTTCGCCGTATATTGGTTGCTGCTCTGGATGCGCTCTTCCTGGCGTTCCAGCAGCAGCGAGATCTGCTGGTCCTTGATGGGTGTGAATGTGTGGGTCCAGCTGTAGGTGCGCTTGAGCGAATTGGCCGTGCTCTGGTAGGCGCGATCATCGTAGCTGTCCTTCGTGAAGCCGAAACTGAGCTCGCTTTGCCACCAGTCGGTGATGCGATCGGTGCTGGTCAGGCGATAGGCCTGTTGCCGGTAGAGCGCATGGGCGTCCGGGAATGACGGTCCTGCGTCGTAGTCACCCCGGGTGTATCCGTTATAGGCCGTCAGACCGATGTGGTGACCCGCCGCCCACTGATACCCGAGAGTGCCCGAGACCGAGTGGCTGCGATACCCGTCCTTGTCCGGGTCGTACAGGAAGTTCGGGCGGTTGTCCTCGGTCAGTCGCCTCGTGGCGTTGAATCCCTGGCTGCGAGCGGCGCTCGTGGACAGGCTGTAATCCCAGCCGTGGCTGGCTCCCGACAGCCCCAGGCTGGACTTTGCCGTGTTGTAGCTGCCGTATCCTGCGTTGGCCCAAGCCGACAGCGGTCGATCCTGGTCCCCCTTTTTAGTGATGATGTTGACGACACCACCGATGGCGTCCGACCCGTACAGGCTGCTGGCGGCACCTCGCAGGATTTCGATCCGTTCGATGGTAGACGGATCGATGGCCTGGAGCAGGGCACCGCCGAACGTGGAACCATTGATTCGCATGCCGTCGATCAGGACCAGCGATTGGGTGGAACTCGTCCCGCGGATGAACAAGCCGGTATTGGTCTGCGGCCCGCCGTTTGTCGTGAACTGCACACCGGGGGTCTGGCTGATGATTTGGGCGATGCTCTCGCCCTGCGCGGCCTGGAGCTGTCTGGGTCCAATGACGGTGACGTCCCCCACGACGTCAGCCAGTGGCTCCGGGCTGCGGCTGGCCGTCACCACGATGTCTGCCAGCGTGGGAATGGTGGTCTGAGGGGAATTCGACTGGGCCGTGGCGGCCAGCGGGAAGATGCAAAGTGCAGTGGCCAGGCAGCGCCACAGATCGGATGAGAGCATGATCAGGTCCTGTATGGTGCGCGTCCCCGCACACCGTGGTTCAGAACGCCCGGAGTCGCTCGATACCGCCAGGGTCGGCGAAGCGAAGCCAGGCACTTTTCAGGTGCTGAAGCAGGCTGGTATCGGGCTGGCAATGCGAGGCATTGAACACCGTTGCGGGGGCAGCACAGCTTGGCCTGGCACGTCGGTCGGTTGGTCCGAATGTGGATCGGCGAATCCGACGGTGCGTGGGAGACCTGCTGTTTCCCATTTGAATGCTGGCCGCCGACTGTCGCCGGTGGCAGGCATACCTGATTTCGGGGGAGACTATATCACGCGTGATAGGGCGGATGATGCGGTTCCCTTAGTGCCTGTATGGCTGGGAACGCGGGCCGCAGGCGGATGTACGCGGGCGGATACAATAACCCTCTTCCCGATACTGCTGCTGGATCCGCCGTGAGTTACCCCACTTTGCCCTATCCCCTCGCTTCCTATACACGTGGCGCCGACTTCGTGCGCCTGCTCGATCAGCGGATCGTCGTGCTGGATGGCGCCATGGGAACCATGATCCAGCGTTACAAGCTGACCGAAGCGGATTTTCGCGGGGATCGGTTTGCCGCGCATGCGACGGATCTGAAAGGCAATAATGAACTGCTTGCGCTGGTGCGCCCGGACGTGATCCGCGAGATCCACAGGGCTTATCTGGAAGCTGGCGCCGATGTGGTGGAGACCGATACCTTTGGGGCGACTCGAGTGGCGCAGGCCGATTACGGCCTGCAGGACATTGCCTACGAGATGAACGTGGCGGCGGCCCGGCTGGCGCGTGAGGCTTGTGATGCGGTTTCCACGCCTGATCGTCCCCGCTTCGTGGCTGGTTCCGTCGGGCCGCAACCCAAGACGGCATCCCTGTCGCCGGACGTCAACGATCCGGGCGCGCGCAACATTACGTTCGAAGAGCTGCGTATTGCTTACACCGAGCAGGTCAACGGCCTGATCGACGGGGGCGCGGATCTGCTGCTCATCGAGACCATTTTTGACACGCTGAACGCCAAGGCGGCGATTTTCGCCATCGAGTCCATTTTCGAGGAACGCAGCATCCGGTTGCCGGTGATGATTTCCGGCACGGTGACGGACGCCTCCGGCCGCATCCTGTCAGGCCAGACGGTGGAGGCTTTCTGGAACTCGGTGCGCCATGCGCGCCCGGTCACCGTCGGCCTGAACTGCGCGCTGGGTGCCGCGCTGATGCGCCCCTATGTGGCCGAGCTGTCCAAGCTGTGTGATACCTATGTCTGTGTGTACCCCAATGCGGGGCTGCCCAATCCCATGGCGGAGACGGGCTTTGACGAAACGCCGGCCGATACGTCCGGCCTGCTGGAAGAATTCGCACAGGCGGGGCTGGTCAATGTGGTGGGTGGCTGCTGCGGTACCACGCCGGAACACATTCGTGAGATCGCACGCAGAGTACATGGTCTGCCGCGACGTGAGCCGCCCGTCATCCCGGTGAAGACCCGGTTGTCGGGCCTGGAGCCTCTCAACATCGATGGCGAGACGCTGTTCGTCAACGTGGGTGAGCGCACCAACGTGACCGGCAGCAAGAAGTTCCTGCGCCTCATCCGCGAGGAAAAGTTCGACGAGGCGCTTTCCGTGGCCCGCCAGCAGGTCGAGGCGGGCGCGCAGGTCATAGACATCAATATGGACGAGGGCATGCTGGACGCGCTGGCGCTCATGCCGCGCTTCCTCAATCTGCTGGCTTCTGAACCCGACATCTCCCGTGTCCCGGTCATGATCGACAGCTCGAAGTGGCCGGTCATCGAAGCGGGCCTGCGCTGCGTGCAGGGCAAGAGCATCGTCAATTCCATTTCCATGAAGGAAGGCGAGGGGCCGTTCATCGAACAGGCGAAGCTGTGCCGCAAATACGGCGCGGCGGTGGTGGTCATGGCCTTCGACACCGAGGGCCAAGCCGACACACTGGAGCGCAAGACGACCATCTGTGCCCGGGCTTACGACGTCCTGGTCAATCAGGTCGGGTTCCCCCCTGAAGACATCATCTTCGACCCCAACGTCTTTGCCATTGCCACGGGGATCGACGAGCACAATCCCTATGGCGTGGATTTCATCGAAGCGACGGGCTGGATCACGAAGAACCTGCCGCATGCGCGCGTGTCGGGAGGAATCTCCAACGTCAGCTTTTCCTTCCGTGGCAACGAAGCCATGCGGGAGGCGATCCACGCGGTGTTTCTGTACTACGCAGTCAGAAACGGCCTGACCATGGGGATCGTGAACGCGGGCCAGCTTGGGGTGTATTCCGATCTGGATCCCCAGGCCCGCGACCTGGTCGAGGATGTGGTGCTGAATCGCGCCGAGCCGGTGGGGCGGACCGATCCAGCCGATGAGCGCACACCGACCGAAAGGCTGGTGGAATTGGCCGAGACTCTCAAGGGCTCGGGCGCCAAGAAGGAAGAAGATCTTGCATGGCGGGAAGGTACGGTGCGCGAGCGTCTGACGCATTCGCTGGTGCATGGCATCACCACTTACATCGTCGAGGATACCGAAGAGGTCCGCCAGGAAATCTTCGCTGCAGGCGGTCGCCCCATCGCGGTCATCGAGGGCCCGCTCATGGACGGCATGAATGTCGTGGGCGACCTGTTCGGGTCGGGCAAGATGTTCCTGCCGCAGGTCGTGAAGTCGGCCCGCGTCATGAAACAAGCGGTGGGCCACCTGCTGCCTTTCATCGAGGAAGAAAAGAAGCTGCTCGCCGAGGCGGGCGGCGATGTCCGCTCCAAGGGCAAGGTCGTCATCGCCACGGTCAAGGGCGACGTGCACGACATTGGCAAGAACATCGTGACGGTGGTCCTGCAGTGCAACAACTTCGAGGTCATCAACATGGGGGTCATGGTGCCGTGCGCCAAGATCCTGGAAAAGGCCAAGGAAGTCGGTGCTGACATGGTGGGGCTCTCCGGCCTCATCACCCCCAGCCTGGAAGAGATGGCCTATGTCGCATCCGAAATGCAGCGCGACGATTATTTCCTCAGCCGCAATCTTCCGTTGCTGGTGGGTGGCGCCACCACCAGCCGCGTGCATACGGCCGTCAAGATTGCGCCGAGCTACGAGGGGCCGGTCATTTATGTGCCGGATGCAAGCCGTTCGGTCCAGGTTGCCACCAGCCTCATGTCGGATCATGTCGGCGCCTATCTGAAGGGCGTCACCGAGGAATACGAGCAGGTGCGTGAGCGCCATGCTCATCGCAAGGCCCAGCCCATGCTGACCATCGGGCAGGCGCGTGCGTCCAGGCCTGCCATCGACTGGGCCCACTACGTGCCGCCGCGCCCGAAGTTCATTGGTCGGCGCACCTTCAAGCACTACGATCTGCATGAAATCCTGAAATTCCTGGATTGGACGCCATTTTTCCAGTCATGGGGGCTGATGGCCCAGTTTCCGGCCATCCTCGACGATGCGGTGGTTGGCGAGCAGGCGCGCAAGCTCCACGCCGAGGGCCAGGAGATGATGAGGCGCATCGTCGAGGGCCGCTGGTTGACGGCCAATGGCGTCGTGGCCTTCTATCCGGCCAACAGCGTCAATGACGACGATATCGAGATCTATCGCGATGAGACGCGCAGCGAGGTCCTGCTGACCTGGCGCGGCGTGCGCCAGCAGACGCAGAAGCGCGCCGGCGTGGACAACAAGTGCATGGCCGATTTCGTCGCGCCCAGGGATAGCGGAGTGACCGACTACATCGGGATGTTCGCAGTCACGGGTGGACTGGGGATCGAAAAGCACATCGACCGTTTCCAGCAGGATGGCGACGACTATTCCGTCATCATGATCAAGGCACTGGCCGACCGTCTGGCCGAGGGGTTCGCGGAGACCCTGCACGCCCGCGTGCGTCGGGATCTCTGGGGCTATATGCCCGACGAGGATCTGTCAAATGAGGATGTCATCGCCGAAAAGTATCAGGGTATCCGGCCGGCCCGCACCCGGCTATCCCGCCTGCCCGGAACACATCGTCAAACGCGAGATGTTCCGGGTGCTGGATTGCGGCGAAATCGACATGGAACTGACCGAGGGGTTTGCCATGATGCCGGCATCCAGCGTCTGCGGGTTCTATTTCAGCCACCCGCAGTCCAAGTACTTCAACGTGGGCAATATCGGCGCCGATCAAGTGGAAGATTACGCGCGCCGCACGGGCCGCGATGAACAAGACGTACGCAGGACGCTGGCCAGCGTCCTGCGCTGATCGGAGACCAGCGTGCCCAGTGACGATACCGCGCGCCGCAGGGCCCTGGGGGCATTCCTGCGCAGTGCCCGGGCGCGTGTCGGCCCGGCCGACCATGGCTTGCCGCCCGGTGTGCGGCGGCGTACGCCGGGTCTGCGCCGTGAAGAGCTCGCCCAGCTTTGCGGCATCAGCGTGACCTGGTACACCTGGATCGAGCAGGGGCGCGAGGTGACCGTCTCGGCCGACGTCTGGGTGCGTCTTGCACAGGTCCTCAGGCTGACGCGGGCGGAGCGCCATTATTTGTTCAGTCTGGCCGAGTGCGCCGATCCGGATGCGGGGCGGCTGGACGTCATCGCGTTGCCGGATGGACTGGCGGATTGTGTAGACAGCATTGGCTGCCCTGCCTACATTCTGGATCAGGCCTGGAACGTGCTGGCCTGGAATGCGCCGTTGCTGCATGTCTTCGATGGGTGGCCCGAGCGTGGCCGCGCCAATTTGCTGCACTACATCTTCCTGGAACCGGCGGCACGCCGCCTGGTGGTGGACTGGGAGGAGCGGGCGAGCCGCGTGGTGGCAGAGTTTCGCGCAGACGTGGCCGGTCATGCCTCGGACCCGGACATCCAGCGCCTGGTGGCGGAATTGCAGGCCGGCAGTGCGCTTTTTGCGCAATGCTGGACCCGCCAGGCGGTGGTGGATCGGGAAGGGGGCCTGCGCGAGTTCCAGCACCCGGCGGATGGGCGCCTGTCGTTCCGCCAGTTCACCTTCCGTCTGGCGATACGTCCGGACTGCAAGCTGGTGATGTTGCTGGACTCGGCGTCGCCTGCCATATAGCGGGCAGCCCGCTCAGAAGCCGGCGCGTGCGTTGTGTTCGGGCATCAGGGCGGCCGATTGCACCGGAGGGTGCTGTACACTTGGGGACGCATCGGTCATGACGATCGGCTCCTACAACACGCTATCATGGCAAACAACTTTCAATCCGAACTGACCCAGTTCCTGAATCAGTACAAGACGGACAACGCCGACACCGAGGCACGCCAGCGTGCCGGGCGTTTTCGGCTTTGGGACAAGGAGCTTGATGCCGAGCAACAGGAAGGCTTCCGGGCGGCCCGCGTTGCGCAGGATCCGTACGTCTATTATCAGCACGACTGATCCCCCGACATGGTCGCTGGCGACCAGACCGGCGAGATGGAAGCGCTGATGGCGCCCGCCGTGGACAGCACGCCCGATGTGGTGGATCATGTGGCGCTCGCCCGTCTGTACGGCGAGCCGCTCTTTTCCATTCCCCAGGATCTGTATATCCCGCCCGATGCGCTGGAAGTCTTCCTTGAAGCCTTCGAGGGGCCGCTGGACCTCCTGCTGTACCTGATTCGCAAGCAGAATTTCAATGTGCTGGACATCCCCATGGCCGAGGTCACGGTGCAGTATCTGGCGTATGTCGAGCAGGTGCGGCGCACCAATCTGGAGCTGGCGGGAGAATACCTGCTCATGGCTGCGCTGCTGATCGAGATCAAGTCGCGCATGTTGTTGCCCGTGCGCCGGTCGGATACCGGCGATGAACCCGAGGATCCCCGCGCTGAGCTGGTGCGCCGCTTGCTGGAGTACGAGCGCATGAAGCTTGCCGCCCAGCAGCTGGATGCACTGCCGCGTGCCGGCCGGGATTTTTTCGTGGCAAGCGCGCAGGCAGAGGTTTCGGGGGCACAGCTGCTGCCGGACGTGAACGCTCAGGATCTGCGTGAGGCCTGGGCAGGGATCCTGCATCGCGCCCAGCTCAATGCCAGTCACCACATCACTCGCGAGCAGCTCTCGGTGCGCGACCACATGAGCCACATCCTGCGGCGGTTGGCGGGAGTGCGCTTCATGGAGTTCACTGAGCTCTTCATGGAGCGCATTGCGTCGGGCGATCCGACGGCCGTGATCGTGGTGCATTTTCTCGCGCTGCTCGAACTGGCGCGCGAGTCCTTGCTGGAAATCACCCAGGCAGCGGCCTATGCGCCGCTGTATGTCAGACTGACCTATACGCAATCGGCATGAGCCCGATTGCCGGAGATCCCGCGTGAAAGTCGTTCACACCATCGAAGAACTGCGTGACCAGTTGCGGGGCCAGCTACGGGTTGCCTTCGTGCCGACCATGGGCAACCTGCATGCGGCGCATCTTTCGCTCATGAAGCTGGCGCGCCAGCACGGTGACCCGGTGGTGGCCAGCATCTTCGTCAATCGCCTGCAGTTCGCCCCCAATGAGGATTTCGACCGCTATCCCAGGACCCTGGCCGATGACGTCGCCAAACTGGAAGCGGCCCGCGACGTCTATGTGCTCTTCGCACCCGACGAGCGCGAGATGTATCCCGAGCCCCAGAATTTCCGCATACAGCCCAGCAAGGCGCTGGGCAAGATCCTGGAAGGCGAGTTCCGTCCGGGTTTCTTCATGGGTGTCAGCACCGTGGTGCTGAAACTGTTTTCCTGTGTTCAGCCCCAGGTGGCCGTCTTCGGCAAAAAGGACTACCAGCAGCTGATGGTGGTGCGTGCCATGTGCCGGCAATTTCAGCTCCCGGTGGAGATCCTCGCCCATGAGACCGTGCGCGACACCGATGGCCTGGCGCTGTCGTCTCGCAATCGCTATCTGACTGCCGCGGAACGCGCCGAGGCACCCAATCTTTATGGCCTTTTGCAACGGGTGCGGGACCAGGTCCGGTCCGGCAGCCTGGACGTGGCGGATCTGGAAGCACAGGCGATGCACACGCTCCGGGGGCGTGGCTGGGATCCGGATTATGTGGCCCTGCGGCGCCAGCGCGATCTGCTGGCCCCGAGCGCAGACGAGATCCGCACGGGCGAGCCTCTGGTGGTGCTCACGGCCGCCCGCCTGGGCGCCACGCGGCTCATCGACAATCTGGAGTTCCAGGCTGGGCCACCGGCCTGATCGGCGCCGGGACTCGCTCCGAGGCGAATCCGACCTGTTAGAACTGGCAGCTGTGGTCTGTGATGGGGCCATGCCAGAATGCCCCCAACAACAACTCCAAAAGGGGACAACCATGGTTGAACGGTGGCGGACACCGGCTCACGAGGCGACGGTGAATTTCCTGCTGTCCACGCTGACCGGGCGTGAACGCGAAATCGCGGCTTACATCACGCGGGGCACACCCAACAAGATCATTGCGGCCGAACTCGGTATTTCCCAGCGCACGATCGAGGCCCATCGGGCCCGGATCTTCACGAAAATGCGGGTCCGCAACGCGGTGCAGCTCACCCGGCAATGCCTGGACCGGCTGCCGGTCGCGGATTCGCCCTTCGCCGGGCTCATGGGCGCATGGCTCGAAGTCCCGATCGCGATCAACGAGCCGGGCAAGCCCGCGCTGGCTGCGATGCCAGCTCGTCGATGGGATCGATGTCCGCCTGGCGCGTCAGCCTTGATTCCAGCAGCGGAATGCGCCCGTTCAGGCGGGTTACCTTCAGTACGTTCGGCTGGATGAGCTCCAGCGTGGCATAGGGATGGTCACCCGTTTCCAGCACGATGCGGGTCGGGTCTGTTCCAGCCAGGAACCAGCAGCCCAGTGCGGCTTGGGCCGGCCCCTTCCCCAGCGTTGCGTTGCGGGCGCGCCATTGTCCATCGGGCGCCAGTGTCAGAGTCATGCGCGTGGCCGCGCAGGCGCCGCTGTCGGAACAGGGGACTGTCCCTAGATAGGTCCGGGTCTCGCGCAGGTCCGCCGGCATGTTGCCACGGGAAGCTGCGGCTGCGGGGGCGCCGCCCGCCGCATTTCCCTGTGGGGCAGCCGCGCCGGTCGCGGCCCCGGCGACAGTGCCGCTGGAACCGGCTGCGGGTTTCCGGCTCTGGGGCCCGAAGCCGAACTGCAATTGCGAAGGCGCCACGGTACCGGCATCGCCCTGGGCGCGGCGCAACGCGTCCGACGCGGTGTTTTCGCGCGGGGTGTCGTAATAGCCTGGCCGGCTTTGTTGGGCGCAGGCCCCCAGCAGGACGAGCAGGCTCAGGCCGACGAGCCGGATGGATGAGACGAAAACGGGGCGGCGCGACATGGGCGGTGACCTACGGGTTCTGAAGCCGCCATTCTACGCATTTGAGAAACGCTTGGCGATGGGGACCGGCAATCGGAAGTTCCACGTCAACAGACGGAGGCATGACCGATGTTCACGGCTGTTCCTGAATTTTCGAACTGGGCAGCCTGGCATTTCGATGCCGTTCAGTGGCTGGCCTGGGGGGCGGCGGTCCTGGGGCTGATGCGGGTCGGCACTTGTCTGCGGCCCTGGGCCGGCCACTATGCCGGATGCCTGTTGCTGGGCGCCTTGCCCGATGCAACCACCCTGTGGGGTGCGGCCGGTCGGGTCGTGCGACGGTATAGGTTGACCTGGCCCGATGCCGTCGCTGCCGGGCTGTGGGGTGGTGGCGCTGGTGTCGCCCTGATGGCCTGGGGGTGGCCAGCCTTTGCGCCGATGGTGCTGTGTCAGACGATGGTGGCGCTGGCCTGGATCGACGTCCGCAGCGGCTTGCTGCCGGATGCACTCACCTCGCCGCTCATGGTGGCCGGCTGGTTGTTCGGGCCTCTGTCGCTGGGCTCGGCGAGCAGCGCCTCGGCGCTGGTCTGGGCGGGGCTTGCCGGGTTCGCGGGTGGCTACCGCTGCCTGCGCGGGCGGGATGGCTTTGGCGCCGGGGACGTCAAATGTCTGGCTGCGCTGGCTGGATGGCTGGGAATCCCCGTGACGATATCTGTCCTGGGCTTGGCCTGCGTGCTCGGGGTGGTGTTCTGGGCGGGCCTGTGGTGTCTCGACCGACCTTCCACTGCGGGGCGCGGTTTGCCGTTTGGCCCCTTCATCGCCGCTGCGGCGGCGCCCGCCATCCTGGGGGGGCCTGCGTCGTTGTCGTGGCTTTGACGACCAGTGCCCTGCTTGGTTAGTCTGTGGCCTTGGATGAACCAACGGGACACCAGGTGCGCACATGTTTTCCATCGGCCTGACGGGCGGAATAGGGTCCGGCAAATCTCAGGTTGCCGACTGGCTTGGCCAATGGGGTGCGGCTGTCATCGATACTGACCTCATCGCGCATGAACTGACGGCGCCAGGGGGCGGCGCCATGGCTGCCGTGCGCGCCCGCTTCGGGAATGCGGCCATTCGTGCGGACGGCGGTATGGATCGCGACTGGATGCGCAAGCAGGCATTCGGCGATCCGGCGGTCAGGCATGAGCTGGAATCAATCGTCCACTCGCTCATCGAGCAGACCTTGAGGGCACGGGCCGCCCAGGCATCAGGCCTGTATCTGGTCTTCGTCGTCCCGCTGCTGGTCGAGTCTGGACGTTGGCACTCGCAGGTCGATCGGGTTTGCGTGGTCGATTGCGACGCCGAGACACAGATCCGCCGCGTTCAGGCTCGCAGCGGGCTGACGCGCGATACCATTGAGCGTATCATGACCGCTCAAGCATCCCGGGAGAATCGCCTGGCGGCTGCCGACGACGTCATCCTGAATGACGGAACGACGGATCTGGATACGCTGCGTGCGCGGACACGGGGTTTCCACGACGGCTGGTGTGGCCGGGCGGCACGGTGTATCGCCGGACATCCCACTCATGAGTAGGATTTCACTGCGTGATTCTGTACGAAAATCCCTGCAATGAACGTGTGCGCACCCTGCTCAGGGTCGAATACCTATTTGATCGTCTGTTTTTCTTCACAAAAGGTGAAGACCCGCGTTGCCACCAGATTGCCATGACCACGCTCTTCGAGCTGCTGGACATCTGCGATCGCGCCGATGTGCGTACGGCAGTCCTGCAGGATCTGGATCGGCACCGCGCCGCGTTGTCGGCGTTGCGCGAGCATCCAGGGGTGGACCGGAACACGCTGGAAAGGCTGCTGCGTGACATCCAGGCAGCGTCCGCCCGCCTGGCCGACCAGGGGCGCATCGGTCAGGAACTGCGGGACAATGAATGGCTGGCCAGTCTGCGGGGCCGGATCACGGTTCCCGGCGGTTCTTCACCCATCGATCTGCCTTCGTATTATTCGTGGCAGGTCCGGCCGTCGTCGGTGCGCGCACATGATCTGCACGGCTGGATCGAGCCTTTCATGCCGTTGCAGAGTGCGGTGGCGCTCATTCTGCAGCTTCTGCGCGATGTGGGCGATGCACAGGATCAGGTGGCCAGTCAGGGCGCCTATCAGGAAATGCTGGGCGGGAAGACCTTCCAGTTGCTGCGTGTCTGGGTGGACCCCGCGCTTGGGGTGTTTCCTGAAGTCAGCGCCAACAAGTACGTCATCTGGGTTCGCTTTTCCGCACAGGACAATATGACCAAGCCTCAGCCGGTGGGTCGGGACATCAGGTTCCGTCTGGCGCGCTGCAATATCTAGGGCCCTTCCATGGTTGAGTCCTTGAGACGGACACGGCGCCGGCGTGGCTGGATCTGGCTGGGCGTTGCTTTTTGTGTGGTGGTGCTGGCGGTCTGGCTATGGCCGCGCAATCAGTCGGGGCGTTCGGGTTCGGGCCCCGGTGGGGCAGGTGGCCCCACGCCGGTGTCGGTGGCGCTGGCCGAACCGGGCCAGATCGAGCGCACCTTGCGTGGGCTGGGGACGGTTACTCCCGTGAGCACCGTGACCATCCGGTCGCGCGTGGACGGGCCGCTGAAAGCCCTGCACTTCACGGATGGCCAGGCGGTTCGCGCTGGTGATCTGCTGGCCGAGATCGACCCACGCCCTTTCGAGATCGCGCTGCAGCAGGCGCAAGGCCAGCAGGCCCAGCATATGGCGCAGCTGGACAATGCGCGGCTGGATCTGGCGCGTTACGAGACGCTGTACAAGCAGAATTCGGTGGCCCGCCAGCAACTGGATGCCGCGCGGGCCCAGGTTCGTGAATTGCAGGGGCAGATCCAGGTCGATCAGGCCGCCGTGGCCAATGCGCGGCTGCAGCTTGGTTATACGCGTATCGTTGCGCCCAGCAATGGGCGTCTGGGTCTGCACAAGGTGGATGTGGGCAACATGGTCCATACTACGGACACGGATGGCCTGGTCGTGCTCACACAGAACCAGCCCATGGATGTGGTGTTCTCGATTCCACAGGGCCAGTTGCCCGCTTTGCTGGCCGCCCGGCGTCAGGAACCCGCCCTGCAGACGCGCTTGACGCTGGCCGCGGGCGGCCGCGTGGTGGCCACCGGTGCTTTGCTGGCCGTCGACAACCAGATCGACGTGACGACGGGGACGGTGCAGCTCAAGGCGCGGTTTGCCAATGCCGATGAATCGTTGTTTCCGAATCAGTTCGTCCAAGTCCGCTTGCGGCTGGGGCTGGAATCGGGTGTCGTGGTGCCGCTGCGGGCCGTGCAGCGCGGCTCGGCCGGCGAATTCGTCTATCGCGTCGACGCCCAACACAAGGCCCATGTCGTGCAAGTCACCACTGGCGTGGATGACAGCGACCAGGTGGTCGTCGAATCCGGCCTTCAGGCTGGTGACAACGTCGTGACCGAGGGCACTGACCGGTTGCGTGACGGCAGTTCCGTAGAAGTGGTGCCAGAGGGACACAGCGCGCGCGGCAGCACCGATGCCGCCCCGCCCGCCGGCAAGCCCAGCGCATCCAGCGCGGCCGGAGCCAAGGGTTCGTGAACCTTTCCCGCCCTTTCATCCTGCGGCCGGTCGCCACCACACTGGCCATGATTGCGGTGGTCCTGGCGGGTTTCATGGGGTACCGGGAACTTCCCGTTTCCGCACTGCCGCAGGTGGATTTTCCGACGATCCAGGTGACGACCCTGTATCCGGGCGCGGGCCCGGATGTCATGACGGCGCTGGTCACTTCTCCGCTGGAGCGTCAGCTCGGCCAGATGCCGGGTCTGTCGCAGATGCTGTCCACCAGTTCGGGCGGATCCTCGCGCATCACGCTGCGTTTCGATCTGGGGCTGCCGCTGGATGTGGCCGAGCAGGAGGTCCAGGCGGCCATCAACGCGGCGTCCAACCTGCTGCCGTCGGATCTGCCGTCGCCGCCCATCTACAACAAGGTCAACCCGGCCGACACGCCCGTGATGACGCTGGCCGTGACGTCGCCGACTCTGCCGCTGTACAGGGTGCGCGATCTGATCGAAGTTCGCGTGGCGCAGAAACTGGCGCAGATCAGCGGTGTCGGGCTGGTGGGCGTGACGGGCGGTCAGCGCCCGGCCATGCGCATTCAGGCCAACCCGCAGGCACTGGCTGCGCACCACCTCACGCTCGCCGATGTGCGCAAGGCCGTGACGCAGGCCAACGTGAATCAGCCCAAGGGCAATCTGGACGGACCGCAGCGATCAGTCACCATCAACGTCAACGATCAGCTGCAGGACCCATCGGATTACGAGCGCCTGATTCTAGCGTACGAGAACGGTGCGCCGCTGCGGCTGGGTGATGTGGCGCAGATCCGGCAGGCCGCGCAGGACAGTCATCAGGCGGCCTGGTTCGACCGCACGCCGGCCATTCTGCTCAACATCCAGCGCCAGCCGGGCGCCAATGTCATCGATGTGGTGGATCGCGTTCAGGCCCTGTTGCCAGGCCTGCGCCAGACGCTGCCGACCGGCGTGAATCTGCAGGTGGCTGCGGACCGCACGCATACGATCCGCGATTCGGTTTCGCATGTGCAAATGGAGATGTTGCTGGCCATCTTCCTGGTGGTCGCCGTGACCTTTGTCTTTCTGCGCACCTGGCGGGCGACGCTGATCCCCAGCGTGGTTGTGCCCCTGTCACTGATCGGCACCTTCGGGCTCATGTTCCTGCTGGGCTTTTCGATCAACAATCTGACGCTGATGGCCCTGACCATCGCCACCGGGTTCGTGGTGGATGACGCCATCGTGATGATCGAAAACATCGCCCGCCATATCGAGGGTGGCAAAACACCGCTGGCTGCCGCCATCCAGGGCGCCCGGCAGATCGGCTTCACCCTGGTGTCGCTCACGGTGTCGCTGATCGCCGTTCTCATCCCGCTGCTGTTCATGGCGGATGTGGTCGGGCGGCTGTTCCGCGAGTTCGCGGTCACGCTGTCGGTCGCCATTCTGCTGTCCCTGCTGATTTCGCTCACGCTCACCCCAATGATGTGCGCCCGGCTGTTGCGGCCGGAATCCGAGGAACGGCATGGCCGGTTCTTGCAGGGTGCGGGGCGCGCGATGGACCGCCTGATCGATGCGTACGATGCGGCGCTGACCTGGGTGCTGGCCCACCAGCGGGCCACGCTGTGGGTGGCGCTGGGCACGCTGTTCGTCACGGCCGGACTGTACCTGGGAATTCCCAAAGGTTTCTTTCCGCAGCAGGATACCGGTGCCATTCTGGCCATCACCCAGGGGCCGCAGACGGCGTCTTTCGCCGTGATGGAAAAGCTGCAGCGCACGGTGGTGGACCGCGTGCTCGCAGACCCGGCGGTGGCGTCGGTGACATCCTTCATCGGCATCGATGGCAACAACACCACGCTGAACACCGGCCGGCTGCAGATCACGCTCAAGCCGCTGACCAGCCGCGCCGACCGGGCAGACGTCGTCATGCGCCGGCTGAATGCGGCCTTGCACGCGGTGGTGGGTCTGCAGGTGTACCTGCAGCCTGTGCAGGAGCTGTCGGTGGAGGATCAGGTCAGCCGGGCGCAGTACCAGATGACAGTTTCCAGTCCCGATGCCGAGTCGCTCTCGCAGTGGGCGCCCAGACTGGTGGATGCCATGCAGCGGCTGCCGCAGCTGCGCGACGTGAGCAGTGATCAACAGGATCGCGGGCTGGCTTTGTCGGTCGTGGTGGACCGCGACGCGGCCGCACGGCTGGGCGTGACCCAGGCCTCGATCGACGATGCGCTCTACGATGCCTTCGGCCAGCGGCTGATTTCCACCATCTACACCCAGTCGGCGCAATACCGCGTCGTTCTGGAGGCGGATGCCGTCCTGCTGGCCTCCGGTCCGTCGGCCTTGCAGCATCTTTATGTGGCGACCCGCGGCGGAGGCATCACGCCGCTGTCCACAGTGGCTCGGCTTCAGCCGGGTGTCACGCGGCTGGCCGAACAGCGGCTGGATCAGTTCCCGGCCGTCACCGTGTCGTTCAACCTGGCGCCGGGCGTCGCACTTTCTGATGCTGTGCGGGCGGTCGATGGCGCACGGGCGGATCTGCAGGTGCCCACTGCCGTCGACACACAGTTTCAGGGGGCGGCCAGGGCCTTTCAGGCATCCTTGTCCAGCACCCTGTGGCTGCTGCTGGCCGCTGTGGTGACCATGTACATCGTCCTGGGGGTGCTCTATGAAAGCACCATCCACCCCGTGACCATCCTGTCGACATTGCCGTCGGCGGCGATTGGCGCGCTGGCCGCGCTGTGGCTGACCGGAACGGAGTTGGACATGATTGGTGTCATCGGCATCATTCTGCTGATCGGTATCGTGAAGAAGAACGCCATCCTCATGATCGACTTTGCGCTTGATGCCCAGCGCGAGCGCGGCCTGGGGCCGCAGGCCGCCATCCATGAGGCTGCGCTGCTGCGCTTCCGTCCGATACTCATGACGACACTGGCGGCGTTCTTCAGCGCCATTCCGCTGATGCTGGCTTCCGGTTCGGGCGCCGAGCTTCGCCAGCCCCTGGGACTGGCCATGGTGGGCGGCCTGCTGTGCAGCCAGTTGCTGACGCTGTTCACGACGCCCGTCATCTATCTGATGTTCGAGCGCCTGGCGCATGGACGCAAGGCTGCGCCATGAGATTTTTTGCGCTATTCCTGCATCGGCCGATCGGGACCAGCCTGCTGTGTCTGGCGCTGGTGCTGGCCGGCGTGCTGGCCTTGCGTTTTTTGCCCGTGGCACCGCTGCCGCAGGTGGATTTCCCCATGATTGCGGTGTCGGCGTCTCTGCCTGGCGCCAGCCCGGAGACCATGGCGTCCAGCGTGGCGATGCCGCTGGAGCAGGCCCTGGGCTCCATCGCCGGGGTGAGCAGAATGAGTTCGCGCAGCCGCGAGGGGCAGACGAACATCTCGCTCATGTTTGAGCTCAACCGCGACATCAACAGCGCGGCGCGCGACGTGCAGGCGGCCATCAATGCGGCACGCCCCCAGTTGCCTTCGGGCATGCGCGATAACCCGACTTACCGCAAGGTGAATTCGTCGTCATCGCCCATCATGACTCTGGCGCTGACTTCCCGGACGGCCTCCCAAGGAGACCTCTACGATCTGGCGTCCACGGTGCTGGCGCAGAAACTGTCCCAGATCGGGGGGGTCGGACAGGTGACGGTGGGGGGCAGTTCACTGCCCGCTGTGCGCGTGCTGCTGGATCCCCGCGCCCTGGAGTCCATGGGCGTGTCGCTGGGCCAAGTGCGTCAGGCGCTTCAGGACGTCAACACGCTCAAACCGGGCGGTGTTGTGGAGGAGAGCGCCACGCAGTGGCAAATCCGGTCTGGTGCGCAATTGCGCAAGGCAGCCGACTATGCGCCGCTGGTCGTGGCCTGGAAGAATGGCCGGCCTGTGCGCTTGCGCGATGTGGCACAGGTCCTGGATTCTGTGGAAGACACCAATCAGGTGGGCTATTTCAATGACCAGCGAGCCGTGCTGCTCATCATCCGCCGCCAGGCCGATGCCAACATCATCGATACGGTGGACGAGATCCGCGCGCTGCTGCCTGCGTTTCAGTCGCTGTTGCCGGAACGGGTGCGCCTGACGATTGCCCAGGATAGAACGCCCAGCATCCGGGCCTCACTGCATGAGGCCGAACTGACCCTGGTGCTGTCGGTCATACTGGTGGTAGCGGTGGTGCTGGCCTTTCTGCGGGACTGGCGTGCGGCGTTGATTCCGGCGATCGCGGTGCCGGCGTCGCTCATCAGCACGTTCAGCCTGATGTGGTGGTTCGGTTTCACGCTCAATACCATTTCGCTGATGGCGCTGATCGTGGCGACCGGCTTTGTGGTGGACGATGCCATCGTGGTGCTGGAAAACATCATGCGGCACATGGAGCGCGGCATGCGGCCGGCGCGTGCCGCCCTGCGCGGCGTGACCGAAGTGGGCTTCACGGTGCTGGCGATGAGCGTGTCGCTGATCGCGGTCTTCATTCCGCTCTGGCTGGTGGGCGGATTGGTCGGACGCCTGTTCAAGGAATTTGCCGTGACGCTATCAGTCACTATTCTGGTGTCGCTGCTGATTTCAGTGACGCTCACCCCGGTCATGGCAGCGCGTTTCCTGAAACTTCAGCCTTCGCAGGAACCGGCCCGGCTGAGCGACCTGGGTCGCGTCCTGGCAGGGTTGGGCGAGGCCTGCCTGCGGGCGTATCAGCGGTCGCTGCGCTGGTCGCTGGATCATTCGCGCCTGGTGCTGCTTCTGTTGCTGGCCACCATCGGGCTGAACGTTTATCTGTACATCAGCATCCCCAAGGGCTTCTTTCCGCAACAGGACACCGGTCAACTGCTGGCCTTTTTTCGTGTGGACACAGGGGACTCGTTCGAACAGACTCAGGCGCGCCTGGATGAATTCCGCAAGGTATTGCTAGCTGATCCTGCCGTGGATACCGTGACGGCTTATGCGGGCGGGCGTGGCGGCAGCAATTCCAGCTTCATCCAGATTCAGCTCAAGCCGTTGTCGGAGCGCACGACTAGTGCCATCGATGTGGTGAATCGCCTGCGGCCGCGATTTCAGCACGCACCGGGCGCCCGAATGTTCCTGGTGCCCCAGCAAGATATTTTCGTGGGGAATTCCTCGCGCTCCGGCTCGTATTCGTACGAACTGCTGGGCAGCGATCTGCCACTGCTGGCACGCTGGCTGCCTCAGGTTCGCAATGCGCTGGCAGCCTTACCCGAGCTCACCGACGTGGACGCCGATGTGGAGGACAAGGGGCGCCAGGTTGAGTTGCAGGTCGATCGCGATGCTGCTCGCCGGCTGGGCGTCCAGATGTCGGATCTGGCGGCTGTCCTGAACGACGGCTTCAGCCAGCGCCAGGTGGCCGTCCTGTATGGGGCATTGAATCAGTATCATGTGGTGATGGCGTTGCAGCCGCAATATGCCCGGGACCTTCACTCTCTGCAGGCAATGCATGTGGTGACGGCGGACGGACGGCGTGTGCCGCTCACGGCGTTCACGCGGCTGAGCGAATCCATCGCCCCCAACGCGGTGGATCATGATGGCCTGCTCGCCTCCTATTCCATCGATTTCGGGCTGGCGCCTGGGGTTTCGCTGGATCAGGCGCTGAGGGCGATCGATCGGGCCATGGCCGGCATCAACCTGCCCACCCAGGAATTGCAGGCACATCTCGACCAGAGCAGCGGCATGATGCGCGATGCGGTTGCCCAGCAGCCCTGGATGCTGGTGGCAGCGCTGGTCGCCATGTATCTGGTGTTGGGCATGCTGTACGAGAGCACGATTCATCCCATTACCATCCTGTCCACGCTGCCCTCTGCGGGCGTGGGGGCGCTGCTGGCCCTGCGGATGGTAGGGATGGAATTCACGCTGATCGCGCTGGTCGGTGTGTTTCTGCTGATCGGCATCGTGAAGAAGAATGCCATCATGATGGTGGATTTTGCGTTGCAGGCGCAGCGCCGCGAGGGCCTGGATTCGCGCGAGGCGATCTATCGGGCTTGTCTGGCGCGGTTCCGCCCCATTCTCATGACCACGGCGTCGGCCATGCTGGGCGCCTTGCCTCTGCTGCTGGCGACCGGCGCGGGCGTCGAAATGCGGCGGCCGCTGGGGCTGACGATTTTTGGCGGCCTGCTGGTGAGTCAGGTGCTCACGCTTTACACGACACCGGTGGTGTATCTGACCCTGGACCGGCTGCGGCACCGCCGCGATCCGCGTCTGTCGCAGCCTTCCGCCGGAGTTGTCGGATGACAGGAAACCAGACATGACCAAACCTCAGTGCCCGATCGACGGCAGACGTCCGCGATGCTTGTCCTCGCTTTGGCTGGCAGTGGGAGTGAGCCTGCTGCTGAGCGCCTGTGCAGTGGGGCCCGATTACCACCGTCCGGCGCAGGAAGTCGGGTCCGCGTATGGTGGTGCACCTGATGGTCGATGGTATCCGGCCCAGCCCGAGATGGCGGTGGTGCAGGGGTGGTGGCACACGTTTGGCGACCACGTTCTCGATGATCTGATGGTGCAGATGCCTCACGCGAATCCCGATCTGGCGCAATCCGAAGCCCGGTATCGTCAGGCGCGCGCGGCGCTGTCGGCTTCCCGGGCAGGATTGTTCCCGACAGTGGGTGCGTCCACATCCGGGGAGCGCGGCGCCCGGGGCGCATCCGGTGGCGGCCCGGTCAACACCTACACCCTGACGGGCAGCGTGAACTGGGAAGCCGATCTGTGGGGGCGGGTACGCCGCAATGTGGAGGCCGCGCAGGCCAGCGCGCAGGCCAGCGCGGCGGACCTGGCCGGGATGCGGCTGAGCCTGCAGTCGACGCTGGCGCAGGCCTATTTTGCCGTTCGTCTGAGCCAGCTGCAGGATGCTTTGCTGGCGCGCACCCTGCAGGAGTATTCCCGGGCGCTGGAGATGACACGCAACCGCCTGGCGGCTGGCGTCGCATCGCCGGCCGACGTGGCGGCGGCTTCCGCGCAGCTCGACCAGACGCGGGTTCAGCGCATTCGTCTCGGCTGGCAGCGTGCGCAGCAGGTTCACGCCATTGCCGTTTTGCTGGGCGAGGTGCCTGCCCGGTTCCAGGTGCCGGACGGTCAGGGCCTGCCTGCAGTGCCGGGCGTCCCGGCGGGCGTTCCATCGTCCCTGTTGCAGCACCGGCCGGACATCGCGGCCGCCGAGCGGCGTGCGGCCCAGGCCAATGCGCAGATCGGCGTGGCTCAGGCGGCCTGGTTTCCTGATCTGACGCTCAGCGCGCAGGGTGGGTACAGTGCAGGTGCGTTCGCCTCGTGGCTCACCGTGCCGGCACGTTTCTGGACGCTGGGTCCAGCGCTGGCCATGACGATATTCGACGGCGGTGCGCGCAGTGCCGCCGTGACGCAGGCGCGCGCGGCCTACGATGTCCAGGCCGCCGCATATCGCAAGACCGTGCTGGATGCGCTGCGAGAGGTCGAGGATGCGCTGGTGCAGGCGCATGACATGGTTGGCGAGCAGGCGGCGCAAGATCGTGCGCTGACCGCCGCCCGCGAGACCTTGCGCCAGACGGTCAACCAGTATCAGGCGGGCCTGGTGGATTATCTGATCGTGGTGCAGGCGCAGGCCAGCGCCCTGAGTGCTGAGCAGAATGCACTGAGTCTGCAGGCGCAGCGTCTGGATGTGGCCGTGCAGCTCGTGGCGGCGCTGGGTGGCGGATGGCCCGGACTGGCTGGTGCCGGTGTGCCTACCGCCACCGACCAGCCCTGATCAGTGGGCGATCAGAACACCGCGCTGCGCGGCGATGCCGTGCGCGCCGTGCAGGCGGGCCGTCTCCAGTGTGGCGGCCGATTGCCCGCCGATGGCAAATACGGGGCGCCCGGCGCCTAGCGCCAACGTCTGGAAGCGTTCCCAGCCCAGCGGCGGATCCTGGGGATGGCTGGGCGTCGGCAGCGCGTGACCCAGCACCACGAAGTCCGCCTGGAGCTGTCGTGCGCAGGCAATTTCCTCTTCGTCGTGCGCCGAAATGCCCAGCCAGCCGGGGGGGCGTGTGTCCTGGCGCAGGATTTCACGGGCGTCGGCGGCCCGCAGCTGCACTCCGTCCGCCAGGGACCACCAGGCGTGCGGGTGGCGGCTGTTGATGAGGCAGCGTGCGTCGTGCTGGCGGCACAACGCCAGCGTGGCTTCGAAGGCCTGGCGCAGCGAAGGTTCGTCGCCGGGCCATGACGCTTCCCGGAACTGCACCAGTTTCAGCCCATGCATTAGTTCCTGGCGCAGTTCGCTCAGCCAGTCGTCCAGCCGGTCGGGCGCGCCGATGTGGCTGATCCGGTAGTGTATGGGCAGGCGCAACCAGCGCAACGGTGGGGCGGCAGCCGGCAGCAGCGACCCGCCGCCCGGCGCGATGGGGTGTTCGGATTCGTCGAGGCGAACCGCCCAGGGATCCACCCAGTCCAGCGCCTGGTTTTCGCGGCCGTGCGGCTCGCCCTCCCAGGCCGTGACTTGGCAGAATGCCAGCTCCACGATGGTCTTTGGGTATTCGTGCACATGGACGACCCAGGGGTACACATGGGTGGCGCGAATGCCGAGTTCTTCGTCCAGTTCCCGCACCAGCGCCTGTTGCACCGTTTCTCCGGCCTCGATCTTGCCGCCGGGGAATTCCCACCAGCCCGGCCAGGCCTTACCGTCTGGGCGTTGCCCCAGCAGCAGGCGGCCGCGTTGATCCAGGATCAGGCCGGCTGCGACCCGAATGTATGGTTTCTCAGACATGGCGGGCCGCCCAGTCGCGTGCGAACTGCCGGGCCACCCGCCCAGAGCGCGAGCCTCGTTCTAGCGCCCATTGCAGCGCCTCGGTGCGGGCGGCCTCGATCTGCGGTGCCGGGCACCCCTGGATTTGCAGCCAGTGGTTCACGATGTCCAGGTAATCGTCCTGGGCAAACGGGTAGAACGATAGCCACAGACCGAATCGTTCCGAAAGTGAAATCTTTTCCTCGACGGTCTCGCCCGGGTGGATTTCGCCGTCCGATTGGTGTTCGGCCTGCAGGTTTTCGTGCATGTATTCCGGCATCAGATGCCGGCGGTTGGACGTGGCGTAGATCAGCAGATTGTCGCCGGGCGAGGAAACCGAGCCGTCCAGTGCGGACTTGAGCGCCTTGTAGCTGGCCTCGCCTTCTTCGAAGGACAGGTCATCGCAGAACACGATGAAGCGCTCGGGCCGCCCCTGGATCAGCTCGGTGATCTGGCCCAGGTCCCCCAGATCGGACTTGTCGATCTCGATGAGCCGCAGACCCCGATTCGCGTGGGCATCCAGCATGGCCCGCACCAGGGAACTCTTCCCGGTGCCGCGCGCGCCAGTCATGAGCACATTATTGGCCGGCTTGCCGAGCAGGAAGGCCAAGGTGTTGCGCTCGATGATCGCCTTCTGGCGGTCGATGTGCTGCAGATCCTGGAGATGAATGGGGGCGACGACGTGCACCGCGTCCAGCCAGCCGCGCGCCCCGCGTCGCTGCCAGCGGAAGGCATGGGCGGTCCAGTCGATGGGAGGGGGCGCCGGCGGTAGCCAGGCCTCGATCTGTGTCAGTACGGACAACGCCCGGTCCATGAGTTCCTGTATTTCGGCGGTGGCGGCCACTGAGTTCTCCTGAATATGACACGGAAAGTATAATCTGGGCTTTGCGGCCGCGTTGGGCGGACGCCCAACAGTATTCGGGTCCGTCTTGAATTTCTCTGAACTGTTTGCCCCCATCGTGTCCGACATGCAGGCGGTCGACGCGGTCATTCGCGCGCGCCTGGACTCCGAGGTCGTGCTGATCCGCACGATCGGCGACTATATCGTGGGCGCGGGCGGCAAGCGCATGCGGCCGGCCATGGTCCTCCTGGTGGCCAACGCGCTGGGCTACCAGGGTGTCAATCACCATCGGCTGGCGGCGGTCGTGGAGTTCATCCACACGGCCACGCTGCTGCACGACGACGTGGTCGACGAGTCCGACATGCGCCGCGGGCGCGAGACAGCAAATGCGGTGTTCGGCAATGCGGCCAGCGTACTGGTGGGCGACTACCTGTATTCGCGCTCCTTCGAGATGATGGTCGAGACCGATTCCATGGCGGCCATGGCGGTGTTGTCCGCTGCCACCACCGTGATTGCCGAAGGCGAAGTCCTGCAGTTGCTCAACGTGCATGATCCTGACGTCTCGCTGGATCGCTACCTGCGGGTGGTGCGCTACAAGACAGCCAAGCTCTTCGAGGCGGCCGCTGAAGTCGGCGCCATCATTTCCTGCACAAGCCCCGAGCTGCAGACGGCGGCCGCATCCTATGGCCGCCATGTCGGCACGGCCTTCCAGTTGATCGACGACGTGCTGGATTACAGCGGCGATGTGCAGGCATTGGGCAAGAACGTGGGCGACGACCTGCGCGAAGGCAAACCGACGTTGCCCCTGATCCGGGTCATGGAGGTCGGCACGGCGGATCAGCGCGCCCTGATCCGGGGCGCCATCGAAACAGGCCACGCCGACTTCGACGCCGTGGCCCGGGCCATCCATGCCACGGACGCGCTCGACTACACGCGTGCCGCAGCCCATGCGGAAGCGGATCGTGCACGTGAGGCGCTGTCCGCCTTCCCGAATTCCGGATATCGCGAAACTCTGCTAAAATTCTGTGCTTTCGCGGTCGAGCGCGACCGTTGAAGTTCCCGTGGTGGGCATCGTTATAGCCCGTCAGTCACACCGTCGGGGTGTAGCTCAGCCTGGTAGAGTACTACGTTCGGGACGTAGGAGTCGCATGTTCGAATCATGTCACCCCGACCATTTTTCTTGTCTTTCTTCTCCTTGTAAATCAAAACCGGCTCTACCCCATTATCGGGGGATGTGAGCATTCATCAGACGCGGTTAATCACACCGCTCCAACCGCATTGAGCCAAGACTCTCAAGCGGTAATTCTCAAAATTCCTGAAGCCATACGCCCTGCGCGAGAGCATCTCCATTTTGGTGTGGAAGCCCTCCGTAATCCCGTTAGACCGCGAGAAGCGCCACATGCGCACGATGGGCTCCAGCCACGATGTTAACGTAGCGGCCAACGCCCTGGCCGGGCTGTCAGTGAACTGCTCGATGAGGGCGAGGAACTGGGGCAGCAGCCGTCGGGCGTGTTTGGCCCGAATCTTCTTGATCGACAGGAATTGCACCAGGCGCTGTTTGGCCCCGTAGAGCGCCCGGAGTACCGGGTAGGCTTGCAGATACTGGGCCAGGCGCGCCTGCTGCGGTCCGGTCAGATTCCAGGCGTGGCGGCGCATGAGGCTCAACAGTCCCCGATTCTTGCGGCCCTCGGGGTCGTGCTGCTGCCAGAGCTTTAAGAAGTGCTGGTTCACGAGGCACACGACGTGGAAGCGGTCGGCCACGATTAGGGCGTTGGGGAAGTACCGACGGGCGATGGCGCGGTAGGTCTCGGACAGATCCATGACAATGATGCGCACTTGCTCGCGCCCGGGCAGGCGCTTGAGGTAACTGCGCAGGCTTGCCTCGGAGCGCCCCAGCACGACATCGAACACCTTGTGGTTTCTCAGATCCACGAGCGTGGTGGCGTAGCCCTTTTTGCGGGTGAAGAAGTGCTCGTCGATGCCCAGCACCTGGGGGCAGGTTCTGCCCGATAGTTCACTGACGCGCTGGCGCACAAAGGATTGATACCAGCGTTCGACAGTGGCGCTGCCAATGCGGTGGGTGGCGGTGAGCCGGCGCTGGCTCACGCCCCCATCGTGGGCCTCGAAGACCTCCAGACGATAGGACTCTGTCGCCCGGCGCCGGGGCCGGATACCGGCGAAGCGGTGACGGAAGTAGTGATTGCAGCTCGGGCAGTGGTACTTGGGCACCGAGAGGTGCAGCATCATGAGCTGGTTGCCCTGGCGGGTGTGTTTAAGCGTCCTGCGGTGTGTGGCCTTGATGCGCAGGCCCTCGCTGCCGCAGTGCAGGCAGGCGGGGCGCTGCTCAGGCCGGGCCCAGACGTGAATATCGCGGTGGCGTTCGACGCGTTCGACGGCCAGACCGTCCAGTCCTAAGATAGAATCAAGCGGGGACATCGGCATTGCTCCATTAGAAGTGTTCGTCGCAAAAACAAGTCTAATGAATGCTGGTGTCCCCCGTTCGTGATGTAGAGCCTTTTAAAGTGGTCTCCATGAAAGCTGGCCCTTTTGCCTATACGAAAGTGCAATCACTTTTGTAGTGAGAGGCCAGCATGCCCACCATCGTCAATCGCAGCAAGATCAAAGTCAGCGTCTCCAGAAGGCCGCACCTGACCAAGCTGTTCTCGTACGGCAACGAGGACGCCGTTGCCCGCTACATCGAAGAGCTGAAGGCGGAGGGCTACTCTCCGGCGGTTCGGCAACTGGAAAATTGCTTCCAGGTGCTGCTGCGGAAGGTGGCCAATGGCGCCAAGAGAAGCGGCTCACAAACTTGTGTATCCCGCGAGGAAGCGGAAGAACTGGTTGCAGAGTACGAAGCTCAGGAGAGGAGGGGAGGGTATCGCGACGACTCGGCTTCCCGGAGAGACGGATTGTGTCCCTAGTGGTGGTGTAACTGGGGTCACCGGCAGTGCTCGGGTTTAGGGTTTGGGTTGCATACCTGACCCGACCTGAGGAGCCACCGATGACCAATGACATGATGCAACTACAGGGGCTGCTTGAGAAGAGCGCCGATGCCGATGTGCTGCGCGAGATGATCGGCTTTGCCAGCCAGCGGCTGATGGAGCTGGAGGTGCAAGCGCGCACGGAAGCGGGCTACGGCGAGAAGTGCAGCACGCGGCTCGCGCAGCGCAACGGTTACCGGGATCGCGACTGGCAGACCCGCGCTGGCGCCGTGGAGCTGCGTATCCCGAAGCTGCGCCAGGGCAGCTACTTCCCGAGCTTTCCGGAGCCGCGACGCATGACCGAGAAGGCGCTCGCCGCCGTGATCCAGGAAGCCTACATCCAAGGCGTATCGACCCGCTCGGTGGATTCCCTGGTGCAGGCCATGGGCGGCACGGGCGTCTCCAAGAGCGAGGTCTCGCGCCTGTGTGAGGAGATCGACACACGCGTGCAGGCGCTTCTAAACCGCCTCATCGAGGGTGAATGGCCGTATCTGTGGATCGATGCCACCTACGTAAAGACACGCCAGGAGGGCCGCATCGTGAGCGTGGCGGTGATCGTCGCTGTCGGCGTGAACGCCGACGGCCGGCGCGAGGTGCTGGGTATGGATGTCGGTGCCTCGGAGGCCGAAGCGTTCTGGAAGGGATTCCTGCGTGGGCTCACTCACCGGGGCCTGCGCGGCGTGAAGCTGGTGATCTCCGACAACCACAGCGGCATCAAGGCGGCGGTCCCCAAGGTGCTCACCGCCTGCTGGCAGCGCTGCCGCGTGCACTTCATGCGCAACGCCCTGTCCTACGCGGGCCGGCGTGGCAAGCGGGTGGTCGCGGCCTTCATCGCGACCGCCTTCGCTCAGGACACTGCCGCGGCCGCTTGCGAGCAGTGGCGCCGTGTCGCCGATCAGCTGCGCCCCACCGTGCCCAAGCCCGCCGCGCTGATGGACGCCGCCGAGGAAGACGTCCAGGCCTACATGAGCTTCCCGCCTGCGCATCGCACCAAGCTGCACAGCACCAACCCGATCGAGCGGCTGAACCACGAGATCAAACGCCGCACCGAGGTCGTCGGCAACTTCCCCAACGAGGCCGCAGTCCGGCGTCTGGTCGGGGGCCATCCTCCTTGAGTAGACCGACGAGTGGGTGGTTCAGCGGGCCCGCTACATGCCACGCGACACGCTGAGCGAAATCGTGGATCAGCCTGTCACCGACCTGCCGGTCGTGGCACACTAGCAATCGCAACCAAACCCGCCCGGCCTCCGTCACGCCGAAAGCTACACCACGCACGGGGACACAATCTCGTATGCCTACCTGCAATTTTAGGGGGTGACCGTGTCCGGTGTTTCAGGGGGCTAGTCCACATCAGAG
>NZ_SCQN01000075.1 GCF_004321985.1 Castellaniella sp. | reverse complement strand
AATGCCCCCATTCTACGGATTTGGACTGAAGGGCTGCTTGCGCGGAAAATCGGCACGCCCCCCTCCACGAGTTGCCACCATGACGTATCGCCCTGCCCTCGCCCTGTCCCTGCTGCTTGCCGCAAGCCTGCCGCTGCATGCACAGCAGACCAACACGCTGCGCCAGCAAATGGGAGCGACGGCCTACCAGCGCGCCGGGCTGGACAAGCTCAACGCCGGCGAACGGGACTATCTCGCCACCTGGCTGTCCACGCACGCCAGCGAACTCGCCGCCGCAGTGCCGGCGTCGGCCGCTCCCACTGCCACCGCAGCCACGCATGCCGCCCCCGCGCACGCCACGGTGGAAAGCCACATCGCCGGCCATTTCAACGGCTGGCAACCCGGCGCCGTACTGGTGCTGGCCAACGGCCAGCGCTGGCGCGTGGCGGACGACAGTTCGCTCAACACCGGAAGGACGCTCGATGCACCGGCAGTCACCATCAAGCCCGGCCTGCTCGGTGGCTGGCTGCTGAAGGTGAAGGGCTACAACACCAGTGCGCGGGTGCAGCCGGCGAATTGAGTGGCGAGGTTTACTCCCTCTCCCCTCCGGGGAGAGGGCTGGGGTGAGGGGCCAACCTCGCGAAGTGATGGAAGAAGCGAGCACGCTTCGCATGAGCTTTTTCGCGAGCACCCACCCCTCATCCCAACCTTCTCCCCAGCGGGGAGAAGGAGCAAACGTGCCCAGCGGGTTCGTAATCTGACTGGTAGCTGGACAACGGATGGAGAGGCTTCGGCTAGGCTGGTTTTATTGAAGCGCTGGCTTTTGCCAGACGCTTCGCGGACACCGGCTCGGCGGTCTTCAGTTCCTGCGCGAACAGCGACACGCGCCATTCCTCGATCAGCCAGCGCAGCTCGGCGAGATCCTGCACAGCGATACCGGTGGCGCGATGCTGCAGGTACTCGCGCCAGTACGGCATGACCTGCAGCATGCGCTGCTGATCCTTCGCCGGGTCCTGCCGCAGGCGCTCGGCGCGCAGCCGCATCGCTTTCAGGTAACGCGGGAAATGCGCCAGCCGCTGCGCTGGCAGCTCGCGCAGGAAACCGGGCGTGAGCAAGGCGTCGAACTGCTCGTGCAGGTCGTCGTAACTGGCCCGGGCAAAGCCCAGCAGCGGCGGCTGCAGCCACGGCTTCAACTCCGCCTGGGCCTCGATGATCGGCTCGGCCAGGGTCAGGCGTTCGACAGCGGCAGCGAACAGTTCGCGCACACACTGCGCACGCAGCGCCTCGAACGCGCCGGCCGTGCGCACGTCCAGATCGTGCCGTGCGAACAGATCGCCGAGGCCGCCTTCGAGCAGATCCTCACGCAAGCCCTCCACGCCGCCCAGCGGCGCATATTTCAGCGCCAGCGCATGGCCGATCGGCAAGCGCCGCCGCGCCTGTTTCGCCTCGCCGGCCAGCGCATTGCGCAGCAGCCGCAACACGCCTTGCCGATGCGCCGCCAGTGCATCGTCCTGGCGTTCGAACACGCGCAGCGCCACCGTCTCGCCCAGATCGACCAGCGCCGGGAACGCCAGCAGGCCGCCGTCGGCACGCACCCGGGACGGGATCTCCTCGAAGTCCCAGCGGGTCACAGCCTCGCGGCTCAGCTCGATGTCGGTCTTGCGCGAAAATGCTGCGCGCGCCTGGCCCTGCCACTGCGCGCGCAGCGTGGCCAGATCGCGACCGCTGGCCAGGCTGCCGCCTCGGCCCTGCGCATCGTCGACATCATGCAGGCGATAGCGCATCAGGAAGTGCGCGGGCAACACGACCGCCGCGAATTCGCCCGCGCCGATGTCCACGCCGGTGGTTCGCTTGAGAAACACAGCCAAGGCCCTGGCCAGCGGTTCGTCGCGCGGCGCTTCGGCCTCGACGAAGGCCCGCGCGAAATCCGGAGCAGGCACGAAGTTGCGGCGCAGCGACTTCGGCAGGCCGCGAATCAGTTCGGCCACCTTGTCGCCCAGCAGGCCGGGCACCAGCCATTCGCACCGCGCCGCCGGCAGTGCGTTCAACATCGCCAGCGGCAGATGCAGGGTCACCCCGTCGGCCTCGTCGCCGGGTACGAAACGGTATTCCAGCCGGTAGCGTTGTCCTTCCATTTCCAGCACCGCCGGGAAGGCCCTTGCATCGAGTGCGGCGCCGCCGGCCAGCACGTCGTCCAGCGACCAGCGCAATGCCGCCTGCTCGGCCGGACGCGCCTTGCGATACCACGCATCCAGCGCGCGGCTGCTGGCGATCTCTACGGGCAGCTTGCCTTCGAAGAACGCCACCAGCTCGTCCTCGTGGCGAATCAACCCCTCGCGCCGCTGCTTCGCCTCGAGGTCGGCCGCGTCCTGCAACACGCGCCGGTTGGCGCGCACGAAATCGGCGGCCGCTCCTGCGCGTCCTGCGCTCGCGTCACTTGACCTTCCATGGTCGGCGCGCACATCGATGTCGCCGCGGGTCAGCGCCTCGCGCAGGAAGATCGCATGCGCCAGTGCCGGATCCTGCGCCTGGAACGTCACCGGCCGCTTCTCTACCAGCACCAGGCCGAACAGGCTCACCTGCTCGTGCGCCACCACCGCGCCGCGCTTCTTCGACCAGTGCGCATCGCGGCAACTCGTGCGCAGCAGATGCGCCGCCTGCTGCTCGATCCACAGCGGCTCGACCCGCGCATTCATCATGCCCCACACGCGTCCGCCGACATCCAGGATCTGCGCCGAGAAGATCCAGTTCGGCGGTGCCTTGGACAACGCCGAACCGGGGAACACCTGGAACTTGCGCTCGCGCGTGCCGAGGTAGACCCCCTTCTCGTCCTTGCGCCCGACCTGGGTCGGCAGGCCGGCCAACAAACAGCGATGGATCGCCTCAAAAAAACGCCCTGCGTCTTTTTCATCGATAACCCGCTCTTCGCGTTCGCCTCCTCTCCCCTGCGGGGAGAGGATTGAGCTGAGGGGCGGGTGCTCGCGCGAAACTCTCCCGCCCCTGCTCTTTCGCGCCGCCACTACGCCTGCGCCAGCGCCTGAAGTCTGGCGTAGAGCCGCCCCCTCACCCCAGCCCTCTCCCCAAGCGGGAGAGGGAGAGAAATGCCAGCCCAGCTCCTGCACCACCAGCAGCAGCTGCCGGTGCAGCTCGCGCCATTCGCGCAGGCGCACAAAGCTGAGGAAATGCCGCGAGCACCAGTCGCGCAGTTTCGACTGGGTGAGTTCCTCGTGCGCCTCGTGATAGGCGCGCCACAGGTTCAGCACGCCAACGAAATCGGAATTCGGGTCGGCGAACAGGGCGTGCGCCGCATCGGCCTGCTGCCGCGCATCGGCGGGGCGCTCGCGCGGATCCTGCACGCTCAAGAAACTGACGATGGTCAGCAGTTCTCGCAGGCAGTGCAACTTTTCGCCCTCGACCAGCATGCGTGCCAGCTGCACGTCGATCGGCAGCCGTGCCAGGGTGCGGCCGATCGGCGTGAGCTTGCGCGCCTCGTCGATCGCCGAGATCTCGGCCAGGCGCCGGTAGCCGTCCGCCACTACGCGCGGATCGGGCACCTCCAGAAACGGGAACTCCTCCACCTCGCCCAGCTGCAACGCCAGCATGCGCAGGATCACGTTGGCCAGTGACGAGCGCAGCAGTTCCGGATCGCCATACGCGGCGCGCGCGGCAAAATCGGCCTCGTCGTACAGGCGATAGCAGATGCCCGGGCCGACCCGGCCGCAGCGGCCCTTGCGCTGGTCGGCGGCGGCCTGTGCCACCGGCTCCACGTGCAGCCGTTCGAGCTGGCTGCGCTGGCTGTAGCGCTTCACCCGCGCGGTGCCGGTGTCGATCACGTAGCGGATGCGCGGCACGGTCAGCGAGGTCTCGGCCACGTTGGTCGCCAGCACCACGCGGCGCTTCGGGCCGGGCTTGAACACGCGGTCCTGGTCGCCCGCGGAAAGCCTCGCATACAGCGGCATGATCTCGGTCTCGCGATACTGCCGGCGCGACAGCAGCAGATGCGCGTCGCGGATCTCGCGCTCGCCGGGCAGGAACACCAGCACGTCGCCGCGCGGATCCTCGTGGCTGATCTCGTCCAGCACCGC
>NZ_SCQN01000080.1 GCF_004321985.1 Castellaniella sp. | reverse complement strand
CAGGTGCTCGGGGTCGTACATGCGGAAGGCCAGGCCGACCACCGTGGCGATCGGCGCCAGCGTGATGTAGCGCTTGTCGAAGCTGAGCCGGATGCCGAGCGTTTCGACGCCGTCGACCACTTGCCTGCAGACGATGCCGATGTCCGGGATCGAGGTGGCGTCGGAGCCGGCGTACGGACCGGTCAGCGCGAAGCAGGGAATCTCCTCGCCCACCGCCAGGCGCGGCAGGTAGTGGTTCTTCTGCTCCTCCGAACCGTAGTGCAGCAGCAGCTCGGCCGGACCCAGCGAGTTCGGCACGGCCACCGTGGAGGACAGCGTGGCCGAGACGGTGGACAGCTTCTGCAACACCGCCGAATGCGCCAGAGCGGAGAACTGCAGGCCGCCGTACTGCTTCGGGATGATCATGCCGAAGAAGCGGTTCTTCTTGATGAACTCCCACACGTTCGGCGGCAGGTCGGCCAGCTCGTGGGTGATCTGCCAGTCGTCGATCATCCCGCAGAGCTGTTCCACCGGGCCGTCCATGAAGGCTTGCTCCTCCACCGAAAGTTCGGGCTTGGGCTGCTTCAGCAGCTCGTGCCAGTCCGGCTTGCCGGAAAACAGCTCGCCCTCGAAACCGACCGTGCCGGCCTCCAGCGCAGTCTGCTCGGTCTCGGACAGTTTCGGCGTGACCTTGGCGAACAGCTTCAGGATCGGCAGGCTGATCTGCTTGCGGCGGAAGTCCACCAGCAGCAGCGGCAGCGCGATCGCCAGTTCGATCACCAGCAGGATTGCCGTGGTCCACGGCGCATGCACGACCAGGCCGACCACCAGCGTGGCGGCGATGGTGGCGATCGCCCAGGTGCGCAGGCTGCTGCGGTGGTAGGCACAGGCGCCGGTGGCGACGAGCGCCGCCAGCAGGGTCAGTATCACGGACATCTCAACACCTCATGGCGATGGAACGGCGCCGGCGACGCGCCGGCCGGTGGGTCAGGGGCAAGGCTCTGCGCGAAGCGGACCACCTCGCGCGTAAAAGCGTCATTCGCGTCGCCGGCCACCATGTGCGTGGCGTGCGGCAACTCCACGTGCTGCGCGTGCGGCACCAGTTGCAGGAATTCGTCGACGGTGGCGCGCGACACCACGTCGCTGCGCCCGCCGGACAGCAGCAGCACGGGCAGTTCGATCTTCCTTGCGGCGGCCTGCAGGCGTGGCTGGTAGCGCTCGCTCTCCTGCACCAGGTCGCCGGCCAGCAGGGCCGGATCCCAGTGCCAGCGCAGCCGGCCGTCGGCGCCTTCGCGCAGCAGCGGGCGCAACTGCTGCTCGCTCTTGCGTTCGCGCCGCTGTGGCAGGTAGGTGGCGATCTGCTCGGCAGCCTCGGCGTAATTGGCGAACCCGTGCGGGTGCGCCTGCATGAAGGCGAGGATGCGTTCCACCCCGGCGGTTTCCCAGCGCGGCGTGATGTCCACCAGCACCAGCGCACGGAACGGCGAGGGCCGCACTTCGCCGGCGAGCACGATGCCGAGCAGTCCGCCCATCGAGGCGCCGACCAGGATCGGCGGCTGCGGCTGCGCCGCGGCCAGCCGGCGCAGGTCGTCGGCGAACTGGTCCATGTGGTAGCCGGTGCGCGAATCGGCGCCAGCTGCCATCCACTCGCTCTGCCCGTGGCCGCGCGCGTCGAAACTGACGCAGCGGCAGCCCGCCTGCGCCAGCGCCGCGGCTGTGCTGTTCCAGGCGCCACGGGTCTGACCGAAGCCATGCGCGAACAGCAGGGCCGGACCGCCCTCCGGGCCACGCGTTTCCACCGCCAGGCGCAAGTCGGCGGTGGGGAAGTGGCTGACGGTCGGGGACAGCGGGATATTGCTCACCATACGGATGAGTATGGATTGCCCCGGCAAGCGGCGTCAACCGTGCCCTCGAGGCTGCGGCAGCGGGCTTGGTCCGCCCGGAGATTCCGCCGAGCGGCTTGCCGCATTACAAAAATGCGCGGGCTGCCGCTACCATACGCAAATGAATGTCAGCAGCAAGCCAGAACGTACCCGGCTGTCGGCCGAGGATTGGGAACTTGCCGCGCTGCAGCTGATCGCCGAGCACGGCGTCGGCGCACTCGCGGTGGAAGCGCTGGCACGCCAGCTGGGCGTGACCAAGGGCAGCTTCTACTGGCACTTCCGCACCCGCGAAGCACTGCTGCATGCCGCGTTGGAGCGCTGGGAGCAGTACGGCGAGCGCGAGGTGCTGGGCCAGATCGAACAGATCAGCGACCCGCGCCAGCGCCTGCCCGAGCTGTTCCGCCGCGTCGCCCACGAGCTGCAGCCGCACCGCGTCTACGCGGCGCTGCTGAAAGCATTGGACCATCCGCAGGTGGTGCCGGTGATGGCCCGCGTGTCGCAGCGGCGTATGGAATTCCTCACCACCGCCTACCGTGAAGCCGGCCTGCCGCCGGCCGAGGCGCTCAACCGCGCGCGGCTGACCTACGCCGCCTATGTCGGCTTCCTGCAGCTGAACTTCACGCTGGGGCTGCCGCGGATCAATCTCGAAGAGTTCGACGCCTATGTCGAACACATGATCGCGACCCTGATCCCGGCCTGAACCGGCCCCCGCGCAACACCCCGAACGGCGCCATCCGGCGCCGTTTTTGCTGCGCCAAACCTTGCAATACCAGTGCGCGCAAACTAGCGTTCCAACTCTTTTTTTCCACAAGACCTTAGAGGACATGATGGCCAGCACGCTGGAAGCGCTTGATCGTTGGGTCGCCGAAGTGGCGGCGCTGACCCGCCCCGACCGGATCCACTGGTGCGACGGTTCGGAAGCCGAATACCAGACTCTGGTGCAGCAGATGCTGGCCGACGGCACCCTGATCGAACTGAACCAGCAGACCCATCCAGGCTGTTACCTGCACCGCTCGCACCCGCAGGACGTGGCCCGCGTCGAGCACCTCACCCTGGTCTGCCACCCGAATCGGGAAGATGCCGGCCCGAACAACCACTGGATGGCCCCGGCCGAGGCGCACGCGAAGATCGACGCGCTGTTCGACGGCTGCATGGCCGGCCGCACCATGTACGTGATCCCGTACTGCATGGGCCCGATCGACTCGCCGCTGGCGCGTTGCGGGGTGGAGATCACCGACAGCCCGTACGTGGTCGCCAACATGAAGATCATGACCCGCATGGGCGCGGACGCGCAGGCGAGGATCGAGCGCGAGGGTTCGTTCGTGAAGGGCCTGCACTCGATCGGCGAGCTCGACCCCGAGCAGCGCTGGATCATGCACTTCCCGGCCGAGCTCAGCATCAAGTCCTACGGCTCCGGCTACGGCGGCAACGCGCTGCTGGGCAAGAAGTGCCATGCGCTGCGCATCGCCAGCAATCAGGCGCGCAGCGAGGGCTGGCTGGCCGAGCACATGCTGATCGTGGGCATCGAGAATCCGCGCGGCGAGACGCACTACATCGCCGCGGCATTCCCTTCCGCCTGCGGCAAGACCAACCTGTCGATGCTGATCCCGCCGGAAGGCTACCGGCGTGACGGCTGGAAGGTGTGGACGATCGGCGACGACATCTGCTGGATGCATCCCGGCCCGGATGGACGGCTGTACGCGATCAACCCGGAGGCCGGCTTCTTCGGCGTGGCGCCGGGCACCAGCGACGTCACCAACCACAATGCCATGCGGAGCATCTCGCACGACACCATCTTCACCAACGTCGCCGTCACCGCCGACAACCAGCCGTGGTGGGAAGGCCTGCCCGGCACGCCGGTCACCGACTGGCAGGGCCGACCCTACGACCCGGCCAATGGCCCGGCCGCGCATCCGAACTCGCGCTTCACGGTCAGCGCGAAGCAGTGCCCGACCTGGTCGGCGCAGGCCGAGGCGCCGCAGGGCGTGCCGATCAGCGCGATCGTGTTCGGCGGCCGCCGGCCCTCGCTGCTGCCGCTGGTGATGGAAGCGCGTGACTGGAGCCACGGCGTGCTGATGGGCGCCGCGATGGGCTCGGAAACCACCGCCGCGGCCACCGGCGCGGTGGGCGTGCTGCGTCGCGATTCGATGGCGATGAAGCCGTTCTGCGGCTACCACTACGGCGACTACTTCGCGCACTGGCTGTCGTTCGACCGGCCCGGCGCGAAGCTGCCGAAAATCTTCCACGTCAACTGGTTCCGCAAGGGCGCCGACGGCAAGTTCCTGTGGCCGGGCTTCGGCGACAACCTGCGCGTGCTGCAATGGATGATCGACCGCGCCGAGGGTCGCGTGCAGGGCGTCGAGACGCCGATCGGCATCCTGCCCGGCGAGGGTGAACTCCAGCTCGACGGGCTCAAACTCGAGCGCAGCCGGCTCGACGAACTGCTCGACGTGGACAACGCCGGCTGGCAGGCCGAGCTGTCCGCCATCGACGACTATCTCGCCAGCTTCGCCCCGCGCCTGCCCGAACGCCTGCGGCGGGAGCAGCAACGCGTGGCGCAGGCATTGGAGAGCGACGCCGGCCCGTCGCGCCGCGAGGCCGCCGCCTCCTGAGCCAACCGCACCGCGCGCAGGTCGTCGCGACTTGCGCGCGGTCCCCGCAGGCCGCCGTGCAAACCCTTTCGTGCCACGGCGCATCCAAGCTGGCAAGATGATCGCCGCCTGCCCCGCCCCTGGAAGCTCCATGTCGCCTGCCCCAGCGGGAGCCAACGACAGCGATGACGTGCGCGCGGCGGCCGCTGGCGACCGCCAGGCCTTCCAGCGGCTGTACCGGCTGCACGTGGGCCGCGTGCACGGCGCGGTATGCCGGCTCGCCGGCTACGACCATGCCCGCGCCGAGGACCTCACCCAGGACGCGTTCATCCGCGCCTGGCAGAAGCTGCCGGGCTTCCGTCACGAGAGCGCGTTCGGCACCTGGCTGTACCGGCTCGCGGTGAACGTGGCGCTGATGGACATCCGCGCGCGTGGCGCCGACCCGGTCAGCATGCTCGACGACGAGCATCTGCCGGATACCGGCCAGACCCCGTTCTGCGCCGCCGAGCGCGAGGAGCTGGAACGCGCCATCGCCCGACTGCCGCCGCGCGCCCGCGCCGTGCTGGTGCTGCACGACATCGAAGGCTGGCGGCACGAGGAAATCGGCGGCGAGCTGGGCATGGCCATCGGCACCTCGAAAGCGCAACTGCACCGCGCACGCGCGCTGCTGCGCAAGATCCTGGGAGAAAGCTCATGAACGAATTCGAATGGCGCCGCCAGCTGCGCGACCTGCGCCAGCCGCTGACGCCACGGCGCGACCTGTGGGCCTCGATCGACGCCATGCTGGAAGACGCCGGGCGCACGCAGGCGCCCGCGGCGCCGCACCCACGCGAGCCGCGCCCGGCGCCGCGCCATCGCCGGCTGCTCGCCGGCGCCGGGATCGCCGCCTCGCTGCTGCTCGCCGCCGGCATCGGCTGGCGCCTGTGGCAGCAGCCCGTGGCCGCGCCTGTGGCGGAACCCACGCAGGCCAGCGTCCACTGGAAACCTTCCGACCCCCGTTTCGCCGGTGCCGCGATCGAACTGGATGCCGCCCGCATGGAACTGCAGCTGGCCCTGCAGCAGGCTCCGGATTCTCCGGCGCTGCAACGCCTGCTCGGCCGCACTGAACAGCAACAGACGCAACTGCGCCAGCTGGCCCATCAGGCCGGCTGAGATCACCAGGAACCACCATGAAACCCGTCCGCTATCTTCCCCTGCTGCTGTGCCTGTGCATCGGCCAGGCGCTCGCCGACTCGCCGATCCAGCTGCGCCACGACGCCACCCCGACCGCCCGCATCGGCATCGGCAACGTCGCCGGCACGGTGAACGTGACCGCGTGGGACCGCAACGAAGTGGAGGTCAGCGGCCGACTCGGCGACGGCGCCAAGCCACTGGCGATCACCGGCAGCAACGGCGACCTGGAGATCCGGGTGGAACCGCAAGGCGGCTCCGGCTGGTTCAACCGGGGCGGCGACAGCAGGATGGCGCCGACCACGCTGGAGCTGCGCGTGCCCAGGGCAGCCTCGCTCGACGTCAACGTGGTCAGCGCGCCGCTGGTCATCGACGGCATGGACGGCGGCAGCATCCAGGTCAGCACGGTCAGCGGCAAGGCGCGCATCAATGCACGCACGCCCTCGCTGAAGGTGCACAGCGTCAGCGGCGGCATCGAGCAGGCCGGGCATGCCGACCAGGCCGACCTGCAGACCGTCAGCGGCGAGATCCTCGCGCCGGCGCTGGGTTCCGAGGTCGAGCTGCAGACCATTTCCGGCCACATCCAGGCCAGTGGCGGGCCGTGGCGCAAGCTCACCCTCAGCACCGTGTCCGGCGACGTGCAGCTCAGCGGCGGCGTGGCCGCCGGCGGCAGCATCGGCATCGACAGCATGAGTGGCGACGTGCAGCTCCAGCTGCCTGCGACGACTTCGGCCAGCCTGCATGCCAGCAGCTTCAGCGGCGACCTGCGCAGCGATTTCGGCACGCCGAAGAAACCCGAGCACGGCCCCGGCAGCTCGCTGGACGTCCGTCTCGGCGACGCTGCCGGCAAGATCAACATCGAGACGTTCAGCGGCGACCTGCGCGTGCGCAAGCGGGACTGAACGCACGCGCGAACGAAAAACGCCGTCGCATGGCGACGGCGTTTTTCCTCATGGGACCGGCGGAAGAAAACCGCTCAGAGATCCTGGTGGTACTGCACGTACGGCGTGCGCGACTGATCCGGTTCCGGGCCGGCCGGCGTATTGGTCGAGGTGCCGGACGACCACAGGTTCTGCGCGCCGACGCTCAGCGAGCCGCGCCACGGCAGGCGCCAGGTCACGCCCAGGTCGATGCTGTTCCAGCGCCGGTCGGCGTTCAGGCCACCGGGGATGCCCGCCTGCGGCTGCATCGTGCGGCCGGTCACCACGCCGCTCAGCGGGCCATGGTCGACGCCAAAGCTCAGCGCCTTCTGGTCCAGCGTGTCGACGCCGAGCAGGTTGCCCGGCAGCAGGTGGACGCGGCCCACGCTGGCGCCAAGGTCGATGCCGCTCTTGCTGCCCAGGGCCAGTCGACCGTGCGCATTGAGCTGGGCGCTGCTCTCGAAACTGGACAGGCCATCCACGCCCGGCGCGGCGCCCGGCAACACGCGCGGCAACGCGTTCCTGTTCGGCGTGGTGGTACTGCCGACGCTGACGCCCACGCTGTAGCTGCCGGCGTCATAGGTGGCACCCACTTCACTGCCGAACACGCGCAGACCCGGGTTCGTCCAGGTCTGCTCGCTCACCGCCGCGTGCGCCTGCAGCCGCGGGCCCAGGCCGTATTCGACGCCGGTGGTCATCACCGTGGAGGCGTCCACCACCCGCAGCGTCAGCGGCGCATTCTTGCGCAGCGCTTCGGCACCGGTGCTGCGATCCGCCTTGATCGCCAGCAGCCGGCCATCGGCGCCGCGCCAAAGCGGCACCACGACACCCGGCTCGACCTCGGCCGTCTGCTCCGGCGGTTGCGTCAGCAGACGCTGCGCCAGGCTGTTGTCGCCGCCCACGGACTGCCCGGCCGCCGCAAGCGGCAGCGAGAGGGTCAGCAGCAGGACGGACAGGCGACGCATGGGGACGGACCGAAGACTCGTTCGATGGTGGATACTTGGCGCGCAGTATACCCTGCTTTACGTTTTGCTAACACCCTGAAAACCCGCGCCAACGCACAAATGCGGGCACCCGGCACAGCTTCGACCCCCGGGCCCGTCACGGGTTCCCACCCCGGCAGGAAACTGGCGAGGGGGCAGACTTACACGATATAAAGACGCGTCAACCCGCCAGATCGCACCGGAACCAGTCGCAGCCCCATGAGCGCCACACCGACGATCCGTTCATCCCAGCCGCCGCCGGTGGCCAAGGATCTTGCGGCCCTGCATGCGGCGGTCGAAAGATTGTTCGAGGCTTCCGACGCCGCCGGCGTCATGGAAGTGTGCGAGCTGATGCTGGACAACCTCGGCATCCACGGTCGCCTGCGCTGGCGGCGCATGGATGAGCAGCCCGGTCATCTGGCCGGGCAGCTGGTGCTGGCCGAAGATCCGCAAGGCCCGCGCAGCCTGGTGCTGGAATGGGCCGACCTGCCGCTGCCCGAACCCCTGCGCGAGCGCCTGGACTGGCTGGGCCGGCTCGCCGACGTCCGCCTGCACCAACTGGCCGAGACCAGCCGCCTGTACGAGGCCATCTCGCGGCTGGCACAGGCCGAGCGACTGCAGCGCGCGCTGTACGCGATCGCCGAGCAGGCCGGCGCCGAACACGACATGCCCGAGATGATGCGCTCGCTGCACGCCATCGTCAGCAGCCTGATGTACGCGGAAAACTTCTACATCGTGCTCTACGACGCGGTCACCGAGACGGTGCGCTTCCCCTACTACGTCGACATCAAGGACACCGATCCGCCGCCGCCGGAGCAGAGCGTGCCGCTGCAGGACATGCTGCACAGCCTGACCTGGAACCTGCTGCAGGAAGGCAGGCCGCTGATGGGTTCGATCGACGAGTTGCGCCAGCAATTCAGCAACCGGCTGGTGCCGCTCGGTCCCAGCTGCGAGCACTGGCTGGGCGCGCCGCTGCTGCGCGCCGGCCGCGTCGTCGGCGGCATCGTGATGCAGAGTTACCGCGCCGATACGCACTATTCCCGGCACGACCTGGAGCTGCTGAACTATGTGGCCCAGCACGTGCAGACCGCGCTGGAGCGGCGCGAGGCGCACCTCGAACTGGGTCGCCGGGTGACCGACCGCACCGCCGCGCTGCGCGAGGCGAACCGCGTGTTGCGCCAACAGGTGCTGCAGCGCCAGCGCGGCGAGCGCCTGCAGGCGGCGCTGTTCCGCATCGCCGAGCTGTCCAACACCTCGGACAGCCTGGACAAGTTCTACGCGGCCATGCATCAGGTCATCAGCGGCCTGCTGTACGCGCGCAACTTCTACATCGCGCTGCTGGACGAGGAGAGCGGCCACCTCACCTTTCCCTACTCGGTCGACGATGTCGAGAACGTGCGCCCGTCGCGCGCGCACGGTCGTGGCGCCACCGAATACGTGCTGCGCCATGCCAAGCCGCTGCTGGCCACGCCGGCGGAGATCGACCGCCTCAGCGCGCAGGGCGAGATCAGCCATTTCGGCGCGCGCTCGGTGTGCTGGCTCGGCGTGCCGCTGATCTGGGGCGGCAAGGCGATGGGCGTGCTGGCGCTGCAGAGCTACTCGCCCGAGCACACCTACAACGAGCGCGACCAGGAACTGCTGACCTTCGTCAGCTACCACATCGCCAACGCGCTGCAGCGCAAGCAGGCCGCCGCGTCGCTGAAACACGCCTATGCCGGGCTGGAACGCCGCGTCACCGAGCGCACCCGCGCGCTGGCGCTGGCCAACCGCGACCTGCGCGAACAGATCGCCGAGCGCGAGCGCGTCGAGCGTCGGCTGAAGTACGAGACCCTGCACGACTCGCTGACCGGCCTGCCGAACCGCACCCTGCTGCTGCAACGGCTGGAACAGGCCATGCGGCGCTATGCTGACAACCCCGACGAGCAGTTCGCCGTGCTGTTCATCGACCTGGACCGCTTCAAGGTCATCAACGATTCGGTCGGCCATCTGGTCGGCGACGACCTGCTGTTCCAGGTCGGCGGCCGCATCCGCGCCTGCCTGAAGACCCGCGACGTGGTCGCGCGGCTCGGCGGCGACGAGTTCGCGGTGCTGCTGGAAGGCATCGTCGAAACCGACAAGGCCACGCTGATCGCCGAACGCATCATCAGCGAGCTGCAGACGCCGTTCCGGCTCGGCACCAAGGAGATCTTCACCTCCGCCTCGATCGGCATCGCGCTGGCCCGCCCGCATTACCGCCAGCCGGAGGAACTGCTGCGCGACGCCGACGCGGCGATGTACAACGCGAAGGACGGCGGCCGCCATCGCGCGGC
>NZ_SCQN01000002.1 GCF_004321985.1 Castellaniella sp. | reverse complement strand
TCTGTTCGAGCGTTTCACGGTGTCGACCGGCAAGCGCGACACGATAATCGTGAGCAAGCAGCTCGAGCGCCACCGCGCGCCCGATGCCGCTGCCGGCCCCCGTCACGAGCGCAACCTTGCTCGCCCCCTCGTGACCTGCCCGTCCGACTCTTTCTCTTGAACTCATGACCTACCCTTCCTCGATTCGTGGCAGCCGACCGCCGCCCGGTATGTAGACCCGTATTTCACCAGATCGAACCGAAAGAGACAACGCGTCTGCTCCCTGATTTCCGATGAAGTCGACTACATTAACGGGGCGGAAATCGTCGTTCATGGATTACTCACAGCGACTGCACGGTAATCGCCCGCGGAGGTCGCGCCGACATCGCTATGAAATACCCATCGTCTTCACATAGCGCCGATGAATCAGCCAGTTCATCAGCAGGGCAACGACTAGGGTCGTCAGGACGAGGATCAATGCAAGCGCAGCGCCAAAGGGCCAGTTCGATGCGCGCGTCATCTGCTGGTACAACGCCGGCGCCATCATCATGATACCTGTGCCGCCCAGCAGCACGGGTGTAGCGAATGCATTCATGCACAGGATGAACACAAGCACTGAGCTTGTCGCGATCCCAGGTGCTACCAACGGAATGACCACGCGCCGGAGTGTCACGGGAAAACTTGCGCCCAGGTTCTGTGCTGCTTCCTCCACCAAAAAATCGATGCCTTCGAGCACGCTCTGAAGAATCAGGATCAGATAGGGCATGACAACACTCGTGGTCCCAATGATAACGGCCAGCGGGGTATACATCAGGTGTATCGGCTTCGTCGTCAAGCCCAGGTAGTTCAGGATGTAGTTGATGACCCCAGTGTCGCCCAGGATCATCATCCAGCCAGCCGAGCGCACCACGCTCCCCACGACGAGTGGAAACACCAGCAGAATGATGTAGATGCTCTTGTGTCGGCTGCGGGATTTGGCAAGGAAGTATGCCACGGGAAACCCAAGCACCAGCGAAAGTGTGGTACACACGGCTGCGATATACAGAGTGCTGAGCAGCACGTGCTGATAGTATGGGTCCGTGAAGAATCGGATGTAGTTGTCAAACGTAAAGGCCGCAACCATGATCGAAGACTCGAACCGGTTGAAGCTATCGCGAAAGAGCATGATCATGGGCGCGACGATGACGGCAAGCACCAGCAACGACGCCGGAAACGCTAGGCTCGCACCACGCACTGCGCTTCCGTACCCCGGATTCGCGGACGAAAATTCACCCATGCGGTGCTACTCTGAAAATACCGAACAATCCGTGGCCCCGAAAGATGCGTAGACACGCGCTCCATGGCCCACCAGCGTAGCCGCTGCGCCCCCGCTGTTGGTCAGACGGCAGCTCAGGCGCTGACCACTACCCGCCAGCCGCACACTCACGTTCGCATAAGGTCCCAAATAGGATACCGATTCTACGACCCCCGGTAAGGCGTTGTCGGCTTCAGCCGCTTCGCGCAGCGAGATTCTTTCCGGGCGCACACCCACGTGCTGGGTCGTATCGTTCGCCCCTTCCACCGCAAGCGACAGGCCATCTTCGGTGATGAAGCGGCGGGCTGCATCGATTCTTCCATGGAAGAAATTCATCTTCCCCAGAAAGTCCGCCACGAACAGATTAACGGGTGTCTCGTACAGCCCGCTAGGGGTGCCCACCTGTTGCGCTTCACCGTCGTTCATGATCACCATCCGGTCCGAAATTGCGAGCGCTTCCTCCTGGTCGTGCGTCACGAAGATCGTGGTTAAGCCCAGGCGCTTTTGCAGCGATCTGATTTCTTCACGGACTTCCACGCGGAGCTTCGCGTCCAGATTCGACAGGGGCTCGTCCAGCAGGAAGACTGTCGGCTGAATCGACAACGCGCGGGCAATCGCCACACGCTGCTGCTGCCCACCGGAAAGTTGGCGGGGATAGCGCTCGGCAAATGTGTCCATCTTCAGCATCTCCAATGTTTCACGGATCCGCTTTTCCCTTTCCGCACCTTTTATCTTGTGCATTTCCAGGCCAAAGGACACATTCTCACGCACCGTCATATGCGGAAACAGGGCATAACGCTGAAACACCATACCAGTGCCGCGCAAATAGGCGGGAACATGGGTCACGTCAGTATCGCCAATATGAATCGTGCCGGCGCTAGGTGGCGTAAACCCAGCAATCATGCGCAAAGTGGTTGTCTTGCCACAACCGCTGGGCCCCAGGAACGTGACGAGCTCCCCATCTTCCACATCGAGGGAAAAATTCGACACTGCAATTGACGATTTGCCGAACCGTTTCTCTAGCTGCCTGATAGACACGTCTGACATTTTTGCTTAGACCACCCGGCTCAGTTTTACAAAGCGGTCACTCAACAGCATGACCGCCCCCAGCAATACGATCTGGACAGAAGAGACCGCCGCGATCGTCGGATCCAGATTGAATTCAAGATATTGCAAAATCGCAATCGGCAGAGTCGTGTGCCCTGGCCCCACCAGGAACAGCGACATCTCCAGGTTTTCAAACGATACGATGAAGCTGAAAAGGGACGCTGCCACGATAGCTGGGCGCAACATCGGCAGCGTAATGCGAAACAGCACGGTGCGGTCGCTGGCCCCCAGATTGCGTGCCGCCTCTTCCACCAGAGGGTCCAGCCCAAGCATGTTGGCGGACACCAGACGCACCGTCCAGGGGATGGTCAGACAGATATGTGCGATGACCAGGCCACCATAGGTGCCCACGATGTCCAGATTCAGAATGTTTTCCAGCCACAAATAGGCGAGATAGATGGACACCCCTGCGACGATGGCCGGAACCAGTAGCGGAGAGAGCAGCAGGTTGTTGACGACGTCGCTGCCGCGGAAACGATGGCGGATTAGCCCCAGCGCAGCCAGGATGCCAAGTGCCACGCCGCACAGTGCCGCCAGTAGTGCAACCTGAAAGCTCGTGACGAATCCACTGACGAAAGAATCGTCCGACAGCGCTTTCACATACCAGCCGAGCGTGTACCCCGAGGGCGGAAAGGTGAGTATGGCATTCTTGAAGAAGCTTAGCCACAGAATGAAGAGTAGCGGGCACAGTACGAAGAAGTACATGAGCACCACGAAAGCATGGTAGACGCCCCTGAGCACCGTCCCCTGCAGGCGTCGCAGGGGACGGCGCCAGTAGTCACTCAGTGCAGACGTCGCCATGGACTAAGCCTTGAAGAATATCTTCATCCAGGTGTCCAGAATGCTGGCGTGCTCCTTGGTCAGATAGTCCAGATTGATCTTCAGCATTCTGTCCTGCTCGGCCTGCGTAAACCCGATGGCGGCATCCAGATCAGGCGGCAGCTTCGCGTCGCTAACGCAGGGCAGGTAGCCCATCTTGGCTGCAAAGGCAAGCTGGGCGCTGGGTTCGAGCATGGCGTCCAGGTACTTGTAGCCCTCGGCCTTGTGGCTTGCATTCTTGGGCACACCGGCTTCGTACGTCGCCGGGAATCCCCCTTCGGAGGGCACGGAAAATGCCAGTGGTATGCCCGCCTTGTGCCACATGTAGCTGCGCGCCGCAGCCGTGATGGCGATCCATGTTTCGCCCGCCTTCAGGCCGATGCCCAGGGCCTCCTGAGACGGATACACCTTGGCCCGCAGCGCGTGCAGTTCACGCAGCTTCGCGGCGGCCGGTGCGATATTGGTGGGGGAACCACCGCCGACGATGGCGGCAATGACCGTGTTGGTTGGAAACAGTGCATCCACCAGCCCAACACGCCCCTTGTACCGTGGGTCCCACAGATCGGCAAAAGACTTAGGCTTTTCCTTGACTTTTTCAGTGTTGTAGACCAGCACGTGGGCCGAATAGATGTGTGGAATCGAGTAGGAAGTCTTAAGAAATGGCAGCACCTTATCGAGTCGCGACACATGCTTTGGCGTGATGGGCTCCAGCGCCCCCGCTTGAAAGCCGGCAAACATGTCGAAATCGGCTAGGCACACTACGTCCATGCTACCGCGCCGCAGCTGCCGTTCAGCCAGAAGCTTCGCTCGGCGCGTGGCCGCGTTAGCAATGCTCTGGGTGACCTCGATTCCCTGTGGAGCCATCAGCGGCCCATCGACATTGTCTTTGAGCAGTCTGCCGAAATCGCCACCCCAGGTCCCCACAACAATGGAGCGCTTATCAGCCGCCCACGCCAGCCTGGACTGCAGGAGCAATGCAGCCGAGCCGTAGACAAACTGCCGCCGCGAGATTTTATTCATGGCCAACCTCCTCATGTAGGGCCGTACTTGCCAGATCAGTTATCGCCAGAAAACCCGTAGGAATCACCGCCGAAAACTGGATATCAGACTGACTCAATGGCTTGTGCCAGTACGCCATTTCGCGCGGGCGCATCCTCGTCGGACAGACTCAGCGCAATCGGTGCAAACCCCAACGTGCCACGCAGCTCTTCGAGGGTCACGTCACGCGCAATGACGACGAACGCATCGCTGCACTGCTGCTCGCTACCAAGCCGCCTGGGGGCGCTGAACGTGGTGCCCACACTCTGTATCCAGATGGGGTCATCACAATCGGACACGTGGACCGTGGCCTTCAGACGCAGCAGGCGATTACCGCACAGGCCCGACACTTCGTCAAGCCAAGTGGCCACGTCGTCCCACGAAAGCGCCTGCACGGGAGATCCTCTGAATACGTGGATGCGTGGGTGCGCCAGCCCCTGGCGCCCCAGCGCGCACAGCGCATCTGCGGCCTCTTTGACGGGGTCGCCCGGGCGCATCGAGCCAAACGCCGCCCGCACCTGACGCGTACGATCCTCATCGACCAGAATCTCGGCAAACGGATTGATGCCCGTCACGATGCGGCGATGGTGAGCCAGCCCGGCCATGTCCGCCCGGTCGATCTTCGTGAATACCACTCTTCGAGCCGCAGCAAGCTGGGCTGCCGCATCTTCGAAGGTGTCGGCGTCCGGCAACCCCGACGCGCAGTCGTAGGTACTCACCACCATCACGCGCACGCCCATGGCAATCAGCTCGGGCGCAGCCAGCGACGCGATGACGGGCCCCGGGCTGGCAAGTCCATTGGCCTCCACGATGATGCGCTGGATGGGTGCGGCACCCGCCGCCCTGGGAGCCGTCAACAGCGCCATGAGGGTGTCGACCACGCTGCTGCGCAGCGAACAACACAGGCAGCCATTGGGCATCACCGTGACGGGGATGCCGCTGCGGTCGTTTGCAACAATGGTGCCATCGATGCTGACTTCGCCGACCTCGTTGATGACGACGCCCGTATCGCCACCCGTATCCTGACGCAGATAATCCATGATCAGCGAAGTCTTGCCGCTTCCCAGGAACCCGCACAGCAAAATCAGGTCAACGGGCATCCGGCGTTTCGTCCGAGCCATCGTTCCAGCTCTCCCTGACCATGTCGCGAACATCCTGCAGCAGTTCGTCGACATCGAAAATCATCCCCGACTTGATCGTCCAGCGCAGGGCCCGGCGCCACTGGGTCTTGCCCGTGTCGTCGTTGAAGCGCAGGGCACCGGTACCGTACAGCAGTTTGAAATCCGCCAGCGGATTGTCGTCCAGAATCAGGATGTCGGCACGCTTGCCCACATCAATCGAACCGGTCTCGTCCGCGATGCCGAGCAGCTCGGCCCCATGTGAGGTGGCCGCCCGGATGGCCTCCAGGGGGTGGAAGCCTGCTTCTTGTAGCAGCTCCAGTTCCTGAATCAGACTGAAGCCGAAGATCTGGAAGATGAAGCCCGAATCGCTGCCGGTACAGACCCGCCCGCCCAGGTTCTTGTATTCGTTCACAAACTGCATCCAGAGCTGAAAGTGCTGCTTCCACTCGATTTCATTGCGGGTGCTCCACTGTGTCCAGTACGAGCCATGGCCCCCACGCTGCGGCTGGTAATACTTCCAGATCGACTTCCAGGTGTATTCCTGATGCCAGTCCGCCCGCCTGGCACGCATCACATCACGATTGGCGTTGTAAATGGTGAAGGTCGGCACGAAAGTTAGGCCAAGTTCCAAGAACTCGTTCATGGTCTCCTTCCACTTTGCCGAGCCAGGCTTCGCCGCCTGCAGGAAGGACTGCCCCGCCGCCGCAAAGCGGAAGTATTCGTCGTTGTAGTTGTAGTCGGCAGGAAAGTCCTGAACGACCCGGTCGTCGTATAGCGCTTCAGGCAATCCGTAATAGTGCTCGGAACTGGTCAGCCCCCAGCGAGCCGACTTCAGCGCATTCACTCGCGTCACGGCCATTTGTGCATGGTGGCACGCAGAGCGAAGGCCTTCCTTGCCAGCAGCATCCAGCGCCGCCCGCATGATGGATGGCGATGCGGCGCCAATGAATTTGATGCCGTCAGCGCCACGTGCCTTAATCTCATGCACCCACGCAGTGGCCTGATCGGAGGTATGGATGGTCTTGACCAGATCGTTGGTCACGGGGCAATACGCGTATGCCATGATATTGGGCGCCACAATCTCGTATCTGGCCGACGCGTCCTTCTGCTGCAGGGTGTATCCAAGACCATTGAAGCAGCCGGTCTCCCGAATGGTGGTGATGCCGTGCGCCAGCCAGAGCTTGTAGGCATAGGTGGGGGGCGGGATGGGCCCCGTCATGGCGTACCGTGTGGTGCGGATATGTGCATGCGCGTCGATGAGGCCGGGCATGACGTACCTACCCGAACAGTCGATCTCGTGGTCGCCGCCCGCCGGACGCCCTTCGGGCTTGATCGGCAGATGCGGGGTCCCCACAGGTACCATGGCGGTGATGCGCCCACTTTCTATGACGATGTCAAAGGGTCCACAAGGCGGCGCGCCCGTGCCGTCGATCACCGTGGCGCCGCGAAGCACGAGCCGCTTGAATGGACCAATGCCGCGGTCACGGGTCGTGGCAGGTGGCGCCGGATGCCAGCCCTTGGCGGCATACATGTCATGGATTTCTTCGCCCGGCTGCGTATTGGCGTATGGATTGTCTGGTCTTGTCATTCAACTTCCTCTAACTGAAGGTTGCCCTTGCCCGTCTGGCACCCTGATCCGGACATCAACACGCGGGCTGGCCGCGAATCACACGCGAGTCCGTCGCGGATAGCGCATCGACGCACAGGCTTGCTGCGACTGCCCGCGCACAGATCTGCCGCAAGCGAAACCACGCTGGTGATCATGTCGCCCTCATGAGGTGATACCTGGGGCAGAATACTTCCGCCATAGGAGTTGCACTATACGAGTTAACCCTACGGATCCTTCCAGAGATCGGCCGACATGCGGGAAACCCATCCGGTCGCTGCTTGGGCGGCACGACAGGGCTCCTCCAGACCTGGTTGCACCCGTGGCGAAAAAGTAGCCCACCCGCAACCATTCACCGCTGTCTGCCCCATGAGCCTACCAACCCTGTCGTCGCGGAAATCTAGGTCACTGACCACGAAGTCTGTGGCCTCTGGCATCATGCAGCAGGAGGGCAGCGCGAAGACGCTTCACTGCACTGCTCAATCGGCACCGCGCAGCGCGCGCCGGCGCTCGTATTCCTTCAGATGGCGTTTGCGCAGGCGAATCGACTTGGGGGTGATTTCGACCAGTTCGTCGTCGGCGATGAATTCAACCGCATATTCCAGTGTCAGGTGGATGGGTGGCACCAGATCGATGTGCTCATCCTTGCCCGACGCGCGAATGTTCGTCAATTTCTTTT
>NZ_SCQN01000040.1 GCF_004321985.1 Castellaniella sp. | reverse complement strand
CCGCCCGCTCACTGGGCTGCGGGCGGTTTCTTCCAGCGCCGGATCCAGCCCCCGCAGTGCGGCGGACACCGGCAGCAGGACCAGCGGATAGTAGGAACTGGTGACGACCAGCAGCGCTCCAGCGAAGTCTTGCAGCGATGGACTCAGCGAGATCCAGGCATAGCTGGTGATGAAGGCGGGCACCGCCAGCGGTCCGGCCAGCAGCACCGCCCAGGTGCGGCGGCCGGGCAGGCGAGTGCGCTCCACGAACCACGCGGCCGCGGTACCCAGCACGGCGCAGAGACAGGTCGATGTGCTGACGATCAGCAAGGTGTTCAGCAGCAGTTCCCCCACCAGCGGCCGCCACAGCAGGGCGAGCGCCTGGCCGAGGCCCGCGTGCAGGGTCTGTGCCGCAATGACCAGCAGGGGGATCAGTACCAGCGCCGCGCTGGCGCTGGCCGCAGCAAGCAGGCCCCGAGGCGTCCGTCCCGGGGCGCGGCGCCTACGCGCGTGCCCGATGGATATGGGCAGGGCATCCGGACCGAATGCCTCGCCGGGCACCGCATTCATTACAGCAGCCCCGCCTCGCGCAGCAGTGCGCCCGCCTGGCTGTCGTCGCCCAGCTGCTGCATGGTCAGCTTGGGTGGCTGCAGCTGCTTGAAGGGCTTGAGCAGGGGGTCGGGCGCCACCCCCGGGCGCAGCGGATATTCGAAATCGATCTTGCTCTTGGCCATCAATTCCTGTGCGCGCCGGCTGACGAGATAGGCAACGAACTTTTGGGCCAGTGCGGGGTCGGGAGCGGTCTTGAGCACTGCTGCGCCCGAGACATTGACCAGCGCGCCGACGTCGCCGTGGATGAAGTGATGAATGGTGCTGTGGGTGCCCTTGTCTCCCATCTCGGCATGCAGGCGGGCCCAGTAGTAGTTGTTGACGATGCCCGTGGCCACGGCACCGCTGTTGACTGCCGCCACCACGCCTTCGTCGTCGTCATAGATCTTGGCGTTCGCTTTCAGGCCCTTGAGCCAGTTCAAGGCCGCATCGTGCCCTTTGAGCGCGGCCACCGCACTGACCAGGGGCAGGAAATCACCGTCGGCGGGGGCGATGGCCACTTTTTCCTTCCAGGCCGATTTGGCCAGATCGAGCAATGAAGCCGGCAGTTGCGCGGCCTTGATCATCGACGGGTTGTAGGCCAGTACGTTCTCGCGCGCCACCACGCCGATCCAGCGCCCCTCGGGCGAGCTGTAGCGGTCGGGTATCTGCTTCAGGGTGGAAGCGTCGATCTTGGCGAGCAGGCCTTTTTCCTCGAGCAGCATCAGTTCGGGCGAATTCTCGGTGAAGTACACGTCGGCCGGCGAATGCGTGCCCTCGGCGATCAGCTGGGAGGCAATCTCCGGACCTTCGCCGCTGTGCACCCGCATCGTTGCGCCCGACATTTTCTGGAAGTCGGCCACCAGCAGTTTCACCAACTGGCCGTGCTGGGCGCTATACAGCGTGAGCGTATGGGAGGAGGCTGCCTGCGCCGGGGCGCCTGCCAGCGCGAACGACGCGCCTGCCGCCAGCGTGCCGAACGCAAGGGCGCGCGTCAGGTTTGCAAGCTTGCGTGTCATCCAACGGCTTGCCGTGGAATGTAGAGTCATGTGAAGGTTCTCGGGGTTGCCCAGTGAAACGATGAATTTGAAAGAATGTGCATTGCGGACCGTGTGCGGTGTCGCGGGTGTTCCGGGGTTCAGACATCCAGGTTCTTGAACAGGCCCTGGCCGATGTACTGGCCCGGGGCGATGCCGCTCGGGCAGGCAAAAATGGCGCTGCCGACGTGGGTGACGAACTGGTTCAGCATGTCGAACTTGGACAGCCGGTCGTTGATCGGAATGAAGCCTTTGCGCGGATCACGCTGGTGGGCGATGAAGATCAGCCCCGCGTCGTATTCCGTTTCCTGGCGCCAGGGCGGCCAGCGTTCGATGTAGAAATCCGTGCTTTCGTTGTACGAATAGGAGCGGCGCAGGATCTGCGCGCCGTTGTTCATCGCCTGGTTCGACAGCCGGGCGTGGGCGTTCTCCGGAATGATCGGGTTGCCGTCCTTGTCCACTGCCTTCAGATCCAGCGGATCCATCTCGTGCTTGCCGCCCAGCGGCGCGCCGCTGTATTTGTGGCGGCCGAAAACCGATTCCTGGAAGCCGCGCTCCATCTGGTCCCAGTGTTCCAGCGTGATGCGGATGCGGCGCACGACCGTATAGGTGCCACCACGCATCCAGGCCGGGCTTTCTTCGCCGGCCCAGACGAACTGCTTCATCGCGGCGGGATCGTGTATGGCCGGGTTGATGGTGCCGTCCTTGAATCCCATGAGGTTGCGCGGCGTTTCCCCTTTGGGCGTGGACAGGAAGCCGGCCTGGCCCCAGCGCACCCGGGCCGTGCCGTCGGCGGTGCGGATCAGCTGGCGCACCGCATGGAATACGACTTGGGCGTTGTCGGCGCAGCCCTGGATGAACAGGTCACCACCGGTCTTTGCCGCAATCAGCTGCTCGCCGTTGAAGCGCGGCAGGTCGACGAGCTGGGGCGGGCGGTATCTGGCCAGGCCGTAGCGGTCTTTGCCTTCCTGGGTGAACATCCCGGGGCCGAAGCCGAAAGTCAGCGTCAGGCTGGATGCGCCCAGGTCGAGCGCCTCACCGGAGTCCAGGGCGGGCTTGTCGGCGGGCTCCCTCAAGGTGCCTGCGGGCTCGCCGCGCGTCAGTCGCGCCGCCATCTCGGTCCAGGTTTTCAGCAGGGCGACGATGTCCTCGCGCTTGGCGGTGGTCAGATCGAGGGCTGCGACGTAGGCGTGGCTTTGCTGCGGCGTAATGATGCCGCCCTGATGCCTGCCGTAAAAAGGCTCCACGCCCCGGTTCATGGTCGCCGCCATTTCGCGTGCCCGGGCGGCGCCCGTGCCCAGCGTTCCCGCCGCGATGGCCGCTGCGCCGCCCGCCTTCAGGAAATGGCGGCGGGCGGGGTGCCGGGGGGCCTTGTCGTCATGGGGGTTCATTTGGCCAGCATCAGTGTGTTCACGTCGTCTTCGACGTAGTAGAACCCGTTGCCCGCGGGGGTCATGGCAATGCCGAACAGGTCGCCGCTGCCCGGAGGGGTCTGGGCCTTGTCGACGTCGCTCCAGCGGGCGTGGAGCTGCTTGCCGGTTTCCGCGTCGATCTCGACCACCTGGCCATTCAGCGCGTTGGTGACGAGCAGGTGGCCGTTGGGTGCCATGATCATGGCCAGGGGCCGGCGCAGCAGTCCGCCTTGGGTGAGCAGATGTCCCGTGCCCGCGCTGTCGGTTCGCGTGAGCGGGTTGTCTATGACGTCGACGCTGTCGCTGACCGCGTCCGAGACGTAGAGCTTCTTCTGGTCGGCCGAAAGTGCCAAGCCAGTCGGACCGATGAGGAAGACGTCCTTGTCGGCCTGCGCGCCGTAGCCGCTGCCGATGACGGTCTGCCGCTTGACGACGGGCGGCTTGCCGTTCGGGATGTCGAGATCCATGCGCAAGACCGTGGCCGTGTGAACGATCGGCGGCTTGCCCTTGGCCGAACCGACGCCGAAGCCGGCATTGCTGACGAATAGCACCGCGCTCGTGCCGCTGTCGACCACCGCCATGTTGCCCCACGGGTCATTGATGTCCGGGTTGCTGATGACGGAGTTCACTTTGCCGCGGGAGTCGAGCACGACCAGGCAGCCCGCGCCTTTGGTGTCCGTGGTGCCGTCGTTGCTGGGGGTGCTGCCGACGATCACCCAGCCCGACTTGAACATCACCATGGCCGTGGACAGGCCCATGCCGCCGGGGCAGCCCTTGAGTTCGCGCGGAATGGCGGCGAACAGCGTCATCTTCCCAGTGTCGGGATGATAGATGACGATGGTGCTGCCCGTACCCTGCAGGTTGGACGAATTGTTGAAGTTGTCCACCAGCACGTCGTCCTTCTTGATGATGCCCGTCGACACCGGCGCCACGTAGATGGCGTAGGGATTCTGATCGCCGTTGGCGGGGACTGTATTGATCAGCGTGGTGTTGTGGTGCAGCGTCTCCAGCAGGCCTTGCGGTGCGGCGTGGGCTGGCGCGGCAATGGCCAATGCGATGATCCAGGCGGCGCCGGCGCCGCCAATGGAAGGGTTGCGCAAGATAAAATCCTTGAGGAGAAACGAATGAGAATAGGTTTTGTTGTTGTTTATATTAAAGAGGTTTCCTGACGTTCAGCTAAATGCTGAAGAAATGATCTGGATCAGTGAGTATGTTTCTGGCCGGATTGGCTGGACCATTGAATATGGAGCCAGTACCACCTGGATGGATAAGCTCCTGTATCGCTTGAACGGCGGGCGCCGCCAGGTGAACTTTCTGGCGACGCGCAGGCGTGAGCACTCTCGCAAGCCCGATGAGCTCTATCCGGTCATCGAGGCCTGCAGCGAGGGGCCGTATCTGGAGTTGTTCGCCCGCGGTACCGGCGAACTCGCCCGATCCCGAGTCATTGCCCTTGTTCAGTTGAACTTGTCCGCATCCGCCGCTGTACGAGGCGGCGGTTCGATCACCGTACGGGTTTCCGTAGCGTAACCAGCTCTTCGGCGGCGGTGGGGTGGACGGCGATGGTGGCGTCGAACTGCGCCTTGGTGGCACCGCAAGTCAGGGCGAC
>NZ_SCQN01000039.1 GCF_004321985.1 Castellaniella sp. | reverse complement strand
CGGCTTCCCCACCGAACCTTGCGAACCGACTATTTTCTGCATGGTGTCTCCCTTCTCGCGCCCGGACGCCCACAAGCGCGAAGACGGCATGTCGGCCGTCAGCATGCCGGACCTGCGCTGGCTGCGCTGCGACATCAAATCCGTCTCGCTCCTGGGCAACGTGCTGGCCAAGCAATTCGCCACCGACGCCGGCGTGGACGAAGTCATCCAGTTCAGGGACGGCCACCTGTCCGAAGGCTCGTCCTGCAACATCTGGATGGTGAAAAACGGTGTGCTGCATGCCCCTCTGCGCGATCAATTCATCCTGGAAGGCATCCGCTACGCCTTCATCCAGGAACTGGCCGAAGAGGCCCACATCCCGTTTGAGGCGCGCATCATCCTGGAACATGAAGTCGAAGAGGCCGATGAGCTGATGTTGTCTTCCGCAACCAAGGAGGTCCTGCCCATCACCCGATACAACGGGCGCCCCGTGGGTAACGGCAAGCCCGGACCGGTCTACGCCCGGTTGCGCGCGGGCTACGACGCGGCAATCGCCGCAATCAGCGCACGGCCCAAAAGCTGAAGGCCGCCGCGAATGCCCGCATCTGGTGTCCCGTTCAGCCCATCCACGCTAATGGTCGTCGAGATACGCCTTCGTCGTCCGCAGGCGCGACTCCGTGCGCGCCAGTGCATCCACCGCGCCCTCTCCACCCGAAACCAGTAACTGCTGGGCCAGCATCTCGACCAGCGCATGCAGCGCGACGGTGGTGGGGAAAAAGGAGTTCCCGTGGGTATGGAACAGCAGCGTCGTGTCGGCACGAAGCGCAATCGGCGCCACCGGGCTGTCACAGAGGACAATGATGTGGCAGCCTTCTGCGCGTGCGGCATCGGCAACCACCAGAACCTCGGTCGAATAGGGGGCGTAGCTCATCAGGACGACCGTATCGCTGCTGCGCAGATGGTGCAGATCCAGATCCATCGTGCCACCGGTATTGTGCAGCACATGCACGTCCGACCGGAACAGGTTGCACAGGTACCCGAGGCTGAACGCGGCCGGATAGCACGAGCGGAAGCCTGCGATCAGAATGCGCGCGGCCCCCTGCAGTTGCCGGACCGCCTGCGCCATTGCACCTCGATTGGCCGGACCCAGCATGCTCAGGTTGCGGCCATGTTGTGCAGTCGCCGTTTCCCACGCACTCTGGGCCGATTCGGGATGATGAACCAGCGATTGCGCGCGCGCGGTGTAGCTGTCCGGCAGGATCTGGACGTCGCGCACGAATACCGCCTTCATCGCGTCCCAACCGGAATACCCCAAGTACTGCGCCAGCCGCACCAGCGTCGCCGGCTGGACACGCGCAAGGCTCGCCAGCTTGCGCGCGGAAAGCGTCGATACCTGTATCGGATGATCGATCAGATAGCGCGCACTGACCTTGAATTGCGGGGTCAGCTCAGGAAAGTGGGACTGGACGTGGCCGACAAGCTCTTCCAGCGTGTTGGGCGTGGGCATGATTCAACAAGATGTCCCGTCAAGGACGATACGCACATCCAGCACATGAACACCGCCCGGCGCAGCCAGTACGGGGTTCAGATCCAGCTCGGTGATTTCGGGGTGCGCAGTGCACAGGCGCGAAACGCCCAGCATCAATCCGGCCAGGGCGCTGCGGTCAACGGCGGCAGCGCCCCGCACGCCTTTCAGGACCGCATGGGACTGGATGCTGTCCATCATCGAATAAGCGTCCTGTTCAGTGATGGGCAAGGCGCGGAAGACAACGTCATGGAGGACCTCAACGAGAATGCCACCCAGCCCGAACATCAGGACAGGACCGTAGCTGGGGTCGTGTACCACGCCCACGACGACCTCCATGCCGCCCGGTGCATCCACCATGGGCGTGACCAGCACACCCCGGATGTCCGCGCCAGGAAACTTCTGGCGGGAGCTGGAAAGAATAGCACTGAACGCGCGCTCGACGCCTGCGTCGTCGCGGACACCGAGCCGGACGCCTCCAGCCTCCGTCTTGTGCACGACGTCCGGAGAAACAACCTTCATCGCCACCGGCGAGGCCAGCGCGTGAAATGCGGCGAGCGCCTGGTCGCCTGTCCCGGCAAGGTAAACCGGTGGCATGGCGATCCCCACGGCGCTCAGCATCGCCCGGCCCTCGTGCTCCAGCACCAGTGTGCGGCCATCGGCACGCACACCATCGATCAGCGACTGTATCGCCGGCAACGGCGGGGCTGAAGCGGTGCGTTGCAAAGGACGCGCACGGACTTCGCCGAAATCGGCCAATGCCGCCAGGCAACGGACCGTGCGTTCCACCGACCCCAGAACGGGAATCCCATGTTCTCGAAGGACGGTAAGCGCGGCTGGTCTGGCGCTCCCCGTCAGGTAGGCATACAGGCTGTGCACGAGAACGGGCTTGCCCAGGCTGAAGCACAGATCAGCCAATGCGTGCGACGTGGTGATTTCCACGTCCCTGAGCGTTTCTGAAAAGCGTAGAGCATAACCACCGTACAGGCCCGTGACGAGCAGCGCGTCCACATTGGCGTCCTCCAGCAGGATCCGCGCGCAGGCGGCAAAGACACTGGGGTCGGCATCGGTCCCACCGGCCACATCGACCGGGTTGGCCAGCGATGCGGAGGCGGGCAGGATTGCCGCCAGCGCATCGTGGGTTTTCTGCTCCAGATGCGCCAGCTCCAGCCCCTGCTCCACCAGGTTGTCCGTGGTGATGGTGGCATGGCCACCACCATCCGCCAGCACGGCCACGCGCCGCGACTTGGGCGGCGCCAGCATCGAGAGTGTCTCGGCCACGGGCAGGATATCGTCCGAGCGGCGGACGAGGATGGCGCCCGCCTGGGACAGGACACCGGCGCTGACGGCAAAGTCGCCCGCAAGAGCGCCGGTATGGGACAGCGCCGAACGCTTGCCGGCACTGCTACGCCCCGACTTGTACACGACCACGGGCTTTTGCCGACCCACCCGATCCAGCGCAGACAGAAACGCCCTGCCGTTCTTCAGCCCCTCGATGTAGGCAATGACGACTCGCGTGTGCGGATCCTGTTCGAAATAGTCCAGGTACTCATGGAATTGAAGATCGGACTCATTGCCAACACCGACATAGGTGCTCAGGCCGATCTGCCCGCCTGCTTGAGCCTCGGTCACGAGCGCCAGCGCCATATTGCCCGACTGCGACAAGAGGCCGATGTGGCCTGGCTTGAGATCCGCGAAACCCACCAGATTGCACGCGCAGTGCGTGTTGAAGATACCGGAGGTGTTCGGACCGATGACGCGCACATTCGCCGATTTCGCCGCTTGGACGAGCTCGATCTCCATTTGCCGGCCGGAGGCGCCCGTTTCGCTGAAGCCGCCAGCCAACACGACAGCCCCCTTGACTCCCACCCGGCCGCATTGCGCGAGAACCTGAGGCACCGTTTTCGCCGGCGTGCAGATCAGAGCCAGATCGGCGGCAACGGGACATGCGGACAGGTCCGGGTAGCAGGTGAGGCCCAGAATCTCCGTTTCCTTGGGGTTGACCGGCAGAATCGTCCCGGCGTACCCGTCTTCCAGCAACTTCTGGATGGAGCGGAATCCCCGTTTGTGAGGATCCTTGGACGCCCCCACGATTGCGATGGATGTCGGCGACAGGATGGTGTCCAGAATTGGCCTGGCCATCTATTGACCCCTGAACATGGGTTGGCGCTTTTCAGCGAATGCATCGATTCCTTCCTGCCAATCCTTGGTGGTGGAGCAGAACATCATTCCTTCCAGTTCCGCCGTCAATGTCGCATCGAGCGGCCGGTCACTGGCTGTATTGAGCTGGTCCTTCGCCAGCTGCATCGAGAAGGGAGCCTTCGCGGCAACCTTCAGGGCAAACTGTCTGCAATGGTCAGCGAACCCCTCATCCGGGAACCAGCGGTTTGCCAGACCCATGGCAACGGCCTCCTCCGCAGAGATCTTTTCACCCAGGAACACCAGTTCCCGGGCCTTCGCCAGCCCCACCAGCCGAGGTAACAGAGCGGTCACCCCGCCACCCAGGAAGTTCCCCAGGCTTATTTCAGGAAAACCGATCCTGGCGCTCTGCGCCATCAGGATGAAATCCGAAGCTACCGCCATCTCCGCACCCGCGCCCAGTGCATAGCCGTGGACGGCCGCCACGACCGGCTTGGACAGCAGGAGCAGGCGCCGGCACACGGATTGTTCGCCCCGCAGATACTCACGGCGCTCGAACGCGGTCCGGCCCGCCTTGTGGGCCTTGAGGTCAGCACCCACGCAAAAGGCACGGCCCGCGCCTGACAACAGAATGACACGCACTGCCGGATCACGTTCCGCAGTATCCAGCGCGGCGTTCAGGTCGTCATAGAGCTGCTGCACGACGGCATTCAACCGCTGAGGCCGGTTGAGCTGAATCTCCGCGATGCCTTCACTGGCCTCATACAAGACTGTTTCCCACGACATGACTGATCCTGATGGTTGGTTCAACGATAAAGTGAAAGAACGGGTTGCCGCGCCGAAGGCGGCGAACGCCGGCGGCCCTCACTCACCACTGGCATAGAGCCATCGCGCCACCAGTGCATCGGTGTCTCCGCCGAACTCTTCCCGCGGTCCGCTGGCGACGACCGCGCCCGTCTTGACCACATATACATAGTCCGTGATGTCCAATGCGCTGCGAATGTCCTGGTCCACCAGCAACACCGCCTTTCCCAGCTCGTGCGCCAGCCCGGCCACGATCTCGTAGATGGATTCGCTGGTCTGCGGGTCGATCCCGGCCGTCGGTTCATCGATCAGATAAACGGATGGTTCGGCCATGAGGCTGCGAGCAATCTCCACCTGGCGCTGCTGTCCCCCCGAAAGCTGTCCGGCCGGCTGCCGGCGCTTGCTCTCGACAACCGGAAACCGGGCATAGACCCGGTCGAGCCGGTCCTGAATCTCCGACTTTTTCAGACGCGCGTGCCAGAGCCCCAGGCGAAGGTTGGATTCCACCGTCAAATAGGGGAACAGGCTGGGACGCTGCGGGAGGTAGGCCACGCCAAGGCTCAGCATCTGGTGTGGCGGACTGCCCGTGATGTCCTGTCCATCGAGCAGGATCTGGCCGGCACTGGGGCGCAGGAAACCGAACATGGCCTTCAGCAGGGTCGATTTGCCGGTCCCGTTGGGGCCCACCACGCACGAAATCCTGCCCTTCCAGATCCGCGCGGTCAGCCCTCGCAGGATGTCGATGTCCCGGGTATAGCCCGCCACCAGTTCTTCCCCGGAAAAATGCGGCGCCGACTCGTAATAGGGTTCCGAGGAGGCCGGCTGCGCGCGGCCCGCCATGGTCGTCATGATCCTGCCCTCCCATTCGACTTGCGTGAACCGGTATAGGCGTGGATCACTGCGGGATCGCGAAGCACATCGTCCACGGATCCGTCGGCGATCTTCCGCCCCTGTGCCATGACGGCGACGCGGCGGACAACCGAACGGATCGCATCCAGATTGTGATCGACCAGCACGATCGTCATCCCCCGTTCATTCAGCGCCTTGATGTGCTCGATGATCTGATTGAGCAATCGCGGGTGCACGCCGGCAAACGGCTCGTCCAGCAAAATGAGTTTCGGGTCCAGCATGAGCGCGCGCCCGAGCTCCAGAAGCTTCTGTTGCCCCCCCGACAGCGAACGTGCGTAATCCTGGCTGAGGTGCGACAGCCGCAAAAATTCCAGCACGTCGTCGGCCATGTCCTCGGCGGCTGCGCGCTTCACGCGCCTGTCGGAAAGCGCCGGCACGATCAGGTTTTCCAGCACGCTCAGGCGGCGGAACAACCGGGGAACCTGGAAGGTTCGCGCCACACCGTGGCGTGCGAAGAAATGGGCAGCCATGCCCGTCAGATCGGCACCGTCCAGCAGGATCTTCCCGCCGTCCGAGTTGAGCGCGCCGCAGAGCATGTTGATGGTGGTGGTCTTCCCGGACCCATTGGGCCCGATCAATCCAACGATTTCGCCCGGCGCGATGTCCAGAGAGACCTCGGCAACCGCCTGAATGCCACCGAAATGCTTGGCGAGATGCTGCGCCGCGAAGAAAGGCCTGGAGGAATCAGTTGCCATGCGGTTTCTCCGATGCGCCATCCGGCACTGCAAGCCGCGACGACACCGCCGGACGTCGCCCGAAGCGCTCGATAAGAGGCAGCAGCCCATTGCGCGCGAATCGCTGGACGAGGATCAGCGCAAGGCCGAGCAACACGAAACGCAGCTCGCCGTACTCACGCAGCAGCTCGGACAGCAGGTAGACGATTGCCGCTCCTACGACGGCACCCGGAAGGCTCTCGATGCCGCCGATGACAGCCATGGCAATGACGATGCCCATTTCCGGCAGAATCATCATGTTGGGCGTCAAGATCCCGATGAAGTGGGCGTAGTAGATCCCCGCGATGGCCGCAATGCCGCTGGTGACGACGAACACCAGAATCTTGTAGTGCGTCGTATTGACGCCACTTGCCTGCGTAGCCCCCTCGTCTTCACGAATGGCGCGCAGGAACAGCCCGACACGGGTACGCAACAGAAACCCCATCAAAAGCATGGAGCCGACCAGTAGCGCCAGGCCGAGGTAGTAGTACGGGATGTCCGAGTCTCCCTTGAAGAATCTGGGGACCTGCAACCCAAGGCTGCCGCGGGTGATGTGCTCTTCGGCAATCAGTATCATCCGGAACACCTCGGAGATGGCCAGCGTGAACAGCGCCAGATAAGGCCCCGAGAGCCGCAGCACCATGAAGCCGATCAGCGCCCCGACGACGATCGCGAGGACCACGCCGGTGATGATCGCCAAGGGGAAATACGCCGTCCCCATGTGCACCACGATCAGGGCCGACGCATACCCGCCCAGCGCGGCGAACATCAGATGGGCGAACGAGAACTGGCCCGCAAATCCAGCCAGCAGCGTCCAGCTGGATGCCAGGATGGCGTAGTACCAGAGGATCGCGCCCACGTGGATCCAGTAGGCGCCGCCGAAGAGCGGCACGGCCAACGCCACGAGCAGCAACAGCGTCTGACCCATGCCGGATGCGGACAGGCGTTTCGAGTGTGCGGTTGCCATCATTCAAGCCTCAGGTGGACCCGCCCGAACAGCCCGGTGGGCCTGAACAGCAAGGTGATGACGAGGAGCACCGCGCCGAACGCCTGGGTATAGGCCAGCGCCCGATTCGGATCGGGCAGATAGCCAACCCCCCAGCTTTGCGCCAGGCCCAGCAGGATGCCGCCGACGATGCTGCCGCCGACCGAACCCATCCCGCCGATCACGATGATGATGAAGGCCTGCACGACCGGCAGGTCACCCATGCTGGGTGACAGCGCGAAGATCGGCGCGATCAGGGCACCGGCGCCGCCGGCCAGCGCCGAGCCCAGGCCGAAGGCGATGGTGTACATGCGCCGCGGATTGATGCCGATGACGGCAGCTGATTCGCGGTTCTGGCTGACCGCGTCAAGCGCCTGCCCCAGCGTGGTGCGGGCGAGGAACCAGGTCGTGGCGCACAGCAGCGCGATGGCCACCAGCGCCGCGATCAGGCGGTCATAGGGAAGAATGATGGGCCCCAGGATCAGCGTGCCCGCCATGAACGGAGGCGGTGATTTGCTGAACGGCCCGAACACCACGATGGCCAGGTTCGACAGGAGGATGGTGAGCCCGAACGTCACGATGATGGCGTACTCGTCCTTGCGTTCGACCTCGTCCGTGTAGACGGGGCGCATGATCAGCATCTCGAACAGGATGCCGAACAGAAACAGCGCAGCCATGGCCACGATCACCCCGCCAATCGGCGGCAGGCCGAGATACCGGATCGCATAGTAGGAAACGTAGCCCCCCACCATGTAGAGGGCGCCGTGGCCGAAGTTCACGACGCGCAGGACAGAAAATATCAGGGTCAGGCCCGCCGCCGTCAGGGCATAGATCAGCCCTATCACCAGACCGTTGACGGTCAGTAAAGAAAAATAGCTCACGCTGCGCTCCCGTTCGTTGCAAGCCGCCTGCGCACGGGCCGGCCGGCCCGTGCGCAGGCCCGCTTCATTTCAGCGGCAAGATCTTGTCGGTCGTCGCCCACTCCTTCGGGTAGACAATGGCCGCATCCTCGGGCGCCTGATTCATCTGCGTGTACTGGATGACCGTGAAGGGAACATCCATGAACTGGTGGTAAGCCCAGGCGGGGCTCTTGTTGGTCGAGAACGAATACGTTGCGTTCACACCGGTGTAGTGAACGTTCTCCAGCCCCTTGATGACAGCCTTGGGGTCGCTGGACTTGGCCTGCTCGATCCCTGCCACGACGACACCCAGGGTGTCATAGGCCTCCATCGCGACCCCGGTGGGCGGGCGGTTATAGCGCTTCTGGAATTCCTGGACGAAACTCTTCGCCTTGTCGTTCCATTGCGACTTGGGCCGTGCCACGTTGACGATCAACAGGTTTTTGGCGCATTCGCCGTCCACTTCCCAAACGTCCTTTTGCAACAGACCCGAAGAACCGATCATCTTCGTGGCAGCGTTGGGCGCGAAGCCGAGCTGGCAGGCTTGTTTGACGATCTGGTACTGGGCCTGGCCCGCAACGATCATCTGCAGCAGATCGGGTTTGGGCTTCTGGCTCATCAGCCGGATCAGCGACGGGGTGAAGTCCTGCTGATTCAGATCGATGGTCGCCGGCGTATCGGCAACACCCTTCGCCTTCAGGGTATCCAGCACGACCTTGGCGCCGCCTTGGCCAAAGTCCGTGTTCTCGGCAACGGTTGCCACGTGCTTGAATCCCTGTTCCGCGATCCAGTTGGCGATCTTCACGTAAATCAACGAATTGGCTGGAGCCAGGCGGAAGACCTCCGGATACTGCTTTGCGGTGATGTCATCGGACCAGACGTCCGTACCCACCCACGGAACACCGTACTGGTGCGCCACATCGATCTCGGCGAGCGCAACCGAGCTGTGGAATTCGCCAAAAATGGCGGATACCTTGTTCTTCGTGATCAAGCGCACCGCAGCCGCGCTGCCTTCGGAAGGCTGGCCCTTGGTGTCCTCGTAGAAGACCTTCAGCGGGCGGCCCAAAACCCCGCCGGCCTTGTTGATCTCTTCCACGCCAAGTTCAACCGCCCAGCGCATTTCCTGGCCGCTGGAGTAATTGCCAGGTGCGGAGAGCGGGCCAACCCAGCCCAAAGTGACCGGTTCTGCTGCAGGCGCTGCGGTGGACGCCATGGACAGCACCGCAGCTGCCACGACCCCAATACCTCGAGAAAATTTCATGATGGTGTCCTCAGGTGAAGTCCGCGACATGACAGGCTCGATAACGAAGGCGTCAATCCACCACCCGACGTAGCAATGAGTGCGATGACGCCACCAATGATCGCGGCAAAACGGTTCTGCAAAGCATGTTGCAAAACGATCGTATTACGAAACATATGTTTTATCACCCCCTCGATTTCCCTATACTGTGGACGAAACGACAGGCGTCCCACCCCCGTGCCCGGGTCGGGACGAGCCTGCAATGTGCAAGAGAGACCAAGGAGAATGACATGCCGGCGTTGTCGCATCTCAAGATTTCCGGATCCGCTTTCGACGCAGGGCTACAGCTGGGACGGTTCGGCGCCGCAGCGATGCATGAGCACCTGCTGGACACCCGGACGTGGGCGGAGATCATGACGTGGCGCGGAAGCGCCCGCGTCGCCACCATGGCGCGGCTCGTTCGCGAGCGTTTCCCGCTCATCTGGTCCGAGCTGGAAGGACTTGCCGCCGGGCTCGGGCTTCCGTTCGACGACGTTTTCCTGTGGAATTGCCGGGGGGATCTGTGGGCGTTTGCCCCTGACGGCTGCACCACCATCCTGCTGCCTGGCGGCGGCGCTGCGCGAATCGTGCACAACGAAGACGGGTACCCGGGATTCGCCGGCAGCTGTGCCATCGCTGAATATCGGATCGACGGCCAGCCCAGCATTGCGAGCTTCGTCTACCCCGGGTCCATCCCGGGGCACACGTTTGCCGTCACAGGCAACGGCTTGGCCATTACCGTCAACAACATTCGCGGGAAGCAGGCAACTGCAGGGGTGCCGCGCATGGTGCTCTCACGCGCCGCCCTGAATGCCGGCAGCGCCAAAGAGGCCGTCCAAATCCTCCAGGACAACCCGCGTGCCGGAAGCTTCCATCTGGCGATCGGGGATGCCCGGAATGGCGGCCTGCTGAGCGTGGAATATGGCGCGTTCGCCTGCTCTGTGCAGGTCGCCGCCGTCCCTTCGGCGCACGCCAATCACGCCATCCACGCCGCGACACGCAACCTGCCGCAATGGATCACCGCGTCGTCCGGATTCCGGCAGATCCGCGCGGAGCATCTGCTGTCGCAGTACTCGATGCGGAACCAGCCTATCGATCCGCTGGCCATCCTGTCCGACACCGGCAATGCGGACTATCCCATCTACCGGGCCGACGCCGCCGACAGTGACGATGAAAACACCATGGCCACCGCCGACATCCGCCTCACCCCGGATGGCATCATCTGGAAGGTGCATGAATCACCGGCGGCCGGCGCACGGTTCAAGTTCAAAGGGACGGCGCTCCACGATTGAAGCAGCACCAGGCCGGGCATGGGCGAATCACGCTTCCAGCAAGCGCTTGTAGGCCATCTCTGCTGCAACCAGATCAGCCAGTGCCGACCCTACAGTCTTGAAGACCGTAATCTCCTGATCCGAGTCCCGCGCCCGGGCGCCGGCGCGGCACAAGCCCGCCAACATACCCCTGACGTTCTGCGCCGTGAACAGGCCCAACTTGACCGGAAACAGGAGGTCGCCGGCGCTCCTGATCGCGGTCGGGATGTCGACATACACCGATGCGCGGACGATGAGCGCATCATCCGACTCGCGCATCAATGGCGTGAACGAGCCGATCAGATCGACGTGCGTGCCCGGGCGCACCCAATCTCCCCGGACCAGCGGCTCTGTGGACAGTGTGGCGGTGCTGATGATGTCGGCATGCCGAACAGCCTGCTCCAGATCCTCGGCAACCCGTGCATTCATGCCGGCCCCGGTCAACCGGTCAACCAGGGCCTCGGCAGCCGCATGCCTGATGTCCCAAACCAGAATCTCGTCAATCGGCCGCACGGCACAATAGGCCTCGGGCAAGAGACTACCCACGTGTCCTGCGCCCACCACCAGCAAGCGGTGCGCGTCTTCACGCGAGAGAAAGCTCGCGGCCAGCGCGGCCGTCGACACGGTCCGGCGTGCCGTGATCGTGTTTCCATCGATCATCGCAAGCACGGCACCCGTGGCGCCATCGAACAGCACATAGACCGATTCCAGGCCCGGCAGATCCCGCGCAGTGTTCCCCGGGAAGACCGTCACGAGCTTGACGCCAAGGAACGAGGGCTCCTTCGTGCCGATGCTCCAGGCCGGCATGGTGAGCAACGTGGCATTCGGCTCCCCGGTCATGGAAATGCTGTGGTGTTGCCGTTCCGGGACGTGGCACCCGGCCACGAATCCCGCCTGCAATGCGTCGATCAACTGGGGCAAAGGGAGCGCTTCAGCGGCATCCGTCGCATTCACAATCTTCATGGAGCCTCTCTCACCGAAAACCAACGCAGCCGCAGCCCTACTCCACCGTCACGCTCTTGGCCAGATTGCGCGGTTTATCCACGTCTGTCCCGCGGGCGCAAGCCGTGTGATAGGCCAGCAACTGCAATGGCACCACATGCAGAATGGGAGACAGCTGACCATAATGCTCGGGCATGCGGATGACGTGCATGCCCGGCGCCGGAATGATCTGCGAATCCGCATCCGCAAAGACATATAGTTCGCCGCCACGGGCACGGACTTCCTGCATGTTGGATTTCAGCTTCTCCAGCAGCTCGTCGTGCGGGGCGATGGTGACCACCGGCATGGCATCGGTCACCAGCGCCAGCGGCCCGTGCTTGAGTTCGCCCGCCGGGTACGCCTCTGCATGAATGTAGCTGATTTCCTTCAGCTTCAGGGCGCCTTCCAACGCGATCGGGTAATGCATGCCGCGCCCCAGGAACAGCGCATTTTCCTTGCTGGCGAAACGCTCCGCCCAGGCGATGATCTGCGGCTCCAGCGCCAGCACGGCGGAAATGGCCGCCGGCAAGTGCCGCAGCGACTTCAGGGCCCGTTCTTCCGCCGCTGCATCCAGACGCCCGCGAATCTGCGCCAGGCACAGGGCCAGCAGGTACAGCGCCGTCAGTTGCGTGGTGAAAGCCTTGGTTGAGGCCACGCCGATTTCCACGCCGGCCCGCGTGATGAAGGACAGCTTGCATTCGCGGACCATTGCGCTGGTGGCCACATTGCAGATCGTGAGCGTCTGTTGCATGCCCAGGCTCCGGGCGTGCTTGAGTGCAGCCAGCGTGTCGGCCGTCTCGCCCGACTGGGAAATCGTCACCACCAGGGTGCGTGGATCAGGCACGCTGGTCCGGTAGCGGTATTCGCTGGCAATTTCCACATTGACCGGGATGCCCGCGGCCGATTCGATCCAGTAGCGCGCCGTCAGCCCGGCGTAGAAGCTGGTGCCGCACGCCAGGATCAGAACGCGGTCGATGCCCGCGAACACGGCATGCGCCCCATCGCCGAACAGCTCGGGCATGACGGCATCGATTCCGCGCAGCGTATCGCCGACCGCGCGCGGCTGCTCGAAGATCTCTTTCTGCATGAAATGACGGTAGGGGCCCAGTTCCGCCTCGCCGGTATGGATCTGCACGGTGTGCACTTCGCGATCCGCCGGGCGGCCGCGGGCATCCGTCACCCACACGCGTGAAAGCTGCACGTCGACCACGTCGCCATCTTCCAGATAGATGATCTGGTCGGTGGTTCCGGCCAGCGCCAACGCGTCCGAAGCCAGGTAATTGCCGTCGGTGCCACAGCCCACGACCAGCGGAGAGCCCTGGCGGGCGCCCACGACCCGGTGCGGCTCCGCAGCACAGAAGACGGCGATGGCATAGGCGCCTTCGAGCCGACGAATGGCCTGCTGGACGGCCGCGAGCAGATCGCCGTCGTACAGGTGATCGACCAGATGAGCAATGACCTCGGTATCGGTCTGGCTCTGGAACACGTAACCGACGGCCTGCAGCTCCGCCCGCAGCACGTCATGATTTTCGATGATGCCGTTGTGCACCAGCGCAATGCGCGGCGCGGCCGGATCCAGACCCGAAAAGTGCGGATGCGCATTATGCGTGAGCGGCGCGCCATGGGTGGCCCAGCGCGTATGTGCAATGCCGGTCAGCCCATGAATGCCGTCCTGTTCGGCCTGTGCTTCCAGTTCGGCCACGCGGCGCGTGCTGCGCACCCGCTGCAGGCCGGTGCCGGTATGCACGGCCACGCCGCAGGAATCATAGCCGCGATATTCCAGCCGGCGCAGGCCCTCCAGCAAAATGGGGACTACGTCCCGTTGCGCCACAGCACCGACGATGCCACACATGGAGCAGACTCCTTCGTTTCAACAGTTGCGCTATTGTGCGGAAAACCTATGGAAATATGATTTCTATTTCCTAATCAAAACGAATTATTATTTCTTATCTTCTATAATAAGAAAAATTATTTCATTATTCATGTGTAGATAGAATCATTGGTCAATATCTGGAAATGTCTGACCTCTTTTACAGAATGGACACACATCATGCCGATCCGCGCCAACGAGCTGGATGACCTGGACCACCGCATTCTGGAGCAGCTCCAGCGGGACTGCGCCCTGACCAACCAGGACCTGGCTGAAAAGGTCCACGCCTCGCCACCCACCTGTCTGCGGCGAGTCCGGCGTCTGGTCGAAACAGGCCTCATCCAGCAGCGCGTGGCGATTCTGGACCCGGTACTGATGGGGGCTGCGCTGACGGTCATCATCGAGGTCACACTGGACACCCAGGCGGCCACACAGGCCGACGCACTGGAAGCCCAGCTCTTGGCAGAACCCGCCATCCAGCAATGCTACCGGGTCAGCAGCGGTCCGGATTTCATTTTGATTGCGATGGTCGCCGACATGCCAGCCTATCAGGCGCTCGCCCAGCGGTGTCTCACGAGCGACCCGCGCATCCGCAACGTCCGCAGCTTCTTTGCCACGGCGCGCAGCAAATTCACGACCCGCATCCCGATTGCCGGGTGACACGGGGCTGACCGGCGAACCCGCACAAGCCAGGCAGCAGGATAATCAGTACAGATATCCCCCGCGCGCCTGCTATGCTTGCGCCCTATGATGCTCTTGCCTCCCATCCACCTGCCCGCAGGCCTGCCGCCTGTGGACGACGCGACCCGCGAACATGGCCACCGAGTGCGCGCCATGCTCACCCAGCGTATCACCGACGCTGGCGGCTGGCTGTCATTCGAGCACTGGATGCAGGTCGCGCTCTACGAACCCGGCCTGGGATACTACAGCGCCGGCAGCACCAAGCTGCACCAGGGTGGCGATTTCACCACCGCCCCCGAAACCAGCCCCCTGTTCGGGCAGGCGCTGGCGCGCCAGGTAGCGGAAATCCTGGCGGCCAGCCAGTCATCGACCGTGCTGGAATTCGGTGCCGGGTCGGGGGCGCTCGCCGACGCCCTGATTCCAGCGCTGCGGGATTTGGGCATAGCCGTGGACTACCGCATTCTGGAGCTGTCCGCCGATCTGCGCGCGCGCCAGCAGGAGCGCCTGGCTGCCTGGGGGAACCAAGTTCAGTGGCTGGACACCTTGCCCCACGCCTTCGCTGGCTGCGTCGTCGCCAACGAGGTCCTGGATGCCATGCCAGCGATCCTGTTTCAATGGACCGAGGCCGGGACACCGGCCCTGCTGGGCGTGGCAACAGATGCGCGCCCCGATGCGCCTGCCCCATTTCGCTGGGTACTGCACGATGCGCCACCCGCCACGGCAGCCGTGATCGCGGCCCGCATGCCGCCGCTGCCGGGCTACCGGTCGGAACTCAACCTGCAGGCCGAGGCCTGGATGCGCAACCTGGGTCTGTGGCTGGAAAAAGGTGCAGCGCTGCTCATCGACTACGGCTTTCCGCGTCGCGAGTACTACCACCCGCAACGCACCCAGGGCACGCTGATGTGCCACTTCCGCCACCATGCCCACGACCAGCCGCTGGTGCTCGCCGGCCTGCAGGACATCACTGCCCACGTGGACTTCACCGCCATGGCTGACGCGGCGCTGGACAGTGGGCTGGACGTGCTGGGCTATACGTCCCAGGCACGATTCCTGATGAACGCTGGACTGACGGATCTGATCCGCGCACCCGGCGAGGACCCGGCACTGCGTGCGCGCCAACTCACTGCGTTGAACACGCTGCTGTCCGAAGCTGAAATGGGGGAACTGTTCAAGGTGATGGCTGTGGGCCGAGGCATTGCTCCACCGCTGCTGGGCTTTGCGCGTGGGGACCGGCGGGACCGGCTTTAGGGTGCCGCCTGTACGCCCGCCAACTGGACGGCAGGCCCAATTCCTCCCGACTCCGTCACTCGCAACCCAAAGCTGTTCATCAGCCGCCGCGTCGCAAAGTCCGGCGTACCGCTGGTAAAGAACGCAGCATCATCGTCCGCCGGATGCAACGCATTGGGTGGACGCAGCAGCAGGCTGCGCGCCCGGCGCGCGATCGCCTCGGCCGGATCCAGCCAATCCACGGGCCATGGGGCCAGCCGCCGGAAGACGTTGGTCATGAAGGGATAGTGCGTGCAGCCCAGCACCACGATATCGGTGTGTCGATCGGCGCGCTGCACAAAGCAGTCAGCAATCTCGGCACGCACCGCGACGTCATCCACGGCATCGCCGCGCACATAGGCTTCGGCCATGCCGGCCAGTTCAGTGGACCCCACCAGATTGACCTCGCAACGCGAGGCGAAGGACTGAATGAGTGTGCGCGTATATTCGCGGCACACGGTGCCTGGCGTGGCCAGCACGGATACCAGGCCCGACCGGGTACGCTCGGCGGCGGGCTTGATGGCGGGAACCGTGCCCACGAAGGTCATCCCCGGGAAGGCCGCACGCAAGTCGGCACCCGCCAGCGTGAAGGCCGTGTTGCAGGCGACGATGCACAGCACCGGATGGTGAACCCGCAGCAACTCTCCGAACAGGAGGATCAGCCGAGCGCGCAACCCCGGCTCGTCCCAGTCCCCATAAGGAAATCCGGCATCGTCGGCCACATAGACGAAACGACGCTCCGGCATCAGCAGCCGCGCTTCGCGCAGTACCGTCAGCCCCCCGATCCCCGAATCAAAAACCAGCACGGGCCTCACGGCATCGGCCTGAATCTTGTCCATGGTCAACCCAGTTGCTCCAACGCCAGCGTACGCGCGGCCCGAAGGCCATCACGGATCCGCTGAGGGTCGCCGCCGGCGGCTCGCGCAATCGCGCCCGCATCGACCGACCGAACAGCCGCCAGCCGGGCCAGCCAGACATCAGCCTGCAGGCTCTGGCACACACAAGCAGCCGCTCCCAACAGAGCCTCGAAGCGGTCGGGGCGGCGCAGCGCATCGCAGGATTCCAGCACGTCCAGCCAGTCGGCCGTGCCCACCGCCCCGCCACCCGACGCATCCGATGCAAGACCCGACAGACGCTGCAACAGGCCGGGCAACAATCTCGCCAGATCGCGGCAGGCGGACGGAGCCCGCAGGCGCGACTGCAGGTCAACGGCCGAGCAGCGGCAAAGCAGGGCATGACGCTGCGCAAGATCCAGGCCGCGCTGTGCCGCCCGATCCAGGCCAGCCGCGACTTCGGGTGCCCAGACCAGACCCGGGGCCACGCGCTCGAGTGCGCCGCACGAGACCAGCACTTCCAGCATGCGCGAAGGGTGCGCCGTCATCAGCCCCTTGGCGAATTCCTGCCAGACCCGCTCGGGCACCAGCGCATCGACCTCGCCGTCCCGCACCAGCGTGCGGCACATCGCCAGGGTCTCGGGTGCAATGGAAAAGTCATGGAACCGGGCGGCGAACCGGGCCAGGCGCAGCAGCCGGACGGGATCTTCGATGAACGCCGACCCGACGTGGCGCAGCACACGCGCCCGGATATCGGCCACCCCGCCCAGCGGATCGACCAGCGTGCCATCGGCCGCCCGCGCGATCGCGTTGACCGTCAGATCACGGCGGCGCAGGTCGTCGGCCAGGGTCACGTCCTGTCCTGCGTGGAAAACAAAACCGTGATAGCCGCGGCCCGACTTGCGCTCGGTGCGGGCCAATGCGTATTCCTCGTGTGTGCGAGGATGCAGGAACACCGGAAAGTCGCCGCCGACCGGCACGAACCCGCGCGCCACCATCGCTTCGGGCGTGGATCCTACCACCACCCAGTCACGATCACCGGCCGGCAACCCCATCAGATCGTCGCGCACGGCACCACCCACTATGTACACGTCCAGCCCGCGCGTGGCTTCATCCACACCCATCACCGTCACGGCAAGGCAGTCCGCGTGTCGGTCAGCGGGCTGATCATCCCCAGGCGCGACGTCAGCGAATGTGGCTGCCCGGAGAACAACGTGGCGTAATAGACTGAATTAGACAGGACGTTCTTCACATAGAGGCGGGTTTCGGTGAACGGAATGGTCTCGGCGAAGATCGCACCTTCCACGGGCGCCTGCAGCGCGGCCCGCCAGCGCTTGGGCCGGCCAGGTCCCGCGTTGTAACCCGCAGTCGCCAGCAACTGCGAGCCCCCCAGGTCCTGCAGCACCATGCTCAGATAGCTGGTGCCCAACACCGTGTTGGTGTCGAAATCATTGACCTCGGACGGCTTGAAGCCCTTCATCCCGATCTTGCGCGCCACCCAGCGCGCCGTGGACGGCATGAGTTGCATCAGCCCGGACGCCCCCACGTGCGAATGCGCATCCGTCATGAAGCGGGATTCCTGGCGAATCAGACCGTAGACCCAGGCCGGATCCAGATTGACCTGTTTCGCCTTGGCCGCGACCCGACCTTCGAACGGCGCAATGAATCGCTGGCTGAAATCCACCACATGCCGGGTCTGCAACGACGTATTCACCACCCGGTCATAGATCTGCTGCTCGCGCGCGAATTCGGCCGCGCCGCGCAGCTGTGGGTCACTCATTCCCCGCAGCGCGTAGTTCCATTCGGGTACCGCCTGACGGCGCCACCCCAGGTCGAACAGCGACACCGCGCGCTCCAGCCCTGTGTTATGACGAGCCTGAGACACCCAGCCAGCCGCCACTGGACCCGGCTGCTGCGGCATGTACGGATTCTTGCCGAGCGCCTCGGACGCAAGCTGGCCGTAAAAACCGAGGTCCGTGGTGATGGACCCAAAATACTGGCGTGCCGCCTTCTGATTGCCCTGGGCCTGCAGCGCCCTGCCGTACCAGTAACGCCAGACTGGCTCGTCCGCCTGGCGAGCCGTCATCTTGCGAATCGCGATGGCCACCCGATCCCAATGAATCGGCGAAGACCGCAGCTCTGCACGGACTTCCCAGGCATGATTGAAATCGGTCATGGGAACATAGCCAGAATCCCGATACCAGCGCGCGGCGTCCGGGTCCATGCTTAACGCCGACACCAGGCCAAACTGCCCCCAGACCCATTGCATGTCGGCTGCCGGAATCCAGCGTGCCCAATGGTCGCGGACGTACTGCGCAGCTTCGGCCCGGTCGTCGCTGCGCGCCAGGCGCGCCAGTGCGACCTCGGCCAACTCGAAGTCGATGGCTGCGCGCGGCTGCGAACGCGACTCCAGCCAGTGGCGGGGATTCTTCATGAGCGCAGCGAACTGCACCATGCCCTGGTCGTCAAATACGGCCGCCGCCACCCGGCTGATCTGCCCCGACTTCCCGGTCTCCAACGTGTCGCGCAACAGGCCATTGAGTTCCTTGCGGCTGAGCACATGAGCCGCCGCCAACTGGTCCAGCAGATCCCAGCAGTCCGAATTCGGCTGATAGGCGCTGAGGAAATCGGTGGAACGGATTTTCTGGCCAGTGAGTTGCCGCGACAACAGTTGCGAGCACTGGACGCGGGACGATGGGTCGGGCCCGGGATCCAGGCGCAGCGCCTGGGCATAATCGCCACTGCGCGCGGCGGCGATGATCCACTGGTCACGAAGCTGGCTGGACAGATAGGTGCCAGGGTAGTCGGTCAGAAACTGCTGCAGCGCAGCCTGCGGAACAGGCGCCGTGCCCAGTTGAAGCTGATGCTGCAGCGACCAGTAGCGCGGATACATGCCCAAGACTGGGTCCGCACTGGCGGCTGGCACCAGGGCATCCAGATCCGACCAGCGGTTCTTCTGCACAGCATCGTAGGCATCCAGGACGGCCTGGCGGGCCGCCGGCGGAACGGACGGGGCCACATAGGGCGTGACGGCTGGCACCACAGGAGCGGCCGGCGCCGCCACCACAGGTGCAACGGGCGCGGTGGGCGTCGACGCCGCAGTAGCCGGAGTCGCAGCGGTCGGGGCTGCAGAAGCGACCGGCGCCATTTCGGCAACAGGCGCCTCGCCGGCCTGCTGTTCGGAGGCCGTGGGCGCCTGCGCGCCCGCGCAGCCCGTGAGGCCCAGCGTCAGGCCCAGCAAGCTCCAGATCAGGGGATGGCGGCGCATCTTCGGGGCCGCCGAGGGGGTCGGGTCCACCGCGTCACAATCCCTTAGAATGTCCAGAAACCCCATATGAACACCACCAAACGGCCCACCATGATTCAGAACGCACAGGATACCGCACTCCCCCTGAGAGGGCGACTGAAACAGCTACGCCGCCAGATGTCGCCCCAGGACCGGGACCGGGGCGCACTGCTCATCCGCGGCCGTCTCTACACCTGGCTGGCCACCAACCGCACGCGCCTGCGCAAGTCTGGCCGCCCCGACGTCCGCCACATCGCCGCCTTCTGGTCCATGGACGAAGAACCTGAGCTGCAACCGCTGCTGACCCAGTGGGCGACGGACGACACCCTGACGATCTCACTGCCAGTCGTGAGGGGCAAGGACGAGCCCCTGGCGTTCCGACGCTGGGATCCGGACACCCCACTGCACGCCGGCCCCTACGGCATCCAGGAGCCGGACGGCCCCGAGGTCTCGGCGCCCGACATCGTTCTGGTCCCTACCCTGGGGTATACCCGCCAGGGCGACCGCCTGGGATACGGTGGCGGCTACTACGACCGCACCCTGGCCGCGCTGAAGACCGCTGGCCACCCGTTCACGAGCCTGGGCATCGCCTGGGCCTGCGGGGATCTGGGCAGCCAGCCCTACACGCCGGCGACGCACGACGTACGGCTGGATTCCATCCTGACGGACATGGGCTGGGCGGTACCCGCGCGGGAACTGTAAACCCCCGGCGCGCGCACGGGTGCGCACCGATCCGCCGCCCATCCGCCGCCTAACGCACCCCCAGATTGGCGCAGATCTGCGCCACCGCGTCGGCGTGGTTCAGCGTATAGAAGTGCACGCCCGGCGCGTCCTGCTCCAGCAACTGGGCCACCAGCTGGGTCACCACGTCCACGCCAAAGGCGCGGATCGAGGCCTTGTCGTCGCCGAATCCCTGCAGCCGCAGGCGCATCCAGCGAGGGATCTCCGCGCCGCACATCTCGGAGAACCGCGCCAGTTGCGTGTAATTGGTGATGGGCATGATGCCGGGTGTGACCGGAATATCCAGGCCCCGGGCCCGTACCCTGTCCACGAAGTGGAAATACGCATCCGGATTGTAGAAATACTGTGTGATGGCGCCGTCGGCACCGGCGCGGACCTTGTCCACGAAGTGCTGCAGGTCGTGTTCGCTACTCTGCGCCTGCGGGTGCATTTCGGGGTAGGCCGCCACCTCGATGTGGAATTGGTCGCCGTAGCGCTCGCGCACAAAGGCAACCAGTTCGCTGGCATGGTGCAGGTCACCCGTGTCCCCGCCCATGCCGGAGGGCATGTCGCCGCGCAAGGCCACCAGGCGGCGGATGCCACGCGCCTGGTAGTCGTCCAGGATTGCCTGGAGATCCGCGCGGCTCGCTCCCATGCAGGACAGGTGAGGCGCCACTTCGGACCCCAGGTTCTGCAGCATCTGGACCGTATCCACCGTACCGGCGCGCGTCGAGCCGCCCGCGCCGAACGTGACACTGACGTACGCCGGATTCAGGGCGGACAAGCGCTTGGCGGACCGCACCAGGCGTTCCTGAGCCGCAATGTCGCGCGGCGGATAGTACTCCAGGCTGACCGTCTGCGCGGGATTCATGAAACCAGCAGCCCCGTCAGCGCCGTGGACACGATGCTGTAGACGATGGCGCCAATCACGGCCCACCAGAACCCGTCCACCTGAAAGCCGCGCAGGATGGAGCCGGCCAGCCAGAAGACCAGGGCGTTGAGTACGAACAGGAACAGCCCCAGCGTCACCACCGTGAGCGGCAATGTGAGCAGGATCAGCAGCGGCTTGACGACCGCGTTCAGCAGCCCCAGCACCAGCGCCGCAATCAGAGCCGATCCGAAGGAAGCCACGGTGATTCCGGGCAGGATATACGCCACGACCAGCAAGGCCACGGCATTCAGGATCCAGACGAGCAATAACATCATGAACGGCTCCAGAAAGACGGTTGCGGTGCCACCGACCGATCAATAACGATACATGTCGGACTTGTACGGGCCCTCGACCGGAACGCCGATGTAATCGGCCTGCTTATGCGTCATGGTCGTCAGGCGTGCGCCCAGCTTCTTCAGATGCAGACGGGCGACCTTCTCATCCAGGTGCTTGGGCAGCACATAGACCTGGCCCGTGGCGTAATGCCCGCCCCGGGTGAACAGCTCGATCTGCGCCATGGTCTGGTTGGTGAAGGATGCCGACATCACGAAGGACGGGTGGCCCGTCGCGCAGCCCAGGTTCACCAGCCGGCCCTTGGCCAGCAGGATGACGCGCTTGCCGTCCGGGAAGATGATGTGATCGACCTGGGGCTTGATCTCTTCCCACTTCAGATCTTCCACCGAGGCCACGTCGATTTCGCTGTCGAAGTGCCCGATGTTGCAGACGATGGCCTGATCTTTCATGCGGTACAGGTGGTCCCGCCCGATCACGTGATAGTTGCCGGTAGCCGTGACGAAGATATCGGCCTGTTCCACCACGCCAGCGTCGCCCAAGTCAACCACGCGATAGCCTTCCATCGCCGCCTGCAGCGCGCAGATGGGATCAGCTTCAGTCACCCAGACCTGGGCCCGCAGGGCCGCCAGCGCCTGGGCGCAACCCTTGCCCACATCGCCGAAGCCACAGACGACGGCGATCTTGCCCGCCACCATCACGTCGGTGGCGCGCTTGATGCCGTCCACCAGCGATTCACGGCAACCGTAAAGGTTGTCGAACTTGGACTTGGTGACCGAATCATTGACGTTGATCGCCGGGATTTTGAGTTCGCCCCGCTTGGACATTTGGTACAGGCGGTGTACGCCCGTGGTCGTTTCCTCGGTCACGCCCTTGATGTGCGACAGGCGGCTGGAATACCACTTGGGGTCCTTGGCCAGATGCGCCTTGATGGCGGCAAAGAGCACGCGCTCTTCTTCGCTGGTCGGATTGGCGATCGCCGAAGCATCGGTCTCGGCACGCGCGCCCAGATGCAGCAGCAGGGTCGCATCGCCGCCATCGTCCAGAATCATGTTGGCAGGCTCGCCTGGCCATTCGAAGATGCGGTGCGTGTACTGCCAGTAGTCTTCCAGGGACTCGCCCTTGACGGCAAACACCGGCGAGCCGCCGGCGGCGATCGCGGCGGCTGCGTGATCCTGGGTGGAGAAAATGTTGCAGGAAGCCCAACGGACCTGGGCGCCCAGGGCCTTCAGCGTTTCGATCAGGACCGCCGTCTGGATGGTCATGTGAATGCTGCCCGCAATGCGCGCGCCCTTCAGCGGCTGCTGCGCAGCGTATTCTTCGCGGGTGGCCATCAGGCCGGGCATTTCGGTTTCTGCGATGGCGATCTCGCGGCGACCCCAATCGGCCAGCGTGATATCGGCGACAGCGTAATCGTGTGCAGTGCTCATGTCGTTCCTGTAGAGCCCACGTCAGAGATGATGAGCGACCCACCATACCCGCGCGGGGCAATGATGGGCGCCGTTCATGAAGAAGGTTCCTGAGCCTGGCGGCCCGCTGCAGCGCCCAATGAACGGGCGGCGGGGCCGGTGCAGCGCCCCTCAGGAGAAGGGGGACATTATAAACGAAGCGGCGGGACCAGCCTGCCAGCCGATCCCGCCGCAACAGACTGTCCGAAGACGGTCAGGCAGCTGCCTTCAGGACCTGGACCTTGTCGGTCGCCTCCCAGCTGAATTCAGGCTCGCTGCGGCCAAAGTGGCCATAAGCGGCCGACTTGGTATAGATGGGACGCAGCAGATCCAGCATTTCGATGATGCCGCGCGGACGCAGATCGAAATGCTCGCGCACCACACGCGCGATCTGGTCATCGGGGATCACGCCCGTGCCTTCGGTGTAGACCGTGATGTTGATGGGCTCCGCCACGCCGATGGCATAGCTGATCTGGATCTGGCACTGGCGCGCGAGACCCGCCGCCACGATGTTCTTCGCCACGTAGCGCGCCGCATAGGCGGCCGAGCGGTCGACCTTGGACGGGTCCTTCCCGGAGAACGCGCCACCGCCGTGCGGGCAGGCGCCGCCGTAGGTATCCACGATGATCTTGCGCCCGGTCAGGCCGCAATCGCCCTGCGGGCCGCCCACCACGAACTTGCCAGTGGGATTGACCAGGAATTTCGTGTGGTCGGTCAGCAGGCCCGCCGGGAACACGGGGCGAATGATGTGCTTGATCACCGCATCGCGGATCTCGGCCTGCGAAATATCGGGGTGGTGCTGAGTGGACAGCACGACCGTATCGACCTCGGCCGGCTTGCCGTCGAGATAGCGGAAGGTGACCTGGGATTTGGCATCCGGGCGCAGCCACGGCAGGCGGCCGTCCTTGCGCAGCTCGGACTGCCGTTGCACGATGCGGTGGGCATACCAGATGGGGGCCGGCATCAGATCCGGCGTCTCGTCGCAAGCGTAGCCGAACATCAGGCCCTGGTCGCCGGCGCCCTGGTTCAGGATTTCCTCGGGGGTGCGGTCCACGCCCTGGGCGATGTCCGGAGACTGCTTGTCATAGGCCACCAAAACCGCGCAGCCCTTGTAGTCGATGCCGTATTCGGTATTGTCATAGCCGATGCGGCGGATGGTGTCGCGCGCGACCTGGATGTAGTCCACGTTCGCGCGGGTGGTGATTTCACCAGCCAGCACCACCAGCCCGGTATTGCAAAGCGTCTCGGCGGCAACCCGGGAATTGGGGTCCTGTTCGAGCAATGCGTCGAGAATGGCGTCCGAGATCTGGTCAGCGACCTTGTCGGGGTGACCTTCGGAGACAGATTCAGAGGTGAAGAGAAAATCGTTGTTTGCCACAGCGATGCGTCCTTTAGGAGCACCGGGCCGCCCGGTGCGAGGTTGAACGATTCGCGTTGCACCTCAGTCGGGGCGCGACGCTTTAGCGGATTGTTGGCGTGCCGATGCCGGCACGGAGATCGCTCCGCAAGTTGTCGGTTAACTCAGCGATCCTCATCATTTTAAGCGAAAATGGCGGCTCCATGGTCAAACCTCCTTGACAGACAGGGATTTTCCACACCGAATGTTGCTGTTTCTCGTCCGCTCATTGTCCGTCCTGCCGCTCTCCTGGCTCCAGTTCCTGGGGCGCGGAATCGGACGGTTCATCTACGCCTTTCCGGGGCGCTACCGGCGGCGACTGCGGCAGAACGCGCGACAGGCCGGCTACGACGACCCGGCATTCGCCCGCCGCGCCGCCGCCGAGTCGGGCGCCATGATTCTGGAGATCCCCAAGGTCTGGTGGCGCACGTCCCTGTGCCTGGCGCGCACCCACAGCGACGAGGAGCCCGTGGTGCGGGCTGCCGTCGACCAAGGGCGCGGCGTGCTTTACCTCACGCCGCACCTGGGCTGCTTCGAGATCACCGCTCGGCACCTGACTCAGTACGGGCCGCTCACCGTGATGTTCCGCCCTTCGCGCAGCCCGCTGCTGGACCCCATCGTCGAATCGGCCCGCGACATGCACAACCTGCGGGCGGTTCCCGCCAACCGCCAGGGCGTGCGGGAATTCGTGCGCGCACTCAAGCGCGGCGAGGCCGTGGGCATGCTGCCCGACCAGGTGCCGCGTGAAGGCGACGGCATCTGGCTGCCATTTTTCGGCCGCCCCGCCCTGACCATGACGCTGGCAGCGCGCATCGCACTGCAAACCGGCGTGGCCGTGATCCTGACGGCCGGCGAGCGCCTGCCGCACGGACGCGGCTGGCGCATGCACTACCTGCGGCTGCCCGACCCCCTGCCGGCCACCACGGAAACGCTGGCCGCCGCCATCAACCAGGCGATGGAAACGCTGATCCGCCGTTTTCCGGAACAATACCTGTGGAGCTACAACCGCTACAAACGGCCCGACGACGCACCACCCCATCCCGACGACGCGGCACATTAAAATCCACCCGATATGGCCTTCGACAAAAAACCGCTGCTGCACGCCGTGATGGGATATTTCGGGCGCTGCTCCGACCACACACGCCTGCGCTGGGGCCGAGTCCTGGGGTGGCTCACGCCCAGGCTGCTGCGATCTCGCGCCCACATCGTTCAGGTCAACCTGGCCCGCTGCTTTCCGGACCGCACGCAACAGGAACGCGACGCCCTGGCACGCCGCCACTTCCGGCTGCTGGCCCAATCCTTCGTGGACCGGGGCCTGTGCTGGTTCGGGTCGCGCGAACGGATACTGGACACCGTCGAACTGCACGGTGAACAGCTCCTGCAGGACGTGATGGATCAGCAACGCCCCATCCTGATGTTCGCACCCCACTTCATCGCGCTGGACGCGGCCGCCACACGGCTCACCCTGTTTCTCAAGGAGTCGGCCACCCTCTACACCCGGCAAAGCGACGCCGACGTGGACGAAATCGTGCGCCTGGGCCGGGGACGCTTCAACCAGGTGCATCTGGTCAGCCGCCACGACGGGGTGCGCGGTCTGATCCGCTATCTGCGCAAGGGCATTCCCGTGTACTACCTGCCCGACATGGACTTCGGCCGCCAGGGCAGTGCTTTCATCCCGTTTTTCGGCGTACCCGCAGCGACCCTGCTCTCGGCCGCCCAGATCGCCAAAGCCTGGGGAGCCGTCGTCGTGCCGGTCATCAGCCGCCTGGACCCGGACACCGGGCGTTACCGGGTGGACGTCGGACCAGCGGTGGAAAACTTCCCCGGGGACGATACCCCTGAAGCCGCCACTGCCCGCCTGAACGTTTTGATCGAAAATGCGGTATCCCAGGATCCTGCACAGTACTATTGGGTACACCGCCGATTCAAGACACGGCCGGAAGGGGAAGCTGGATTTTATTGAGGAATGGTCAGTCCATGATCTGGAACTTCACCAAAATGCACGGTGCGGGCAATGATTTCGTCATGCTCGACGGCGTGCGCCAATCGATAGACATCACCCCCGAACGCGCCCGAGCACTGGCCGACCGGCATTTCGGCGTCGGTGCCGACCAAATCCTGCTGGTGGAACCGGCAACCCGGCCCGATACCGATTTCCGCTACCGCATCTTCAATGCGGACGGCGGCGAAGTCGAGCACTGCGGCAACGGTGCGCGGTGCTTCGTGCGCTTCGTGCACGAGCAGGGTCTGTCGCAGCGCAACCCGCTGCGGGCGGAGATCGCAACAGGGGTCATCGTCCTCAGCGCATCCGACGACGGCGAGGTGTCGGTCGACATGGGACGCACGACCTTCACCCCGGACGGGGTGGCGTTCGACACGCAGGGGCTGCCCACCCGCGCCTGCGGCGACGATACACAGTACGGGCTGGACGTGAACGATGAGCGAGCGCCAATCTGGTGCTCGCTGGTGGCAATCTCCAACCCCCACGCCGTCGTCCAGGTCGAGGACGTCGAAGCGTACCCGGTCAGCCGCATCGGTCCCCTGATCGAAAGTCACCGGCGGTTCGCAAACCGGGTCAACGCGGGATTCATGCAGGTGCTGGACCGGCATCACATCCACCTGCGCGTCTACGAGCGCGGCGCCGGCGAAACCCTGGCCTGTGGTACGGGCGCCTGCGCCGCCGTGGCGGCAGGCATCCGCTGCGGGGTGCTGGACAGCCCGGTCCGTGTGGACATGCACGGCGGCACCCTGCGCATCGAATGGGACGGTGACACCCTGCGGCTGCAGGGTCCCGCCACGACGGTCTTCCAGGGCGCGATCGACGTGGACGCGCTGATCAACCGGGCCTGAGCCCGGCGCTGATCAGATCCGCTCGTATATCGCCGCGATTCCCTGGCCGCCGCCGATGCACATGGTGACCAGCGCATAGCGGCCCTGGGTGCGCTGCAGCTCGTACAGCGCCTTGACCGTCAGGATGGCGCCCGTGGCGCCGATGGGGTGCCCCAGGCTGATCCCGCTGCCGTTCGGGTTGACCTTTGCCGGGTCGAATCCTAGCTCGTGCGCCACGGCGCAAGCCTGGGCGGCAAAGGCTTCGTTGGCTTCGATCACATCCATCTGTTCCAGCGACAACCCGGCGCGCTTGAGCGCCATGCGGCTGGACGGAACGGGGCCGATTCCCATGTACTTCGGGTCCACCCCGGCATGCCCGTACGACACCAGGCGCGCCATGGGCTTCACGCCGCGTGCTTTGGCAGCGTCCGCCGTCATGAGCAGCACCGCGGCCGCTGCATCGTTGATGCCCGACGCATTGCCGGCCGTCACGGTACCGTTTTCCTTCTGGAACACGGGCTTGAGCTTGCTGAAGCTCGCCGCATCCACATCGGACCGCACATGCTCGTCGCGGTCGAACACCACATCGCCCTTGCGTGTCTTGCGCACCACTGGAACGATCTGTTCCTTGAAATACCCGTGCTCGATGGCATGTGCCGCCCGGCGGTGGGATTCCAGCGCCAGCGCGTCCTGTTCCTCGCGGCTGATGCCGTATTTCTTGGCCACGTTTTCGGCCGTGACGCCCATGTGGCAATGATCGAACGGATCGGACAGCGCCCCGGTCATCATATCGATGAGGCGCGAATCCCCCATGCGCGATCCCCAGCGCTGTCCCACCGCCGCGTAGGGCGCCCGGCTCATGTTCTCGGCGCCGGCGCCGATTGCGACCTCCGCATCGCCCAGCATCAGGCACTGGGCTGCCGACACGATGGCCTGCAGACCCGAGCCGCACAACCGATCCACATTGAATGCCGGCACACTGTCAGGGATGCCGGCGTTGAGAGCTGCCACGCGTGACAGGTACATGTCGCGCGGCTCCGTGTTGATGACGTGCCCAAAGACGACGTGGCCCACGTCGGCCGCCGACACACCCGTGCGTTCCAGCACCGCGCGCACCACCGTTTCACCCAGCTCACATGGCGGCACGTCCTTCAGGCCCCCGCCAAAATCCCCGACGGCCGTCCGGCACGCCCCCACGACGACGATATCCTGCATGATGACTGCCTCTCCGATGGCGGACGCCGCCTGTCGCGGCACCCATTCTCAGTCATAGTAGCGCATCATCGCACCGGCAAATTGAGAAAATCGAACGATCGCTCTACACTCAAACCACGAGAGAGGATCAGCGTATGGACGACAGATTCAGCCTGGCAGGCAAAACCGCTTTGGTCACCGGTGCTTCCGGCGGCTTGGGCTCGCATTTCGCACGCACGCTGGGTCTGGCAGGGGCGGCCGTCATCCTTGCCGGGCGCCACCGCGACCCGCTGGTCCGGCTCGCCGAAGGGCTGGCCGCATCGGGCATCACCGCCACGGCCCAGCCCATGGACGTGGCCGACGCAGACAGCGTCCGCCTCGGGCTGGACGAGGTGCAAGCGCGCGCGGGCATGATCGACATCGCCGTCTGTGCAGCGGGCATCGCCACCAACAAACCGGCCCTTTCGCTGTCCACCGAAGAATGGGACCGGGTGATCGCCGTCAACCTCAGGGGCGCGTGGATCACCGCGAGCGAGATCGCACACCGGCTCGTGGCCGCCAGGCGCCCCGGCTCGCTGATCCTGGTGTCCTCGATCCTCGGTCATCGCGTCGCCGGAAACGTGCTGCCGTACACGGTTTCCAAAGCAGGGCTGGAACAGATGACACGCGCGCTGGCGCTGGAATGGGCGCGCCACGGCATCCGCGTCAACGCGTTGGCCCCCGGCTACATCGAAACGGATTTGAACCAGGAATTCTTCGCCTCGGACGCCGGCCAGACGCTGATTCGCCGCATTCCGCAGCGGCATCTGGGCCAGCCCCAGGACCTGGACGGCCCATTGCTGCTGCTCGCCTCGGACGCCTCGGCCTACATGACCGGCAGTTCGCTGGTGGTCGATGGCGGCCACCTGCAATCCACGCTGTAAGGAGCTCCACGACATGGATTTCACCCTATCTCGCACCGCCCAGGACTTTTGCGCCCGGATCCGCCAATTCGTCGCCACCGAGCTCATTCCGCTGGAAGCGGATCCGCAGACCTACGACGCCCATGAAAACCTGGACCCTACCCGTCTGCAAGTGCTGCGCACGAAGGCCCGCGCCCAGGGCCTGTGGTGCCTGCAGATGCCCCGGGAACGCGGCGGACAGGGTCTGTCCATGGCGGACATGGCCGCCTGCTACGAGGAGATGAACCGCTCGATCTTCGGGCCGGTCGTGTTCAACTCCGCCGCGCCGGACGATGGCAACATGATGGTGCTGAACAAGATCGCCACGCCAGCCCAGAAGGACCGCTGGCTCCAGCCCATCATCGACGGCGCCGTGCGCTCGTCCTTCGCCATGACGGAACCGGCACCAGGCTCCGGATCGGACCCCGCCATGATGCTGACAAGCGCCACGCGCGAGGGCGATCAATGGCGCATCCAAGGCACCAAGCATTTCATCACCGGCGCGGGGGTGGCGGAACACTTCATCCTGATCGCGCGCACCTCGGACGATGCCCGCAAGGGCCTGACGGCCTTTCTGTTCCATCGGGACGACCCGGGCTGGGAAGTCGTGCGCCGCATCCCCATCATGGGGCCGGAGGAACACGGCGGGCACTGCGAGCTGCGCTTTGACGGACTGCGCATCCCGGACGAGAACCGCCTCATGGGAATCGGCGACGGGCTCAAGGTCACGCAAATCCGCCTGGGGCCGGCACGGCTGACGCACTGCATGCGCTGGCTGGGACTGGCGCGCCGCTCGCTCGAAATCGCGGGGGATTATGTCACGCAACGGCAGGCCTTCGGCCAGGCATTGGCCGACCACGAAGGCGTGCAATGGATGCTGGGCGAAGCAGCGCTGCAGATCCGCACCGGTCGCCTGCTCACCATGCACGCCGCCTGGAAGCTGGACCAGGGCGACTTCGCGCGGGCCGAGGTCTCGATGGCCAAGGTCGCGGTGGCCGATGCCCTGCACAAGGCGGTCGATACCGCCATCCAGTTATGCGGCGCGCACGGCTATTCGCGCGACACGCCGCTGGAATGGATCTACCGCTACGCCCGTCAGGCCCGGCTGGTCGATGGGGCTTCCGAGGTCCACAAAATGGTTCTGGCGCAGCGGCTGCTGCACGACGACGGCTTCTGGCGCTGGGGACCCGACCATGACCGCCCCTGAGGCCGCGCTGACCGATTACCTCCGGCGCGAATGCCGTGCGCAATCCGTCGAGATCCTGGAATTCTCGCGGCTGACCGGCGGCGCCATCCAGGACAACCACGCCCTGACCGTGCGCATGGCGGGTGGCACCCACCCTGGCGAACACCGTTTCGTGCTGCGCAGCGATGCTCCTTCGCGCATCGCTGCCAGCCTGGACCGAAGCCAGGAATTCCATGTCCTGAAGGTCGCACACGAAGCCGGGCTTACGGTGCCACAGCCGCTTTGGCTATGCACGGACCCAGCCGTGCTGGGGCGCAATTTCTTCATCATGCAAAGGGCGGAAGGCACCAGCGCCCCCCGCACCTTCCTGCAGGGCGCGCTGGACCCTGGCCAAACCAGGGCCCTGACGCGCCGCCTGGGCGAAGAACTCGCGCTCCTGCACCGCGTCAGGCCTCCACACCCCGACCTGAAATTCCTGGAGCTGCCCGCCGGTCCGCCGTCACTGCACCGCGTGCGCACCTACCAGCACGCCCTGCAACAGATCGACGACCCTCACCCCGTGCTGGACTGGGCGTTGACCTGGCTGGCCGACCACGCGCCCACCGCCCACAGCCCCGTGCTGTGCCACTGCGACTTCCGGACCGGAAATTACATGGTGCGCGATGGGCAGCTCAGCGCTGTGCTCGATTGGGAATTCGCCGCGTGGAGCGACCCTTACGAAGATCTGGGTTGGCTGTGCTGCCGAAGCTGGCGCTTCGGTGTCCGGGAACGCGAAGTGGGCGGACTGGGGGACAAGGCCGACCTTTTCGCCGGATACTCGGCTGCCTCGGGACGCCCGGTGGATGCCTGCGCCGTCGAATACTGGGAGATCATGGGCCTGGTGCGCTGGTCGGTCATCGCCCTGCAGCAGGCCCAGCGGCATCTGTCCGGCGAGGAGCCCTCGCTGGAACTGGCGCTCACCGGGCGCATGCTGCCCGAAATGGAGTTCGACTTGCTGGACCAGATCGGGCACCTCACCCATGACCCGCAACACCGGCAACCGGAGGCCGCCTCATGATCAACCAGCCCGACGGCGCAGCCCTGCTGGACGTGGCCCGGCGCACGCTCATGGAGCAGCTGCTACCGGTGCTCCCGCCCGACGAAGCCTACGCAGCCCGCATGGTGGCACGTGCCATGGGCATCGCGGCGCGCGAGCTGCAGCAGGGCCCGGCCTACCACACCGACACCGCTTCCGCCATTGCCCGGTTCCTTCAGCAAGCTGGCCTCGGAGATCTGCCCGCCGACGAACGGACGCTCGACCGACTGATCCGTGAACGGCGACTGTCCGAACAGGACCAGCCGGCGCTCGCCGAGTTGCTCATGGCACTGACACGGCGCAAGCTTGCGCTCAGCAACCCCAGGTTTCCATCCTGAAGCCCTCCAAGGAGGCGATTTTCATGGCATCCGACAAATTCGACACCGATCTGGAGCAGCAGGCCGCCAACTACTCGCCGCTCACACCGCTGAGCTTCCTGAAGCGATCGGCCTGGGTCTTTCCCCACAAGATCGCGGTGAAGGATGACGACGGTGAATTCACCTACGCCCAGTTCTACGAACGCTGCCGACGCATGGCGAGCGCACTGCAGTCGCTAGGCATAGGACGCAACGACACCGTGTCGGTGCTGTGCTTCAACAGCCACGAACTGCTGGAGAGCCACTACTCGGTCCCCATGGCTGGCGCCGTGCTGAATGCCCTCAACACCCGGCTGGATGCCGCTTCCATCCGCTTCATCCTGCAGCACGGTGAAGCCCGTGCGCTGCTCTACGACACCGAATTCGAGCCCCTGGTGGCCGAGGCGGTGAAAGGCCTGGAACACCCGCCGCTGCGCATCGCCATCGCGCACCAACATCCCGCGACACCAGGCATGGCGGCCTATGATTACGAGTCCCTGATCGCCTCGGGCGACCCGAACTTCGCTTGGCAGAAGCCGCACAACGAATGGGACGCCATCTCGCTGTGCTACACCTCGGGCACCACGGGCGACCCCAAGGGCGTGGTCTACCACCATCGCGGTGCCTACCTGTCGGGCATGGGCAATGCCATGGCCTTCAACATGACGCCGGACACCGTGTATCTCTGGACCCTGCCCATGTTCCATTGCAACGGCTGGTGCTACACCTGGGCCATCACAGCTGTGGGCGGTACACACGTGTGCCTGCGCAAGGTCCAGTCCCAAGCGGTGCTGGAACGCATCCGCGAGGACCACGTCACGCACATGTGCGGGGCGCCGGTGGTGCTGAACCTGCTGGTCAACGACTTCAGCCAAGCCGGCGTCAAACTGCCCACGAAGGTTCAGTTCGCCGTGGGCGGCGCGGCCCCCCCGAATGTCATCATCGCCAAGGCTGGCCCGGTCGGGTTCCAGATCACCCACCTGTACGGCCTGACGGAAAGCTACGGCCCCTCGACGGTATGCGTCTGGCAGACCGACTGGGAGGGCTTGGAACTGGACGATCTGGCCGCAAAGATGGCGCGCCAGGGCGTGGGACTCTACGCCATGGACGACGTGCAGGTGCTGTCCCGGGAAACGGGCCTCCCTGTCCCGGCCGACGGCCAGACCCTGGGCGAGCTGGCTCACCGGGGCAATACCCTGATGAAGGGTTACTTGAAGAACCCCGCCAGCACCGCGAAGGCCTTCCAGGACGGCTGGTTCCGCACGGGCGATCTGGCGGTGATGCACCCCGACGGCTACGCCGAGGTCAAGGACCGGGCCAAGGACATCATTATCTCCGGCGGCGAAAACATCTCCAGCAAAGAAGTCGAAGACGTCCTCTACCGCCACCCCCAGGTTCTGGAAGCGGCCGTGGTCGCGCGCCCAGACGAGCGTTGGGGCGAAGTGCCCTGTGCCTTCGTGTGTCTGAAAGAGGGGGCGCCGGCGGTGAGCGAACAAGATATCGTGAACTTCTGCCGTAGCGGCATGGCGTCGTACAAGATCCCCAAGGCCGTGGTCTTCGGGCCGCTACCCAAGACCTCCACGGGAAAGATCCGCAAGAACATCCTGCGGGACCAGGCTCGCTCGGGGCACTAGCATGCCGGAGGACTTCGAGCGCTTCAAGGCCGGGCTGAGCCTGTCCAGAGACGACATCTACAGCGCGCTGCTGCAGGAAAACCACCACCACATCCGCATCAAGAAGCCGGCGGTGGCCATCCAGGGCCTGGCGAGCATCGTGGAAGCCACGCTGCGCCTGGCCGGCTCCAAGGGTTTTCATGCCATGTCGCTGCGCGACCTGTGCGCCGAGTCGGGCTTCAGCATCGGGGGAATCTACGCCTACATCAAGAACAAGGAGGACCTGATCCACCTGATCCAGGACTACGGATTCCTGCTCACCCGACGGACCCTGCGCACCCGCACTCAGGACGCCGCGCCTGGCGTGGAAAAACTGCGGGCCGCCGTGCGCACGCACCTGTTCCTGAGCGAGATGATGCCCGACTGGTTCAGCTTTTCCTTCATGGAAGCCCGCCACCTGCCGCCCCCCGAAAGGCAGAAGGCGGTGCAAGCCGCGCGCGAGATCGAAGACATTTTCTTCGACATCCTGCAAGAGGGCATGGCGGCCGGCGCCTTCCGCCACGTCGACGCGAGATTGCTCGCATCGCTGACCAAGGCCCTGATGCAGGACTGGTATCTCAAACGCAGCAAATACCGCCGCCAGGAGATCGACGTGAATACCTACGCACAGTCCGTCTGCGACCTGCTGGAGTCCTATCTGCAAGGTCCACCCTGAATCTTTGACTTTATCGAACAACTGTTTTACATTTTTCCCACAATATGAGGCCGCAGCCACAGCGGCCCCCTTTCACAACTCGGCCGGCACCTGCCGACCGCCAGTGCAAAGTCCGAGGAGACAACCATGAACAAGCTTTCACCAACCCGGGTGCTAGGCGCGCTCGCCATCGTGGGTCTGCTGGCGAGCGCCCCCGCCCACGCCAAGGATCCCATCCGCATCGGCGGCATCTACCTGATGTCCGGCAGCGCGGCCACCTATGGCGAATTCGCCAAGCAGGGTGCGACGCTCGCGATCGAAGAGATCAACGCCAAGGGCGGCGTACTCGGCCGCCAACTGCATCTCCAGCTCGAAGACGGCCAGGGCAAGGCGGCCACCGCAATCCAGGTCGCACGCAAGATGGTCTACCAGGACAAGGTCGACCTGATGATGGGGCTGGACAGCTCGGGCGTGGCCCAGGGTCTGGTCCCGGTGCTGCCCGAACTGGGCAAGCCCTTCATCATTACGCACGCTGCCACACCCGACGTGACCGGCAAGCTCTGCAACAAATACACCTTCCGTGACAGCGTGAACGTGGCGCAGATGATGGCGGGCGGCGCGGAAATCGCCGCCAAGACCGGCGCGATCAAATGGACGACCATCGGGCCGGACTACGCCTTCGGCCACCAGTCCTGGGAATACTTCAGCAACAACCTGAAGGCGCACAATCCCCAGGTCGTGCTCATGAGCGACCAGCTTGCCTTCCCGCGTTTCGGTGCCGAGGACTACACACCGTTCATCAGCAGCGTCATGCAGAGCAAACCCGACGGGGTGCTGATTTCGCTCTGGGGCGGTGACCTGGTCAACTTCGTGCGCCAGGCCAACGAACGCGGCTTCTTCAAGCAGGGCTACAAGGTCTTCATGAACGTGGGCGCCGCGACCGAGGTCCTGACCGCCCTGGGTGACCAGATGCCCGAGAACGTCTGGTTGGGCACGCGCTACTGGTATGCCTCGTGGGATACCCCCATGAACAAGCACTTCGTCGAAGCCTACAAAAAGGCCTACAACCACCCGCCCAGCTATAACGCCGAAGGCGCCTACACCGCGATCTATGCATACAAGGCCGCCCTCGAAAAAGCCGGGTCCGTGGACAGCGACAAGGTCATCAACGCACTGGCCGGGATGACGTTCCAGGCGCCCACAGGCGACCTGACCTTCCGCAAGGAAGACCATCAGGCGCTCATTGGACCGACCTGGGGCCTGACCGGCGCCATGAACGCCGCCGACAAGATCCGCTCGCTCACGCAGGTCCACAACTTCGACGGCACCAAAGTCACGCCGCCCGTCGACCCCGCCTGCAAGATGTGACATGGGCGGTCTCGGCCTGGCGCTGTTGAACAGCCTGGACATCGGCCTGCTGCTTTTCATCATTGCAGTGGGCCTGAACATCGTCTTTGGCGTCCTCAACGTCATCAACTTCGCGCACGGCTCGCTTTACATGCTGGGCGCGTACTTGGCGTATGCCTGCATCGTCAGCCTGGGGATGCCCTTCTGGCTGACGCTGCTGCTGGCACCGCTGGTGGTGGCCGCCCTGGCGGTCGCCATCGATCGGGGCATGCTGCGCTTCATCTACCAGCGCGAAGTCACCGACAGCTTGCTGCTGACCTTTGCCCTGCTGCTCATCCTGAATGAATCCACAAGACTCATCTGGGGGCCGGGCATCCACATCATTGATCCACCCGCACTGCTGCAGGGCGCGATCCACCTGGGCGGTGAACTCAGCTACCCGCGCTACAGCGCCTTCGTGATGGTCGTCGGGGTTCTGACACTGCTCGGCTTGTGGCTGCTGTTCAACCGCACGCGGATCGGCAAGATCATGCGCGCTGCCGCCCTGGACCGCGAAATGGCCCAGGTACTGTGCATCAACACACGCCTGGTCATCACCGGCGCGTTCGCATTCGGTGCCTGGCTCGCCGCAGTGGGCGGCGTGGTGGCCGCTCCCATGCGCGCCATCGACCCAGGCATGGGCGACAAGATCATCATCGAAAGCTTCATCGTGGTGGTGATTGGCGGCCTGGGCAGCTTCCCCGGCGCACTGCTCGGTGCCATCATCCTGGGCCTCATCCACGGCCTGGGCGGGCGTTATCTGCCCGAAGTCAATCTGGTGCTGCCCTTCATCGGCATGGCGCTGGTGCTGCTCATCAAGCCTCGCGGCCTGATGGGCCCGGGGAGGTCGACATGAACACGCTCGGCGGCCGGATCTGGCTGGCGGCCCTGCTGGCGGTGCTGATCGCGCTTCCCTGGATCGCCCCCTTCTTCTACATCTTCATCGCCACCCAGATCCTGATCCTGGGACTGCTTGCCGCCAGCTTCAACCTGATCTTCGGCTACACCGGGATGCTGAGCTTCGGCCACGCTGCGTTCTACGGCATTGGCGCCTATGCAACGGCCATGCTTCTGCAATCGATGCACTGGCCGCTGCTGGCGTGCCTGCTGGTATCTTTCCTGGCCGGCACGATTCTGGCGCTCGTCATCGGCTTTTTCTGCGTTCGCCTGGACCAGGTGTACTTCGCCATGCTGACCCTGGCCTTCGGCATGATGGTGTTCGGCGTGGTGCACCAGTGGCGCTCCGTCACCAACGGCAGCGACGGGATCTCGGGCTTCACGGTGGGTTCGCTGGGTCTGGGGATCAAGCTCACATTGGGCAACCCCGCCGTGTACTACCACGTGGTGCTTGCCATCGTGGTGATTGCCGGACTCGTCCTGTACCGGATCTGCGGCTCGTCCTTCGGCATGATTCTGCGCGCCATCCGCCAGAACCCGGAGCGGGTGGCGTTCTGCGGCCTCAACGTGCGCCGTTATCGGCTCGCGGCATTCACCATCGCCGGTGGGTTCGCAGGTCTCGCGGGCGGGCTGATGGCCCCCTTCCTGCGCATTGCCAGCCCTGAACTCGCCCACTGGACCATGTCGGCCGAACCCGTACTCATGACCATATTGGGCGGCAGCGGCTACTTCCTGGGGCCGTTCCTGGGCGCCGGAATCTTCGTCCTGCTGGAGACCTGGATCACCAGTCTTACCCAGGCCTGGATGCTGTTTCTGGGCATCATCCTCGCGCTGATGGTGATGTTCTTCAGGGGCGGCGCCCTGGGCACCCTCATCGACGTCCTGAAAACGCGCCGCCGCAGGACAGAGCCATGACGCCCGACTGCATCCTGCTCGTCCAGGGCCTGAGCAAGCACTTTGGCGGGGTCAAAGCGGTGACCGGGATCGACCTGGAGGTCCACACCGGCGAGACTCTGGCCATCATCGGCCCCAACGGTGCCGGCAAGACGACTTTCTACAACCTGCTCTCCGGGCGTCTGGTGCCCAGCAGCGGCAGCATCCAGTTCAAGGACCACGACATCACGGGCCTGCCACCTCATGTCATCAGCCGGCTCGGGATCTCGCGGTCGTTCCAGCTCAACAATATTTTCACGGAAATGACGGTGCGCGAGAACGTAGAGGTCGCCGTCACCGCGCAGCGCCGTGAAAGCTGGCGCTGGGCCAATCGGGCCGCCGCGAACAAGGCCGTCCAGCAGGACGCGGACGCGCTGCTCGCGGAACTGTCGCTGGCCCATCTGTCCGACCGCGTGGCGGGCACCATCAGCTATGGTGACAAGCGCTTGGTGGAAATCGCCATGGTGCTGGCCACTCGCCCGGAACTGGTGCTGCTGGACGAGCCCACCGCCGGCATGACACCCGACGAGACCGGCCGGATCATCGAACTGGTCCGCACGCTGGCGCGCACCGGCCACTACACCTTCCTGGTCACGGAACACGACATGCGGGTGGTGTTCGATCTGGCCGACCGCATCCTGGTCATGCACCACGGCAGCCGCCTGATCCTGGATGCACCCGAAGTCGTGCGCGCCGATCCCGAAGTGCGCCGCGCCTATCTGGGCGACGAAGCCGCCGACATGATGGAGCCGGCATGATCCTGGACGTCCGGAACATTCACACCTACTACGGTGAAAGCCACGCCCTGCAGGGCGTTTCCCTGTCGCTGGAAGCGGGCGAGACCGTTTGCCTGCTGGGGCGCAACGGTGCGGGCAAAAGCACGACCCTGCGCAGCATCATGGGACTCACCCCGCCCCGCGAGGGACAGATCCTGTTCGACGGCCAGGACATCGCCGGTGCCCCCACCTGGCGCATTGCCCGCTCGGGCATCGGCCTGGTCCCCGAAGACCGGCGCATCTTTCCCACGCTGAGCGTGCGCGAGAACCTGGAAATCAGCGAATACCACCGGCCTGGCGCTGCGCGCACCTGGACCGTGGAACGGATCTTCGACCAATACCCCATGCTGGCGGAACTGGCCGACCGGGACGGCGGCCATCTGTCGGGCGGCCAGCAGCAGATGCTGGCCGTGGCCCGCTCGCTCATGAGCGAGCCACGCGTACTGCTGCTGGACGAGCCCAACGAAGGCCTGGCCCCCGTCATCGTCCAGCAAATCGGTCAACTGATCGACGATCTGTCCAAGACCGCGACCATTCTATTCACCGACCAGAGCGTGCACTTCGCGCTGCGCCACGCCCGCCGCGCCTACATCCTGGAAAAAGGCCGCATCGTCCACACAGCCGACAGCCAGGACCTGTTGCGGGACACGGAGACGCAACACCGGTATCTTTCGGTGTAGCAGCCCCGCTGCTCCATGGGGTTGCCCCCGCAGCCCGGCAGGGCGACCCTTGCGACCCGTCACTGGCTCCGCCCCGCACTTTGCCGGATAATTCCTGCATCAGCCAGCATGTATCGGGGACCGCGCCGCGCCCCGACTTGTGCCCTCTTCACCACATGGAAGCCTCATGACCCAGGATGCCCTGACCGCTCAGACCATCGCAGACTACCTGACCCAGAACCCTGATTTCTTTGAAGCGCACGCCGATGTGTTCGCCAATCTGAGCGTGCCGCACCCCAACCAGGCCCGGGCCATCTCGCTGGGTGAACGCCAGATCCTGACGCTGCGGACCCGCCTGCGCGAACACGAACTGCGTCTGAGGCAACTGCTGCAGAACGCGGGCAGCAATGAACGCATCAACCTGGACCTGCTGCAATGGTGTGCACGCATGCTGGCAGAGCCTGACGCCAGCCAGATTCCGGCTCACATCATCCGCAGCCTGGGCGACCAGTTCGATCTGACCGCGATCGCACTACGACTCTGGGACTTGCCGAGACTCACGAACAGTGAATTCGCCGAGGACGTCACGCCATCGATCCGCGCGTTTGCCGACGATCTGCAGCAGCCTTTCTGCGGGCCGAACCAGCAACAAGAGGCCGCAACCTGGCTGGGGTCAGAGCCCGCGTCGCTGGCCATCCTTCCGTTGCGCACGCCAGTCGGTGCGGATCCCGTCGGGCTGCTCGTGATGGGCTCGGACGACGCGCAGCGCTTCACGCCGGACATGGGCACCGCGTTCCTGGAGCTGATCGCCACCCTGGCGGGTGCCGCCCTGGGCCGCCTGGCCACGTTGGATCCCGAGGCCGCCTAGTGTCCGGACCGGAAACCCCGACCAGAGGCCGTCGCCACCCACCGGAAGGCACGGCCGCAAACCCGCTGGCCCAGCCTACTGGCATGGCATCCGATGCCCAGCTCGTGGAATCCTGGCTGACGGAACTCGGCGCACAACAACGCTACTCAGAGCACACCGTCGCGGCGTACCGGCGTGACCTGCACGCGCTGCAAGGCTGTTTCCCCGGGGAATCGCTGGACACGCGGTCCGAACTGCACATCCGCCAGGCGCTGGCGCGCCTGCACGCTCAAGGCCACGAACCCCGCAGCCTGGCGCGGGCACTCTCGGCCTGGCGCAGCTTCTACGAATGGCGGGCACCCGCCGCCGGGCTGCCCCGCAACCCGACCCATGGCGTGCGCGCCCCCAAGATCCCGCGCAGCCTGCCCAAGGCCCTATCGGTCGATCAGGCGCAGGCGCTGCTGGACCGCACCCAGCTCCCACCCGCCGAGACGCCCGTAGAGCGGCGCGACATGGCCATGTTCGAGGTTCTGTATTCCAGCGGGCTGCGCCTGTCGGAACTGGTCAGCCTGGACTGGCAACCGCTGCGCGAATCGGGATACGCCTCGCAAAGCTGGATCCAGATCGCCGAGGCCGAAGCCACCGTCACGGGCAAGGGCCACAAGACCCGGACCGTGCCATTGGGGCGGCACGCCATCACTGCGCTCCAGGCCTGGCTGGAAGTCCGGGCGCAACTGCTGCCGCCCGAACCGGACGCCGACACGCGCGCCGCGCTGTTCCTGGGTGCTCGCGGCCGGCGCGTCAGCCCGCGCGTGGTCGAACTCCAGCTCCAGGCGCTGGCACAAAAAGTCGGTCTGCCGCTGCACGTGCATCCCCACAGCCTGCGCCACAGTTTCGCCAGCCACCTGCTGCAATCGGCCCACGATCTGCGGGCCGTCCAGGAACTCCTGGGCCACGCCAACATCTCAACCACCCAGATCTACACGCGACTGGATTTTCAGCACCTGGCGGCGACCTACGATCAGGCACACCCACGCGCCCGCCGCACGAGCAAGGATTGACCGGCGGCACCAGCTTGGCTGGGCAGCCCAGGCTGGCGCCCGCCAGGGTGATAACCCGCCCCAGCAGTGCAGCACCGAATGTTTGATGCAGCGGGACCACTTGTCCGATAATGGCCCAACCACACGGGGAGACGGGACATGTTTTTCTCAAACAAATACCGACGTGCGTTATGGATCAGCACCATGTCCCTGCTGGGCACGGGGCTGGCCCAGGCTGCCTCGCCAACGGACGCGGGCAAGCAAATCTTCACCCAGGGCGGCCCGGGCATCACGGCGTGCATCACCTGTCACGGGGCCCAGGGGCAAGGCATGGCGGCCGCCAACTTCCCATTTCTGGCGGGCCAGGGCGCAAACTATCTGGCGGCCCAGCTCCAGATGTTCAGCGACGGCACACGTGCCAATCCGATCATGAAACCCATCGCCAGTGCGCTGACGCCTGAACAGCGCCAGGCCGTCGTGGCCTACATCCGGACGCTGCCAGCACCATGGGACGCCGGCAAGCTCGCGGCACAGGCCAATACACTGCCCGATGCACAGGACACTGGCGCCTGGATCGCCAATCGCGGCGATTGGGCTCACGACATCCCTGCCTGCATCCAATGCCACGCGGCCGGCGGCATCGGGGTGGTGCCGAACTTTCCAGCCATTGCGGGCCTGAGCAAGACCTATATCGTCGAGCAGTTCACCCAATGGCGATCAGGCCAGCGCGCAGGGGGTCCCCAGAACCTGATGGGCAATATCGCCAAGCGCATGAACGACGGGCAGATTGCGGCCGTCGCCGGTTACTTCTCTGCCCTGCCCCAGGCCACGTCCCTCGAAGGAGCGAAAAAACAATGAGCACACGACCCACTCCGGCTGCGGCCGCTGCCAGTGCGCTGATGTTGGCGTTGGCCCTGGGGACTGCCCGGGCCGCATCACCGGATGTCCCCGCCTTCACGCCGCCCGCTGCCGATGCAATTCCCAGCGGCCCGTTTGGCGAAGCCGTGCGCCGGGGCCAGGACATCTTTCTGAATCCGCAGAAATTCGCTAAACAGTACGTCGGGAATTCCATGGCCTGCGTGAGCTGCCACCTGGATGCCGGCCGCCGGGCGGGTTCGGCGCCCCTGTGGGCAGCGTACGTCCTGTATCCGGCCTACCGGTCGAAGAACGGCCATGTCAACACACTGGCCGAACGACTCCAGGGCTGCTTCATCTACAGCATGAACGGCCGCATGCCGCCAGCCGACAGCAAGACCATCGTGGCCCTCGAAAGCTATATGTACTGGATGGCCAAGGGCGCGCCCACCGGCGTGAAACTGGCCGGACAGGGATTTCCCGAACTGGCTGAGCCGCAGCAAACACCGGATTATGTCCGCGGCCAGAAGGTCTACACCGAACACTGTGCGCTGTGTCACGACGCCCAGGGCAAGGGCCGGCAGGACGCCACCGAGCACACGGTGTTTCCGGCGCTGTGGGGCGATGATTCCTACAACTGGGGCGCCGGCATGCATTCCATCAAGACGGCAGCGGCCTTCATCCACGCCAACATGCCGCTGAGCCAGGGCGGCACCCTGAGCGAACAGGAAGCCTGGGACGTGGCCTACTTCGTCGACGCACATGAGCGCCCGCAAGATCCTCACTTCGCCGGCAACCTGGCGGCGACCACCAAGGCACACCACGGCGGCAAATATGACCTATACGGCCAGACCGTGAATGGCGTGACGCTCGGAGCGCACTCCAAACCCTCGACCAGCACACTGCCCGACAAGGCCGAGCAGCAAGTCGGGAACTGACCCCCTTCAATTCAGATAGCGACAAGTGGACCCCTGTCTTAGTGAGCATGTCCGACCATGGCGTCCTTGCCATGGTCGGACACCTGGGCGTCGAACCACCTGTGGATCGCCACAACCAGCGCTGGATCGGACGTCCTGTAAGCCAGCTCCGCACCGCCAGTAACGTCCTCATAGCCAATCGAGATCTGCCCAGGCTTTGCAACAGACAGTTCGGCGAGCCCTGGCATTTGAGCACCGTGGATATGGCTCGGGCCCAAGAAGTCGCCTGCGAGGAACTGCTCTCGGATCTCCTGCAAGTGCCGTCTGATCAAGCTGGTCTGCTTGGCGTCGGCCTTGTCCCGAGCGATCACTTGCTGGACACCCCCCTCCGCATCCTTGGTGAACACGTGCAACGTCGCCGCGAGGCTGAACGGCATCACATCCTTTCCGAGCTCGGAGACCTGCTGCTGGCGCTGAGCCTTGGCCATAGCCGCCATGTGCGCCGCATGACCCATGTGCATGTGATCCATCCCCTCTATGGGTGAGGTCGGGCTGGCGGTCGATTGGGCGTGCGATGCCGTTGCCACGGCGGCCAGCATCAGGGGGATCATCATCAGGCGCATGAATCTCTCTCGGGTTAAGACTATCAGACTGAATGCTAGGGTTTGCACTCGTTATTCGCATATGATTTGAATCATATGGAAATAAACGTTCCAGAGTCCTCCTTGCACTCCACGCGAGTGCTCTTACAGTCAATTCCCGAGGGACTGCGGCGCCAGGCCAGTGCGGTCCACCTCGCGCAGGATTCTTGCCTGTTTCGCGTCGGCGACCACGTTCGCGCGGCCTTCCTCGTGCTGTCGGGAGAGGTGCGCCTCGCGAGGATTGGATTCCAAGGAGTTGAGGTTACTTTGCAGCGATCCCGCGGAGGGTTCATCGCCGAGGCAAGCTTGGACTCGAAGGTCTACCACTGCGACGCTGTGGCGACGGCCGCCTCCGACCTGCTGGCCTTCCCCGCAGAGGCATTCAAGAGAAGCCTCACGGAAGACTCGGCCTTTTCCAGGCGTTGGCAGTCCATCCTCGCCAATGAAGTGCGCAAGCTTCGCGCCCAATGCGAGCGCCTATGCCTACGAACCGCAGAAGAACGGATCGTCCACTACATCGAGGCCGAGGGAGTCGCGGGAGTGATCGAATTACAAATTGCCAAGAAGGCTTGGGCAACTGAACTGGGGTTGACCCACGAAGCCCTGTATCGAGCCTTAAGGCGGCTGCAAGCCGCAGGAACTCTTGCCGTGTCGGGACGACGCTTAGAGCTGTTGGCCGCTCGGTCGGAACAGCCACAAACTGACTGAGGAATCGCTGCTGCACCATCCGTCAGACGGTGGACATGAGGCGTCAAACAGACACGAACTTACAGCAAGTTTGCCCAAAACCCCAGGCTATGATGTAATCATCTGCTTGATTTTGTCGCGCCCGGACCGCTTCGGTCGAAGCCGTCTGCCTGAGTGCGACGCAGAGATCCGTCATGAACGCCGCAAATCCTTCCCCTTCCGTTGACAAACTGATTCCCGTGACGGTGCTCACGGGATTTCTGGGCGCAGGCAAGACCACGCTGCTGCGCCGCATTCTCACGGAATATCACGGCCAGCGCATCGCGGTGATCGAAAACGAGTTCGGCGAAGAAAACATCGACAACGACGTGCTGGTGCAGGACAGCGAAGAACAGATCGTACAGCTGAGCAACGGCTGCGTCTGCTGCACCGTGCGGGGCGACCTGGTGCGGGCCCTGAACGATCTGGCCCTGCAGCACGAGGCTGGCACGCTGCACTTCGACCGCGTCATCATCGAGACCACCGGCATGGCGAACCCGGGACCGGTGTGCCAGACCTTCTTCATGGACGACGACGTCGCCGACACCTACAAGCTGGACGCCGTCATCACCGTGGTGGACGCCAAACATGGCATGTCCACGCTGGACCGCCAGGAAGAGGCCCAGAGCCAGGTCGGCTTTGCCGACCGCATCCTGATCTCGAAAAAGGATCTGGTCAACGAGGCCGACTACGAGGCATTGCGCTCGCGTCTCATGCACATCAACCCGCGCGCCTCCATCGCACCAGTGCACTTTGGCGAGACCGACCTGAACACGCTGCTGGACGTAAGCGGCTTCAACATCGACGACATCCTCACCATCGACCCGGAGTTCCTGAGCGAACAGGACCACGATCATGATCATGAACATGATCATGGGCATCACCACCATGATCACGAAGACGACGAAGACGGTCACGAATGCGGCCCGAACTGCAGCCACGACCACCATCACGCCCACCACGACGACGCGATCGGCTCATTCCTGTTCCGCTCGGATCGTCCGTTCGACCCCGAGCGTCTGGAAGATTTCCTGTCCGGGATCGTCCAGGTCTACGGCACGGATCTGTTGCGTTACAAAGGTATCCTCTACATCAAGGGCATCAAGCGCCGCATGGTCTTCCAGGGCGTGCACATGCTGATGGGTGCCGAACCCGGCAAGCCTTGGCAAGCCAGTGAAAAACCGAATACCCGCATGGTCTTCATCGGCCGTAAACTGCCCCGAGACATCTTCACCCAGGGGCTCGAACAATGCCTGGCCTGACTGAGCCAGGCAAACCAAGAGGGACGCAACATGGCTAGCAAATCCAGTACAAAATCTCCGGTCCGGGTGTTGACCGAAAAGGAACTGTTGGCGATGCCGGAGAAGGACTACATGAACGATGCCCAGCTCACGTTCTTCCGGGAACGCCTGCACCAGCTCGAACACGAAATCCTCACCAATGCGGGTGCCACGACCGAGAACCTGCGCGAGACCCAATACGTTCCGGACCCAGCCGACCGCGCGACCATCGAGGAAGAGCACGCGCTGGAACTGCGCACGCGTGACCGCGAGCGCAAGCTGCTGAAAAAGGTCCAGCAGGCCATTGCCCGCATCGACGGGGGCGAATACGGCTACTGCGAAGAAACTGGCGAACCCATCGGCATCGCACGGCTGCTCGCACGGCCCACGGCCACCCTGTCGCTCGAAGCCCAGGAACGCCGCGAGATGCGCCAGAAACTTTACGGCGACTGACCTCCGCGCTCCGGGTAAATCGCCACTGCGGCGGCCCCTGGTGGCCGCCGCGCCGCATTCGCGGACAGACGGGGCCCGTCTTCGCGCCCCTTGAATTCCCACATTGCGCCTCCATATGTTGTTCTCAACACTCGAGAGCCCTATGGAACAATTTCACGCCACCACGATCGTCTGCGTGCGCCGCGGCGATACGGTCGCCCTGGGGGGAGACGGTCAAGTCACGCTGGGCAACATCGTCATCAAGGGAACCGCCCGCAAGATCCGCCGCCTCTACCACGACAAGGTGCTGGCCGGATTCGCCGGCGCCACAGCCGATGCCTTCACGCTGCAGGAACGCTTCGAGGCCAAACTCGAAAAGCACCAGGGGCACCTGATGCGCGCCGCCGTGGAGCTGACCCGCGACTGGCGCACCGACCGGGTGCTGCGCCGGCTCGAGGCCATGCTCATCGTGGCCGACCAGGAACACACCCTGATCCTGAGCGGGAACGGCGACGTGCTGGAACCTGAGCACGGTATCGCCGCCATCGGTTCCGGAGGCGCCTACGCCCAATCCGCCGCCCGGGCCCTGCTCGAATACACCGAGATGCCGCCCGCCGAGATCGTGAAGAAGTCCCTGGAGATCGCCGGCGATCTGTGCATCTACACCAACCAGAACCACATCGTCGAAACGCTATAGGCCGCCTGCCATGTCCGCCACCAATATGACCCCCAAGGAAATCGTCTCGGAACTGGACAAGCACATCGTCGGTCAGGAACGTGCCAAACGATCCGTCGCCGTGGCGCTGCGCAACCGCTGGCGCCGCCAGCAGGTCGCCGAGCCGTTGCGCCACGAAATCGTGCCCAAGAACATCCTGATGATAGGCCCCACCGGCGTGGGCAAGACCGAGATCGCACGCCGCCTGGCGCGGCTGGCCAACGCGCCCTTCATCAAGATCGAGGCCACCAAGTTCACCGAGGTGGGCTATGTGGGCCGCGACGTGGACACCATCGTCCGCGATCTGATCGAGGTCGCCGTCAAACAGACGCGCGAGAACGCAACGCGCCAGGTGCGCACACAGGCCGAGGACGCGGCCGAAGACCGCATCCTGGATGCGTTGCTCCCGCCGCCGCGCAATGCCCAGGGCAACCCCGATCGCGAAGAGAACACCACCCGGCAGGTTTTCCGCAAGCGGTTGCGTGAAGGCAAGCTGGACGACACCGAGATCGACATCGAAATCGCCCAGACTGCGCCCCAAATGGAAATCATGGCGCCCCCGGGGATGGAAGAGATGACCGAGCAGCTGCGCGGCATGTTTGCCGGCCTGTCGCAAGGCAAGACCAAATCACGCAGGATCACGGTCAAGGAAGCCTTCCGGCTCATCACCGACGAAGAGGCCGCACGCCGCATCAACGAGGAAGAACTGCGGGCCCAGGCCGTGACGCTGGCCGAACAGCACGGCATCGTGTTCCTGGACGAGATCGACAAGATCGCCTCACGCCAGGAACAGGGCGGCGCCGACGTGTCGCGCCAGGGTGTACAGCGTGACCTGCTGCCGCTGGTGGAAGGCACGACGGTCAACACCAAGTATGGCACGGTAAAGACCGACCACATCCTGTTCATCGCTTCGGGCGCCTTTCACCTGTCGCGCCCGTCCGACCTGATTCCCGAACTGCAAGGGCGCTTTCCGATCCGGGTGGAACTGGACTCGCTCACAGCCGAAGATTTCGTGCGCATCCTGAGCGCCACCGATGCGTCACTCACCAAGCAATACGCGGCACTGATGGCCACCGAGGACGTGACGCTGGACTTTCGTGAAGATGGCGTCCGGCGCCTGGCCGAACTGGCCTTCGAGGTCAACGAAACCACGGAAAACATCGGCGCCCGGCGCCTGTATACCGTGATGGAAAAGCTGCTGGAAGACCTGTCGTTCGAAGCAGCCAGCCCCGGCGCGCAGACCGTGTCGATCGATGCTGCGTACGTCAACGAAAAGCTGTCGGAGACGGCCAGCAGCCAGGATCTGGCGCGCTACGTGCTGTAGTTCGCCGCGCCCCGCCAATCTGTCCCCACAGGGCCTGTGCTGCACGCACAGGCCTTATTTTTTCAGATCCACGATGCGGTACTGCCCCCCCGCCCGCTCGGCCGTGAAGCTGACGGAATCGCCCACCGCGATGCCCCGCAGCAGCGCCGGGGCAATGTGATAAACCAGCGTCATGGCAGGCAGATCCAGGGCGGGGATCTGGCCATGCTGGATGGCGATCTTGCCCTGGGCCGCATTGACGCGCACGACCGTCCCCTGAGCGTGGGCCTGAACGGGCGGCGCGGCCGACACCACCATGGGCACCGCCACAGCCGCTGCCGCGAGCACACCGATGAATGAAGAATGCATGAGCTAAACTCCTTGGCTGATGCAAGCATAACGCCGATCAAGGATCACTCCGCCATGTCGATACGCGTTTCCATCGTCAGCACCCGGACAGGGGATGACGGCACCACCGGCCTCGGCGATAAAAGCCGGGTCCCCAAAGACGCGCCGCGCATCGCGGCGTTGGGCAACGTCGACGAACTCAACTGCGCCATCGGCCTGTGGCGAACACAGGGCCTGCCGGCCGACACGGACAGCCTGCTGGACCAGATCCAGCAGGATCTGTTCGACCTGGGGGGAGAGTTGTGCATCCCCGGAACACAGCTCCTGCAACCGTCCCAGGTGGCGCGCCTGGATGAGGCGCTGAAGCATTACAACGCCACACTGGCCCCACTGGCCGAGTTCATTCTGCCCGGCGGCAGCCCGGCGGCGGCTCATGCCCACATGGCCCGCACGATCGCCCGGCGCGCCGAGCGTTCTGTCGTGACCCTGGCGCACGAAGAAGCGGTCAACCCGTCCGTCCTGCACTACCTGAACCGGCTCTCAGACCTGTGTTTCGTGCTGGCTCGCGTCCTGAACCGTGCAGCCGGCTGCCCCGACGTGCTCTGGAAGGGTCCGCGCCGCTAACCGGTCACCCGTGATCGGTGATGCGCCGCCCAGGCGGCCGAGAATTCCCGCGCCAGCGCTTCGCCCGTGGACACCACATCGGCGGTCACGCCACACGAGCGCATGTCCACGGTCTGCAGGCCCGCATAACCGCAGGGGTTGATCCCCAGAAACGGGGCCAGATCCATCGCGACGTTCAGCGCCACCCCATGGTAGGCGCAGCCCCGTCGGATCTTCACCCCCAGCGCGGCGATCTTGGCCAAGGCGTCGCCCTGGGGCCGGGAAAGCGCCGTCTGCGGCACATAGACGCCCGGTGCGCCAGGCTTGCGGCAGGCGCCGCGGATCCCGGCCTGCGCCAGCACTTCCAGCACGGCGGACTCCAGCAGATGAACGAAATCCTTGACGAAAACGCCCTGGCGGCGCAGATCCACCAGCGTATACAGGACGACCTGCCCAGGCCCGTGATAGGTGACTTGCCCGCCCCGATTGCAATGCACCACCGGGATACCGTGCGGGTTCAGGACGTGTTCCTCGAGCCCCGCCTGGCCCAACGTGTAGACCGGGGCATGCTCCACCAGCCAGAGTTCGTCGGGTGTCTCCGCCGTGCGCTGCTCGGTGAAGTCCTGCATGGCCTGCCAGACCGGGGCATAGGGCGCGGGCCGCTCCCACCAGCGGGTCCGCAGGGTCATTGCGTCTGGTTGGCTGCTGGACACTAGAGCACCACGGATACCATTTCGTGTCCGTGAAGGGCCCGGTACAAGTTATCGAGCTGGGTACGCGAGTGCACGTGGACCGTCAGCGTGAGCCCTAGATACCGGCCGCCCGAGCTGGGGCGGACCTCTACGGAATCCGCCTGGAAATCCGGATCGAAATCACGCACGACCCGTACGATGGCTTCCTGAAAGCCGTCCTGCGCAGGTCCCATGACCTTGATGGGAAAGTCACAGGGGTAAGAGATCAGGGACTCGGTGGCAGGCGGAATCGGCATGGCGCAATCGATCGAGAGGCCCCTTCCGGCCGCGGCAAGGTGCTGGCGGCCGGCGAGCCCCGTCGTCATTTGAACAACAGGTGGACCTTGTCGATCATACGACCAAAGAAGCCGGCCTGTCCCACCGTCTGTTCGACCACGAGAGGCGCCTGGCGCAGGACTTTGCCATCCAGACTCACGGTCAGAGTGCCGGCCTGGTTGCCCTGGGTCAGCGGCGCCATCAGCGGTTGAGTGTAACGAGCCTTGGTCTTGATGTCATCGGCCTTGCCACGCGGTACCGTGACCCACAGCGGCTTGGAGACGCCCAGATCCACCTTGTCGGACGCGCCTTCCCAGACCCGCGCCGATACGGCCGGCTTGGCCTTGTCCAACAGCTTCACCGTGTCGAAGTTCTTGAAGCTCCAGTTCAGCAATTTCAGGCTGCTTTCAGTACGCGCTGCGTCGCTGGCCGCCCCTACGACCACGGACACCACACGGCGCCCATCGCGCAGCGCCGTCGCGATCAGGCAATAGCCCGCCGCCTGTGTGTGGCCAGTCTTCAGTCCATCCACAGTCTGATCCGCCCACAGCAGCCGGTTACGGTTGCTCTGCTTGATCTTGTTCCAGGTGAAATCCTTCTGGCTGAAGTAATGCATGTACTGCGGGAACCGCTGCACCAGCGCGCGGGCGAGAATCGCAAGGTCCTGCACCGTGGTGACGTGGTTGGGATCGGGCAGACCAGTGGAATTGACGTAGTGGGTATGCGTCATCCCCAGCTTCTTGGCTTCCTGGTTCATCAGCGCGGCAAACGCCGATTCACTGCCTGCCACCGCCTCGGCCAGCGCCACCGTGGCATCGTTCCCCGACTGCACGATCATGCCCTGCAGTAGGTCATCCACCACCACGTCCGTGTTGGGCTTGATGAACATGCGCGAGCCTTCGGTCTTCCAGGCCTTCTCTGAAATATGCACCTGCTGGTCGAGCTTCAGCCGGCCGCTGTCGAGCGCGATGAAGATGACATAGTCGGACATCAGCTTGGTCAGCGAGGCCGGCTCGATGGCCTCCTGGGGATTCTGGGCTGCGATGATCTGCCCGCTGGTGGCATCCAGCGTCAGCCAGGCCTTGGCACCCAGCGTGGGTGCCGGAACGTTGGACAACGCGCTGACCATGTCCAGATCGGGCTCGGCCTTCTGTGGCGCGGCGGGCTGGGCACCCGATGCCGATGCTCCCGCGGCGGCAGGAGCCGGCGCCGCTTGCGACCAGGCAATCCCCGGCAGCACCAAGGCGGTGCTCAGGGCAAGCGCCACGGCAGAAAGCCGACGGCGGAACGACAGGGCGGGGGATTTGGATGGCGTCATGAGCGGAAACTCAGGAAGAACAGGCGTAAGGGGCTCATTATAGGCAGCACGAAAATCCGAGTCTGGGCGCTGTTGAGTGCAAATCGCGACAAAACGCAAGCAACTGAAACCAAAGCCAGCATCAGCCCCGCGGAAGGCCAGCCAGTGAATCTTCGATGATCTGGCGCAGAATCAGCAGCTTGCCATGGAAAAAATGACTGGCATCCGGCACGACCGTCATGGGCAACTGGTGCGCGCGGGCAAAATCCATGCCTTCGGGCAGGGGCACGACTTCATCGGTCTCGCCATGGACCAACAGCGTCTGCGGGGGCATCGTGAGCGGCCGGTAGCGGAAACGCTCTACCGCGCAACCAATCAGCGCCAGGCGAGCCGGCAATGGCAGGCCTCGATCGGCGAGCTCGGCATAGAGCTGGGCGGCGACTGCCGACCCGAACGAAAACCCGGCCAATACCCAGGGTCCGGCTGCGACAGCCGGCCAGGCCGCGCGAATCTGCTCGACACAGCGCACCATGTCGGCCGTCTCGCCCACGGCCCGGTCGAACGTACCCTGGGATGCGCCCACCCCCCGAAAGTTCGGGCGCACGCACATCAGGCCCTGCTGCACGCAGGCACGGCTGATCGTGGTCACGACCTTGTTGTCGCGGGTACCGCCATACAGCGGATGTGGATGCAGCACCAACGCCCAGCCCACCGGGTCCCCGTCCGGATGGTCCACGATGCATTCGACGGTACCCGCCAACCCCTGGCAGACCCACTGTTCTGTACGTAAACTCATGTCTGCGATCATTTCGAAGCCCGACAGGTTCCATTCTACCCATCCCATGTCCGACTCCTCCTTCGATCCGGCCCGGCCCATGCCCCCGCCGGAAGAGATGACCCGCACCCTCCGGGCTGCCTTGCCCCTTTTTGCGCAAGTCGACTGGGTGGCAGAAACCGGCTCGACCAATGGCGATCTGCTCGATCGGGCGCGTGATCCCACGGGCCCCATGACACGCCCCTGGCTGCTGGGCTGCCACCTGCAGACACGGGGCCGCGGCCGCGCAGGCCGCACATGGCAGAACCGCACCGACACCAACCTGATGTTCTCCTGCGCGTTCGATATCTTCCTGCCCGCCCGGCAACTACCCACGCTGGCGCCTCTGATCGGGCTGGTGAGCTGCGAGGCGCTGCGCGGCCAGATTGATCCGTCCGCACGCGCGCACCTGACGATGAAATGGCCCAACGATCTGCAGTGGAAACAGGCCAAGCTTGCAGGCATCCTGATCGAGAGCACACGATCGGGGACAACCAATGCGGCCGATCACCACCTCATCATCATCGGCATGGGATTGAACCTGCGGGACGCCCACGCCCTGTCCGCCGCGCTGAACCGCCGCATTGCGGACTGGGCCGAGATCGCGTCTCAGGATCCCCAGGCCGCCGCCATGACGCCGGCCGATCTCGTGGCCTGCATCGCCATGGCCTGGTTCCAGGCCATCAACCGGGCGACGGCGTATGGTTTCGAGAACCTGCCGGCGCGCTACGCACAGGTCGACGGCCTGAGCGGCCAGCTGCTGGACGTGCTGGACAACGGCCGGCTGCTGCAGACGGGCGCTGCATGCGGCATCGACACCCAGGGCCGGCTGCTGCTGCGCAACGCGAGCGGCCTGCACCCGATCTCCATGGGCGAAATCTCGGTACGGGTCCGCCCATGATTCTGCTGATCGACGCCGGCAATACACGCGCGAAATTTGCCTGGCTGGATGACGATCCCACCGCGCACCGCGGCGCGCTGCAACCGCTGGATTACGCCGACCCGCTGCGCCTGATCCGCGAGGCCCCACAGCCGCCGCAGCGCATCCTGGGCTCGAAGGTCGCCGGGCACGAGGCCATCGGCCCGCTGGAGCAGGCCTGCCGGGAACACTGGGGCCTTGCGATCGAATGGAAAGACGCACATGACGGCGCAGAGCTGCTGCACAATCCCTATGCCCGGCCCGGACAGCTGGGTTCGGATCGCTGGCTGGCTTTGCTGGGTCTGCAGCAGCAGATCGCGCACGACCCCGACTGGACGGCGGGCACCCCATATATTCTGGCAAGCTTCGGAACCGCCACCACGGTGGACACGCTCCAGCGGCGCGCCACCGGCCAGCAGCCGCCGGCCGCCTTCCTGGGCGGGTTGATCCTGCCCGGCGTGACGCTGATGGCGCAAAGCCTGGCAACCGGCACGGCGCGACTACCGCTGGCCACGGGACCCTGCCAGGACTTCCCCGCCGACACCCACAGCGCCATCGCCAGCGGCATCGCAGCCGCCCAAGGCGGGGCACTGCTGCGCCAATGGCGGCTTGCCCGGCGGATCACAGGGCGCGCGCCCCATACATATGTAAGCGGCGGAGGCTGGCCCGCCGTGCGCGATGACGTCAGCCAGGCTCTGGCCAACACCCAGGCCGATCTGGGACTACCCCAGCAGCCTCCCCAGTGGCTGGACGCCCCAGTGCTGGACGGGCTCGCGTGGCTGGACCGGCAGACCAATCATCGGGATTGATATACTCAACGCATCGTTCCACCTCTCTTCGGCCATGCGATTCCTGCTCAGTCTTGCCGTCATTGCCAACGTAGCGCTGCTCGCCTACGGACAGGGATTCTTTGGCCCGCCCCCCGCCGAACAAGGCCGCGAAGTTCGCCCCCTGTCACAGCGCAACCAGCAAGCACTGACGCTGGGCACGCCGCTTCCCCCCGACATCACCACTCAACGATGAAACCGATCCGCAAAGCCGTCTTCCCAGTCGCAGGAATGGGTACCCGATTCCTGCCGGCCACCAAGGCCATGCCCAAGGAGATGCTGCCCATCGTGGACAGGCCGCTCATCCAGTACGCCGTCGAAGAAGCGCTGGCAGCGGGCATCACAGAGCTGATCTTCATCACGGGCCGCAACAAGCGCGCCATCGAGGATCACTTCGACCGCGCACCCGAGCTGGAGGCCGATCTGGAGGCCAAGGGCAAGCAGGTCCTGCTCGAAGCCGTGCGCGGCGTCCTGCCCAGCCATGTGAGCTGCATCTATACCCGCCAGCCGCAGCCGCTGGGCCTGGGGCATGCCGTGCTCTGCGCTGCGCCCATCGTGGGGAACGAGCCCTTCGCAGTCCTGCTGGCCGATGACCTGCTCGATGCCGATACCGCCGTGACGCGCCAGCTCGTAGATGCGGCCCACCAGCATAACGGCAGTGTGCTCGCGATCCAGACCATCGACATCCAGGACTCACGAAAATACGGCATCATCGCCGGCACCCCCGTCGACGCCCGCAACACCCGGGTGGAGCGCATCATCGAGAAACCCGCCCCCGAAAACGCGCCATCCGACATGGCCGTGGTGGGACGCTATGTGCTGGAACCCGAAATCTTCGACGTGCTGCGCCGCACCCAGGTCGGCGTGGGACAGGAAATCCAGCTCACCGACGCGATCTCCGGGCTGCTGAACCATCGTCCGGTGTTCGCGCACCGCTATGTGGGCGACCGCTACGATTGCGGCAGCAAGGAAGGTTTCTTCCGCGCCACCGTCGCCTTCGGGCGCAAATACCACAACCTCAGTCTGGATTGACGTCTTCGCGCAGCAACGCCTCGATGCCGGCCACCACGCGCGCCACAGCGCCTGAGTGGTGGCTGATCCACTGCAGGGCCGCCTCGCCCATGCGGGCCCGCAGCGCATCATCGCCCAGCCACTGCAGGGCGCATTGCAGCGCCACTTCGGGTGTCTGCACCTGGCGCAGCGCACCCGCCTGCAGGGCATCGGCAACCGCCTGATCGAAATTGGCCACATGGGGGCCGACCAACACCGGGCACCCCAACGCGCTGGCCTCGATGAAATTCTGTCCACCCAACGGGGCAAAGCTGCCCGCCACGATCGCCACCTGGGCGCACGCGTAATACCAGGGCATTTCCCCCAGGGTATCGCCCAATATCACGGCGGACTCCCGGCAGGCTTGAACCACCCGGTCCGAGGCCTCCCCCAGACCCGCGATATGGGTGCGGCGCACGAACGACAATCCGGCCGATTCCAGTATCCCGGCGACGGCATCGAAGCGTTGCGGATGCCGGGGAATCAGCATGAAGAGCGGCCACCTTTCCAAGGGCAGCCCCTCTGTATCCCAGCGATCGGCCTGCTGGCGGATCGCCGCCACGAAACCAGGATCTTCTCCTTCGCGAGTGCTGGCAATCACGACGACCGGACGCGCCAGGCGGACCGCGAATTCCCGGCCCTGCGCGATGCGCTGTGCATCCAGACGAAGATCGAACTTGAAATTGCCCAAGACGCTGACGTTGGTGGCGCCCACCTGTCTCAAACGCTTCGCATCCGCCTCGGACTGCGCATAGGTACGGCTCAGGCCCGCATAGGCCGGGCGCAAGAGCGGCGCCAGGCGCAGGTTCTGGCGAAGCGAGGCCGGCGACATGCGGGCGCTGGCCAACACCAGCGGGATGCGTGCGGCGACTGCGGCGTGCACCAGGTTGGGCCACAGTTCGCGTTCGATCAGTACCCCCAGGGCCGGGCGATGACAGCGCATGAACCGCCGGGTCGCCCCCGGAAAATCGTAGGGCAGCCAGAGCTGCCGCAGCCGGCCGGCGACGATGTCGTCGGCATATGCGCGCCGCCCCTCGGCGCGCCCCGTCGCGGTCAGGTGCGTGAGCAGCACGCGGTGGCCGCGATCCAGCAGCGCCCGGATGAGCGGCTGCGCGGCACGCGTCTCACCCAGACTGACGGCATGCACCCAGACCGCGCCTGGCTGCGCCGAAGGGCGGCGGGCGTACCGGCCAAACCGCTCGCACCCGAGGACCGACCAATCGCCGCCCGCTCGACGCGCGCGCCATGCCATCCAGCCCAGCAACAGCGGCGAGGCCAGTACCAGCAGAATCGAATAGATCCGGCGGACCATGTCACCCGACCGCATGAACCATCCCGCCGTCCCGGGCATCATCCAGCGCTTCGGCGATGGCCGCGCGCACCCGCGTCGCGTCGGGTGCCTGGCCGCGCTCGCCCAGGCTGGCCACATACGCCGGTCCCTGCAGCGGTGTGCGTACGGGCGTGGACGCGCGGTAAATGCCGATCGTGGGTCGGCCCAGCCCCGCACTCAGGTGCGTGAGGCCGCTGTCCAGCCCCACCATGATCCGCGCACGCGCCAATTGCTCCGCCACCTGGCGCAGCCCCATGCGCGGCAGGACCTCGGCGCCGTCGCGGCCCGCGATCAGCGCCTGCGCCCGCGCCTGTTCGGCCTCGTTGCCCGCCAGCAGGCGCAGTGCCAGCCCGCGCGACTGCAGATCATCGAACACCTGCTGCCACTCCGTTGCCGGCCACAGCTTGTCGTCCCGGCTGGCTGAGGGCATGATGAGCGCTGTCGGCTCGATGGCCACGCCGTCGGTGAAGGCCCCCAGACCGAAGTCGGGCGGACCCTCGACGGTGTAGCCGAAAGTAGCCGCGGCCAGCGTGCGCTGGCGGATGATGGCCGGTTGCCAGAATTCCACGCGATGGCGCACATCGTAGAACAGAGACGCCAGCGGCTCGCGGGCCGACTGCCAGTCCAGCCCATGGCGCACCCCGTGGGTCTGGCGCACCAGCCAGACGGACTTCAGAAGCGCCTGCATGTCCAGCACCACGTCATACTGCCGAGCACCCAGGCGTTCGCGCAGCGCCGCGCGCTCACGCCGGGTCTGCGCGGACCACCAGTGCTTGCGCCAGCGGCGATGAGCCACGCGGATGACTTCGTGCACCGCCGGATGCCAGGCAGGAATCTCGGCGAAACTTTCCTCGGCAATCCAATCGATCTGTGCATCGGTCACATGCGCGGCAATGTCGCTCATGGTGGGCAGCAGATGGACCAGATCGCCTAAAGAGGACGTGCGTACGATGAGAATGCGGGTCGTCATGGCGCGATTATAGGCATGCTACGATCAAAACCGCGTTGCACGTCAACACCCCGGAGACCCCACCATGACCTGCTATTCGCTGGACGACATCGAACCCAGCATCGACCCTTCCGCCTTCGTCGCTCCCGAAGCCACACTGATCGGTGCTGTCACGCTGGACGCAGGGGCCAGCGTCTGGCCGGGGGCCGTCATCCGCGCCGACAATGAACCCATCACCGTCGGCGAAGGCAGCAATGTCCAGGAAAACGCGGTGCTGCACGTGGACCGGGGTCGGCCGCTGCGTGTCGGGCGCAACGTCACCATCGGGCATCAAGCCATGCTGCATGGCTGCACCATCCAGGACGGATCGCTCATCGGCATTCAGGCCGTCGTGCTCAACGGGGCCGTGATCGGCCGCCACTGCCTGGTCGGCGCCGGCGCCCTGGTCACCGAGGGTAAAACCTTCCCTGAACGGTCGCTGATCCTGGGTGCGCCCGCCAGGGTCGCCCGGACGCTCAGCGACGAAGAGGTCGAGGCCCTGGAACACAGCGCACAGGACTATTCAGCCCGCGCCGCGCGCTACCGAAAGGCACTAAAGGCGCTTTGAGCGGCACTCATCGCCGCGCGCGTATCAGCGCGGCATACAGATCCTGATAAGCGGCCACCATGGCAGGGACCGAATAGGCTTGAGCCACATGGGCCCGCGCGCGTTGCGCCATGGCCTGCGCGACATCGCGATGCGTCAGCACCCAGAGGATCTTGTGCGCCAGGGCGACGGCATCTCCGGGCTGCACCAGCAGGCCGCGATCGGGCGCCAGCGTCTCGCGGTGCCCGCCCACATCGGTCGCAACCACCGGCAGGCCCGCCAGGCAGGCGTCCAGCACACTGGTGCCCAGCGCCTCGGCCTGCGAGCTGCTGACATAGAGTTCGGCAGCAGCCAGAAAATCCGCCACATGCGGCTGGAAACCGACGAAACGATAGTGATCCTGCAGGCCCAACGCCGCGACTCGCGCACGCGCCGCCGCAGCCGCCGAACCATCGGCGCCGCAATGCAGGCACAGGACATCCGGGATCGACTCGCGCACGCGAGCCACGGCCTCGATCAGGGTCAGCGGGTCCTTCTCGGGAGTGAGCGCCGCTGCGGTGGTCAGGACACGCCGTCCCGACAGGGAAAACGCATCCTGTAGCGACCGCACACGAGCCGGGTCCGGCGCCATCGGCTCCACGGCGCTGGGGATGATCTGCACAGCCAACCCCAGATCCCGGGGCGCATGTGCCGCCGCCTGACTGATGGCGACCAACGCATCGGCGCGTGACCATTTCCAGCGCCGCCGACGGTCGCCGCCATGCGGGGCAAAAGCCGTCCGGCGCGTGAAGACCACCGGGATCCTGAGCAAGGGCCGCCACACAGCCAAGATGCTCATGGACTGTGCCGTCTGGGCATGCCACAGGTCGTAGCCGCGACAGGTGCTCAGCAGAAAACGCGACATCCCGAGACTGCCCCCACAGACATGGGTCGGGATACCCGACGCCGCTGCACGGTCGGCAAGCACCCCGCCCGATCGGGCCAGCAATTCGGCCTCGTGGCCGGCTGCCCGCAGCCCCTGCAGTGTCAACAGGGTCTGGCGCTCGCCACCACGCCACCCACGCTCCAGATTGATCTGCAGGATCCGCATTCGCCCGGCGCCCGTCAGGACTTGCGCACTGGACGTTTCCAGCCCGGAACGGACATCTGCTTCGAGCGCGACAAGGTCAGTTCCCCGGCGGGTGCGTCGCGCGTGAGCGTCGTCCCCGCGCCCAGCGTGGCGCCACGGCCGACACGCACGGGTGCCACGAGCTGCGTGTCGGAACCGATGAAGGCGCCGTCCTCGATCACGGTCTGGAATTTGTTGACGCCATCGTAATTGCAGGTGATCGTGCCCGCGCCGATGTTGACCTGGTCGCCGATCACCGCGTCGCCCAGATAGCTCAGGTGGTTGGCCTTGGATCCGCGGCCCAGCGTGGTCTTCTTGAGTTCCACGAAGTTGCCCACATGGGCCTCTGGACCCACATCGGCGCCGGGGCGCAAGCGCGCATAGGGACCGATCCGCGCGCCCGCGCCCGCCCGGGCGCCTTGGACATGTGTGAAGGCTTCGACTTGCGTCCCCTCGCCCATGTCGGCATCGCGCAGAACGCAGTGCGGCCCGATGCGCACACCGTCCGCCAGCCGCACGCGGCCCTCGAACACGCACCCCACATCGATGAACACATCACGCCCGCAGATGAGTTCGCCGCGCAAGTCGAAGCGGGCCGGATCCGCGAGTGTCACGCCCTGTTCGAGCAAGCGGCGGGCCTGCTCGCCCTGCCAGATCCGCTCGAGCTGCGCCTGTTGCATGCGGCTGTTGACGCCCAGAGTCTCCCACGAGGCGGCCGGTTGGGCATGGGCCACCGGCACACCGTCGCGCACCGCGAGCCCCACGATATCGGTCAGATAATATTCGCCCTGGGCATTGCGATTGTCGATCCTTGCGAGCCAGCGGCGCAGCGCCGCCGTGGGGGCTGCCAGGATGCCGGTATTGACCTCGGTGATGGCACGCTCCGTGGCGGACGCGTCCTTGTGCTCGACGATCCGCGCGACACGCCCGTCCGCATCCCGCACGATGCGGCCGTACCCCGTCGGATCAGCCAGCGTCTCGGTGAGCAGCGCCAGGCCTGCGCCACGGGCCCGCAGCAGTTCGCGCAGGGTCTCTGCCTGCACCAGCGGGACATCGCCATACAGCACCAGGCAAGCATCGTCGGAATCGCCTTCGACCAGATGAGGCAACGCCTGCATCACGGCATGGCCTGTGCCCTGCTGGGGCTGCTGCAGCGCGAAGGCCACGTCTGCGTCCGCGAAGGACGCCTGGACACGCTCGGCGCCATGGCCCACCACGACCACGATGCGATCGGGCGACAAGGCACGAGCAGTTTCCAGGACGTGCGCCAGCATGGGTTTGCCCGCGATCGGGTGCAGGACCTTGGGCAGATCGGACTGCATGCGCTTGCCCAGGCCGGCAGCCAGAATGATGATGTTCAGCATGAAAGGGTCACGACAAAGTGGCGGTAAGACGCCGCCCGCGCGGGCCACCGGGCAACCGCGCAGACGGCAGCAGGATCAGGCGCGCGGCTTGCGGGCGGCCGGGCGGGGAGTTCGCTTGGCCGGAGTACCGGTCGAGGTCTTCTTGCGGGAGGAAGAGGCCTTGCCTTCGGCGGCCTGCTGACTGGGATCCGGTTGCGAGGCAGTCTTGGCCGCGTCGGCCACCCCCTGGAGGCTGGCCGTAGTGGCTGCCGCCAGGCCATCGAACTGCTCGCGGACCAGCTTCCACCAGTCTTCAGCCGCCTGTGTGTAGTCGGACCCGCCGGCACCGGCCGATGCATCGGTCGCCGCCGCCGCACCTGCCAGCCCCCGACCGGCCAGGGAGTTCAGCGTCCTCACCGTACTGCGCTGGATCTCCAGACCCTGGATGGTGTTCGCCAGCATGGTGGCGTTGAGCTGCAGCCAGTTCTGCACCGTCTGCAGTTCGCGGATGCGGCGGTCGAGCTCTTCAAGCGACAGCGGCGGCATCAGGGCCGCATCCATATGTCCGGCGCCCGCCATGTTCTGCCAGGCCTGGCGCATCATTTCCAGTCCCGCGAACAGCGGGTTCTGAGCGGCATCGCCCTTTTGTCCAAAACCGGGCAACACGAATGGATTGGTCTTGTCTTGTGCCATGGGAAGCGCCTCCGCCGGCACCATGCCGGCACGATAGAAGAAGTCTAGCGGGAAACGGCCGCAGAGGGGATCTGAAGCCGGCGACGCAGCGAGTCGAGAACACAGATCTCGGCCTCAAGGGTGAACGCGCCCTGGGCCAGCAGTTCCTGCAGCGGCGCGGCCGCCACGCACCGGAATTCCATGACCTCTCCATCCAGGTTCCTGGGAACCGTCCCCGGGTCCAGCACACAGTCGCTGACCAGCACGTTCTCGACCTGATAGCCATCGGGCAGCCGGCGGTGCATCCGCACCACGGTGCGCAACGGCGCATGGGCTGCGAGCGCCACGGCCGGCAGGCCGGCCTCTTCGTGAGTCTCGCGCAGCAGCGCCATCTCCGGGTCTTCGCCGGCCGCGACCAACCCACCGGAGAGCGTATCCCACAACCCCGGGTCGGTCGGCTTGGTGAGCGAACGGCGGGCCACCCACAGCCGCCCGTCCGGCGCCCAGGCATTCAGATGCACGGCCTGCGTGAGCAGCCCCAGCGGCCGCGTAGCGCCGCGCTCGATCCGCGAAAAGCAGCGGCCCTCGGCCACCACGTCCACCCGCTCGTCGCGCCAGGAGCGAATGCAACCGGCCTCCTGCAGCGTTTGCGCCACACCCTGCAGCACGGCCTCCAGCCCCAGCCCACGGGTCGAAACAGCGCGGATGTGAACGGCTTCGTCTTCCACATCCACGCCCGGCAACGCCCGGATGGCCTCGAGTGCACGCGGCGCAATCCAGCCCCCGACGCGGCCTGAAATCGTCACGGGCCGGGCGCCTGCCGGCGGGAGCTGCTGTGCGCGGCGCACCAGGCGTGCGCTGCGCGCGAGCACGTCGTCAAGAGCGAATGCGGCAGTGATTGAATCCATCGGAAGATTGTAGTGGAAGCCCACAGGGGATTGGTAAAAACCCGGAAGAGCCTGCAAATGGGCGTCTGGCCAGCCTGTACAAGGCGGGTCCCTTCGCTATAATCCCCTCTGCTTATAAGGAAATCTCAGGCACGGGCGCCAACGCCCGCTCGAATGCCTGATGATCTGATGATGTGTGCCCTGGGCTCGTCGCCCTTTCGCCGCTGTCCGACGAAAGCCAACCCGCCGCCAGAGACACACTATAACCAGAGGGACAGCATGAAGATGGTCAGAGGGTTGTTGGGCATGGTCGCACTGTCGTGGGCGGCTCTTGCCGGCGCCGAAGTAAAGGACATGCCGGGCGGGCCGGGGGTGGATCAACTCAACCTCCCCTTCGGCGTCACGCCGATTGCGCACGATATCTACGATCTGAACTGGATGATCATGATCATCTGTACGATCATTTTCATCGGCGTGTTCGGCACGATGTTCTACTCCATCGTCATGCACCGCAAGTCGAAGGGCCACAAGGCCGCGAAGTTCGACGAAAACATGACGGTCGAACTGACCTGGACCGTCGTACCTTTCCTCATCATTGTCAGTATGGCCATTCCGTCGACGCGCACGGTGGTGGCCATGAAAGACACCAGCAGCGCGGACCTGACCGTGAAGGTCACCGGCTACCAATGGAAATGGGGCTACGAATATCTCGACGGGCCGGCGGCGGGCGTGCACTTCCTGTCCAATCTGTCGACACCGGAGGCTCAGATCAACAACCTGGCCCCCAAGAGCAACACCTACCTGATGGAAGTCGACCATCCGCTGGTGGTGCCGGTCAACAAGAAAGTCCGGATCGTGGTCACGGCTGAAGACGTGATCCACTCATGGGCCGTCCCTGATTTCGGCGTCAAGCAGGACGCGATCCCTGGATATCTGCGCGATACCTGGTTCCGGGCTGAAAAGACGGGTACCTATCGCGGCCAATGTTCAGAACTCTGCGGCAAGAACCACGCCTACATGCCAATCGTCGTCGAGGTCAAGTCCGCGGAAGACTACGCAAAGTGGGTCAAGCAGGAAAAGTCCACGATGGCTGCCGCCACCGAAGACCCGAACAAGACCTGGACCAAGGAAGAGCTCATCGCCAAGGGCAAAGACGTCTTCACCACCACCTGTGTCGCCTGTCACCAGGCCAACGGGATGGGGATCCCGGGGACCTTCCCGGCGTTGAACGGCAACACCAAGTTCGTGCTGGCACCCATGAAAGGCCAGATCCTGACTGAGCTCAACGGTCACCCGGGAACCGCCATGCCGGCATTCCGCGACCAGCTCTCGGATACCCAGCTGGCAGCCGTCATCACCTATACCCGCAACGCCTGGGACAACGCCGGCAAGGGCCCCGACCCGGTCGTGCAGCCCAAGGACGTGCTGGCCTTGCGCGGATCCCACTGATTTCGGCCACGAACCCAATACGATATTTCCTCGCGCCGCCGACAGGCGGCACGACCCAGGAAGGAGGCAGTCATGAGCAGCGTTGCAGTTGACCACATCCCACCCCACGTGGGGCACGAAGAACACGCCCACGCCATCCCGCACGGGTGGCGCCGGTGGGTGTTTGCCACGAACCACAAAGATATCGGGACCATGTACCTGATCTTTTCGTTCTGCATGCTGCTCGAGGGCGGCACGCTGGCACTCATGCTGCGCACGGAATTGTTCGAACCGGGCATCCAGTTCTTCCAGCCGCAGTTCTTCAATCAGCTCACCACCATGCACGGGCTGATCATGATCTTCGGGGCCATCATGCCGGCCTTCGTGGGCTTCGCCAACTGGATGATTCCGCTGCAGATCGGGGCCTCCGACATGGCCTTCGCGCGCATGAACAACTTCAGCTTCTGGCTGCTGCCGGTGGGCGCCATCCTGATGACGGCGTCGTTCTTCGTGCCGGGCGGCGCCAATGCGGCGGGCTGGACCATGTACGCGCCCCTGTCGCTCCAGATGGGTCCAGGCATGGACTTCGCGATCTTTGCCGTCCACATCCTGGGTGCGTCGTCCATCATGGGGGCGATCAACATCATCGTCACCATCCTGAACATGCGCACACCGAAAATGTCGCTGATGAAGATGCCGCTGTTCTGCTGGGGCTGGCTGGTCACGGCTTACCTGCTGCTGGCCGTGATGCCGGTGCTGGCCGCCGCCGTCACCATGCTGCTGACCGACCGCCACTTCGGCACCCACTTCTTCAACGCCGCCGCAGGCGGCGACCCGGTGCTGTACCAGCACGTGTTCTGGTTCTTCGGGCACCCCGAGGTCTACATCATGATCCTGCCCGCGTTCGGGATCATCTCGCACGTGATACCGGCTTTCGCACGCAAGAAGCTCTTCGGCTACACCTCTATGGTGTACGCGATCTGTGCCATCGGCATCCTGTCGTTCCTGGTGTGGGCCCACCACATGTTCACGACGGGCATGCCGGTGACGGCGCAGCTCTTCTTCATGTACGCCACGATGCTGATTTCCATCCCCACGGGGGTGAAGGTCTTCAACTGGACGGCCACCATATGGCGCGGCTCGCTCTCCTTTGAAACACCCATGCTGTTCGCCATCGGCTTCATTTTCGTGTTCGTCATCGGCGGCTTCACGGGCTTGATCGTGGCGTCCGCCCCCATCGACATCCAGGCTCAGGACACATACTACGTCGTGGCCCACTTCCACTACGTCATGGTGGCTGGATCGCTGTTCGGCATGTTTGCCGCCGCCTACTACTGGATGCCCAAGTGGACCGGCACCATGTACGACGAACGGCTGGGCAAGATTCACTTCTGGTCCAGCATGCTCTCGTTCAACCTCGCGTTCTTCCCGATGCACTTCCTGGGTCTGGCCGGCATGCCGCGTCGCTACGCCGACTACCCCGCGCAGTTCACCACCTTCCACCAGATAGCGACCATTGGCGCCTTCTGGTTTGGGCTCTCGCAGCTGCTGCTCATCTACATCGTCGTAAAAGCCGTGCGCGGCCAGGGTGCCAAGGCGCCGGCCTGCCCATGGGAAGGCGCCGAGGGCCTGGAATGGACAGTGCCCTCGCCCGCTCCCTACCACACCTTCGTTACGCCGCCGGACCTGGACGGCACGCCGCTCGTGATAGAGGGTAGCCACTGATGGACCCTAGATTGACCCCCGAACAGCGTCGGCGCAATCGCCGTACCGGATGGCTTCTGGCGCTCGTTGCGGTCGCGCTCATCGTATGGACTTTCGTGCGCGCCAATCTGTGGGGGATCGGTTCTTGAGGAGATCGAGCCCGTTTTTGCGCTCGATCCGAACCGCAGCTTGGGCATTTCTGGGGCTGCGCAAGCGCGCTGGCCACGACGACGATCTGGCGCACATCCGCCCGGTCCACGTCATCTGTGCAGGGCTGCTGCTCGGTCTGGTTTTCGTATTGTTGCTGATGTTGGCTGTGCACCTGGTGACGGCCTAGTGCTGAAATAATGATGAGGAGAACACTTATGACCACGGGCCAGATGGCACGCGCCGCAGAGGCGCCCTACTATTACGTCCCGCCGCATTCCATCTACCCGATCCGGGGTAGCCTGAGCATGCTGGCGACGCTCCTGGGGGCGGCCCTTTGGGTCAACGACTTCACCGTGGGCCCCTACCTGTGCATCGCCGGGATCATCTCCATGCTGGTCACGCTGTACGGCTGGTTTGGCGATGCCATCGGCGAATCCGAGGGCGGGCTGAACAGCAAGCGCATTGATGTCTCGTACCGCTGGAGCATGACCTGGTTCATCTTCTCAGAGGTCATGTTCTTTTCCGCGTTCTTCGGCGCGCTCTGGTACACCCGCGAGGTCTCCACTCCCTGGCTCAGCACGCTGGACTCTCAAACCCTGCTGTGGCCGGGCTTCGCGGGCACTTGGCCGAATCTGGGACCGGCAGGCACCATCGCGCCGTTCAAGACCGTGAGCCCCTTCTGGCTGCCCACGATCAACACGGCCTTGCTGCTGTCTTCGGCGGCCGCAGTCACCGTTGCCCACCATGCCCTGCGCGCCGCCAATCGGTCGCGCACCATCTTCTGGCTGGGGCTGGGGATCCTGCTGGGCTTTGCCTTCGTGGCCTGTCAGGCCTACGAATATCACGAAGCCTATACTGAACTGAACCTGCGCTTCACCTCCGGCGCGTTCGGCGCACTGTTCTTCATGCTGACCGGATTCCATGGATTCCACGTCATCATCGGCGCCACGGTGCTGTCGGTCATCTGGTGGCGCGTTGTGCGTGGGGACTTCACCGCCACCCACCACTTCGGCTTCGAGGGTGCCGCCTGGTACTGGCACTTCGTGGACGTCGTGTGGCTGGGTCTGTACGTCTTCGTCTACTGGATGTAGCGCACAGGCAGCGACGCAAGGCATGCCACGGCCGGCTCACCGCCGGCCGTTCCATTCAGGCTTTTTGGGCGACCGCGGCACGTGCGCCCCGCCATGGACATCACGGTATTGACGATGCCTAACGCACCACCTGCAGCCCGGTAGAATCAATCCACCCCAGGCCGTGCGCCAGCAGCAGAAACAGGACGAGCAGAACCGACAAACCCACCCTCCAGGTCAGCGCCCAAACCATGCGATCGCTGGCGCCACGATCATCCATCAGGAACACCAACGCAGACGCCAGGCTGGCCACCACTGCCAGAAACATCACGATAATCAGGATTTTCATGGGTTTTCCCTGGAAATCTATCCGCAGACTCACCATGACCGAATCACAGACCCACTCGCACACCAAAGCCATGGTGGCTATCGTCCTGCTGATCCTGTTGGGCGCCGTCTGCATCCAGGCGGGCCGCTGGCAGCTGCGGCGCGCGGGCGAACGCGAGGCGCTGTCGACAGCTATCGCAGCAGGCCGGGTCGCACCACGCATGACGCTGGACGCGGAACACCGCCAAGGTCCCGACTGGCACCCGGCGACCGCCAGCGGTCACTGGCTCAATCAATTCACTGTACTCCTCGACAATCGCAATCTCCAGGGGATGCCGGGATTCTGGGTCGCGACACCGCTGGCGCTCACGGCTGCACCGCACACTGCTCTACTGGTATTGCGGGGCTGGATTGCCCGGCCGCTGACGCGAGCGCCGCTGCCCGATCTGCAAGCGGCACACGGAGAGATCACCGTCCAGGGCACCATGCTCGGCCACGTCCCCCGCATGTTCGACCTGGGTAGCCTGACAGGCCACCTGGACACGGCGCTGCCGTCCGCCTGGCCGCCCGCCGACGGGCAGCCCCCGCGCGTCCAGAATCTGGCATTATCGGATCTGCAGCACGCCACCGGACTGAACCTGCTGCCGGTGGTGCTGGAACAGGATCCCACCCACGACGCGGGACTCACCCAGGAATGGCCGGGTCCATCGCTCAATGCCAGGCAGAATTACAACTATGCGGGACAATGGTTCAGTTTCGCGACCATTGCATTGCTGGCGGCGGGCTTCATGGCCTGGCGCATCTGGCGGCCGCGCCGCTCCTCTTCGCCATCCACCGACACCACGAATTCATGACCACTGCAGCTCCTCGCCGGCGTTCCCTCTTCCAGGTCTACGCCATCCTGTTCATCTGCCTGGCGCCGGTGGTCCTGGCGTTCCTGGCCTACTACGTGCCGTCGCTGGGGCTGCGCTCAGCGGTCCAGACCCACTACGGCCAGATCATCGAACCGCAGCGGCCCATCCCCACCGACCTCAATGCGCGTGACGAGCAGGGGCAGACCTACGATCTGAATCAACTCAAGGGCAAATGGCTGCTCATCAGCGCCGGACCGGGCGCTTGTCCGGACACCTGCGTAAAGGGCCTGTTCGTGCTGCGTAACTCGCACGCGAGCCAGGGAAAGAATGTCATGCGGCTCGAGCGCATCTGGTTCGTCACCGATGACGCCCCCGTGGCGCCGGTCGTCCACCATGCCTATGTCGGCACCCGTATCCTGCGCGCCGACCCAAAGGCACTCGCCGCATGGCTGGCTCCCGACGCCACGGACCCGATGGCCGCCCTGGACCAGCGCCTGTGGATCGTCGACCCACTTGGCCACCTGATGATGCAGTTCCCGGACACCAATGATCCCGAAGGCGTCCGCGACGACATTCGCACCCTGCTGAAGAATTCGGGGATAGGATAAGTCCCGTGTCCCGCCTGTCTGAAACGCCCCGCGCTGTACCACGCTATCGGAAACTGGTCTTCCTGACCTGGTTCCTGACGCTCGATCTCATCATGTTCGGTGCCTTCGTGCGCCTGACCGATTCAGGCCTGGGATGCCCGGACTGGCCCGGCTGCTACGGGCACCTCAGCCCGCTGGGCGCCAGCGACCGCATCCAGCAGGCGCTGCACGCCATGCCCTATGGGCCGGTCAGCGTCTTCCAGGCCTGGATGGAGATGATCCACCGCTACGCGGGGGCGACGCTGGGCACGCTCATCATCCTGATCACGGTGCTGGCGTGGCGCTACCGTCGCGCGCTGGCGCACGGCCCGGCATTGGCGACCACGCTGCTTGCGATGGTATGCCTGCAGGGGGCCTTCGGCGCGTGGACAGTCACCCACAAGCTCATGCCGCTGGTGGTCAGCACACATCTGGTGCTGGGCATCGCGCTGCTGGCCCTGATGACCTGGCTGGCGGCCCGCGAAAAATCGCACGACCCGGTGCCGGCCTCCGCCGGACATGGCCGCGCCTGGATGATTCTGGGGCTGGCCGTGCTCTTCCTGCAAATTGCCCTGGGCGGCTGGGTCAGCACCAACTACGCCGCGCTCGCCTGCATGGACTTCCCGACCTGTCACGGCCAGTGGCTGCCGCACATGGACTTCTCCGAAGGCTTTGCGCTGCTGCGCGGCCTGGGCAAACTGTCGTCCGGCGCCATCATTTCACAGGACGCGCTCACGGCGATCCACTGGACACACCGCAATTTCGCCATGGTCGTCATCGCACTGCTGGGTGCCATCGGCTGGCATTGGCGCCATACGCCGGGCCTGGCCGGACCGGCGCGCCTGCTGCTGGCGCTGCTCGCCTTGCAGCTCGCCACCGGGCTGACCACGATCTTCTTCCAATGGCCACTTCTCATCGCCGTCATGCATAATGGCGGAGCCGCAGGCCTGGTCCTGGTAAGCGTCACACTGCTATGGCGCCTATCGCAAGCTGGCAAACCCTCAGGAGTCGCTCCATGACGAGCACAACCGCCACCCGCACGCCCTCGTTGCTGCACCAATACCTGGTGCTGACCAAACCGCGCGTGACGCAGCTTGCCGTGTTCTGCGCCGTCATCGGAATGTTCCTGGCCACGCCCGCACTGCCAGATCTGTGGCGCGTGGCCACAGCCACGCTGGGCATCTGGCTGCTGGCGGCGGCCGCCTTTTCCATCAACTGCCTGATCGAACGGGAATCGGATGCCCGCATGGCGCGCACGGCGCGCCGCGCCACGGCCTCGGGCCAGATCACACCCCCACAGGTACTGCTCATGGCGGGCATCCTGGGCGGGGCCGGCATGTGGATCCTGTACGTCTGGGTGAACGCGCTCACCATGTGGCTGACGTTTGCCACCTTTGTGGGCTACGCCCTGATCTACACCGCCATCCTGAAACCGCTCACGCCGCAAAACATCGTGATCGGCGGCCTGTCGGGCGCCATGCCGCCGGCGCTCGGATGGGCCGCCATGGCCAACGCCGTACCCGCCGAGGCCTGGGTACTGGTGCTCATCATCTTCATCTGGACACCGCCGCATTTCTGGGCCCTGGCGCTCTACCGCCACCATGAATACGAAAAGTCGGGTCTGCCCATGCTGCCGGTCACCCACGGCATGAACTTCACCCAGCTCCATGTGCTGCTCTACTCCATCCTGTTGTTCGCAGCGTCCATCCTGCCCTATACCGTGCGCATGAGCGGCCCGGCCTATCTGGCTGCCGCCTGCCTGTTGAGCGGCCGCTTTGTCTGGAAGGCCTGGGTGCTGTATCGTCACTACAGCGATGCGCGCGCGCGCAAGCTGTTTTTCTATTCCATTCTTTATCTGGCGCTGCTTTTCGCGGCGCTGTTGTTGGATCACTGGGTCGGTCTGGTTCTGAGCGGCCCGGCGTTCCTGGCAGGATCCGCATGACCGCGTCACATTGCACCACCGATTCATTCTTCCGCACCCGCAGGACGCTCCTGGCCACGGCCATCGCCGCCGTGCCCTTTGCCCTGGCGGGCTGCGGGTCCAAGGCATCCGACCAGCCGCTGGCCTTCGAGGCCGGCAACGACATCACCGGCACCCACCTGGGCAGCGACCTGGACATGACCGACACGGCCGGCCGACACCGCACGCTGGCCGACTTCAAGGGCAAGGTCCTGCTGGTGTATTTCGGCTATACCCAGTGCCCTGACGTCTGCCCCACCTCCATGGCCATGGCGGCACAGGCCATGCAGCTGCTGGGCGCGAAAGCACACGATGTGCAGGTCGTCATGATCACCGTGGACCCCGCGCGCGACACCCCGAAGATCCTGAGCGCCTACGTACAGACCTTCGACCCCGCGTTCATGGGCCTGACAGGCTCGGAGGAACAGCTGGCCCGCACGGCACGCTCCTTCAAGGCGTCCTATTCAAAGGATCCAGGCCCGACACCGCAGCAATACGCGATGAACCACTCGTCGGCGTTCTATCTGCTGGATCGCACGGGCAACGCCCGGGCACTCATCAGCGCCAACACCACGCCGCAGGCCATGGCGCACGACATTCAGCTGCTGCTCTGAGCATCAGGCCGCAATGACGGCAGCGGCTCGTGCTGCCGCTCGCCGGATTGGAACTGCTGCCAGACCTCGACCGCGCGCAGGCGCTGGGCAACGATGGCATCGATCTTCTCGCGCAGCACCGGCAGATCCTGCAGCAGCCGCTTGAAGTCGCGCTCGTGCAGCATGAGCAGGCGGCTGTACCCCAGGGACCGCACCCGCGGCTGGAAATCATGCCCCAGCACCAGCGCCATTTCACCGAAGATCTGGCCGCTGCCCAACTCCGCCGTGGTCCCGTCCGGCAGATCCAGCACCACCGCGCCTGAAGCCACGAAATACATGGCGTGGCTGCGCCCGAGCTTGGTGTGGATTTCCTGGCCCGGGACGGCCAGCCTGGGCTTCAGCACCTGCTGAATGGCATGCAGCGTGGTTTCGTCCACGCCCTCGAACATCGACACCCGCTGGATCAGGGTTTCGGCGCTCAGGGTGATGTCCAGCGCACCCTGGTTTTCCAGATACTGCCAGCGCATGTCGACCTGGTTGATCAGGTCGGCGTAGGTCTCGCCGCTGATCAGGTTCTGCGCCAGCATGTCCCGGTACCGCATGCGCTCCATGGATCGCGCCATGCGCGCCAGATAGGCCTCCTGCAGATATTGGGCGTAGCTGGGGTATTGCAGCGCCAGCGCCTGCAGCGCGCCTTCGAGCCGGTCCAGGCGCCGCTGGTGGGCCTCGATGATGATCTCGGTGACCTCCGCCCCCAGCAAGGGCTGCACGTCGCTGCGGGCAAAGCGGATCAGGCGCCGTGCCACGGCCCACTTGCACATCAGGTTCGTGAACCGCTGGGTCAGTTCACGGCCCAGCCAGAACTGCCAACCAGTCAGATCATGAAGCCGGAGCGCCAGCCGCAATCCCAGGGAATAGCGCAGATCCCGCTCGATGGCGGCCTCGAAACCGGGCAAACCACCCACCCGCACAGCATCCCCTAGACGCTCGGCGCGCGCCAGCAGTGACTCTGCCGTGCGCCAGTCCACGACCTGCGCCTTCAGCGTCTCGAAGAACATTTCTTCCTCGCGGCCGGCGAGAATGCCCATGCCGACAGCCACCTTCTGCTCTTCGGCGAGCAGGCGGACCTGCCCCGCCCCCACACCCGCCTGGCCCGCATCGAAGACGGCGTGCAGGCGATCCATGACCTCCTGGCCGATATGCTCGTTGCGCGCAATCTCGTCGATCTTCAGACGCAAGGCCTCCAGCTCGACGACCTGGGCCTGATCCCGCAGCGTCCGGTCCACTGGGGCCAGCTGATTCAGGCCCAGACGGTAGATCAGCGGCCGAAGCGTCAGGCCATTGACGAACAGGGTCATGAGCACGAATCCCGTGGTCGCCACCGCGATGAACTGACGCGCATCATGGGGCACGGCCGGCTGCTCGGTCACCGCCAGCGCCAGCGCCAGCGACACGGCTCCCCGCAGCCCTCCCACCAGCATCACCACGCGATAGGAAGGGCTGACTTCGGTGCTGAGCCGCAGCCGCCCCAGCAGCGGCAGCAGCCCATAGACGATCACGGCGCGTGCACACAGGGTCACGATGAAAACCACCAGGATGAGCAGAACCTCCATCCAGGTGATCTCGGCCATCATGCGGGGAATCAGCATGGCCGCAAACAGGAAAATCAGGGAATTGGCCCAGAAGCCGAATTGCGACCAGGTGCCCTCGAGCTGTTCGAACGTCGTGGGCGACATGCGGGTGCGGCCCGTGGAACCCACCACCAGTCCGGCGACCACGGTGGCCACCACACCGGAGACACCCAGATAATGTTCGGCCACGAAGAACGTCAGGTAAGCCAGCGCGACGGTGAGCGTGATCTCGGCCGCCGGCCAGCCCCGCAGCCAGCGGAACAGGAGCCCGGTCAGCCGCCCCATGGCGAACCCCGCCAGCCCGCCGCCCAGGAAGCTCACCAGGAAGCTGCGCACGACCTCGGTCACCGACAGGGTGGCACCCCCGAACAGCATGCTGAGCAGCACCGAATACAGGGCGATGGACGCCGCATCATTGAAAAGCGATTCGCCCTCGACCAGCGTAGTCAGGCGGCGCGGCGCGCCCACCTCGCGAAAGATCCCCACCACCGCCACCGGATCCGTCGTCGCCACGATGGCGCCCAGCATCAGGCAGACCACCAGGCCATACGGCGAGATCGCCGCCAGCGAGAACCCGACTGCCACGGTGCAAGCCAACACGGCCACGATCGCCATCACCAGGATCGGGCTGATGTCGTCCATCAGCCGCCGGAAATTCATGGCCAGCGCGGCCTCGAACAGCAGCACCGGCAGGAAGACGTAGAGAAAGGTTTCCGACGAAATGTCGAAGTGCTGCAATGAATCCAGGAAGTCAGCCACCACGCCGGGCGCCCAGCCGTGCACATGAATCACCACGCCCAGCACGAAACCCACGATCGCCAGCAGGACCGAGTAAGGCAGCTTCAGACGGCCCGCCAGCGGCGGCATGAAAGATACCAGCGCCAAGAGCCCGGCCATACCAAAGACCAGCAGGCCAATTTTCATGTTCACGGATCGCGAGGATGAGACATCACTGAAAGAATAGCGGTTTTGGCCTGTCTTCGCCGCCCAAAAAAAAGGATGCCGAGAAGGCATCCTGTGAACATCTGCTTCGATAGGGAGGGGAAGAGGAGAAGCTGAAGCAGACGACAGAACAACGTGACCAAAGGTCAAGCATCAGTTCATGGTGGTTGGTCCACCAAACGGACGAAAAGTTCTCCACGTCGCCTGCTGGAAATGAAAAAATTTATGTCCGAAAGTCGGACTCCGCCCAGCAGAACCGATAACCGGCACGCGCGGTTCAGGCCGCCTGAAAATCCGGCTCCTGACCCGCCAGCGCCGTACGCAGCTTTTTCAGTGCAGCCGCCTCGATCTGGCGGACCCGTTCGGCCGAAATCCCGTATTCAGCGGCCAGCTCGTGCAAGGTGCTGCCCTCGTCAGCCAGCCAACGCGCCCGCACGATCCGCTGCGAACGCGCATCCAGCGTCTGCAGCGCCTGCTCGAGGTGGTCGCCCTGCAGGGCATCCAGCCCCCGCCGCGCCAGAACCTGGGCGGGTTCCTGCGCCGGGTCGGCCAGCCAGGAAACCGGCGCAAAACGGTCTTCGTCATCGACCGGCGCATCCAGCGCACAATCCCCTCCGGACAGACGCACTTCCATTTCGGCGACGTCTTCCGGGCGAACAGCCAGTTCACGCGCGATGTCGGCCATCCCGGACGGGCTCAGGCTGCCGCCGTCGGGGCGCATGCGGCGCAAATTGAAGAACAGCTTGCGCTGGGCCTTGGTCGTCGCGATCTTCACCAGCCGCCAGTTGCGGATCACATACTCGTGGATCTCGGCACGGATCCAGTGCACGGCAAACGACACCAGCCGCACGCCCCGATCCGGGTCGAAACGGCGCACCGCCTTCATGAGGCCAATATTGCCTTCCTGGATCAGGTCCGCATGCGGCAGGCCGTATCCCAGATACTGACGGGCAACCGAGACCACCAGGCGCAGGTGGGAAAGAATCAGTTCGCGCGCGGCATCCAGATCATTCTGGTCGCGCAGGCGGTGTCCCAGGTCGATTTCCTGGTCAGCCGTCAGCATAGGCAAGCGATTCACCGCCCCGATGTAGGCTTCAATAGAGCCCAACGCACCGGGATTGGAGATGGCCAGAGCAAGCTGGGCCGGCGCCAACGCCATGGACGACGAAGCATGGGTCATAGAGACGAGATCCTCCTGAGGGTTCCATCGATGATGTTAGCACTCTATGACGTCGAGTGCTAATACCAGCAGCAAAGTAGTTGGACGCCTCGAAAGGGGAAAAGTTCTGGGGATACTCCCCGCCGATCACCACCACACCACAGGCACCTGCGGCCCAAAACCATCCGGCCACCCAGCCCCGTCAGGGCAGCTCCAGCTCGGCGACCAGCGGCGCGTGATCGGACAGCCGCTTCCAGGGGGCCCCATGCAGGACGCGCGCGCGCCGCACTGCGAAGCCGCGCTGATAGATGCGGTCCAGCCGCAGCCACGGAAAGATGGCCGGGAAGGTCCGGGGAGGCGGTGTCAGCCGGGCGTGGCCATTGATGCCCAGGGTCGGCACCACGATGTGCGGCTCGCCGGGCCGCCAGGATAGACGCTGACGCAAGCGCGCCACCTTACGCCGCAGGCGATAGACCTCGTCCACTCCCTGGGGCGCCACGGCAAAGACCTCCGACAGGCCAAGCTGCTCCACGAACAGCGGCGCCAGCCGGTTGGTCCAGTCATTGAAGTCCCCGGCAATGAGCAAAGGCTCATTATCCGGCACCATCCGCCGGATCCGTTCGGCCAAGGCACGCACCTGGCGCATCCGCCCACTGGCCAGCAGCCCCAGATGGACCACTATGCAGTGGACCCGGGCATCGTCCACCTGGATCACGCTGTGCAGAAGCCCCCGCTGCTCCAGCCGGTGGTCCGAGATATCCTGGTTCTCATGGAACAGGATCGGGTAGCGCGACAGCAGCGCGTTGCCGTGGTCAGTCTCGGCGCGCACGGCATTGCAGCCATAGACGGCCTGCAGATGCAACGCCGCCGCCAAAAATTCATGCTGCGCGTCCAGGCTGCCATGCACTTGGTTTCGGCCCTGGACTTCCTGCAGAAACAATAGATCGGGGCGCAGACCGTAGAGCCCCAACCGAAGGTCAGCCAGCGACTCCCTCCCACCGGTCGCGGAGCGACCCTTGTGAATGTTGTAGCTGACGACCCTCAAGATGGACACAGAAGACTCCTACTTGTCCTCCGTCTGGCGCAGGCGGATGTGCAGTTCACGCAATTGCTTCTCGTCCACGGGCGACGGCGCATGCGTGAGCAGATCCTGGGCGCGCTGCGTCTTCGGGAAGGCAATCACATCGCGGATCGACTCGGCACCGGCCATCAGCGTGACCAGCCGGTCCAGCCCGAAGGCCAGGCCGCCGTGGGGTGGCGCCCCATACTGCAGGGCATCGAGCAGGAAGCCGAATTTCAGGTGGGCTTCTTCTTCGTCGATCTTCAAGGCCTTGAAGACCTTGGTCTGGACATCGGCACGGTGAATACGCTCCGAACCGCCGCCGACCTCCCAGCCATTCATGACCATATCATAGGCGCGCGCCAGCGCCTGCTCGGGATGTGTCTCGAGCAGGTCTTCGTGGCCTTTCTTGGGGCAGGTGAACGGGTGATGCGCGGCCGTGTAGCGGCCTTCGGCCTCGTCGTATTCGAACATCGGGAAGTCGATGACCCACAGCGGCTTCCAGCCGGCCGTGAACAGCCCGTGAGAGCGGCCAAATTCCGACAGCCCGATCTTCACCCGCAGCGCGCCCATGGCGTCGTTGACGACCTTGGTACGGTCGGCTCCGAAGAAAATCAGGTCGCCGTTCTGCGCTCCCGTGCGCTCGATGAGCGCACGCAATGCATCGGCGTGGATGTTCTTCACGATGGGCGACTGCAGGCCCTCCGGAATCGAAGCGGCATCGTTCACCTTGATGTAGGCCAGTCCCTTGGCGCCATAGATGCCGACAAACTGCGTATACGCATCGATCTCGCTGCGTGCCAGGCTGCCGCCAGACGGAATCCGCAGCGCCACGACACGGCTGGCGGGGTCATTGGCGGGACCGGCAAAGACCTTGAAGGCCACATCGCGCATCAGGTCGCCAATGTCCGTCAGTTCCAGGTTCACGCGCAGATCCGGCTTGTCCGAAGCGTAGCGGCGCATGGCCTCGCCCCAGGTCATGACCGGGAATGGATCCGGCAAGGCCACGTCCAGCACCTGCTGGTAGATGGTCCGCACCATGCCCTCGAAGATCTCGCGGATCTGGACCTCGTCCAGGAACGAGGTCTCGCAATCGATCTGGGTGAACTCCGGCTGCCGGTCGGCGCGCAGGTCCTCGTCGCGGAAACACTTGGTGATCTGATAGTAGCGGTCGAACCCGGCCACCATGAGCATCTGCTTGAAGAGCTGCGGCGATTGCGGCAACGCAAAGAATTCGCCGGGATTGACCCGCGACGGCACCAGATAGTCACGCGCGCCTTCCGGCGTGCTGCGCGTCAGCATCGGGGTCTCGATGTCGATGAAACCCAGCGCATCCAGGAAATTGCGGGCCACCATGGACACTCGGTAGCGCAGCATCAGATTGCGCTGCATCTGCGGCCGGCGCAGATCCAGCACCCGGTGCGTCAGGCGCGTGGTTTCCGACAAGTTGTCGTCATCGAGCTGGAACGGCGGCGTCACCGACGGGTTCAGGATTTCGATCTCGCGGCACAGGATCTCCACATCCCCCGACTTCAGCTCGGGATTGCGGGTGCCTTCCGGGCGCATGCGCACCAGCCCCGTGACCCGCAGGCAATATTCGTTGCGGATGCGCTCGGCGATGGCGAACCCGTCCTGATTGTCCGGATCGACCACGATCTGGGCCAGGCCCGCGCGATCGCGCAGGTCGATGAAGATCACGCCGCCATGATCGCGGCGGCGATGCACCCAGCCGAACAGGGTCACGGTCTGGTCGAGGTGGGCGTTGGACACCTCACCGGTGTAGCAAGTGCGGTTCAAGAATGACTCCGTCTGAGGAAATGTTCGAAGATCAGTGGGATTCGGGCGGGATGAACTGGGGAACCGGCGGGTCCAGATGCCGGGGCCGCTGCACGGCAGCGGGTGCCGCCACCCCCATGGAGACGATGTACTTCAGCGCCGTCTCGACCGACATGTCGAGGATCTGCACATCAGTGCGCGGCATCATCAGGAAGAACCCCGATGTGGGATTGGGGGTGGTCGGCACATACACGCTGACGTAATCGCCCTTGAGGCGCCCGGCGACTTCCAGGCAGGGCGTCCCGGTCAGGAAGGCGATGGTCCAGGAGCCCTGGCGTGGGTACTGCACCAGCACAGCCTCGCGAAACGCCTGTCCATTGGGCGCAAACAGCGTGTCGCTGACCTGTTTGACCGAATTGTAGATGGAGCGCACCAGCGGGATGCGTCCCAGCAGCGCCTCCCAGCGCGACAGAATCGCACGGCCGATGAAGTTGGCGAACAACAGGCCGGTGACCAGAATGACGATCAGCACCAGCGCCAGCTCGAAGCCCGGAATGCGCACCCCGAAAAGCGCTTCCGGCGACAGGAACGACGGCACCAGCGCCCCCAGCGTGCTGGCCAGCGTGACCAGCACCCAGACGGTCGCAATCAACGGCAGCCAGATCAGCAGCCCGGTAATGAAGTAGCGTTTGAAGAATCGCATGAACCCGTGGCCGGGGCGTCAGCCCGGTGTCGCGGCGGAAGAAGTGCCCCCGGACGTGCTGCCGCCATGTGCATGGCTGCCCGATGAAGCGGTGGTGCCAGAGGCGTGACTGGTGTGCGGACCGCCCCCGCGGAAATCGGTTTCGTACCAGCCGGAGCCCTTCAGCCGGAAACCGGCGGCCGTGACCTGCTTTTCATAGGTCTCGTGTCCGCAGGCCGGGCAGTGCGTCAGCCTGGGATCGGACATCTTCTGCAGCACATCCTGCTGATGCCCGCATTGGCTGCAACGATACACATAAATAGGCACAACCTGTGTCCCTTAATATTCAGTCAACCGGATTTTAGTCCTTTTTAGCTGAAGGAATTCGGCAGAAGAAACATGATGACGGCGACCAGCGTCGGAACGGCCGCCGCCCCAAAAAGCTTCAGCGGCGCGATGGTGCCGTCGGAAAAGCAGCCTTTCAGGATCGAAAACCCCGCCGGGTTGGGCGCATTGGCAATCACCGTCAACCCGCCGCCGGTAACGGCGCCTGCCACCAGCATGTAGCGCCAGAGTTCCCCGGTGCCCTCGACCAGCGACCCCAGGTACGTCAACGCGGCATTGTCCGTGATGGCGGTCAGCGCCGTCGCCCCGAAATACAGCACGATAGGCGACAGCCCTGCCAGCAGATCCTGGAGCCACCATTGCTGCATGCCGCCCAGGACCACCAGACCGGCGAGGAAGAACCCCACCATCAGTCCCTCGCGCAGCAGCAGCGGCGACTGATGCTGCTTGTAGGCCTGGGTATAGCCGATGAACAGCAACAGCAGCGCCATGAAAATGTGGATGTGATGCGAAGCCAGCACCACCGCCACCAAAAACAGCACATGCACGCCTATCACGGCGCGCGAGCACTCGGGCCGCTTGTCCCGAACCTCGCCGCCCAGCTGGCCGCCCAGCAGGAACGGGCGGCAAATGAGCGTCAGCACCAGGCTGTTGAAAACGACGGCCGTGACCGCACGCCAGCCGAAATGCGTCGCCATGAACGCCGTGTCCCAGCCGAAGGTCTGGGCAACCATCAGGACCGGGGGCGCCGCATACGCCGTGAGCACTCCGCCGATGGAGACGTTCACGAACAACACACCCACCGTCAGGTACTTGAAACCGTCCTGCCCAGAGCGGCCAAAGTACGACTGGCGCAGCAGCAGTGCGGCCAGCGTCATGGCCGCCGGCTCGGTGATGAGCGAGCCCGACAGCGGCACCAGCGTCATGACGACGAAGAAGCGCGCCAGCGCCGTCGGCACGGGCAACAGCCGAGCCACTGCGTCGACCACCAGCCGCACCAGTTCGATGATGGGGCGGCTGGCCGCCACCACCATGATGACGAAGACGAAAGCGGGTTCCGTGAAATCCCGGGAATCCAGATAGTGAATGGCGTCCCCGATTCCACCCGTCAGCCACATCCAGCCGAACAGCACGCATGCCCACATGCCGAATACCGCCTCGACTTCGGAGAGCACGTGCCACAGGCCGGCATGGGTGCCGCCCCGATCGGCCAGGCGGGCGAACACAGGGACGGAAAACGTATGGACGATGGCGATGGCGAACAAGACCGTCGCCACAATCTCGGTGTGACTGACCATGGAAGGATCCAGGAAGGTGGAAGATTCGGGCGGCGCTGCGCGATCCGGGAGGTATCAGGCCTTCTGGCCGGCGGTCTCCAGAATCATGCGGGCACCTTTTTCGGCGATCATGATCGTCGGTCCATTCGTATTGCCCGAAGTGATGCGCGGCATGATCGAGGCATCGACCACGCGCAGCCCCTCCAGGCCCCGGACACGCAGTTCAGGGTCCACGACGGCCAACGGATCGACGCCCATTTTACAGGTCCCCACAGGGTGGAAAATGGTGGTGCCGATCTGGCTGGCGGCCGCTTCCAGATCCTGCTGCGTCTGGATGGCGTCGCCCGGCAGGTATTCCTGAGGCTGGTACCGGGCCATGGCGGACTGGGTCATGATGCGTCGTGTCAGGCGCAGGGCGTCAGCCGCCACGGCGCGGTCCTCGGGCGTCTGCAAATAATTGCAGAGAATGTCCGGATGATCGGACACGTTGGGTGAGGTCACGCGCACATAGCCGCGGCTGGTGGGCTGAAGATTGCAGGGGGCCGCCGTCATCGCCGGAAAGGTGTGCAGCGGCTCGCCGAACTTGTCCAGCGACAGCGGCTGCACGTGGAATTCCACATTGGGGCGTACCCGGCCGTCGTCCGATCGCGCGAAGGCGCCAAGCTGGGAAGGCGCCATGGACAGAGGGCCGCTGCGGGATGCCAGATATTGCAGTCCCATCCAGGCCTTGCCCCACAGGGAATTGGCCAGCGTGTTCAGCGTGCGCGCGCCCTGCAGCTTGAAGATCATGCGAAGCTGCAGGTGATCCTGCAGGTTTTCGCCGACCCCCGGCAGATCCAGCACCAAAGGAATGCCCAGCTGGCGCAGGCGTTCCGCCGGACCTACGCCCGACACCTGCAAAATCTGTGGCGAACCGATGGAGCCTGCCGCCAGGATCAATTCCCGGCGGGCGCGGGCCCGCACCCGCTGGCCCTGATGCACGAGCGCCACGCCCAACGCGCGGCGCCCCGAGAATTCGATGCGCTCGACCTGGGCCCCGGTCATGACCGTCAGGTTCCCGCGCCCCATGGCCGGACGCAGAAAGGCCTGCGCCGCACTCCATCGCACCCCGCGGCGCTGGGTGACCTCGAAATAATTGCAGCCGAAGTTGTCGCCGCGATTGAAGTCCGGTGTGCGCGGGATGCCGGCCTGAGCAGCCGCGTCGCGGAACGCGTCCAGCACATCCCAGCTCAAGCGCTGGGATTCCACCCGCAGCGTGCCCGAACCCCCGTGGAATTCGCTGGCACCCAGGTGGTGGTCTTCCACGTCCTTGAAGAGCGGCAGCACCTCGTTCCAGGACCAGCCGGCGCAGCCTTCCTCGGCCCAGCGGTCGTAATCCGCCGCCTGGCCGCGCAGATACAGCATGCCGTTGATCGACGACGAACCACCCAGCACCCGCCCGCGCGGGTACCCCAGCGACCGGTAGTTCAGACCCGGATCCGGCTGCGTGTGGTAGCACCAGTCCGTGCGCGGGTTGCCGATACAGTACAGATAGCCGACCGGTATATGGATCCAGCGCCAGTCATCCACCCCGCCCGCTTCCAGCACCAGCACCCGATGCGACTGTGACAGCCGATTGGCCAGCAAACATCCAGCCGAGCCGGCGCCCACGATCACATAATCAAATTCCAGTACTGATGCGTCTGGCGACTGCTCAGCCATACTGTCTCCTCGGGATGCGGCTGGCACGCTGAAACGCCCTCCGGCCGTCTTTTCGTTGGCTGTCAGTCTAGTCTGATTCGTGCGGCGCTGCCAACGCGGCCACGCCGGCTGTGGCTCGCCGTCAAAGCCAGGGGCGCAGCACCGTTCCCGCCAGCGCGGCCACGATGAGCAGCACGCCGACCTGCATGTTGGCCCGGAACAGCCGCAGGCCACGCTCGGGCTTGCTCACGTCGAACACCGCCATCTGCCACGCAAAGTGGCCCGCGATCACGGCCATGACCAGGAAGTAAGGCTGGTCCATGCCCATCCCGGCACCACCCGCCACCCACAGCACCAGGGTGGCAGCGTACATGCCGCCGATCCAGCGCTTGCCCTGGGCGCCAAAGCGCATGGCCACCGACTTCAGCCCCAGCCGCAGATCGTCGCGCAGATCGATGTAAGCATAGATGCCGTCATAGCCGATCTGCCACAGCACCGTCCCCAGCCACATGGCAATCGCCGTCCACGGCACCACATCGCGAGTATCGGACCAGGCCATGAGCATGCCCCAGTTGAACGCTGCCCCCAGCACGGCCTGCGGCCAGTAAGTGAAGCGCTTGCACAGCGGGTAGATCACCACCAGCGGGATCAGCGCCAGCGCCAGCCAGCGGCTGTAGACGTTGATGGCCAGCAGCAGGGTGGCGCTGACGGCCAGTTGGGCCACGGCGAACCAGATGGCCGCCCTCAGGGTCAGCTGACCGCTGGTCAGCGGCCGGAAGCGGGTGCGTTCGACCAAGTAGTCGAAATTGCGGTCGAACATGTCGTTGAACGTGCACCCTACGCCGCGCATCAGCAGCGCACCCAGCGAAAAGATGATCAGCCGCCACACCGTCGGCCAACCGTCGGCCGCCTGCACCAGCGCAGCCAATGCCGGCAGCAGCGTGAGCCAGGTACCTACGGGCCGGTCCAGCCGGCACAGGCGTGCATAAGGCCCCCAGGAAGCCGGCAGCCAGCGCGCCACCCAATCATCCGCGTGCATGTCCGACAGATCGGGCCTGGCACGCGGCGAATCGGAGCCGGGTGCAACCACTGGCTACTTCGCTGGCCCGATCAGCTCGCCCAGGACCTGCACCCCGGTGCGGATACGGGCCTCGGGGACCGTCACGAAGCTCAGGCGCAGGGTATTGACCGGCGCCTGAACTCCCGCGTAGAACGGCGCCCCAGGCACGAACGCCACGTTGCGCGCGATGGCCGATTGCAGCAGCACACCGGTATCGATGCCAGGGCGCAGGGTCACCCAGATGAACATGCCGCCCTGAGGGCGAGTCCATTGGGCATCAGCCGGGAAATGCGCCTGCAGCGCATCCAGCATGTAGCCGCACTGCCGCCGATATAAGGCGCGGACCTTGGGCAGATGGTCCTTCAGAAACCCGGTGCGCACGGCCTCGTACACCGCCATCTGCGTGACCATGGCCGTATGCAGATCGGTGGCCTGCTTGATCTGGACGAGCTTGGAGATGATGTCACGCGGCGCCACCACATAGCCCAGACGCAGGCCCGGTGCCAGGACCTTGGAAAACGTACCCAGCCGGATTACCGTCGCGCCCGCCGCGCGCCCCAGGCGCAGCAGGCTGGGCTGGGGCTCGCCCGAATAACGCAGCTCGCCATAGGGATCGTCCTCGATGATCGGCAGCCCCAGATCGGCACAGCGCTGCACCAGTATCTGGCGGCGCTCCAGGTCCAGCGTCAGACCCGTCGGGTTCTGGAAGTTCGGCAGCACATAGATGAAGCGCGCATCGCGCACCAGGTCATCGTCCAGCGCTTCGGCCACCAGCCCGCGCGCGTCGGTGGGCACCGATTGGAACTGCGGATCGAACAAAGAAAACGACTGCAGCGCCCCCAGGTAGCTGGGCGCCTCGACCAGCACGCGTGAACCCGGATCGATGAAGAGTTTGCCCAACATGTCCAGCGCCTGCTGGGAGCCCGAGACGATGAGGACCTCGTCGGTCTCGACCTTCGCGCCTTCGCGCGACATTTCCTGCGCCACCCATTCGCGCAACGGCGTGTAGCCTTCTGTGCGGCCATATTGCAGCGCCACCGCCGGTTGAGTCTCCAGCACATGATCGAAGCCAGCCTGCAGCTCGGCGACCGGAAAGCCTTCGGGGGACGGCAAACCGCCTGCAAAGGAAATGACCTCGGGGCGTTCAGTGATCTTCAGGATTTCGCGGATGGCCGAGCTGGTGATCTGATTGGCGCGCTGCGAAAAAACGGTACGGTGAGTGGTGGACGTGTCCATGATGGGTTCCGAATGGGGTCTGCCTCGTGGGCGGACCGATTGGAGGACCGGTCGACCCGGATCTGCGGGCAGCCGGTGCAAGCTTTCTATCTTAAAGCAAGCGCCGGGTCCGTGCACACCTACGCCGGCAACGGCATGCGCAGCCGCCGCTCGATATGCGCGAGCGCCAGCTCCACCTGATCAATCAGCACCAAGCACAGGTCACCGGCCTCGAGCGCATCCAGCGCCGTATCGATGGCCAGCAATTCGCCATGGATCTCATCCATATGGCTCGTGCGCCGGGCGGTGCGCAGCCCGTCGCGCAGCAAGGCCAGCACCTCGCCGTCGGCACGACCGCGCTGGCATTGGTCCTGGTACAGGACCACCGAATCGAAGGCATCGCCCAGGATCTCCGTCTGGCGGCGGATGTCCTGGTCGCGCCGATCGCCAGCGCCGCTGATGACCACCGTGCGCCGCTTGGCCGGCATGGCCTGCACGGCCTCCACCAGCGCCTGGATTGCGTCCGGATTGTGGCCGTAGTCCGCAATGACGGTCGCCCCGCGGTAGTCGAAGACATTGAAGCGCCCCGGCACCGTTCCCGCATCATTGACGAACGTGGCCAGCCCACGCTGGATCTGCACCCAGTCCACGCCCATGGCCCACGCAGCCGCCGTGGCCGCCAGCGCATTCTCCACCTGGAAGGGAATGGTGCCCTGGTGCGTGAGCGGCACGGCCGCCAACTGCACGCGCGTCTCCATCCCGCCCTGGGCAAACACCATGTCGCCCTGATCCACGAAAGCCACCCGGCCACCACGGGCGCGATGCGTCTCGATGACCGGATGGCGCGAGTCCCGCGCAAAGAATGTCACCTCACCCGGGCAGCTCGCCGCCATCGTCGCCACATGCGGATCCTGGGCATTGAGCACGGCCATGCCGCCCGGTCTCACGCTCTCAACGATGACGCGCTTGACGGCGGTCAGTTCCTCGACCGTGGTGATGTAGTTCATGCCCAGATGGTCGCCGATGCCGATATTGGTGACCACGGCCACGTCGCACCGGTCGAACCCCAGCCCGGCGCGAAGAATGCCGCCGCGCGCCGTCTCGAACACGGCCACATCCACATCCGGGTGCAGCAGCACGCTGCGCGCGCTCTGCGGCCCGCTGCAGTCGCCCGTGTCGATGCGCCGGGAGCCCACATAGACGCCGTCTGAATTGGTCATCCCCACGCACACGCCCGGGCGGGCGCACAGGTGCGCAATCAGGCGCACCGTGGTGGTCTTGCCATTGGTCCCGGTGACGGCAGCCACCGGGATGCGGCCGCTTTCCTCCGGCCCGAACAGCATGTTGATGATCGCGCCGCCCACATCGCGGCCCTTGCCGAACGACGGGCTCAGGTGCATGCGCAGACCGGGCGCCGCATTGACCTCGACGATGCAGCCCGTCTCGGGTGTCAGCGGCTGGAACACGTCCTTGCTCACCACATCGATCCCGCAGACATCCAGACCCACCATGCGCGCGGCCATCACCGCGCTGGCCGCCAAGTCGGGGTGCACATGATCGGTGACATCGGTAGCCGAGCCGCCGGTGCTCAGATTCGCGTTGTTGCGCAGCACGACGCACACGCCCGGGGCCGGTACCGAGGTAGGAACATAGCCCTGAGTCGCCATCCGGTTGAGGGCGATCTCGTCCAGCCGGATGCGGGTGAGCGCCGTCCCGTGACCTTCGCCGCGCAGCGGGTCCTGATTGATCTGTTCCACGAGCTGCTGGATCGTGCTGCGGCCATCCCCCACCACCTGCGGAGGATCGCGGCGCGCCGCGGCGACCAGATGGTCACCCACGACCAGCAGGCGATAATCATGCCCCGGAAAATAATGCTCCACGATGACGCCGCCGCTGAACTCGCGCGCAACGGCATAGGCCGCCAGCACCTGTTCACGGCCCTGAACGTTGACCGCCACACCCTTGCCCTGATTGCCATCCACGGGCTTGACGACCACCGGGCCGCCGATTTCCTGGGCAGCCGCCCAAGCATCCTCGGCATCCCTTACCGTCCGCCCGCGCGGCACGGACACCCCCGCCGACGCGAGCAGCGCCTTGGTCAGGGACTTGTCCTGGGCAATCGCCTCTGCGATGGCGCCGCTGGCGTCGGTCTCGGCAGCCTGGATGCGCCGCTGATGGCGCCCCCAGCCGAACTGGACCAGGCTGTTTTCATTCAGCCGGCGATATGGAATGCCGCGCCGCTGGGCGGCCTGGACGATGGAGCCGGTGCTGGGGCCCAGGCGCACGTCCTCGTACAGATCCTTCAGGCGAAACAGCGCATCGGCCAGGTCGAAGCCGGCATCGGCCAGCGTGGCCTGGCACAGGGACAGCGCCAGGTCAAAGGCCAGGCGCGCCACGGCTTCCTCGACATATTCCACCACCACGCGGTAGACGCCCTTCTCGGGCGTGGCCGCCACGCGGCAGAAGGACACCGGGCAGCCAGCCTGCGTCTGCAGCCTCAGCGCTGCACACGCCAGGATGTAGGCCAGGGAGTTGCTTTCCGCCTGACCAGCCGGCCGGGGGATATCGATATCGGGGAAGCGGGCCCGCAGTCGGGTCTCGAAAGCGTCCATGTCGCCGATTGCACGCTCGCTCTCAGAACAGGCGACGACGGCCTCGATGGCCGTTTGCCGACACCATAGATTGGGACCGCGCAAGGCCCGGACTCGGGAGACTTCCATTTTCAGCAATATCCTAGAAAGAGCAGGACTTCAGTGAAGATTCAAGGGAACAGGGGATCAGACTGCGGCAGCGGCCTCGGAAGGCACCGAGCGAGCGTTCCAGGTGCGCAGCCCGACGCGCATGCGCTCCACATCCAGATCCAGCGCCCAGACAGCTGCCAGCGCCGCCAGGATGCAGCCGGCGCCATTAGCCTGAACGGCCTGGGCGATCTCGCCCAGCCGCAACAACGAAATCTCGACCCCGGCTTCGGACAGCACGATGGCGTCGTCCTGCAGGAAGACCGCCCGCCCACCCTGCGCCAGATGCGCCTGGAGCGCAGCGCCCTGCGCCTGCTGGCCGTAGGCGATCACCGCACCATCGGACAACGGCGCCAGCCCCATCGTCAGCGCATCGTCGGCATTCAGGACGGACGCTCCGCCGGACAGCACCACGTCGACCTGGGTGCGGAAGACACGCACCAGGTCCTCAGGGGATTCCATGTGAAATTCCGGCCAGGTGAGCGCCGGGTCGATCCCGGTCACCACGCCGACTTGGCAGCGGTCGTACGCCAGACCTTCACCCAGGATCACGCGCCCGCCGTTTTCCAGGACAGCATAGTCCACGGAACGGTTCAGCAGCACGCGCCGCGCCGCATCCCAGTGAGCTGAATCAGCGGTGGTGACGTGATTGTTCCCCAACGTCAGTCCCTGGCCCGAAGCCACACCCACCAACCGGCCCGTCAGGCGCAGCAGATGGGCTACCAGCTCGGCCACCGGACCAGTGCCCCGGCTGCCGCTGACGCCAACGACCGGAATGCGACCATCGCGCGGCACGGGGAAAAGATTGTCGATGATCGCCTGGCCCACCGGGCGCGGCTGACCCGCGGCCGGCTTGATGTGCATGAGCAGGCCGGGGCCCGCATTGACCTCTACGACAGCGCCCGCCACCTCTTCGAGAGGGCGCGAGATGTCCCGCGTCACCAGATCGACGCCGGCGATGTCCAGCCCCACGATCCGGGCCGCCAGCGCCACCTGTGAGGCCACGTCAGGGTGCACCGCGTCCGTCACGTCGATGGAAACGTTGCCATTGCGCTGGATGAGTACCGCGCGCCCCCGCTCAGGGACGGCCTCACTCGTCAGGCCCTGACGATCCAGTTCCATGCGTGCTGCGGAATCCAGACGCACGACGTTCAGCGGATGATCCTCGTCGCGACCGCGCCGCGGATCCGAGTTCAGCTGAGATTCCACGAGTTGCGCCACGGTGGAGGTGCCATCGCCCACCACCATAGCCACCTCACCGCGCGCCGCAGCCACCACCCGACCGCCCACCACCAGCAGGCGATGCTCATCGCCCTGGATGTGGCGCTCGACCATGACGTCGCTGCCCTCATTCACGGCCACGGCGTAGGCTTCCTCGATCTGCTGGCGTGTCGTCAGACAGGTGAACACGCCACGACCATGATTGCCATCCGAAGGCTTCACCACGACCGGCAGCCCCAGTTCCTGAGCAACCTCCCAGGCTTCCTCGACCCCGTTGACGATTCGGCCCTCAGGCACCGGAACGCCGCACGACTGCAGCAGTTGCCGGGTCAGGTCCTTGTCGCGGGAGATGTCCTCGGCAATGGCACTGGTGCGGCTGGTCTCGGCCGTCCAGATCCGTTGTTGGCGCGCACCGTAGCCTAATTGCAACAGATTGAGGTCGCTCAGGCGGATGAATGGGATGTCCCGATCATCGGCGGCATCCACGATACAGGCTGTACTGGGCCCCAGGCTGAGCGATTCGGCCAGGTCCTTCAATTTGTCCAGCGTGCCATCGACGTCAAAGGGACGGTCCTCGATGGCAGCCATGACCAGATCGTGTGCCGCGTACAACGCCGCACGAGTGAGCGACTCGTGCCAGGCCCGCACGATGACCTTGTAGACGCCACGCAACGGCGTGCCGCGCGCGCGGCCCAATCCGCCCGGCATGCCCGCCAGGCTCTGCAGCTCCAGCGTGACGTGCTCCAGGATGTGGGCCGGCCAGGTGCCTTCGCGCACCCGCGACAGGAAGCCGCCGCGCTCGCCAACGCTGCAGCGGTGCTCGATGAGTGTGGGCAGCCAGGCGCTCAGCCGCTCGTAAAAGCCGGGAATGACGTTGGAGGGGTAATCCTCCAGGCCATGAATATCCACGAGCGCCTCGATGACGGGGCGGTAGGCCCAGATGTTTGGCCCCCGCAGATACACCATATTGAGAAACTCAATATTCTTGTCATCCATGATCGAACACGCTGTAGGGGCTCGCAGAGAGGCGCGGGAGCGCCGTGCAATATAACGGCACACATATTAATTCGATCATTCCGGTTTTTGTTGCGTATCACCCAAAAAGAGTTGAAAATTTGTGTCGCTTCACGACGCGCCCAAGCAACAGTGCCTGTTTCCGCGCCATCTTCTCGCGATACCGCCCCTCGAACGCCGCTCATGCCGGGCCTCCTGAACGATTCCCCCACTGAATTCGCTGATCCTGCAAACCTGCCCGAACCGTGGCGCAGCGCCCTGCGCCACCATCTGGCCGAAGGCGAGCACCTGATCGCCTGGATGCAGACGGACCTGGATCCGCAATTGCGCTTCGTGGAAGGCCTGGTGGCGCTGACCAACCGGCGCTGGCTCGCGAGCAACCCGGACGCCACCGAGAACCGTTCCTGGCCGCTGCGCGCCGACATGGAATTGCGTCTGCAGGACCAGTCCGGGGTGGGCAGCATCGAGCTGATGGACGCGCATTCGCGCCTGACGCGCTGGCGCTACACCCTGAGCCATCACCCCGAGGCGCTGGCACTGGCTGCTGCCTACCAGGCCCTGCGCCATCCCGAAACCAAGGCCGCTCGCGCCGAGATCACGCCCATCGAACACGAGATCGGCGAGCCGCCCGCGCGCGCGCTGTTCCGCCTGTGGCGTTTTGCGCGTCCGTACAAGCTCAAGCTCGCCACCGGCATGGGGCTGACCATGGCCGCGACGGCGGCGTCCATGGTGCCGCCCTACCTCACCATGCCGCTCATGGACGACGTCCTGATCCCGTTCCAGAACGGCGAGCCCATCCATTACAGGCTGGTGACGGAATACCTGGGGGGCCTGCTGGCGGCATCCCTGCTGGCCTGGGTGCTGGGCTGGCTACGCAGTGCCATCCTGGCGTGGGTGAGCGAACGCATCGGTGCCGACATGCGCACGGCCACGTTCCAGCACCTGCAACAACTGTCGCTGCAATATTTCGGCGGCAAGCGCACCGGCGACCTGATCGCCCGCATCGGTTCCGAATCCGACCGCATCTGCCTGTTCCTGTCGCTGCACCTGCTGGACTTCGTCACGGACGTGCTGATGATCGTGATGACCACGGCCATCCTGCTGTCCATCAATCCAATCCTGACGCTGGCGACGCTGGCACCGCTGCCCTTCATCGGCTGGATGATCCACTGGGTGCGCGACCACCTGCGCCACGGATTCGAGAAAGCCGACCGGATCTGGTCAGAGATCACCAACGTCCTGGCCGACACCATCCCCGGCATCCGCGTGGTGAAGGCCTTTGCCCAGGAACGGCGCGAGGTCGCACGGTTCCGGGACGCCAACGACCGCAACCTGGCCGTCAACGACCGCGTCAACGCCCTATGGTCGCTGTTCGGTCCCACGGTGACGCTGCTCACCGAACTGGGCCTGTTGGTGGTCTGGGCCTTCGGCATCTGGCTGGTCTCGAAAGACGCCATCACCGTAGGCGTGCTGACGGCATTCCTGGCCTACATCAGCCGCTTCTACACGCGGCTGGATTCCATGAGCCGCATCGTGTCGGCCACCCAGCAGGCTGCCGCCGGGGCCAAGCGCATTTTCGATATCCTGGATCACAGCTCCAACGTGCCCGAGCCCGCCCAGCCGCAGCCGCTCAAGGACGTGCGCGGGCACATCGAACTGAGCCACATCGGCTTCCGCTACGGCAACCACAGCGTCATCCAGGACCTGAGCCTGGACATCGCGCCCGGCGAAATGATCGGTCTGGTGGGGCACAGCGGGTCAGGCAAAAGCACGCTGGTCAACCTGATCTGCCGCTTCTACGACGTCTCGCAAGGTTCGATCCGGCTGGACGGCGTGGACATCCGGCGCTACCCCACGGCCGACTACCGGCGTCACATCGGGCTGGTGCTGCAGGAGCCATTCCTGTTCTATGGCACCATCGCCGAGAATATCGCCTACGGTCGCCCCGATGCCACGCCATCGGACATCATCGCCGCCGCGCGCGCAGCCAACGCGCACGAGTTCATCCTGCGCCTGCCGCACGGCTACGATTCGCTGGTTGGCGAGCGCGGCCAGGCGCTTTCGGGCGGCGAGCGCCAGCGCATCTCGATTGCCCGCGCCCTGCTCATCGACCCGCCAATCCTGATCCTGGACGAGGCCACCTCGTCGGTGGACACCGCGACCGAAAACGAAATCCAGAAGGCGCTGGACAATCTGGTACAGGGGCGTACGACCATTTCCATCGCACACCGGCTGAGCACGCTGCGCGAGGCCGACCGCCTGGTCGTCATGGACCAGGGACGCATCGTGGAAATCGGCCGGCACGACGAACTGCTGGCGCGTGACGGCGCTTATTCACGGCTGTACCATGCCCAGCTGCAGGGCCAGTCCCCCGCCGCCAGCGCGCACGAATGGCAACCGCACAGACCCGCCGGAGCCGTCAATGACCGCTAAGACCGAGAATCCGGGCTACACCCTGTCGCGCGACACCTTCGGTCGCCTGATGTTGCAGGCTCCCGGCGCCGATCCCCTTCCCGTGCGGCCCGTACACAGCTTCCCCATCACCCACCGCGAAGAAGGGCTTGCACTGATCGGCCCCCAGGGCCAGGAAGTCGCCTGGATCAGCCATCTGGCGGATTTGCCTGAAGGACACCAGCGGCTGATTAACGAAGAACTCGCCCAGCGGGAATTCCACCCGCTGATCCAGCGCATCCGCTATGCGTCGAGCTGGACCACCCCCAGTCGATGGGAAGTGGATAGTGACCGAGGCGCGACACACCTGATTCTGAATTCCGAAGACGACATCCGCCGCCTGTCGGCCACGGCGCTATTGATCGCCGATTCCAGCGGTGTGCACTTCGTCATCCGCGATGTCACGACGCTGGACAAGGCCAGCCGCCGGATCCTGGATCACTTCCTGTAGGGCTACGCGGCCAGTGCCCGAGGCTGCGCCGGAGGCAACGTCAGATCGACCGTCCCCGGACACAGATTGCGCACCGCCTCGCGCGAAGCGTCAATACAGCCGCCCTGTGCGTAGACGCCCGCCGGATCGCGCAGCCGCATCATCAGGCCCAGGATCCGCCGGACCTCGTCCGGATGCCGCAGCGACTCTTCCGCCCGTGCTTCGATGATGGACTCGTCCATCCAGATCCGGCTGCCGTCATGGCACACACCGTGGCGCCAATGATAGAGCTCCACGCATTTGTTGCGCAGCGTGTACGAGGCATTCGGCTTCCAGAAGTTCACGAAGCGGCCGTTGCCGATATAGAAAATCCAAGACCCTTCGAAACCCTCGATGTCCGCTGACACCGGGTCCGGATTGCGGAACCACAGACGATCGCCTGGAATGTAATAGCCAAACGGCAGCGGCGCCTGAAGTGAGCCGTATTCCCGCAGGAACGCCGCCTGGAAGTCCTCTCCCAGCAGCGCCTTCGTCTGCCACTGGTGCTGCAGCAGCTGCAGCGCCTCCGGATTGCAGACCTGCAGTTCCTGCGCCACGGCCAGCAACAGCACATATTCCGTCGCGCGATAGCAGGAAAACGAATGCCGCCGCCCCGAGACGTCCGGCCACAGCGTCAGTTCCAGCGAAGGAATCAGGTCAAAGCCAGGCCGCAGGATGAAGCCGGTCGCCTCGGACCAGGTCCAGCAATCGGGGCGCTCCGCGCCTTCGGTATCAAAATCGACGACCGTCCGGCGCGCAGCCTGTACCACTCGGCGGCGAACCCGCGCGGCGGCATGGAATTCAGCCGCACTGGCGTAATCGAAGCGAACGGGGGAGGCCAGCAGCGCGGTGAGGATTTCCGTATCCAGATCGTCGGTGTCGCGCGCGGCGTCCAGCCCCAGCGCCTGGACGATGCCCGACGTATCGCCATCGGGGACCCAGGCACGGGCGGCTTCGGCACTCAGGTGATAGTCACAATACGGACCGCCATCGTCGGTGCCCGGGTTGCGGTCGACGGCACGCGACAGACCCGCAGCATCCAGCCACCGCTGCACGGATTCCATGTCGGCGCCGGTGCCCCGGATGCGCACGCCTGCAGTCAGACTCATGAGGAAAAACCTTCCGGATGGCGATGCGGCAGAAAACCGCTGTTTCGGTACCATCTCGACAGAGGTGGAAATGTACCATTTTTCATGGAATTCCTCCGTGGAATCTCACACCGGCACGCCCTGCCGTTGTCGGGTAGCCGCAGATCATGGGTAGGACAAAACCGCACCAATACAAACCCCAAGCCGAAGAAACCTTCCTACACTGTACCGGAGCTGACGCCGACCTGGCCGTCCAAGCGTTCACAGGAGCCCGGACTTGCCATCTGCCACTCACTTCAACCCAGACGCCATTGTGGCGTTGGCAAAAGAAATCAGACGGGCTTCATGGGGTGCCGCTGTCATCACCGCGACGATGATCTTTCGAGGCAGCGGCAGCGTGTCCCTCATTGTCGGGGCCGCGACATGGCTCTTCCTGCAAGCCGTTGCATTCGCTGTAGAATCACTCAGGACAGCAGATGACATAAGCTGTCCCTGTCGGCATATACAACCGGTTGCAGGCTGCACATGTTGCATCTGGTACAGGTTTGATCATGGACCAGACTCACGACCGGATCTATCGGAAGGAGCCGAACGATGAGCCTCATCACCAGCTTGATCATCAGTTCCGCGATCCTTGTCATCGGTTCGGCGGGCCTTGCTGTTTTCGCCTGGTATCTGCGCGATCAGGACGAAAAAGAACGCCGACATCGCCAGCAAAGATAACTATCTGCGGCGCAAACAGGAAGCGGGCTCACTTGCTCTGGCGTCATCGGGGCAGACCAGAATGGTCCCGCCTCACACCGGCACGCCCTGCCGTTGTCGAACAGCCGCATAGAAACGCCAGAACAGTAGCGCGGCCGTGGACCGGTACGGCGCCCAGCGCGCAGCCAGATCAGCCAGGGTCCTGACGTCCACCTCGGTCCCCAGAGCCAGCGCATCGGCGACTGCCTTTCGGAGTGCCAAGTCCCCGACCGGAAACACATCGGGATGCCCGGCGCAGAACATCAGATAGATTTCGGCCGTCCACGGGCCTATGCCTTTGTGCCGGGTCATCGCGGCGACTGCCTGGTCGGCGGGTAGTGTCACGATATGGGCCAGATCCAGATCGCCCGACGCGACGGCCTGAGCGACCGCCCGCAAATACGCGTATTTAGTGCGCGACAACCCCACGCCCTGCACACCCGCCAGGCCCAGATCCAGGAACGCCTGTGCCGACTGCGCACCACCGCGATCCTCTAGCCGGGCCCAGATGGCGTCGGCGCTCTGCACCGAAAGCTGCTGACCACAGATGATGCGCGCCAGCCCCTGGAACCCCGCCGGCCGGGTTCTGGGGGCGACCTTTCCGGCAATACGGCTGACAGGAACCAGGTGCGGGTCCAAGGTCAGCAATTGCCGAAGATCATGAGTGACTTGTCGTTGCGTACGCATTGGCCCCGGACACCGTCAGCACGGATTGCTGCGCAGTACGACGCGCATCGAGACTCCATCCACCAGCGCCGTGCGCGGTCAGAACCAGCAGGCCGCCGGCCGTGGCAAGCTCAGCCAGCACGATGATCTGGCCGGTCATGTCGCTGAGCGCAGGATGGAAGATCAGGTTGGATAGCAGCGCGAAGCCGGCCAGCAGAAAGGCTGCAACGCGCGTACGCCAGCCCAGCAACAAGGCGAAGCCACAGCCGAGCTCGGTCGCAATGACGAGCGGCAGCAGAACGCTGGGCACACCCTTCGATTCCATGTACTTCGCGAAGCCGGCGTAACCGGTGATCTTCAGGAAGCCGAAGATGATGAAGAACGCCGTCAGCAAGACGCGCCCCACTAGATCGGCGGCGTCACCCCACGAGCTGCCGCGCGCCATATATTGCTTGGTCATAATGTTCACCTGTCATCAAAAAAGTGGTAGCTGGACGGCTGCCGAGTTCAAACGTTGTCCATGTCCATCACTTTATTGATTAGAAATGCACTAATAAATAGCCAAACTTAACATTCATTGTCTCATTTTTGAGTCGATTGAGAGGCCCGTAAGCTCCCCCGTCAAGTAGGTACTCGCTGATAGAGGTTCTGGACCGTGGGGGTGGTGGTGCACCCGGGGCCGAAGCCCATGGTTCGCTGCCAGCTGCAGCGGGTCTGCCGTGATCCGGTAACCCGGCAATGGGGATCCGGCGATTGGTGGGGCCTGTGGAAGAACCCTGCGCCTCAGGCGAACAAAGTCTTGCTCGCCTGCGCGCTGGGCCGCCCCGCCATGCGCTCGAACCAGGGGGCGATTTTGGGAAGGCTGCGGTCGAAGGGCTGGTTCACGCCGTTGCCGAAGTCCAGCCACACGTAGAGCCAGATATCTGCGGCGGTGTAGCGTTCGCCGCAGAGATAGGGCCCATCGCCAAACATGCCGTCCAGCCAGCGCAGACGATCCTGAGCGACGCGTTTCAGACCGTCGGCGCCTTCTGGCACCACCGGGATACGTGGCGTGAAGCGCGTCAGGCCCTCCGCGTAGTGATAGGCATTGTGGATGAATTCCGTGACGTTGAGCTCGACCCTGCGCCACCATTGACGCGTGTGTGCGCGTTCTTCGGCGGTGCGGCCGATGAGCGATGGGGCGGGATACCGTTCTTCGAGGTACTCCGCGATCGCGACCGCTTCGGAGAGCACGGTGCCGTCATCCAGCCGCAGCGCTGGCGTCTGCCCGGCGGGGTTGATCGCAAGGTACTTTGATGCCCGGTTCTCGCCGGTCATCACATCTACCTTGACTGCGGGGATCCTGAGCTGCTTTTCCAGCAGGAACATCCGCAGGCAGCGAGGAGCGGGGCTCTTGGCGTCGTAGAGCAGCATGGTGGTTCCCTTGAGGTCTTCTCGCCATCATGTTATGCGAGTCGGGGTGCGTCCGGCAGAGTAGTGGTGTTGGCTCGGTGGGTTGAAGGCCGAAGAGGCGTTGCCTGCTCGTTCGTCAAATGCACTAAATCGGGCAAGTATCGCGATGCGCAGCCGGTCGGGTCATATCGCGGCGACGCAGGGACTACGCGCCAGAGAACGATTGAGCATGTAGGCAGTTTACCTACCAAAAAGAAAAAGCCCAGTAGCTTCAACGAGCTACTGGGTTTTGTTGACACTCACAAGGAGGGTAGACCTTAGAACGGAATATCGTCATCCATATCCGCCATGTTGCTGGCAGCCCCCGCCGCGGGAGCAGCCGGACGGGGCTGTTGCGCCGCTGGGCGGCGGGCCGGGGCCGGAGCCTGCGAGAACCCGCTGGAATCGCCCGCAGCAGCGTCGCCGCTATCGCGCCCACCCAGCATCTGCATCTGGTCAGCCACGATCTCGGTGCTGTAGCGGTCGGCGCCGGTTTCCTTGTCCTGCCACTTGCGGGTCTTCAGGCGGCCCTCGACATAGACCGAGCGGCCCTTGCGCAGGTATTCGCCGGCGATTTCGGCCAGGCGGTTGTAGAACACCACGCGATGCCATTCGGTTTCATCGCGTTTTTCACCCGTTGCCTTGTCCTTCCAGGAGCTGGTGGTGGCAATCGACACGTTGCAGATGGCGGCGCCGTCCGGGCTGTAACGGACTTCGGGGTCGCGCCCCAGGTTGCCGACGAGAATGACTTTGTTGACGGAGGCCATGGCGAGAATCCTGTGTTGAACGATGTGCCCCGATTATCGCGGCAAGCGACCTCAGGCGACCACATCGAAAGACGCTAAATGGACATTATCGCCCATGAGGGTTTGCCTCTCAACAACGATCACTCCCCGGCGTTTGCGCAACGGCCAGCCGCCACGCCCGGGGGGCTACGCCGTCTCCCGAAACCCGCGCGCGGTGAATAGCCACACCGCCGCAAGCATCGCAGCCACCCAGAAGACCAGCGAGGGGCCGCCCGAACGGACCAGCAACCCGCCCAGGACGCCGCCCGCGAACACGCCCAGCGACTGCGCCGTGTTGTAGAAACCCAGCGCCAGCCCCTTGTAGGTGGGCGGCGCCACCCGCGACACCAGGGACGGCTGCAGCGCCTCCAGAATATTGAAGAACACGAAAAACCCGATGAAGGCCGCCACCACCAGCGCAAAGGATGCCTGCAGCCAGGGCAGCAGACCCAGCACCACCACCAGCCCCAGCACAGACCATTCCAGCGCCGCTTTGTGGGCCTTGCGCGTTTCGGTATAGAACACCGCCGGCACCATCAGCACGAAGGACGCGAGGATCACCGGCAGATACACCTTCCACAGGGTGGCGGAATCAAAGCCACCCAACCGCCCCAGCAGCCCCGGCGCCACCATGAACAGCGACATCAGGATGAAATGCAGGCAGAACACGCCGAAATTCAGCCGCAGCAGCCCCCCGTGATGCAGCACGTCGCGCGCCGTGGCCTGAACGATGTCGGCTTCCGAACGCGGCACGCTGGGAACAAAAAACATGGCAATCAACAGGCAGACGAAACCCAGCAGGCTGATGGCCCAGAACAGTCCCGACAAGCCGAATTCCCCCACCAGCATAGGTGAGAGCACCAGCGACAGCGCAAACGAGATGCCGATGGATCCGCCCACCATGGCCATGGCCCGGGTACGGACCTCTGGCCGCGTGGCATCTGCGATCCAGGCGGTGATGGCGGCCGACACCGCGCCCAGCCCCTGAACCACGCGGCCCACCGTCACCCAGTTCACATCATTCGTCAGCGCGCAGATCACCCCGCCCAGCACGAACAGCAGCATGCCAAACACAATGATCGGCCGGCGCCCATAGCGGTCCGAGGCCATGCCCAGCGGAATCTGCATCACGGCCTGTGTCAAACCGTAGGCGCCCAGCGCCAGGCCCACACGCACGGGATCATCGCCGCCCACCAGCGTACGCGCCGCGACGGCAAAGATCGGTGTCAGCAGGAACAGACCCAGCATGCGGGCCGCAAACAGGGTGGCCAGTGCCACGCTGCTTTGCCGCTCAAGCGGAGTCAGCTTCAAGGCGGGGGAGGTAGAACGTTGCCGGGAGGACATGATCGCAGGGTGTTCCATGCAGGACAGAGGCTGCGCGTTATAGTACCAAGTTGGCCTTTTCAGAACCTGAACTCCCGCATGGGCATGGACGCCATCTGTATTCGCGGTGCACGCACCCACAACCTGAAGAACATTTCGCTGGATCTGCCTCGGCGCAAGCTCATCGTCATCACGGGGCTGTCGGGCTCCGGCAAATCGTCCCTGGCCTTCGACACACTATACGCGGAGGGCCAGCGCCGCTATGTGGAAAGCCTGTCGGCTTATGCGCGCCAGTTCCTGCAGATGATGGACAAACCCGACGTGGACGTGATCACGGGCCTGTCGCCGGCCATCGCGATCGAGCAGAAGACCGCAGGCCACAACCCCCGCTCCACCGTGGGAACGGTGACGGAGATCCACGACTACCTGCGGCTGCTCTACGCCCGTGTGGGGACGCCCTATTGTCCGGAACACGACCTGCCGCTGCAGGCCCAGAGCGTGAGCCAGATGGTGGACCAGGTGCTGGCCCTGCCGGAAAGCACCCGCCTGGCCATCCTGGCGCCCCTGGCCCGCGCCAGTCACGAGAACCTGGCGACCGAATGCCGGCGGCTGCAGGCGCTGGGCTTCGTGCGCGCCCGCATCAACGGCGACATCACGGTGATCGACGGCAGCTCGCCCCTGCCGGAGGTCCAGGCTCCATGGGATCTGGACGTGGTGGTGGACCGGCTGCGGGCGCGCGCCGACAGCCGCCAGCGGCTGGCCGAAAGCTTCGAGACGGCACTGGAGCTCGCCCACGGACGCGCGCTGGTGCTGAATCTGGACTCCGGGAAGGAATGGACGACCTCGTCCGCCTACGCCTGCTCGGTGTGCGGCCGCAGCATGGGCGCGTTGGAGCCCCGGCTCTTCAGTTTCAACAACCCGGTGGGGGCCTGCCCCACCTGCAATGGGCTAGGTCAGGTCGAATCCTTCGACCCGGCCCGCGTCGTGGCCTTTCCGGAGCTGAGCCTGGCCGCTGGCGCCATCTACGGGTGGGACCGACGCAACGCCTTCAGCTACGCGATGATGGCCAGCCTGTCGCACCATTATGGGTTCAACCTGGACACGCCCTATCAGGCGCTGGATGCCGGGGTACGCGCGGTCATCCTGCACGGCTCGGGGGACGAGGAGATCGCCTTCCAGTACCTGGGCGAGGGCGGCGTGCCCACGCTGCGCCACCACCCCTTTGAAGGCGTGATCCCCAACCTCGAGCGCCGATGGCGCGAAACGCACTCCACCGCCGTGCGCGAGGAACTGGGGAGCCTGCGCCACACCCTCGCCTGCCCCGCCTGCCACGGCGCGCGCCTGTGCGAAGAAGCGCGCCATGTCCTGATCGGCAACGATCCGGGGCCCGGCGAGCGCCGGGGCCGCGCCATCTTCGAAATCGAGGCCATGTCGCTGGCCGACTGCCGCCAATGGTTTGCGGACTGGACACTGTCCGGCACCCGACGGGAGGTCGCCGAGCGCATTGCGCACGAAATCCGCGCACGGCTGGACTTCCTGGACAACGTGGGCCTGGGGTATCTGGCGCTGGACCGCGGCGCCGACACGCTCTCGGGCGGCGAAGCGCAGCGCATCCGGCTGGCCAGCCAGATCGGCTCGGGGCTGACGGGCGTGATGTACGTGCTCGACGAACCCTCCATCGGCCTGCACCAGCGCGACAACCACCGCCTGATCGAAACCCTGCAGCAGCTCCGCGACCTGGGCAACAGCGTGATCGTGGTGGAACACGACGAGGACATGATCCGCGCCGCCGACCACGTCCTGGACATGGGGCCAGGCGCGGGTGAACAGGGGGGCGCGATCGTGGCGCAAGGCACCCCGGCCGAAATCGCCGCCAACCCCGAGTCGCTGACCGGCCAGTATCTGGCCGGGACCCAGCGCATCGCCATCCCGGTCCGGCGGCCCGTGACCGAAGACCAGGCGTGGCTGCGCCTGTTGGGCTGCAGCGGCCACAACCTCCAACAGGTGGACCTGGCCATCCCGGTGGGACGCTTCACCTGCGTGACGGGCGTATCGGGCTCGGGAAAGTCCACGCTGGTGAACGACACGCTGGTGACGGCGCTGGCCCAGGCGCTGAACCGCGCCCAGACCGCACCCGCGCCCTATCGGAAACTGGAGGGCCTGGACGCGTTCGACAAAATCATCAGCGTGGACCAGAACCCCATCGGCCGCACTCCGCGCAGCAACCCGGCGACCTATACCGGTCTGTTCACCCCCATCCGCGAACTCTTCGCGGGCGTACCCGAAGCGCGCCTGCGCGGCTACGACCCGGGGCGATTCTCCTTCAACGTCAAGGGCGGGCGCTGCGAAGCCTGCCAGGGCGATGGCGTCGTGCGGGTGGAAATGCACTTTCTGCCCGACATGTACGTCCCCTGCGAGGTCTGCCAGGGCCAGCGCTACAACCGCGAAACGCTGGACATCCGCTACCACGGCCGCAACATCAGCGAAGTCCTGGATCTGACGGTCGCGCAAGCGCTGGACTACTTCGAAGCCGTCCCCGTCATCGCCCGCAAGCTGCAGACGCTCATGGATGTGGGCCTGTCGTACATCCGGCTGGGTCAGAGCGCCACCACACTATCGGGCGGCGAGGCGCAGCGCATCAAGCTGTCGCAGGAGCTGTCGCGGCGCGGCTCGGAGCGCACGCTCTATGTGCTGGACGAACCCACCACCGGCCTGCACTTCCACGACATCGCGGTGCTGCTGGACGTCCTGCAGCGTCTGGTGGACGCCGGTAGCACGGTGTTGGTGATCGAACACAATCTGGACGTGATCAAGACGGCGGACTGGATCGTGGACCTGGGCCCCGAAGGTGGCGCTGGCGGCGGGCGCATCATCGCCCAGGGGACACCGGAAACCGTCGCCACCACCCGCGGCAGCCACACCGGGGAATGCCTGCGCGGCGTGCTTGCCTGAGGGTCGATCCGTGTCGGGATCTCCCCGGGCTGGAGCACCGCCATCAATCCATGCGAAACAGCTCGCGATGCTCGCGGATGGCATAGCGATCGGTCATGCCGGCAATGTAATCGGCAATGGCACGCGCCTGGTCGATCGGGTCGTCACGCCGGTATTCGTCCGCCAGCAGGCGCGGATCATCCAGGAACGCCTGGAACAGTTCCCGCACGACGCGGCGCGCCTTGCCCATCATGCGCATCACCTGGGAATGGCGGTACAGGTTGTGCAGCAGAAACTGCTTGAGCGCATCGGCCTGCGCCTGGATCGCAGGCGAGAACGCGGCCAGCGGCGGCCCGGCACGCACGTCATCCACCGATTGCGGCGCCAGCTCGCGAATGCGCGCCTGTGTGGTATGCGTCAGGTCCAGAACCAGGGTGTTGATCATGGACCGAATCACCTCGGATACCAGCCGCTTGGCCTCCACGTCCGGAAAACGGCGCAGCACCTGATCGTGGTGCTCGGCGAAGATCTCCACACCCATCAGCTGCGCCACCGTGATCAGCCCCGAGCGCACACCGTCGTCCACGTCATGGTTGTTGTAGGCAATCTCATCGGCCAGATTGGTGATCTGTGCTTCCAGCGACGGCTGGGTGCCCAGCAGGAACCGCTCGCCCACGTCGCCCAGCGTCCGGGCGCGGCTGCGTGAACAATGCTTCAGGATGCCTTCGCGCGTCTCGAAGCACAGATTCAGGCCGTTGAAGGCAGCGTAGCGCTCTTCGAGCTCGTCCACCACGCGCAGACTCTGCAGATTGTGTTCGAACCCACCGGCCTGCGGGACCAGCTCGCGCAGACAGGCGTTGAGCTCGTCCTGGCCGGCATGCCCGAAAGGCGTATGGCCCAAGTCGTGCGCCAGCGCGATGGCCTCGGTGAGATCCTCTTGCAGCCCCAGGCTGCGCGCCAGAGTGCGCGCGATCTGCGCAACCTCGATGCTGTGCGTCAGACGCGTACGGAACAGGTCGCCCTCGTGATTCAGGAAGACCTGGGTCTTGTATTCCAGCCGCCGGAAGGCCGAGCAATGGATGATGCGGTCGCGGTCCCGCTGGAAGTCGCTGCGGCCCTGGGGCGCGGGTTCCGGATGGCGGCGCCCGCGGGTGGCCTCGGGACGGCAAGCATAAGGAGCCAGCGTCGCCATGCCCGGTCCCCTAGACCCGCGCCGGCGCGAGCAGCGGGCGCACCGTATCGTCATCCACCGCCTGGACCTGTGCTCGGCCCAACTGCGGCAGCAGCACATAGCGGATGTGCCGCCCCTGGTTCTTTTTGTCCACCCGCATCAGATCCAGCCAGCGTTGCACGCCCAGGTCCGGCGCCTGGACCGGGCAGCCGATGGCCATCACCAGATCGCGGATGCGATCGGCCACGGACCGATCCAGACCCAGCACCCGGACGGAAAGCTCGGCCGCCATCACCATGCCGCAGCCCACGGCCTCGCCATGCAGCCACTGTCCGTAACCCAGCCCGGACTCGATGGCGTGTCCAAAGGTATGGCCGAAATTCAGGGTGGTGCGCAACCCCGACTCGCGCTCGTCCTGCGATACCACCCAGGACTTGATCTCGCACGAGCGTCGCACCGCGTGCAGGACGGCGTCCTCGTCCAGCGCCCGCAGCGCCGCGACGTGCTGTTCGCACCAGACGAAGAAGTCGGCGTCGGCGATCATGCCGTGCTTGATGACCTCGGCCAGGCCAGCGGAGATTTCACGCGCCGGCAAGGTGGACAGGACCTGGGGGTCGATTTCGACCGCTTGCGGCTGGTAGAACGCGCCTATCATGTTCTTGCCGCGCGGATGGTTGATGGCCGTCTTGCCGCCCACCGAGGAATCCACCTGTGCCAGCAAGGTCGTGGGGACCTGGATGAAGCGGATGCCACGCATGTAGCAGGCTGCCGCGAACCCGCAGACATCCCCCACCACGCCGCCGCCCAGCGCCACCAGCACAGCGTGGCGGTCCAGCGCATGCGCCAGCATCGCGTCAAAGATGAGGTTCAGGGAATCCCAGGTCTTGTACTGTTCGCCGTCCGGCAGCTCGACGCGCAGCACCGGCTTGCCCGTCGCCCCCAGCGTGGTGCACACGGCGTCCCCGTACAGCCCGCCCACCGTGGTGTTGGTGACCACTACAACGGACGTGGCGTCGGCCGGTACGCTGTGCGCCAGCAGCGCCAGCCGTCCCGCGCCAATATGGATGGGGTAGTGTCCGCCGGGCGTATCGACCTGGACCGTCAGCATGAAGGCTCCTGAGACTGGGTAGCCCGCAGCAATGGCAACAATTGCTGCAGGATATGAGAAACCGGCTGGTCGGCGGTGTCCAGCGTGATGTCAGCCAGCTCGGCATACAGGCGTTCGCGTTGAGCCACCAGATCCGCCAGGCGCTGGCGCGGATCGGGGGTGTGCAGCAACGGCCGATTGCGGTCGCGCGCCACGCGGCGATAGAGTTCATCCACCCCCGCGCGCAGGTAGACCACGCAGCCGCGGGTCTTCAGCATGGCCTGGTTTTCAGGTGCCATGACTGCTCCGCCGCCCGTCGCCAGCACCAGGCCAGGCTTGCGCGTGAATTCGTCCAGCGCGGCCGTCTCACGGCGTCGGAAACCCGCTTCGCCCTCGATGTCGAAAATGGTGGCCACGCGCACACCGCAGCGCGCCTCGATGGCCTGATCCAGATCGACGAATTCGCGCCCCAGCGCCGCCGCAAGCTGCCGCCCGATGGTGGTCTTGCCGGCTCCCATCATGCCGACCAGGAACACCGGCGAGACGCCATCGCCGCGCCCGGACGCAGGCCCTGCAGAGTCAGTCACAGCACATGCGTTCGTCATCGCACATCAATATGGGGTAGTTCGTTTGCGTGTATTATCGCATTTGCGGTTCGTTCACCCGGGGCGGTTCGATCACAGCCCGCAGCATTCCGTTACACAGACCTCGAGCAGACCCGCTGGGCCGCCCAGGCCCCGGCTATACAATCGGCCCTGATGAGCTCCTCCTCCCATTCTCCTTCCCGTCAGCAGGCGCCTGCCCGTTCGTGGCTTTCCCGGTTCGCCATCAAGGTGATCGTCGTGTGCGTGGGCCTGGGCGCGTGCGGCGCGCTGCTCATGACGCTGGCGCTCGCGCTGGCCTGGCCGAATCTGCCCGACCTGCACGCGATGACCGATTACCGGCCCCGCATCCCGCTGCGCGTCTACACGGCCGACAACGTGCTGATCGGCGAATTCGGCGAAGAGCGCCGCAACGTGCTGCGCTTCGACGAAATCCCGGACGTGATGAAATCCGCGATCCTGGCGGCCGAGGACGACCGCTTCTACCAGCATGGCGGCATCGACTGGACAGGCGTCATCCGCGCGGCCATCGCCAATCTGGTGCACATGTCCAAGACCCAGGGCGCGAGCACGATCACCATGCAGGTGGCGCGCAACTTCTATCTGTCATCCGAAAAAACCTATACCCGCAAGTTCTACGAGCTGTTGCTGACCTTCAAGATCGAGGCGACCTTGTCCAAGGACCAGATTCTGGACCTGTACATGAACCAGATCTTCCTGGGACACCGGGCCTACGGCTTCGCGGCGGCGAGCCGCACCTATTTCGGCAAGCCCCTGTCGGAAATCACGCCCGCCGAAGCGGCCATGCTGGCGGGCATTCCCAAGGCCCCCTCCCGCTTCAACCCGATATCCAACTTCGACCGCGCCAAGGCCCGTCAAGGCTATGTACTCGGCCGCATGCGCGCCCTCGGCTACCTGACAGAGGCCGAATACCAGGCAGCGGTCAAGCAGCCCATCGTGGTCAAGTCCGCCGCCGGCACGCCGACCGGGCGCTACGCCGTGCATGGCGAATACCCTGCTGAACTGGCGCGGCAACTGCTCTACGGCGTGTACCAGGACGACATCTACTCGCGCGGCTTCAACATCTACACGACGATCAACTCCAAGGACCAGGAAGCCGGGTACGACGCGGTCCGCGCTGGTGTGCTGGACTACACCCGGCGCGCACCCTTCCCCGGCCCCGAAGGCAGCGTCGATCTGCCGGCCGGCATCGAAAGCAAGACCGAAGACTTCAACACCCTGCTCGACGACTTGCAAGACAAATACCCCGATAGCGGCGACCTGCTCACCGCCGTGGTGCTCTCAGCCAGCCCGACGGACGTGAAGGTCGCGCGCAGCGCCACGCAGATTGTCGACATCAATGACAAGCGCGCACTGAAGGTCATCGCCCGCGCACTGACGTCCAAAGCCAAGGAGCCGACACGTCTGGAGCGCGGCTCGGTGGTGTACATCCACCAGATGGATGGCTACTGGGAAATCATCAACAAGCCGACGGTGCAGGCTGCCCTGGTTTCGCTGCGGACCCAGGACGGCGCGATCGAGACCATGGTGGGCGGTTTCGACTTCGAAGAGGGCAAGTTCAACCGCGTGACCCAGGCCTGGCGCCAGCCCGGGTCGTCATTCAAGCCCTTCATCTACGCATCGGCTCTGGAGCGCGGGCTGACACCCGCCACACAGGTCTCTGACGAACCGTTCTCGCTCACCGCGGAGCAGACCGGATCCAAGGCCTGGAACCCGAAGAACTACGGCAACGCCTACGAACCCGTCCTCACGATGCGCCAGGGCTTGTACAAATCCAAGAACATGGTGTCCATCCGCATCCTGCAGGCCGTGGGCCCCAAGTACGCACAGGACTACGTCACGCGATTCGGATTCGACCGTGCGCGGCAGCCGGCCGTGCTGCCGATGGCTCTGGGCGCCGGCAGCGTAACGCCGCTGCAGCTGGCGGGCGGCTATGCCGTCTTCGCCAACGGCGGCTATCGTGTGCCCCCCTACCTGATCGACCATGTGACCGACAGCAGCGGCAAGGTCATCATGCGAGCACGACCGACAGTGGCTGGCGACACACTGGCACGGGTCATCGACCCCCGGACCGTCTATGTGATGGATGACATGCTGCGCGGCGTGGCCACCTACGGCACCGGCGCGCGCGCGCACCGCGAACTGGGCCGCAATGACGTCGGCGGCAAGACCGGCACGACCAACGATTCCCAGGATGCCTGGTTCGCGGGCTTTACACCCAAGCTCGTGGCGGTGGCCTGGATGGGGTTCGACCAGCCCAAGTCCCTGGGCCAGGGTGAAACCGGCGGCGGCGCGGCCTTGCCGATCTGGGTGGGCTTCATGCGCACCGCCCTGAAGGGCCAGCCGGAAACACCGCCCGGGCCCATGCCCAGCGGGCTGAAAAAAGTCGATGGTGACTACTACTTCGACGAATACCCGCCCGGCACGGCGATCGCCCGCGTAGGTCTGCCCGCCCCGGGCGATCCGGGGCCTGGCGCGCAACCCGGCAATACGCCGGATGGCATCGGCAATCTCCTCAACCAGTTGCAGGGCAACGCCACCCCGCAAAAACCCAACGGCAACCCGCCGGGCGGCGCCGTCGCGCACCCGGTGCGCGTCCCCTTCTGATGAAACCAAGACTGCCTCTTCCACAGGCCGCGCGCCTGACCGCCGCCAGCCTGGTCCTGCTGCTCGCCGGTTGCGGTATGAAAGGGCCGCTGCGGCACCCGGACCCACCGCCTCCGTTGCCGGCCAGTTCAGAAATGACGCCGCCAACCGTCACGCCGGCGCCCGTACCTAACAACCCCACGACATCTCCGATCCAGCGGTACTGATCACCATGAGCCCAGAACACTCGTTCCCGCTGCGGAACGGCGTCCTGCACGCAGAAGACATCCCCCTTCCCGAACTGGCCGACCGCTACGGGACACCGCTCTACGTCTACTCGCGCGCGGCGCTGCAAACGGCCTGGCAGCGCTACGAGCGCGCCGTCGCCGGCCGCAGCGCACTGATCTGCTTCGGTGTGAAGGCCAATTCGAACCTGGCCGTGCTGCATGAATTCCAACGGATGGGAGCGGGCTTCGACATTGTCTCGGGCGGAGAACTGGCGCGCGTGCTTGCGGCGGGCGCACGCGCCGACCGTGTCGTGTTTTCGGGCGTAGGCAAGCAGAGCTGGGAGATCCGTGAAGCCATCACGGCCGGCATCAAGTGCTTCAACGTCGAATCGGCAGCCGAACTCGACCGCCTGGCCGACATCGCGCACGAAATGGGGGTCGTCGCACCCATTTCGCTGCGCGTGAACCCGGACGTGGACGCACGGACACACCCCTACATTTCCACCGGGCTGAAAGAAAACAAGTTCGGCGTGGACATCCACCAGGCACCATCACTCTACCGCCAGGCCCTGCAGCATGCCAGCCTGAAGATCGTGGGCGTGGACTGCCACATCGGCTCTCAGATCACGGACATCGCGCCGTACCTGGACGCGCTGGAAAAGCTGCTGACACTGATAGACCGCCTCATCGACGACGGCATCCGTCTGGAACACCTGGACCTGGGCGGCGGGCTGGGCATCCGCTACGCCGACGAGACACCACCGGAGCCCGCAGACCTGCTGGATCCCGTGTTCCTACGCCTGGCCGCGCACGGACTGGGCCACCTGCAGGTCGTGCTGGAGCCAGGCCGTTCGCTGGTGGGCAACGCGGGTGTGCTGCTGACTCGCGTGGAATATCTGAAACGCACCGAAGCGCGCAATTTCGCGATCGTCGATGCGGCCATGAACGACCTCATGCGCCCCGCCCTCTACGAGGCCTGGCACGGCGTCGTGCCCGTCGAGGCGCGCGCCAGCACGCCCACCGAGACCTGGGATGTCGTGGGTCCGATCTGCGAGAGTGGCGACTGGCTGGCGCGCAATCGCGCGCTGCCGCTGGAACAGGGTGACCTGCTGGCCATCCTGTCGGCCGGCGCCTATGGTTTTTCCATGTCCAGCCAATACAACACGCGGCCGCGCGCGGCCGAAGTACTGGTCGACGGACAGGACTCCTATCTGGTGCGGCCGCGCGAATCCACACGGGCGCTGTTTGCATCCGAGCGCATCCCGAAACGCTAGCGCCCTGCCTGGTTTGACTGAACACGATACAGGCCCGAAACCGTGACCCCTAAAGTTCGTCCAGAACGGACCGTCAACTCCGTTGGTGCAGTCTTGTCGCCTGCACGGATTCACAAGGTCGCGTAGTCAGCCATATGGCGCCGCATCACCACTCGCTAGCCCGTGCCAGCCTTCTGACGACCCGATTTTCGGGCCGACTGGCTCCTTTTGTCACACACGTTCTGGCACCGCTGCTGATCGTGCTCTGTGTGGTCGCCGGCATGACCGTGTTGCCGCCGCTGTACAGCGCCCCCCAGGGCCAGCCGCTGGCCACGCGCTTTCTGGCCCAGTCCACCATCGCCGATGGGGATACTGCCATCCTGCAGCTCGCGCAGCGCCCCACCCGGTTGACTGAATCCTTGCCAGCCGGTCCCGCCTGGCTGCTGGCCGACCTGCCGGCCGGCGTCGCACCCTCACCCTCGACCCATGAATTGCTGCTGCCCTCCCACCACCTGACGGCACTCGCCTGCTGGACGGTGGAGCGCGCAGACTATCCCACACCTGGCCAGACGGCCTGGACATTGGTGCCAATGTCGCTGCACGCCAGCGGCGCCGGCACCCAGATGCAATTGCAAGCCGGCACAATCGCCCGCCAGGCACTCTGCCACGTCAAGCTGACCCTGCCGGACCGTCTGTCCGTCGAACGATGGAGCCACACGGATCTTGCCGACGCCTCCGCGCGCAACGCACACGCCATCGGCCTGCTACAAGGCGGCCTGCTCACGCTGGCGCTATTCCTGGGGGTGATTGCCCTGACCATGCGCGAATGGCCCTACATGCTGATTGCCTGCTGGCTGGTGGGCAACATGCGCCTGGGCGCGTGGGCATTGGGCTGGGACTACCAGTGGCTGGGATTCCTGATCGTACCCGACTACCTGCCCTGGATGCGCAAGCTCACCCTGGTGCTGTATTACCTGATCACTTACCATCTGTTCACCGGCCTGTTCCGGGAAAGCCTGGACGTCGCCGCCCAGGCCCGCGTCTCCAAGATCGGCAACCTGAGCAGCCTGGCACTGCTGGCCGCCACCCTGGCGCTGCCCTATGCCTGGTTCCAAACCGTCGTATTCCTGGCCGCATGGATCGCCACGGGGTTGGTGGCCATCCTGCTCATCCACGCACTGTTCCGCTCGCACACCCGCGCCCGCCTATGGCATACCGTCGGCGTCTGTGTCGCACTCTCCATCATGCTTTCCGGGCTCATCCTGGTCGGGCTGGATCGGGGCGATCTCATCGATCCCCAGACTGGGAGCGTGGCACTGCTGCTCTGCAATGTGCTCATCGCCCTGGCTGTCGCCGATCAGATGCGCGAAGACCGCCAACTCCGCCTACGCGAGCGCAACGACCTGATTGCACACGACAGCCTCACGCCGCTGGGCCTGTTCACCCTGGGCGCCACGCGCCACTTCGAGCGCCTGAACCCCAACGCGCGCGGCATCCTGAGCGTGAACGAGTCGACCGATTCGCTCAGCCTCGCCTGGACGGACTTCTTCCCCGAGATGGACTGGCTGCAAGTCTCGCTGGCAACGGAACAGGGGCAGGATACGGAGATCCAGACCAAGCCTTCCGACACGTCCCCGCCCCGCAGCTTCCTGCTGCGCGCCACCATGGCTGGCAGCCGCATCGAGGGCTCCCTGCAGGACGTGAGCGCCCGCTACGAGACGATCCGCAATCTGCGCCTCATGGCCGACAACGACCCGCTCACCGACACACTCAATCGGCGCGGCATCGAAACGGCCATGCAGGCCTCGATCGACGCGCTGGCCCAGTCGAACACCCCGGCGGCCATGGCGTTCCTGGATCTGGAGCACCTGAAGCGGGTGAATGACCTGTTCGGACACTCGGCCGGCGACACCCTGCTGCAGATGGTGTGCGAACGGGTCAAGTATTCGCTGGACGGCCAACAGCGCATGGGGCGCGTCGGCAACGACGAATTCATCATCCTGTTCCCCAACATGCACGCACGGGATGCGCGGCGCATCAGCCAGGACATCGTGGAGAGCCTGAACAGCGCCCCCGTCCACGTCGGCGAACGCGCCTTTCAGCTCAAGACGGCGATCGGGCTGATCGACATCGCCCACAACATGACCCCGAAGGACGCCATCGCGGCCGCCAGCCGGGCCTGCCGGGATGCACGCAAGCAACACCGCGACATCACCCTGTACGAGGAAAACGCCGAAGAACTCTTCGAACATATCGGCGAACAGTATCTCTTCGACCAACTCGACAAGGATGAACCCCCCAAGGATTTCCATCTGGAAATGCAGCCCATCATGTCGCTGCGCCATCCGCTGACCACACTCAATTTCGAGGTCCTGCTGCGCGTCCACAGCTCGGGCGAACGTCCCGTGCAGACCGACCGGATCATCCAGGCCGCCGAAGACAACGGCATGATCACCGCCATCGACAAATGGGTGTTCACCACCACGCTGGCCTGGCTGGCCCAGCACCGGCACAGCCTCGGCCATACGCAGCTGGTCAACATCAACCTGAGCGGGGTATCGCTCAACGATGACCGTTTCATGGACACGCTGTTCGGGATGCTGACTCAACATCCTCAACTGTCGCGCGGCCTGTGCGTGGAAATCACAGAGGGCGTGGCCCTGCAGGACCTGGAGCGCACGCGGCAATTCATGCGTCGTCTGCAGCGCATGGGCACACGCGTGGCGCTGGACGACTTCGGGGCCGGCTATACCTCGTTCTCGTACCTGAAGGAACTGCCGGCCGACATGATCAAGATCGACGGCACGCTGATCCGCGACATGATGGCCAGCAACGCCAACATCGCCATCGTCAACAGCATCGTGGACCTGGCCCATAATCTGGGCATGGAGTGCATTGCCGAATGGGTGGAAGACCTGGCCACGCTGCGCAAGCTGACCGAGATGGGGGTGGATCACATCCAGGGCTACATCGTGTCGCGCTCGCGCGCGCCGGCCGAAATCCTGGCTTACGACAGCCTCCTGCCCATGGTGAGGGACCCGGAGACGAAGGCCTACATCGAGGAAATCAGCGGGCGGCGCATCTGATCGCGCCCCCGCTGCTGGCCAGTTGCCTGGTCAGAGCTCTCCGTAGGAGTGCAGCCCCGACAGGAACATGTTCACGCCCAGGAACGCGAAGCTGGTGACCACCAGGCCGCACAGCGCCCAATACGCCGCCATGGAACCGCGCAGGCCCTTCATGAGCCGCATGTGCAGCCAGGCTGCATAATTCAGCCAGACGATCAGCGCCCAGGTTTCCTTGGGATCCCACTGCCAGTAGGTACCCCAGGCATCCGCGGCCCAGAGCGCGCCCAGGATGGTCGCCACCGTGAAGAACGCGAACCCCACGGCAATCGAGCGATACATGATGTCGTCCAGGATCTCCAGCGACGGCAGGCGCCGGGCGATCGGCGCCCGCATGGTCAGAATCCCGCCCACGATGAGCGCGCCTACGCCGAAATACACCATCCAGATCGGCGACAGCTCGCGGGCGCTGAAAACCAGCGGCTCCGCGCACAGCACGGCACCCAGCACGAACAGCGGAATGATGGGCTTCCAGCTGCGCGTCTCGCCATGCGCCTTCACCAAGTAGGCAAACCCCACCATGGCCGCCAGGCTGAAGGTGCTATAGCCGATGAAATTGGCCGGCACGTGCAGCTTCATCCACCAGCTCTTCAGGGCCGGCACCAGCGGCGCGATCTGGTAGGCGTCGCGGGTGAACGAATACCACAGCAGAAACACCACGAGCGAGCTGATCACCAGCAGCACAAAGCCGCCCAGCGCCCGCGTGGCGTAGCGCCGTTCGTAATACAGGTAGAAAAGCGCCATGATCAGCGCGAACAGCACGAAGACCTCGTACAGGTTGCTGACCGGGATGTGTCCAATGTCCGGCCCCAGCAGATGGCCCTCGCGCCAGCGCACCAGCAGGCCGGTCAGGCCGGCGTAGACGGCGCTCCAGGTCAGTACGGTGCCCAGCCAGGCCGATGTGTCGCTGACGAACCCGATCCAGTAACAGATGGTCGCCAGGAAGAACAACGCGCACATCCACAGGATGGCCGACTGCGACGAGATCAGATACTTCAACAGGAAATTGGTGTCGGCCCGCGTCAAGTCACCCTGCAGCAGCACGCCGGTGGGGCTGTAGAGCCAGACGGCGAGCAGCGCCGTCAGGCCGCTGGCGATCATGAGCGTACGCATCGGGCGCCACAGCCAGCCCAGCCAGCTGCAGACCGCCACCGCACCCACCAGGATCACCTTCTCGTAGTAGTTCATGTAGCTGCCGTACTGCATGAGCACATAGGCCCCGCCGACGGCCAGCAACAGGAAGAATCCGATGTCGGTCCAGTCCGGTCGCCCCCGCCTGCCGCGGTGATCCCCGCTGGTGTTGACTCCCAGTGACCACAGGGTCAGCGGATCGTGGGTAATGGTGTCAGACGTCATGGTCGGATCCTCCGGTAGCCAGGCGGCGCAAGGCTTCGCGCAGCCGCTCAAATTCGTGATTGAAATCCAGTGTGCGGCGCTGCGTGGTCATGGCGGCAAGCCAGTCGCTGCCGTGATCGGACGGCCGGATCCACACCCATATCCGGCGTTCGCGAATGTAGAACATTGAAAACACGCCCAGCACGAGCAGCAGGCAGCCGATGTAGACAATTTTGGTGCCCGGGCTGCGCGCAATCTGGAAGACGCTGGCCTGGACCTGGTCGAAGCTGGAGAGCTGCAGGGCGACAGGGGCAGGATAATCCGGAAGCGAAGCCAGCGCCAGCACCGCCAGCCGCATCCACTGCAGTTCGTGCTCGCCCTGCTTGCCCGCGCTCGCAACCGGCGGCTCGTGGGCACGCTCGTGCATCAGATCGCGGAGCTCGACCAGACTGAGCTGGATCATGGGCACTGCGAAATTCAGGATCTTCTCGCGCTGATCGGCCGGCGCGGACGCAATGATGCCGTTGAAGCCCTGGCTGGCGAACGTGCGCAATGCGCCGCGCGCGGCCTGGAACATCAGGTTCTGCTGCTCGCCCGGCGCCGCATTGTGCTGCGCGAAACGATGCGCAGCCTCGTCACGCAGCTCGGGATCATCCAGCGCAGCCCGCAACTGCATGAATTCGGTCAACCCGCCCTGATCGTCGGCCGGAATGCGCAGGTAGCGGTACGGCTGCGATGCATCGTCGCGAGTCCCCATCAGAAACACCGGGAACCCATCGAGCTTGACGGGCAGCATGTACTGATTGAAATCATGGGCCTGGCCGTCGTCCCCGATCACGCGATACTGCACGCTGGGCCCCACGTTGTGCAGATTCTTGTTGGGCGCACGCGCGGCACTGCCGGTGACTGCCGCCACTTCGGACACCACGCTCTTGGGCTGCGGAGCCTTCCCGCTGCTCAGATCCTCGACGTTGATCACGCGCAGCCCCGTGAAATCCACGGCCAGCTTGGTGCCTGGCAGCTTGCCATTGCTGCCCACGGTACCGGCCAGCGTGGCCGGCTGCGCACTGGTGCCCTGCAACGGCCAGGCCTTGAGGTGCAGCTTGCTGCCGCCATCGTCAAAGCTGGACTGGTACACCGTCACGCCGTCATAGCGCAGCGGCTCATTCACCAGGATGGTGCGGTTGAAGGACTTGCCGCTGGCCAGGTCGGTGACCGTGACGTCGCTGCGGAAATCGCTCGGTTGGCCATTGCTGTAGTAGTCGATGTAGAACTTGTTCAGGTGAAGCGAAAACGGCAGCGGCTGCAGCAGCACGCCCTGGCCGGAAGACACGATGCCCATGCTGCTCTGCTTGCCGTCGGGCAGCAGCATGTTCGCCCGGAAGCTGGGGTTCAGCGCCGACAAGCGGCCGGACGGCGGCACGTCGGAGATCAGCATGTTGCCCTGGATGGGCTGCTTGTCGAACAGCCACGTCTGCAGGCGCACCGCCAGTTCGCTGTCGAGCAAGCCGCCCAGAAGAATCACCACGATCGCGGTGTGCGCGAATATATAACCCAGCCGGTTCGCGCTGCCCTTCTTGGCCGCGATCATCAGGCTGTCGCCGTCTTCGCGCACCCGATAACGGTAGCCTTGCGCCCGCAGCAGCTTGCCGACGGCCTCTCGCGCCTGTGCCGGCGCCTGGGCGCTGGCCAGCTCCACCCGATGATGGAACGCGCGCAGGCTGCTGCCGCGCACATATTCCCGGAACGACCGGGCGTCGTTCAGCATCTTGGGCCCGTTGCGGAAAATGCACAGCGTCGTGGACACCACCAGAAACGACATGACCAGCAAAAACCACGAGCTGTTGTAGATCTGCCAGAGGGAAAACTCGCTGAAGACCGCAAACCAGAAGGGACCGAACCGGTCGATATAGGTGCTGGCCGCCTGATTCTGCTGAATGATGGTGCCGATCAGGCTGGCCATACAAATGAACACCAGCAGGCTGATGGCAAAGCGCATCGAGCCCAAAAGCTCGATGACATCCGCGCCGCGGGCGCGAAAACGGGAGAAAGATGTCAAGGCGAACCCGATTCCGTAAAAAAAGGGGGCATGCGCTTGCGCGCGCCCCCTAATGATTTTTTTAATCGTCAACCATACAGCGACTTTACGCCGCCGTCCACCAAAACCCCAGACACAACCGGGGAATCAAGGCCGGACGCGAACGATGATCAGCGCAGTCCCGCCGCGTAATCAGCCACGGCCGCGAGATCCTGATCGTTCATGCGATCCGCGATGGCATGCATGATTTCGCTCTTGCGGTCGCCCGAACGGAACAGCTTGAGCTGCTCGAGGATGTATTCCGGATGCTGGCCCGCCAGGCGCGGGAACTCACCGGGCAATCCTGCACCATTGGCCGAGTGGCAGGCCGCACAGGCGGGGACCTTGCGATCGACGATGCCGGCACGCCAGATGTGCTGGCCGAGGTCCTTGGTCGCTGGTTTGGTAGCCGTCCCGGCCTTGTCCCAGTCCAGCGGCTGGTGTGACAGATACAGCGCCAGATTCTGCATGTCCTCTGGCTTCATATTGGCGGCAATGCTGCTCATGATGGTGGGCGCGCCATTGGCCCCCGTGCGGACCGGCGGTGTCTTGTCATGGGCCTGGAAGTCCTGCAGCTGCTTCACGATGTATTCGTGCGGCATGCCGGCCAGGTTGGGATTGGCCGGAATGGTGCTGTTGCCGCCCGCGCCGTGACAGGCTACACAGGCCAGGATGCCGCGCGAAGTATCGCCCTTGACGAACAACTGCTCGCCAGCCTTGGCATCCGGCTTCTGGGCCGCGTCCTGGGCCTGGACCAGGCCCGGGATGGCACCGGCAAGCACCAGGCTGCCGGCCATGAACAAACAGGAAAGCGCGCGCTTCATGAGGTCCTCGAAGAAGGTTCGATCCTGACGCCAGGCGGCGCCACCAGGGCCGCGCCCGTGCGGACCCGCAGGCCAACGCGGCATCAGGCGCAACAAATTCAATGCGAAATTATACAATAGCCCCCACCCCCTCCATCGAGATCGCATCCCGTGTCCCTCCTTCATCGCGCCCGGTTCACGGTTTCCGCTGCACGCCTGGACCAGCTCCCGCCCCCCACCACCGCGGAAGTCTGTTTCGTCGGGCGCTCCAACTCCGGCAAATCCTCGGCGATCAACGTGCTGGCCAACCAGAAACGGCTGGCGTTTTCCAGCAAGACACCAGGCCGCACCCGGCTCATCAATCTGTTCGGCATTCCGGATCCGGTCGAACCCGAAGCCTGGCTGGGCTTCCTGGTGGACCTGCCCGGCTATGGCTACGCCGCCATCGACCAGAAGGCCCGCGAAGCCTGGGCCGACGTGCTGGGTGACTACCTGCACCAGCGCACCAGTCTGGCGGGCGTGGTCATGGTGGTAGACATCCGGCGCGGGGTCACCGAGCTGGACCGGCGCCTGGCGCACTGGATCGGCCTGCGCGGGCTACCGACATTGGCGCTGCTGACCAAGGCCGACAAACTCCCGTACGGCCAGCGCATCAAGGCCGTGCAGCAGACCCGCCACGACCTGGCCGAGATCGGCACGCTGACGGCGCTGCCATTTTCCGCCACCCAGCGCATCGGCCTGGACGAGGCCGCCCTCCACATCGAGAACTGGATCTCGCCGCAGGTCGTGCCTTAAATTTCCGGAGCATTTCATGACCCGCTTTCTGCCACAAACCGACTTTCCCACCCTGCGTCTGCGCCGCAACCGGCGCGACGACTTCTCGCGCCGTCTGGTCCGTGAAAACCGCCTGTCCGTGGACGACCTGATCTATCCGGTGTTCGTGCGCGAAGGCCAGAACGTACTCGAACCGGTGGACTCCATGCCGGGTGTCGCGCGCCATTCACCGGACACCTTGCTCGCCACCGCCGAAGAATGCGCACGGCTCGGCATCCCGGTGATGGCGCTGTTTCCCCATATCGATCCGGCACTCAAGACCCCGGACGGCAGCGAAGCTGCCAACCCGGACGGCCTGATTCCGCGCACCGTCGCGCTGTTGAAGGCGAACTTCCCGGATCTGGGCATCCTGACCGATGTGGCGCTGGACCCCTATACCAGCCACGGCCAGGACGGCCTGATCGACGACGACGGCCAACTGCTGAACGAGCCCACCGTCGCCATGCTGGTGCGCCAGGCGCTGACCCACGCCGAGGCTGGCGTGGACATCGTCGCCCCCAGCGACATGATGGACGGGCGCATCGGCTCGGTGCGCCGCGCGCTGGACGGGCGCGGCCGCATCCACACCCGCATCATGGCCTACTCCGCCAAATACGCCAGCGCCTTCTACGGCCCCTTCCGAAACGCCGTCGGCTCGGCGGCCAACCTGGGCAAGTCCAGCAAGGCCACCTACCAGATGGACCCCGCCAACCGACTGGAAGCGCTGCGCGAAGTCGCCGCCGACATCCACGAGGGCGCGGACATGGTGATGGTCAAGCCCGGCATGCCCTACCTGGACGTGCTGCGCGAGGTCAAGGACGCCTTCGGCATGCCCACCTATGCCTACCAGGTCAGCGGCGAATACGCCATGATCCAGGCTGCAGTCGCCAATGGCTGGCTGGACCACGACAAAGTCATGATGGAATCCCTGACGGCCTTCAAGCGCGCCGGCGGCGACGGGATCCTGACGTACTTTGCCATCGCGGCAGCCAAGCTGCTGCGCGAACAGGGGTAAGTCCGGATCCGATCACGGCGCCTGCCTCGCCCCCGGCAACGGACCTGTTCAGTGCTGCTCCGACGTCGGCCGCAGCCCGACCTTGGCCTTGCGATCCAGCACGCGGCCGTCCCGCAGGATCTGCAGACTGACCTCCGTCCCTGGTTCGATCGGCGCAAGCCGGGTGAGCAGGTCGACGGCATCGGTGACCGGCTTGCCATTGAGGGTTCGGATGATGTCCCCCACCCGGATGCCCGCCTGATCGGCGGGTCCGCCGCGCAGGATGCGCGCCACGATCGCACCGCCGGCCTGTTTCAGATGAAAGGCCTGCGCCAGATCCGGCGTCACGTCCTGTGGCTCCAGCCCCAGCCAGCCGCGCCGCACGCTGCCATGGTCGATGATCTGATCCAGAATGTCGTGCGCCACTGCGGCGGGAATCGCAAAACCGATGCCCAGCGACCCGCCAGTGTCTGAATAGATGGCCGTGTTGATGCCCACCAGATCACCACGCGTGTCGACCAGCGCACCCCCCGAATTGCCGGGGTTGATGGCGGCGTCGGTCTGGATGAAGTTCTCGTACAGGTTCAGGCCCAGCCGATTACGGCCCAGCGCCGACACGATCCCCTGTGTGGTGGTCTGCCCCACGCCGAAGGGGTTGCCGATCGCCAGCACCACGTCGCCCACCCGGACCTTGAGCGCCGGGTCGAAGGTGATGGCCGGCAGCTTGTCCAGGTCGATTTTCAGCACCGCCAGATCGCTGTCCGGGTCCGCCCCCACGAGCTTGGCTGTTTCCTGGCGGCCATCGGCCAGACTGACCCGAATCGCGTCGGCCGCCTCGATCACATGATAGTTGGTCAGAATGTACCCGTTGGCGCGCACGATCACGCCCGATCCCAGGCTGGTGGAGGGTTCCCGCCGCGTGAATCCCGGCAACTGGCGCAGAAGCCGTTCCAGCCCCGGATCGGCCGGCATCGGCACCAGCGGCACATCCACATGCTTGGTGGTGTAGATATTCACGACCGAAGGTGCGGCGCGAGCCACGGCCGGTGCATAGGTGACGGCCCCCGGAACAGCCGGCGCGTCGGGCCCCCCGCTCCCCGTGACATTCGTGACGGAAGTGTCATGGCCCGGCAGCCACTGCGGGCGGATGGTGGTCACCAGAAACAGGACCCCCAGGCAGACCGTGACGGTCTGGGCAAAAATCAGCCACAATCGACGCATACGCTTTGCTCAGGAAAAGAAAACCCATGACTTCGGAAATCACCCGCCACGAACTCGAGACCTGGCTGGACGACACGCTGCAGCCCGGGCGCTTTCGCGATTATTGCCCGAATGGCCTGCAAGTCGAAGGCCGGACCACCATCCGCCACATCGTGACCGGCGTGACCGCCTCCCAGGCGCTGATCGAAGCCGCCGTCGCACGCGGCAGCGATGCGATCCTGGTGCACCACGGCTGGTTCTGGAAGAACGAAAACCCCTGTATCCGCGGCCCCAAGCACAAGCGCATCGCCGCTCTGATCGCCGCCGACATCAACCTGTTCGCCTACCACCTGCCGCTGGACGCCCACGTGGAATGGGGCAACAACGCGCAGCTCGCACGGATCATGGACTGGACCCCCGACATCCGTCCGGACGGCACACCCCGGCGCTGCGGCCCCGACGACCTGATCTGGCTGGGCGCGCCCGCGCGGGACTGCACCGTCGCCGAACTGGCCGCCGACATCGCCCATCGTCTGAAGCGCAAGCCGCTGGTGATCGGCGAACCCGACCGCCCCGTGCAGCGTCTGGCCTGGTGCACGGGCGCTGCGCAGAGCATGATGGATGCCGCCCTCGCCGCTGGCGCCGATTGCTACGTCAGCGGCGAAATCTCGGAACCCACCGTGCACCTGGCCCGCGAAACCGGCAGCACCTACATCAGCGCTGGCCACCACGCCACGGAGCGCTACGGGGTGCAGGCACTGGGCGCCGCCATCGAAGCCCAGTTCGGCGTGCCCTGCACCTTCGTGGATATCGACAACCCCGCCTGATGCTACTTTTTCAGCGAGTCGCGGATTTCCCGTAGCAGCAATACGTTTTCCGGCGTGGCGGGAGCCTCAGGCGCCGCTGCCGGATTTTCGAGACGCTGACGGGCCGTGTTGACCATCTTCACCAGGACAAAGACCACCAGCGCCAGCAAAACGAAATTGACGGCAATGGTCAGGAAATGCCCCCAGGCCAACACCACTCCTCCCGCCTTGGCGACCGCGGCGGACGTCATCGGCCCCGTATACCCGGCCGGCGCCCGCAGCACCAAGAACAGATTGTCGAAATTGACACTGCCGCCCAGGATGAAGTTGATCACCGGCATGACCAGATCAGCGACGATGGAATCGATGATCTTGCCGAATGCGCCACCGATGATGACCCCAATGGCGAGATCCATCATGTTGCCTTTGACGGCAAACTCCTGGAATTCCTTGATAAACCCTTTGGCTGTGCTCACTTTGGCGATCTCCAGTCAATTTACCCCTTGGGGCGTAACGCTATAATACGCGGTTGAAGAACCACCTACAGCAAGCAAAACGCCTTTCAAACGTGCGCCCAGCACCGATGAGCGGCGACCAGGAACATAGGGACCACAGCATGAGTCATCACTCGACACAGTCCGACGAGACGCAGATCGAAGAGGGCGCCAGCCCCTTGAACCTGCCCGCCGATCCTTCACGTCGCCGATGGGTGGCGACCACCTGTGCCCTGGGCGGCGTGGCAGGTGTCGCGACGGCCGTGCCCTACGCGCTGTCGCTGTCGCCTTCGGCCCGCGCCGAGGCCGCCGGCGCACCGGTCGAAGTCGATATCTCCGGACTGGAACCGTCCAAGCAGATGACCGCCGAATGGCGCGGACAACCCATCTTCATCGTGCACCGCACTCCGGCCGAGATCGAAGACCTGGCCAAGCACGACGGCGAACTCGCCGATCCGCTGTCCAAGAACGCTGAATACACTCCCTACACATGGGCCCAGAACGTCTGGCGCTCGCGCAAGAAAGAAATCTTCATCTGCATCGGCATCTGCACCCACCTGGGATGCGTGCCCACGCCGCGATTCAAGGTCGGGGCCCAGGAAAACCTGCCCAACGACTGGCCCGGCGGATGGCTCTGCCCCTGTCACGGCTCCACCTACGACTTGGCCGCGCGCGTCTACAAGAACAAGCCGGCACCGGCCAACCTGCCCATTCCCCCCTACGCCTTCTCGCCGGATGGCAAACGCGTCATCATCGGCCTCGAAGAATATCCCGCCAGCAAGGCCTGATGAACGCCGCCGTTCATCCTTTCGTGACACAAGGAGCTATCCATGGCCGATAACAACATCGAGACGACGGGAATGCTGGGTTGGGTGGACCACCGCTTCCCGCTGACCAAGATGATCCGCGAGCATATGACTGAATACTATGCTCCGAAAAACTTCAATTTCTGGTATTTTTTCGGGTCGCTGGCGCTGCTGGTGCTGGTAATCCAGATCGTCTCCGGGATCTTCCTGGTGATGAACTACAAGCCCGATGCCGCGATGGCGTTCGACTCCGTCGAATACATCATGCGCGAGGTCCCGGGCGGCTGGTTCATCCGCTACATGCACTCCACGGGCGCCTCGATGTTCTTCGTGGTGATCTACCTGCACATGCTGCGCGGCCTGTTCTACGGCTCGTACCGTAAACCGCGCGAGCTGGTCTGGGTCTTCGGCGTGGCCATCTTCCTGGCGCTGATGGGCGAGGCCTTCATGGGCTACCTGCTGCCCTGGGGCCAGATGTCCTACTGGGGCGCCCAAGTCATCGTGAACCTGTTCTCGACCATCCCGTTCGTGGGCCCCGACCTGGCGATCTGGATCCGCGGCGACTACGTCGTGTCCGATGCCACACTGAACCGGTTCTTCGCGTTCCACGTCATCGCCATCCCGCTGGTGCTGATCGGCCTGATCGTGGCACACATCCTGGCGCTGCACGAAGTAGGCTCGAACAACCCCGACGGTGTCGAAATCAAGCAAGGCCCCAAGGACAAATACGGCCGCCCGCTGGACGGCATCCCGTTCCACCCCTACTACACGGTGCATGACATCGTGGGCGTGGCCGGGTTCCTGATCATCTTTGCCGCCATCATCTTCTTCACACCGGAAATGGGCGGCTTCTTCCTGGAATACAACAACTTCCTGCCAGCCAACCAGCTGCAGACCCCGCCGCACATCGCCCCAGTCTGGTATTTCACGCCGTTCTACACCATGCTGCGCGCCACCACAAGCGACTTCACCTGGGTGCTGTCGGCGGGCGCCCTGATCGCGGCCATCGTGCTGTTCGCCAAGGGCCGCCTGTCCGGCATCTGGAAGTTCCTGACCCCGGCCATCCTGATCGTGGTCGCCGTCCTGATGAAGACGCTGGACGCCAAGTTCTGGGGCGTGATGACCATGGGCGGCGCCGTGGTGATTCTGTTCTTCCTGCCTTGGCTGGATCATTCCCCGGTCAAGTCCATCCGCTACCGCCCGAACTGGCACAAGGTCCTGTACGGCATCTTCATCGTGGACTTCCTCGTCCTGGCCTGGCTGGGCACCCAGGAAGTCAACCCGACGAACACCATCATCGGGCAGATCTGTTCGGCCATCTACTTGTCCTTCTTCCTGCTGATGCCAGTCTGGTCGCGGCTGGGTACGTTCAGACCCGTGCCGGACCGTGTCGTCTTTCACCCGCACCACTAAGGCTGCCCCACTGACTGTTACGGAATGATCATGATCAAAAAACTGCTCGGTGTCCTGGCCCTTTCCCTGGTGAGCACCTTGGCCTTCGCCGAAGGCGGTGTCCATCTGGACCACGCACCGGATCGCATCACGGATTTGGCATCGCTGCAAAACGGGGCCAAGCTGTTCGTCAACGACTGCCTGAACTGCCACAGCGCGCACTCCATGCGCTACAACCGCCTGACGGACCTGGGGCTGACCGACGCCGAAATCAAAAAGAACCTGCTCTTCACGGGTGACAAGGTCGGCGACCTGATGACCATCGCCATGACACCGGAAGACGGCAAGAAATGGTTCGGCAGCACGCCGCCTGACCTGTCCGTGATCGCGCGCGCCAAAAGCACCAACTTCGGCCCGTCGGGCGTGGACTACGTCTACACCTACCTGCGCAGCTTCTACCGCGACACGTCCAAGAAATCCGGCTGGAACAACGTCGTGTTCCCGAATGTCGCCATGCCCAACGTGCTGTGGCAAATGGAAGGCCCGCGCACCTACACCAGCATCGAAACCCACGAAGTCGCTGACGCAAAGGGCACCGAACACTGGGTGCGCACCACCACCAACTACGACGCGGACGGCTTCCAGACCGTGAAGAACGAAGACCTGAAGGGCTACGAAGGCGAATCCTCGCAGATCGGGCACTTCGACTCGGCCGACCCCAAGACCTTTGCCCATTTCGAAAGCAACGTCGCCGATCTCAGCAACTTCCTGGGCTGGATGGCCGAGCCGTCCCAGCTCCTGCGCAAGCAGATCGGTGTCTGGGTCATGCTGTTCCTGTTCCTGTTCCTGTTTGTCGCCGTACGCATGAATGCGGCATACTGGAAGCACGTCCGGTAACCACCATGCACTCCACCCGGGGTGCATGACTGCCCGGTCACCACGGCCGGGCTGTGCAGCCAGGCGCCTTCAGCCGCCTGGCTTGTGTTTTCGGGCCCCGCCGTGCATCGGCCTCAATTTTGTATTGGAAACCACGACATGATGGTGCTCTATTCAGGGACAACCTGCCCATTTTCACAACGCTGCCGCTTTGTGCTGTTCGAAAAGGGCATGGATTTCGAAATCCGCGATATTGATCTCTACAACAAGCCGGAAGACATCGCCGTCATGAACCCCTACGGCCAGGTCCCTATCCTGGTCGAGCGCGATCTGATCCTGTACGAATCGAACATCATCAACGAATACATCGACGAGCGCTTCCCGCACCCGCAGCTCATGCCGGCGGACCCCATCATGCGTGCCCGCACGCGGCTGTTCCTGTACAACTTCGAAAAGGAACTGTTCGTCCACGTCTCCACGCTCGAGAACCGCAACATCGCCGACGAAAAAACCCGCAACGCCGCGCGTGCCGCCATCCGCGACCGCCTGGCCCAACTGGCGCCGCTGCTGGTCAAGAACCGATTCATGCTGGGCGAGGAATTCTCCATGCTGGACGTGGCGGTGGCGCCGTTGCTCTGGCGCCTGGACCACTACGGCATCGAACTCCCCAAGAGCGCCGCGCCGATCCAGAAATACGCCGAGCGGCTGTTTTCCCGACCGGCCTATATCGAGGCACTGACTCCCTCCGAAAAGGTCATGCGGCGCTGACATGCAGGAATCATCCACCAAGCCCTATCTCATCCGCGCGTTGCACGAATGGTGCACGGACAACGGCTACACGCCGTACCTGGTGGTGACGGTCGACGCCAATACCGTGGTGCCTGCGGCCCATGTACATGACGGCCAGATCACGCTGAACATCAGCCACCTGGCCACCAACCGGCTGACGCTGGGCAACGACTACATCGAATTCGATTCCCGCTTCAACGGCGCGGTCGAGCACCTCTTCGTACCAGTAGGCGCCGTATCGGCCATCTACGCCCGCGAAACGGGCGCCGGCATGGGATTCGAGGTCATGGCCTCACAACCCTACCCGGGTGGCGAAACAGCAGCACCGTCGGCCGCCGGATCCCTGACCGAAAAGGCGCCTGCGGCTTCGCCCACGCACGGTTTGGGCGACGACGATTCCACGCCACCGCCCAAGCCCACACACCTGAAAATCGTCAAATAAAAGACCATCGTTCCTGTAGAATGGCGGTCTTTCGCCGGCTTAGCTCAGTTGGTAGAGCAGCGCACTTGTAATGCGAAGGTCGGGGGTTCGACTCCTCTAGCCGGCACCAAACCTCTTCTGCACATACCCGCTGCAGGCGCTTGCCTGCTCACCCAACGGGGTATCGAGCGGCAACAACGGCCAGACCAGGCGTCACCGTCACAAAACCGTCAAATTTCCTTCACAAAACTGTCATGTTGCAGCGCTTTAATACGTGCTGCCATCAACGACACCCAGAAGGGCACCTATGTTCTCCATGAATCGCGGCAAGTTCCGCCTCCTCGCGCTGGCCGCCGCGCTCACCGCTTCAATCGGCACTGCCCATGCAGTCGACATCACCGGTGCAGGTTCCAGTTTCGTCTACCCGGTAGTAGCCAAATGGTCGGCGGCCTACGCCACCAAGACCGGTAACCGCGTCAACTACCAGTCCATCGGCTCGGGCGGCGGCATCACTCAGATCAAGGCCGGGACGGTCGATTTCGGCGCCAGCGATATGCCGCTGGACGAAGCCACGCTCAACAAGTTCGGCCTGGGCCAGTTCCCGGACGTGATTGGCGGCATCGTACCCACGGTGCACCTGGAAGGGATCGACCCCGGCAAGCTGGTGCTGAACGGCCCCGTGCTGGCCGACATCTTCCTGGGCCGCATCACCACCTGGTCCGACCCCGCCATCGCCGCACTGAACCCGGGCGTCCACTTGCCCGATGCGAAGATCGTCGTGGTACACCGCTCGGACGGTTCCGGAACCACCTTCAATTTCACCGACTACCTCTCCAAGGCTAGTCCCGAGTGGAAGTCCAAGGTGGGCGAAGGGGTATCGATCAGCTGGCCCACCGGCATCGGTGGCAAGGGTAACGAGGGCGTAGCAGCCTACGTGAAGCAGATGCCGAACTCGATCGGCTACGTCGAGTACGCCTACGTCAAGCAGAACAAGCTCGGATACACCCGGATGAAAAATGCCGCAGGCCAGGTGGTGGAGCCGAATACCGACAGCTTCCAGGCCGCTGCCGCGAGCGCCGACTGGGCGCACGCCAAGAACTTCAATCTGTTGATGACCAACGCACCCGGTGACAAGGCCTGGCCGATCACCGCTACCTCGTGGGTGATCATGTACAAGCAGCCCAAGAACGCCGAGCACTCCAAGGTGACACTGGACTTCTTCCACCACGCCTACACCGAGGGCAAGCCAGCCGCCCTGGCGCTGGACTATGTGCCGCTGCCCGACACGCTGGTGCAGCAGATCGAGACTTATTGGAAGACGTCGTTCAAGCAGTAAACGGGATAGGCCGGCCCCTTCGAGGGGCCGGTTATGTTACACGGCCCAGAATCTCTATCAGCTAGCGCCTACTTGACGGGGGGCTTACGAATCCACGCGCGGATGTAGCTGCGCCGGGATGGTTAGCGTTCGCGATTGAGTCAGCCTGCGGCCCAGCACGGTCAGCGGCTTTTCAATCCAGTGGAACGAAGCCGCAGCGAATACCGTGGTGAACGCTACGGCGACCACGCACACAACAGCCATGACGGGCAACGGCCAGCGCTGGAGAAGACCTGCCGGAAGGCTATGCAGGCACCAGTTGGCCACCATGTACAGCGTAATGAAGCCCAGGATGTAGAAACTATAGGAGATCTTGCCAAGAAAGCGCGCCCACGCGCTGTCCAGGAAGCGCAAGGCGCTGCTTTTCGGGCTCGCAGCAATGGCCGATATGAGCCCACTGGCACCGAGCACGATGGGGAAGTCGGCCTGCCAAATGTGGATCGTCGGCCAGTAAAAGCCAGGGACCACGATGAGTGCGGCACATGATGCCAGGAACCACCGGCTGGAAGCCAAATGAAAATCGGCTCGCTCCGTCTGCCGGCTGATAATTGCGCCGGCAGCGAACATGTATAAGTAGGTCGTGAGCCACGCCCAGTCACCCGTCACCCATACACTTGCGGCAATGGCCACACCCAAAGTCACCCACGCACGCGCCATGCCACGCCGTCCAATGCACCAGACCATGAACGGAAGGACCAGAGACGCGGCCATTTCAATCTTGAGCGTCCATGCGTTGGAGTTCAGCGACGCAGTGTGGAAACGTACGTTCTGCCACAGTTGCTCCGCGCTGAACGGTTCCGCATACGCCCAGTTGAACCACACCGACGCACCAGGCAGCTTGGCATAGCCGGGGAACACGAACACTAGATACAGGACCACGACCGCGAGCGACAGCCAGAACGCCGGGAAGATCCGAAACACACGGCGCACCACGAATCGGGAGTAATTACCCAAGGTGAGCGGGTTGTTGCGAAGCGAGCGCGCCAGCACGAAGCCGCTCAACACAAAGAAAATGTCCACGGCGGCGGCGCCATTGAAAAGCCCCACCACGGCACGCGCCAGTACGGCTTGGCCTCCATGCACATCAAACACCGGCTTGGACCACAGCGCCGTCTCTTCGCCCATCGCAAGCCAGATCATGGAATGCGACACGATCACCCAGAGTGCAGCAACCCCGCGCAGAGCTTCCAAGCGATCCAGGAAACGACCAAAACTGTTTTTGCTTGCGGACACGGGCATCACAAATTGACGAATGGCCGATTTTAATGCAAGTAGACGATGATCCGCGTCTGGTTCGACTATCCCTCCACGGCAGATCCGAACACTGTCGACCCATTTTACGAAGATTGTATCCCTAGGCGTGGAGTAACTGGGGTCGTGAGCTACCGCGCTCCCCACCCCGTCAGCACGATCCGCACCGTCTTGAATACGATCAGGATGTCCAGCCACAGCGAAAAGTGCTTGATGTAATAGAAATCATGCTGGATCTTGACGCGGGTTTCGTCCGCGTCGCTGGTGTAGCCCTGCATCACCTGGGCCCAGCCGGTAATGCCGGGCCGCACCACGTGGCGGTAGATGTAGAACGGGATCTGCTCATCGAACTGGTCCACGAAAACGCGCTGCTCGGGGCGGGGACCGATCAGGCTCATATCGCCCTTGAGAACATTCCAGAGCTGGGGCAGCTCATCCAAGCGAGTCTCGCGAATGAAACGGCCCACGCGCGTGATGCGGTCGTCATCTTCGGTCGCCAGCCGCGCGCCGTCGGCCTCGGCATCGACGCGCATGCTGCGAAATTTGTAGATGCGAAAATCCCGGTTGCCTAGACCCACCCGATTTTGCACGAACAGCGCCGGCCCGGGACTATCCAAGCGGATTGCGACAGCCGTGGCGGCCATCAGCGGCAACACCACCGGCAGCACCGCCACCACCACCACGATGTCGATCAGCCGCTTGCAGACCGTGTAGATGGGCGAGGGCAATAGCGTGCCGATCTCGTTTTCCGACAGGTGGTCGATGCGCACACGACCTGTCAGCCCCTCCGCAACCTGGCGCACATGGACCACGGGGATATGTGCCAGGATGCAGCGTGCAAGAAAACGCTCCCATTCCGCCGTCATCCCGGCTCCCTGGAGATCGGCCACAACCGCGTCATAGCGCACTCCCTCCAGATCGGGGGACTGCAGATGGCGGATTTCCAGGTTCCAGTCGGACCGCAGCGTGCATGGCGGATCCATGGGCAGCACAGCAAATTTCATCATCCGGTAGCGCCGTCCGATGAAATACCCCAGATAGCACCAGATCAGGCACAGGACGTAGGCGGTCAGGAGGACCGGGCGGGAATAATCGCTGCGCATGAAGAACAGCACCGCGAATACCAGCAGGAAAATCACTGTGACCACTGGCGCAATATGGGCCATCAGACTGCCACTGGAAAACTGCGACAGGCGGCGCAGCACCAGAAAAACCGCCAGAAACGAAAGCCCCACGGCCCACAGCGTATTGATGCGCACCGCATCCAGACTATCCCAGAACAACGGTCCCCAGAACCAGACGGCCGGCAGCAAAACGACCACGCACAGTCCCACTACAACCTGCAACGGGCCGTTGAGCAGCAGCACCTCATACCAACGCGAATGTCGGCGCTCGTAACCGCTCACACTAGCATCCCCCGGCATCCTCAAATCAAGTCCCCTGCGGCCCAACCGCCGCTCCCATCAGCAGCCCCGTTAGGCGCTGATTGACCTCGTGCACATCGAAGCGCGCCTCGGCCATCCGGCGGCTAGCGGCACCCATAGTGACGATCAGTTCCGAATCCCGGACGAAGTGCAGCATGGCCTCCGTCAGCGCATCCACGTCACGCACACGCACCAAATACCCATTGACGCCATCTTCGACCGTTTCGCGGCACCCCGGCACGTCGGTCGTGATCACCGCACGCCCCATAGCCATGGCCTCTTGCGTGCTGCGCGGCACGCCCTCGCGATAGGACGGCAGCACGAACACGCTGGCTCGCGCCAGCCACGGCCGCACTTCAACATATCCGGGCCACTCCAGGATACCGTCCTTCACCCAGGACTGGACCTCGGTCCGGCTCAACCCGCCCGGATTCGAGTCCAGGCCGCCCACGAGCAGAAAGCACACGTCCGGATGCTGTGCCTTCACCCGCCGGGCTGCGGCCACGTATTCTAGAATGCCCTTTTCCCGGAGCAGCCGGGCGACCAGCAGAAAGGTGACCGGATTCTCTACCGGCAACGCCGGCACCCAGGCACGCAAATCCACGCCAATTCCTCCCAGGACGCCGGCGCGGTTCTCCGCCACCAGGCCGCGCATCACGAATTCGGTTCTATCATCCCGATTCAAAAAGATCACCTGATGCGCGTGCGACAGCGCCCTGCGATACAAAGCTGTGACCACCCCGCGCAGTACCCGGCGGCGCCAGCCCAGCGGCTGACCGGGATCCGTGAATACAAACCCCACGCCTTCGATCATCGCGACCCGGCGCGGCACCCGCGCCGCCCAGGCAGCCAGCGTGCCATAGATGACCGGTTTGGTGGAAAACGCAAACGTCACGTCCGGCCGCAACCGGCGCAGCAAGCGCACCAGCGCCAGCGCGTCACAGGCATCGCGCAGGGGATTCATGCCGGTGCGCCTGAGACCATAATCTACCGGTTCTGCGCCCAAAGCGCGGACCGCCGCACTATCCTCATCCTGGTAGTCCGGAGCCAGACACCATACCTGCACGCCCGACGCGCACAAATCGCGAATCCATTCCCCGCGAAAATTCAGCAACGACACAGCATGATGGGCAATGAGGGCAACTGTCTTCAACATAGCGCGATTATCCACCAGCCGCATCTGGCCTCACCTCGAGCCTCTAGGCGGCTTTCTTCGCGTAGGTCTGGGGGCGATTTCGACACGCTACCATAGTGCTGTGACATGGTCAGCAAGCGCAGTGTTCAAGCGATGAACGTGATGGTACTGCAGCCAGATTGTTGCCGTCTGGCTGAAAACGCAACAAATCGCCAGAGCCGCTTCACGGGTTCCCCTAAGAGTACGCCACCCGGTTACCAGGCTGTATATCTGCGATTCGGCCATCCTGCAGCTCAACGATCTGATCGCAACCGCGCAAGGTTGACAGTCGGTGAGCAATAAGTAACACAGTCAGATCAGCCGACAAATTATCAATTGCATCCATCACAGAGTGCTCCGTTGCTACATCCAGGGCGCTGGTCGCCTCATCCAGCACCAGGATTTCCGCCCGCTTGTACAAGGCCCGTGCGATGCCGATGCGCTGGCGCTGGCCGCCCGACAGACGCACCCCGCGCTCGCCAACTAGGGTGTCATAGCGATCTGGCAGGGATTCGATGTGATGATCGATTTGCGCCTGAGCAGCAGCGTGCCGCACACGGTCATGATCGATCCGCGCCGCCGGCACGCCGAAGGCAATGTTTTCCGCGATGCTGGCATCCGTCAAATAGATGGCCTGCGGCACATGGGCGATACGCCGTTGCCAGGCCCGCTGGGTGGCAGCCGTCAGCAGCGTATCGTCAATCCGGATCTCCCCCTCTGTGGGGGTCAGCAACCCCATCAGGATATCCACCAGGGTGCTCTTGCCGTTTCCGGTGGTACCGACGAAGCCAACCCGGCTACCCCGCAGGATCTGCAGGTTGACGTCATGCAGAATCTGCGGCCCAGTGGGCGCATAGCGAAAGCCCAGATTCCGCAGCTCAATGCTGCGCTCGAATGCCAGCTCTCTGGCACCGACATAGACGGCAGCGTCAATAGGCTGATTCAACAAGTCCAGAGCGTCGCGCAGCGAATCCCGGCTGCTGCGCAACTGGACAACAGACAGATACCCCTGCTGCAGCACCGGCAGCAAGCGCTGAGCGCCCAGCGCTAGGGCACCCAGTACCACAATCGTGTTCGTGACTCCGCCGTCCTGCTGAGCCATCGCGTAGGCCAGGATGGCGATGAACGCCATGCCTGCCGCTTCGGCTATAAATCGCGGAGCACCGCCAACGATCACGCTATTGGCCTGCGCGCGGCGCAAGGGGATGTCAGCCTGCCGGTATTGCTCACAATAGGCTTCCTGGGTGCCATCCAGCAGCACGTCGCGAATCCCGCCTAGGCCTTCCTGCAGAACCTTCACGACCTGATCCGACTCATCGGCAATCTGGCGGCTGTAGGCAGCCAATCGCGTTCGGGTCACCAGCATCACCACGCCATAGATGGCACCAAAGCCGGCAAACGCCGCCAAGGACATCAGGGGGTCAACAGAAAGCAGTGCCAGCAGGATCGCCAGCAAAATGACGGCACTGCTGAGCAACGTCAGGATGGGCATTAGAAAATAATTGATGACCATCACGGCTTTCGTTGTTACGCCGCTGATGACTTCGCTGCTGTTACGCGACACATGCACGGCGTAGGGCTGGTACAAGGTGCGCCGGTAGATCTGGTCGCTGAAGTCTGCCCCAACAGCAAATGACAACCGCGTTTGCACATACAACAGTAGCAGGCGCATGCCACCCGCCAACAGAGCCGCAGCGATGAAGGCCAGCGTAATCGGCAGCAACAGCGCGCGCGGGTTGGCGATATGCAGCCAGGACAGGATCGGCTGAATGTCGGGATAAGCAAAGACCCGGTCTGGCTGGGTCAGCACGCCCAGGAATGGCAGCACGGCACCCAAGCTGAGAACTTCTGCAAAGGAGGTGAGCACCATCAGGACCAGCAACACGAACAGCTGTCGCCTGCGGCGCCGTTCCAGATGTGACCAGAAGCCTTCCGCAAGCTTGGTCAGGCTGGGTAAAGCCTTCATCTGCTCAGCCTTCTTACCTGCAAACCTAGCAATCGTCACGAGTCTCCGACCTCTTTTGTGAATCGCCCCGGGTTTCGCGGAGGCTCCAAGCTTTGAGAGAATGGAGTCATGGCAAACCAAACGAAGTTTTCCCCCGAAGTGCGCGAACGCGCCGTGCGGCTGGTGCAGGAGCATCG
>NZ_SCQN01000062.1 GCF_004321985.1 Castellaniella sp. | reverse complement strand
TGGGTGGACGTCATCTGCTTTCTCCGGCTCCGGCGTTCTGTGCTCAGCGAGATTAGGATGCTGATGCATGTTATCTTACTTATACAGCATTGGAGGCGGCGTGTGTAACGCCCAGTTAGGTGTCACCTTGATTGTGGTGCAAATAGTGACGCTTCTCCGGCGCGTGTATCGCATTGATCTTGAAGGGAATATTACCTTGCTCGGAAACATAAGTTGCGTAAAATCAAGGGGTTGCTGTTAGTCTCTGATCTCCCCCGGCAAAGTTGGAGGCAGGCATGCGGTACTGGCAGACGCCCTACCTTGGGCTGCGATCCATCCCCAAGGAGCTGAACCAGTTCGAGCTCAACGCCTTCTTCAGCTATTCGCCCAAGGAACGGAGCACCATCTTTGCCAAACGCGATGGCTTGCATCGGCTTGCCTTGGCGCTGCAGATCGGTTTCATCCGGATGACGGGCAGCTTGCTCACGGCCGTCAAAGTGGTTCCGGCCGAGTTATGGGCGCATCTCGGTGAAACGCTCGGCATCGAAACGCCGAATATCGCGTCGCTGCGATCACTGTATCGTCGACACCGAACCCTGTTCACGCACCAGAATGCGGCCATGGAGGTGCTGGGTTTCGCGCGCATGTCGGAGCACCAGCGTCGCGCTCTGGTGCGCTACCTGCGCACCGAGGTGATGTCAGAGTTCGACCGCCATCGTTTGATGACGCGGGTCAACATCTGGCTTTACGAGCATGGCATCCTGATCGAGGGCGAACGTCCTTTGAAGGGCGCCATCGCTGCGGCGCTGAAGCTGGCCGAGGACGAACTTGAGGGCGTGATTCAACAGGATGTCCCGGCAACCATGCTCGCCGCGTGGGTGCAGGCTTGCCACGAGCCCGATGGCAAAGGACTCGCCATGCAGGAATGGCTCGCGCAGGCGCCGCATCGGAACTCGCTGCCGCAGATTCGGGAACAGTTCGAGCGTATCCAGCTCCTGACGCAATTGGGTGTCGCCGCTCACCCCATGCCGTCGGTGTCCGACCACATCAAACGCCACTACGCCCAAGCCATGGCTGATCGGCCGCCCTCGGTGAGTAAGCGCCTGGCCGACGCGCGCCGAACCATTGAGGTGTCGTGTTTCCTGCATACCGCGCTCTGCGTCGCGACGGATCGTCTTCTCGCCATGACCCGCCAGCACATCGCCGACCTGTGGCGGAAAGGCATGGACGCCGTCACCCAATCCGCCGAATCACGCGCGCGCACCCTGACCGCTTTTGCAAAAGAAATCCGCGAGCTCGCGCTGGACAGCTCTCTCAGCGAAGGCGACCTGCGCAAGGCCATGCTGAGTGCCGTGGAGAAAGTTGGCGGCACCAAGCGAATCACCCGTGCCCGCCTGACGCGTGAACAACTGCTGATCCAGAACAGCCGCAACTCACGATCCTTGCTGAAGATGCTGTGCGCGCTGCCGTTCGAGAGCGCCTCACCTCATCCGGTGATCCAGGCCATGGATGCGCTCCGCGCCATCTATCAGGATCGCAAGCCGTCGCTGCCCGAGGAGATACCGGTCGCCTTGGGCAAGGTGTGGGACGACATGTTGGTGGACATCGATCGGCAACGTGCGCTCCAGGCGTTCGAAGTGGCGACCTTGTTGGCGATGCGGCGCGCTCTGAAGAGCGGAAGCCTGTACATTGGACACAGCTTCAGTTTCCGCAGTCGCGAAAGCATGCTAATCCCCGCGGATGAGTGGGCCAAGAGCAAGCCGCAGCATTACGCACGGTTGAAGCTGCCGCGCGACCCGAAGGAATTCACCGAGCCGCTGATCAAAGAAGTATCGCGGCAGCTACAAGCCTTGGACAAGGCGGTGAAGGCCGGTGACGTCCTCGTGGACACGCACGGGATACATATCCCCAAAGCCGCCGCCGAGGACGTGCCTGAAGGCGTGTCCGTCCTGCGGGATGCCCTCGTGGAACGCATCGGCGCGGAAGAGTTGCCGGGCGTCATGATGGAAGTGGACAGCCATACCCGTTTCAGCTGGATGCTCCTGGGACGCGAACCCCGCTCGGTCGATGAACTGCGACTGGTGTACGCCGGCCTCCTCGCGCATGGCACCGCCTTGTCGGCGGCCGATACGGCGCGGATGATGCCGGGGCTCTCCGCCCAGGCGGTGAACCAGAGCATGCGATGGATGGCACAGGAAAAACGCCTGCGCGAAGCCAACGCCGCCGTCTTCGAATTCATGCACAGCCATCCGATCGCCGAAAGCTGGGGGCGCGCGGATCTAGCGTCAGCGGACATGATGAGCCGGGAAACGGTCAAGAGCAGCTATTTGGCACGGCGCGACCCCCGCACGAAGAAGAAATCCATCGGCATCTACACGCACATTCATGACCGCTGGGGCATCTTTTACGATCAGCCCATCGTGCTTGGCGAGCGGCAGGCCGGCGTGGCGCTGGAGGGCGTGCTCCGCCAGGATACGGTTGCGATCAAGCAGTTGGCCGTGGATACGCACGGGCAGACCGAATTCAGCATGTTCCTGGGCAAGACCGTCCAGAAGGACATCTGCCCACGATTGCGGGATGCCAGTGCGCACAAGTTGTACGTGACCCCGGAGATGGAGGTGCCCGAGGGGCTCAGCGCAGTGATCGCCAAGAACCTCGCTCACCCCGAGAGGTTAGAGGCCGTGTGGGATGAGTGCGTGCGCATGGCGGCTTCCACCCTGATGGGCAAAGCCAGCGCCGTCGATATCCTTTCCCGGTTCGGTTCGGCCGCCAAGGGCGATGCGTTGTACGACGCCGGCGTCCAGATCGGACGGTTGCTGCTCACGCTCTTCCTGTGCCGTTGGTTCACGCTGCCGGAGTTTCGGCGCGAAATACTGCGTACGCTCAATCACGGGGAGCGGGTTCATGTGCTGGAGCACGCCTTGGAAACCGGCAAGGTGCCGCGGCATCAGTTGAATGCCGCCATCCGCCTTCGTGGCGTCTCGTCGTCGATCACGCTGTTGAGCAACATCGTGATGGCGTGGACCACAACGCGCATGCAGCAGTCGCTGGCAGGCCTGCCGAAAGACATTGGCGCGCATGCCGTTCCGGAGAACCTGCGCCATATCGCTCCCATCCAGGAGGGGCTTATTAATTTCCGGGGGCTGTTCGTATTCCCCATCGAGCGATATATGGCGCGACTGCTCCCTGGCCTGCAGCCCGTCAGATCTGTGCTTCGAGGCATTCGATAAAGCAGCGTGGTGACGACAACTGCGGCTAAGTAGCACACGGACGACGAAGTTGTGGTGATGCTTACTTGGCATGGCGACTTGCAAGCTTCGGCCCTACTCTCTATCTGTCAACACCGCGATGTCGCGTACTCTAGCGAGAGCAATCACGATGCCCAGTAAGCGTTGACCACGGTGGCGCTTGCAATCACAGACCACCATGTCGGTGTTAATCAACCTGTGCGGCTGGACAACGGGTCGAAATCGGCCGTGAGTTTCCGATCATCTGGGTAGATACATACATCGGACGGTATCGCCGGAGCTACTCATGCAGCATTCTCGGAGCTGGCCACTCGCCGCCCATGTAGCCACGCACGGAGGCGATCCAAGTACAGATACACCACCGGCGTTGAATACAGCGTCAGCAACTGGCTGAAAACGAGTCCGCCAACGATGGCCACGCCCAGCGGTCGCCGCAGTTCCGCACCGGTGCCGCCGCCGACCGCCAGCGCGACGCCCGCCAGCAAGGCCGCCATCGTGGTCATCAGGATCGGGCGGAAACGCAGCAGGCAGGCTTCGCGGATCGCCTCACGCGGCGCCAATCCGCGCTCGCGTTCCGCGGCAATCGCGAAGTCCACCAGCATGATGCCGTTCTTCTTGACGATGCCGGTCACCAGCACCACGCCGATCATACCGATCACGCTGAGATCCATGTGCGCGAGGTCGAGCGCCACCAGTGCGCCGAGGCCGGCCGACGGCAGGGTCGAGAGGATCGTCAGCGGGTGGATGTAGTCCTCGTACAGGATGCCCAGCACCACGTACACCGCCACCACGGTCAGCAGGAACATCCACGCGAGACTCGCCAGCGACTGCTCGAACGCGCCCGCGTTGCCGGTGAACTTGCGCGCAACGCCGGCGGGCATGCCGATGGCCTGCGCCGCCTGCCGGATCGCCGCTACCGCCTGTCCCAGCGAGACACCGGGCCGCAGGTTGAAGGACAGGTTCACCGCGGGGAACTGCCCCTGGTGGACGATGGAAAGCGGCCCGGTGGCCTCGGTGTCGACGCGCACCACGGCGGACAGCGGCACCGTGCTGTTGGTGGTGGACTTGACGTAGAGATCGTCGAGCGAGCCCAGCCGGTGCAGTTGCTGCGGCGTCGCTTCGAGGATCAGCGGATAAGTGCCGACCTGGGTGAAATACTGGCTGATCTGGCGCTGGCCGTAGGCGTCGTCCAGGGTGTCGTCGATGGACTGGATGGAAACGCCCAGCTTCGCCGCCGTGGCGCGGTCGATGGCAATGCCCAGTTGCGGCGCGGCATCCTGCAGATCGCTGGCCACGCCTTCGATCTCAGGCAGCCGATGCATGGCCGCCAGCATCTTCGCCGACCAGTGGCGCAGCTCGTCGAGGTTCGCGTCCTGCAAGGTGAACTGGTAGTTGCCGCGCGAGCTGCGGCCGCCCACGGTGATGTCCTGCACCGCGTGCAGGTGCAGCGCGGCGTCGCCAATGTCGCGCAAGGCGTGATTGAGGCGTTCGATCACGCGCGGCGCCGCCAGCTTCCGTTCCGAATGCGGTTTCAGCACGATGAAATAGCGCGCGGTGTTCTGCGTCTGCGCGAAGCCGTTGCCGCCGGTGCTGCCCGTCCACGAGGCCACGCCCGCCACCGCCGGATCAGTAGCGACGACCGCGTCGATGCGGCGTTCCAGTTGCTGCATGCGTGCCGGCGACACGCTTTGCGCCGCGTCCGCCAGCGCGCCGATCAGGCCGGTATCCTGGGTTGGGAAGAAACCCTTGGGAATGGCCCAGGCCAGCGCCACGGCTAGCACCATCGTGGCGAGGAAGCCCGCGAGCATCCACGGCGCATGCGCCAGCACCCTATCCAGCGAGCGGCGATAGCCCGCCGTCAACCGCTCGAAACCCTGCTCGATACGCCGCGACCAGAGGCCCGGCGCGCGTTGCGCCGGATGGATCCAACGCGCGCACAACATCGGCGCCAGCGTCAGCGCAACCAGTGCCGACACCACCACCGCGGCGATCACCGTGAACGCGAACTCGCGGAACATGCGCCCGATCACCCCGCTCATGAAGGCCGTCGGCAACAACACGAACACCAGCGACAGGCTCATCGACAGCACGGTGAAGCCAATCTCGCGCGTGCCGTGCAACGCCGCCGCCGACGCGGGCTCGCCGGCCTCGACATGGCGGTAGATGTTCTCGATCACCACGATCACGTCGTCCACCACGAAACCCACCGCGATGGTCAGCGCCATCAGCGAGAGGTTGTCCAGGCTGAAGCCGAACCAGCCCATCGCCGCGAACGTGCCGAGCAGCACCACGATCAAGGTGATGCCCGGGATCACGGTGGCCAGCAGGTTGCGCAGGAACAGCGCCACCACCAGCACCACCAGCGCGACGGTGAGCACGAGGGTGAACTCTACGTCGCGCACCGAGGCGCGGATGGTGGTGGTGCGATCCAGCACCGTATGCACCTCCACGCCCGCCGGCAGGTTGGCGGTGAGCTCGGGCAGGCGCGCCTTGATACGGTTTACCGTGTCGATGACGTTGGCGCCGGGCTGCCGGTAGATCGTCAGCAGGATCGCGGGCTGGTTGTCGTAATACGCCGCCGCGGTGCGGTCGGCGGCAGCGCGCACGGCGCGGCCCACGTCCGCCACCTGCACCGGCGCGCCATTGCGGTAGGCGAGCACGACGTGCTCGAACTTCTTCGCCTCGGTGAGCTGGTCGTTGGCGGCGATGGTGTAGCCGGTGGTGGGTGTGTCCAGCGCGCCCTTGGCGGCATCGGTGCTGGCGGCGACCAGCGCGGCGCGCGCCTGTTCCAGGGTCAGCCCCATCGCGGCCAGCTTCGCCGGATCGAGCTGCACCCGGATTGCCGGCTGCTGCTCGCCGCCCAGCGCCACCTCGGCCACGCCGGACACCTGCGAGATCGAGCGTGCCAGCAAGTTGTCGACCTCGTCGTCGACCGTGGTCAGCGGCAGCGATGAGGACGTGGCCGCGAGTATCAGGATCGGTGCATCGGCGGGGTCGAGCTTCTTCCATGTCGGCGGCGTGGTCATCGTGGTCGGCAGCGACTTGCTGGCCGCGGTGAGCGCGGCCTGCACGTCCTGCGCCGCGGCGTCGATGTTGCGGTTGAGCGCGAACTGGACCGTGATCGAAGTGGCGCCCTGCGCGCTGAACGAGGTCATCTCGCTGACGCCGGCGATCTGGCCGAGCTGGCGCTCCAGCGGCGTGGCCACCGAGGCGGCCATGGTCGCCGGACTCGCGCCGGGCAGCGTCGCCGTCACCTGGATGGTGGGGAAGTCGATGGCTGGCAGCGGCGCCACCGGCAGGCGCGGAAACACGATCAGGCCCAGCACGGCGATGGCCGCCATCAGCAGCGTGGTGGCTACCGGACGCGCGATGAACGGGGCGGACAGATTCACTGGCGACGACTCCGGGTCGGTGGACAGGCAGGCCGCACTTGTCAGAAAGAAACAGCGGTGCTATCGGTAGCGTCCGGCTGGAATTGCACCGTCATGACGCGACAAGCCAGCAATGTATGCGCTTGTGTCCGTCGCGGCGAACGATTTCAGGCACGGCTAAGCATCACAAAACCTATCGGTAGACGTCGTGACGGCCGCATTGCCTTCGTTGAACCAACTCCGCGCCTTCGAGGCCGCCGCCAGGCTCGGCAGCTTTGCCGCGGCGGCGGTCGAGTTGCACGTGACGCCGGCCGCAGTCAGCCAGAAGGTGCGGCTGCTCGAAGGCCGGCTCGGCTTTCCCCTGTTCAAGCGCCTGCCGAACGGGCTGGATCTGACCGACCAGGGCCGCGCCTACCAGCCCGGCCTGCAGAACGCCTTCGAGGCCATCGCGCGGCTGACCGACGAAGTGCGCGCGATGCGCGCCGGCCCGGTGCTGACCGTGGGCGTGGCGCCGGCGCTGGCGATGCACTGGCTGATCCCGCGCCTGCCCACCTTCAACCGCGACCACCCGGACATCGAGGTGCGTATCGCCACCGGCGGCCTGATGAACCCACTGCGCGACGACTGGACCTGCACCGTGCGTCGCGGCAACGGCGACTGGCCGGGCTACACCGCCGAGGAACTGTTCGCCAGCACGCTGGTGGCCGTATGCACGCCCGCACTGGCCCCATCGCTGCGCAAGCCGGCGGATCTGCGCAAGCGACCCGCCATCGTCGTGTCTCATCTGCGCGAGCAATGGGCTTGGTGGTTCAAGGTCGTGGGGGGCAAGCCCGCCGGCATCCTGCGGGAAGTCTCCTTCGGCAGCTCCGCGATGGCGGTGCAGGCGGCGCTGGACGGTGTGGGCGTGCTGGTGGCGCAACTGCCCTACGTCAGTGACGCGCTGGCTTCCGGCCGACTGGTCGCCCCGTTCGGGATACCGACGCAACGCTACGAAAGCTGGTACCTCGCGTTCCGCGCGGTGCGCGCCGAGAATGGCGCGTTGCGTGTCTTCCGCACGTGGCTGCACGAAGAGGCAGCGCATCAGCGGGACAAGTACCCGATCACGGCATCTCACGCGATCACAAACTGACACATACGGAATCACTACGAGATCTTTTCGGTTCCGTGCGCGTGATGCGTCGATGATGGCGTCACGTGGCAAAGACGATCTGGCGAAACCCGAGGATGAAGCGTCCGCATCGTCTCACTGATGATAATCACGGTGGCGGAAAGGGGCGGACGATATATTCACCACTTACGCGCCGGTGGCGTTTCTGCAGCTTCCAGATTGTGGAACTGAAGACGGCAGAATCGCGTCGTCCAATAAGCGAGCGGCAGGATTGTCGGTCACGCCGCCAGCTTGGAAATACCCGATCACGCTGCCCACCGCGCGGTGCTCGGTCATGGCCATTAGCGCCGGCAACGCGACACCTTGGCGACCGCCTTCGGTGACGAAGCCCGAGCGTAGGCTGTGCCCACCAAAGTCACCTTCCAATCCGGCCAAGCGAGCGCGGCGTTGCACGATGGCGGCGACCGACGCCGGCGACAAGCCTTCGCCGACCCGGTGTCGCCACAGCCGCCGGAAGATCGCGCCTTCGCTAAGCTGGGCCGCGGCGAGCCAGGCGCCGAGCGCATCGGCTGCGGGCCCTAGGATGGGTTTGTCCGGCGTGGACGTGGCGCTTGGCCCGGCCTGCTGCGTCTTGCTGTGCTCGAGGTGATACACGAAAGCGCGCTCACCGACCCGGTGCAAGTCGCTCAGGTCGGCCGCCGCGACCTCGCTGCGGCGGCGCCCGCCGCTGGCGAACGCGAACAGTAGCAGTGCCCGATCGCGCAGGCCCATCAAGGAGTCGTCGCAGGTGGCCAGCAGGGCCGCCAACTCGGCCTGCGTGATCGCGGTCTTCTTGGCGGGGCGCTCGCCGCGCTTGACGGCGGCGCGCCGGGCACGCGCCAGCAGGTGCCGGACCGCAGGCTGCTCGCACGGGTTCGCCACGCGCCGCCATTGATGCGCCTTGGACAGCACGGCGAGGCGATGGCTGACCGTGCTCAGTTTCAAGGGGCCGGGACGCTGCTTGAGCCCAGCTTCGACCAAGGCGGCATCCAAGGCCGCCGGTAGCTCCCACGCCAGCGCGGCCTCGCTGCGTCGGGCCAAGTGGTCGACGAGGAACTGGATCACCACGGTCTCCGGCAGCGGCAGGGCGAAGGGCTGGCCGTAGCGCCCCTGATACCAAGCTACCCAATACCGCAGCGCGCTGGCATAGCTCCGCGCCGTGTTCGCCGAGGCCGCTTCGGCGAGGATCTCGCGCACTGCGGCGGCGGCTTCCGCGGCCAACTGCTCCGGCGAACATCGAGGTGGCCGAGTGGGAAGGAGCAAATTTGCATTCTTTTTCATATGTAGTATGTACTATATATAACGATTTAAAATGCCTACTCGCGATAAGCATCCATTATCGCTTGTATAGCATCAAACCCGACCACCTCGCACATGGGAAAGCCTGTCATGGCCAAGGGCATCACCGAAATGCAGGTCCACACGGCCGCCGACGCCCTGGTGGCTGCCGGCGAACGCCCCACCGTGGAGCGGATCCGTGCCCACCTGGGCACCGGATCCCCGAACACCGTCACCCGACTGCTGGATTCGTGGTGGCAGGCGCTGGGAGCGCGCTTGACCGCCCAGCACGCCGTAGCCTCGATCCCCGATGCACCTTCGGAGATCGCCGCCTTGGCGGGACAATGGTGGGCGCGGGCCTGCCAGCAGGCCCGCGAGGTAGTAGAGGCTGATGTCACTGGCGTGCGTATGCAGTTGGCCAATGATCGCGTGGATCTTGATCGCGATCGGGAGCTGTTTCAGCAGACGCAAACGGGTCTCGAACACGCCCTTACGCAGGCTCAGCAGGCTGAAACGGCCATGGCGGCACGACTGGCCGACGTCCAGCGGTTGGTCGAGCAGCAAGCCAACCAACTGGCGGATCTGACGCAGCAGCGGGATGCGCTGCAAACGCGGAATGAGCGAGGGGAAGCCGAATGCCGCAGCGTCATGGAGCGCCTGCAGGCGCAGGAAACGGCGGCGACGGCCGAACGTGAGCTGCTGGCCCAGCAGTTACGTGCCGCCGAAGATCACAGCCATGCCGAAGTGGATCGCGCCCGGCAGGAGAGCAAGGGACTGCGCACCCGGCTGAGCGCCGCGGAGAAGGAGCGCACCGTGGAACGTGAGCGGCATCGGCACGAACTCGATGACCTCCGGGTCAGCTTGGCCACTGCACAGCAAGACGTGGCGGCGTACCGGGCCCGGGTCGAGACACTGGAGCGCCAGTGGGCCGCGTTGGAGGAATTGCCGGCCATCCTTCGAGCCCAAGGACATGCGGCAAAGGGCAAGCGTACGGGGGCGGCGAAGAAGACCACGAAATCGGCGCGGCAGCGCGCGCGTTCCTCGCGTTGACTATGAGCGTCCGGCCAGACGGCTCGACCGAGCACCCGGGTCGGGGTGTCACTATCTGCAGCAAAATCACGACGGACGGTCGTTAGCCGGGTCGAATTAGGGCTTCAAAATAGGCCAACAGCAACTATTTGATAATAAAAGATTTTATCAAAGCGCCCAGCGAATTTTTACCGCAAAATCAGAGAGATACGGAAGCCATGGAAGTGTCACTATTTGCACCAGAATTAAGGTGACACCTTACCACGCATTTCGTGCCTTGGGTTCGGCCGTGCGCACGCTCTTCCTGCTTCAGTACATTTCCGACCAAGACCTGCGCGAACAAATCACCGCCTCCACCAACAAGGTCGAGGCCTATAACGGATTCTCGAAATACTTCTTCTTTGGTGGGGAGGGCATCATCGCCGACAACGATCCGGTGGA
>NZ_SCQN01000038.1 GCF_004321985.1 Castellaniella sp. | reverse complement strand
GACCAGGTGCGGCGATCGCGGCGTAACGAGTCGAATGTAATGATCCCAATTCCGGGTAATGCCGAGAGAGGATGGATAGCAGCTGCCAGAAGGCTTAGCATCGACAACAAGACATATCGACCTCTTGATGCGGCCGCGAAGCCACACATCACGGCCGCTTCGGCGAACAGCCTTGGTGTTATGAAAGGTTCAGCATAGTGGAGGGTGTCTAGGCCACCGTACCCTGTGTTAAGCGCAATAACGCCACAGGCTGCTGCAAGACGCTCGGTCGGACGGTTCAGAATGCTGCAAACCAAGAGGCCGAGTGAGGCTAACCACAGCCCATCGCCGATTACAATCGCCAGAAGGTTGGCAGCGGCGATCCCTATTGCCCCAACGGGCCATTTATAGACGCTTGAGAAAATAGAGAACGAATCCTGCGAGCCATACCTGAAAAATAGATCTTCGTTCCACCTTGTCGGTTCCAGTGCATGCAGAGTCTGGAGTAGGTAATATCGGGCGTCATGGACGATTCCCAGATAGGGATGTTTCGCAACCCATAGGGACAATATAAAGATCGCTGCGATCAGGATGTTATAACCAATCGCATTTTGTTCTGTTGGACGAAGTCTGTTCATTACGTCGGCCTGCCTTTTTCAAGGTGAATTGCCGACTTTGGGTTGGTCGTTTTCGACACCATAGATAATAAACGACTCCGCGTCATTTTTTGCGTTGTATCCCTTCCAGATTCGATTACCAGGGCAAATCTTTAGAATCCGGTAGCCATGCTTTGCAGCGAAACCATCGAATCGGGTGAGGTCGCCGCGGTGTATATTGAAAGTCGACATCAGAATGATGTCGTATTGGGCAGCGGCTATTGCATACGCTTCTGGTAATGTTGAAAAGATCCGCCAGTCGCTCGTTTTCCAAGTGAGAAAGCTCGGTGATGGATTGCCGCCATGGAAGTTGGCGAAAATATTGTGGGGAAAATATGGCTGCACTTCGATCGCTTGGAATCCTGCCGCGGCGATGCGGGCGCGTGGGCGTTCTGACAGAATGCTGGCGATTTTCTGCGCTGCCTGGACCGAGCCTGTATAGGCATGTTTGATATCCCAGAGACCGGAGTGCACTCCTTCGGTCGCTTGTACTGCCGTAATGATGGCGAAGCTGGTCACGACCATACGGCCCAATGCTGGCCAGGTTTGCATCGCTGGCCATGTGATCCACAGACCGAATATCCAGGCCAGGAACAGGATACCGGAGTGCCATTGCATTGCGTAGACCATCACCGAGAAGCCTGTCAGTGCGACCATGGTCGCCATGCCCAGTAGCAAGGTTCCCGCGCGGAGGAACAGGAGCAGGGATGGCAGCAGGAGCACTATTGAACCGAACGCGCCGTACGCCATGTCCAGCGGGGTTGGTTCGATTGCAGACCAGAACGTCGGTCGGTCGATGAAGGCTTCGTCGATGTACAGCAGACCGGCAGCCAGGGCCGAGCGGGCCTTGATCCCAGGGTTCACGAATGCGTTGTCGGACGGCTGCCAAGCGACGAGCATTGCGAACAGACCAAGTCCGATGGCCAGAGCCAGGCCCCATGATGCTGCCTTTGTTCGATGCACGCGGATCAACACCCACAGCCATTCCACGCCCAGTACGCTGGCAAAGCAGAGGCTGTGTGCGTTGCTGTTGGCAAGGAGACCGATCAGCAATCCGTACGCGACTGGCCTTTTCGTCCGTTGCGGAAAGACGCAGGCCAGGGCTGGCACGAGGGCCAGATCCAGTGCGTAGCTGCGTGCAACGATCGAGAATTGGTAGGAGAAAAAGTAAGAGGCCAGCAGCAGCATGCGCAGGGGCGCCGGAAACGGGGCGCGCCAGAGTATGAGCGTGGCTCCGATCAGTGCACAAGCCACGGAAATCAGGTAGAAGCCATCAAACGGCAGGCCGGCTCGAATGGCCAGCCAGAGCAGGATGTGCCATAGCCCTGGTGTCCCCTCGTAGCGTACGCGTTCGGCCAGAAGCTCGTAGAAGCTGCTGTCTCGTGCCAGCAGCCAGGCCTGACTTTCGTCGAACCATGGTTCATGATGCATCCCTACGACGATGATCCAGGCGGCAAAAGAAACAAATACGACCAACTTCCACTGAGATGTTGCCAGCGATCCGGGGAAGCTGATCCGTTCCGTCACCCACCTCATCATCATATGGTCTGTCTCCTCTGTGTCCCGGCCACGGGTGGCTGTGTCTGCTGCAGTTTAGGATTGTTCAGGTCTTCGCGGCGGCGGGAATCTGCGTGTCGGTCTCCGACCCTCTCACGGGGCCACCATGTCACTTCCGTATGGATAATAGTAAGATACCTTTCAACGTGTGTCTGGCGGCAGGCGCGAGGAATTTTGTCTTGCGCGGGTCAAACGAGGGCAATCATGGCGGGATGGCGGGCGCGGGCAGCGTTGTATGTGGCGGCGGTTCTGGTCGCGGTTGCGGGCGGGTGGTCTTCTCCTGCGCGAGCCCAGGTCGCCAATTTCCACCCCTGCAATGCGGATCCCTCGCTGCCGATATGCTTGCATGGCTATGGGCGGCGCATCGCGGTGCAGCGCTGGGGCGCGCTACCCGAGCCGTTGGATCCTGACGCGGGTACCAAGGCGTCTCTGGTCACGCACAACCCGGCGGAAGAAATCAGGAAGCTCAAGTCCACCGCGATTCTGGTACAGGATCTGGACACGTCTGAGGTCCTGTTCGCGCGCGACGAAGATGCTGTGCGGCCGATTGCCTCCATCACCAAGCTCATGACAGCGCTGGTGGTGGTTAAGGCTGGTCTGCCCATGGGTGAGAAGATTGCAGTGGATGCCAGCGATGTCGGTGTTCCCAGCGAATTGCCTTCACGCTTGTCAGTGGGCATGTGGCTGACCCGGTCTGATCTGCTGCACATGGCCTTGACGGCGTCCGAGAACAGTGCGGCGCACGCACTAGGCCGTACCTATCCGGGTGGCATGGCGGCCTTCGTCGAGGCGATGAACGCCCAGGCGCAGGCGCTGAGCATGACGAATTCCAGGTTTGTCGAGTCCGTCGGCTTGTCCAGTGAAGACGTCTCGTCGGCCCGGGACCTGGCCAGGCTGGTTCGGACCGCTTCGCAGCAGCCGCTGATCCGGCAGTTCACCACGGACGCTAGCTACAGCGCTGCCGGCCGGACCTTCCACAATACGAACATGCTGGTGGGCCGGCCGCGCTGGGACATCCTGATGTCAAAGACAGGAACCACGCGCGAGGCCGGAAACTGCTTGGTCATGGTAGTCAAGGTCGGCGGCCGCAATCTGGCGATGGTGCTGCTCGATGCGCACGGGATGAATGGCTCACGCTTCGGCGATGCGGTGCGCCTGCGGCGCATTCTGGGCAGCCAGCTTGCGATGAAATAGCGGTGCAGGCGCGTGGTTTCTGATTGGGCGTCGTCGGAACGGATGCGTCGTTGCATATCACTCCAGGTCATGTACATCCGTGCCAGAATGCCGGAATTGAACACAAGCGCGGCGTGATGGCGCGCATCTGGCCAGCACCAGAACCATTTCCATGCACATCGGCCTTCGGCCGCCTCGACCCCAGGAGACACCATGAAACGAGAAACGATTGCCATCCACGGCGGGTTCGCCGGAGATCCGGAAACCCACTCGGTTGCTGTGCCGATCTATCAGACGACCAGCTACTACTTCGACGACACGCAGCACGGTGCTGATCTGTTCGACCTGAAGGTGGCGGGCAACATTTATACGCGCATTCAGAACCCCACGACGGCAGTGCTGGAGGAGCGGGTTGCGCTGCTGGAAGGCGGTGTGGCCGGCCTGGCCTTTGCCTCCGGCATGGCAGCCATTACGGCCTGTGTGCTGACTCTGGCCCGGGCGGGCGACAACATCGTGGCGACCAGCCAGGTCTATGGCGGCACCTATACGTTCTTCCGACACACCCTGCGCGAGCTGGGCATCGAGGCCCGGTTGGTGGATGGGCGCGACCCCGAGGCGTTCGCCGCGGAAATCGACGATCACACTCGGCTGGTGTATTGCGAATCGGTCGGTAATCCGGCGGGCAACGTGGTGGATATTGGTGCGCTGGCGGCCATTGCGCACGCCCACGGGGTGCCGCTGGCGGTGGACAACACGGTGCCGACGCCGGCGCTTTGCCGGCCGATCGAGCATGGCGCGGACATCGTCATTCATGCGGCCACCAAATACCTGGGGGGCCATGGCACCAGCATTGGCGGTGTGCTGGTGGATTCCGGCAAGTTCCCCTGGCGCGGCAATCCGCGATTTCCGCAGTTCAACAACCCCGAGCCCGCCTACCACGGGGTGGTCTATGTGAATGACTTCGGCGAGGCCGCTTTTGCGGGTCGGGCGCGCACGGTGGCGCTGCGTAATACGGGGGGCGCCATTTCGCCGTTCAATTCATTTCTGATTCTGCAGGGCATCGAGACGCTGACGCTGCGCATGGAGCGCCATTGCGAGAATGCGCTGGCGCTGGCGCGCTACCTGAAGGCCCACCCCAAGGTCAGCTGGGTCAATTTTGCCGGTCTGGAAGACAACCGGGACTACGCGTTGGCCCAGCGCTACATGGACGGCGGCATCCCGGCGTCGCTCTTCAGTTTTGGGGTCAAGGGCGGTCTCGAGGCGTGCGCGCGTTTCATGGACCGCCTGTCGCTCATCAAGCGCCTGGTGAATATCGGCGACGCGAAGACGCTGGCCTGCCATCCGGCGACGACCACGCACCGTCAGCTGACCGACGAAGAGCTCAAGACGGCCGGAGTGAGTGCCGACCTGGTCCGCCTGTGCGTGGGGATCGAGCACGTCAATGACTTGGTCGACGATCTCGATCAGGCGCTGGCTGCTGCTTGAGGCCGGTTGCCGTAGTACCGCGCCGCCCGGCTTGCGTCAGCTCGCCGGGCGGCGGTTGTCTGGCGTGGCCGTTCAGGCTGCCCGATGATGGAACGAGACCCAATAGGCCGATGCCATGTTGCTGCTGCTGGTGAGCCAGCGGCGCAGGACTGCGGCGGCTTTTTGCAGCGCACTGAGCAGGACCTCGCCCGACCGGTAGCCGTATGCTTGCTCGGCTTCGATCAGCAGTTCGCGCTCGAGCGCGTCGGTGAGGCGGGTTTCGCCAAAGTTTTTGTAAGGGTAGAACATGTGCTTCTCGTGAAAGCAGGGCTTTTGCCCAACTGTTCTATTATACCCTGATACTAGGGTTAACCCTAATGAATGTCCAGACTGGACGCCGGTGTTGTCCAGGACGCAACAGTCAGTGTTGGCTGTGAGCGTCGGCGACTCCGGCCACTGTTGGTGACGACGGGTGGTCCGCCGTCTGCCCGGATGCTGCATCGTCGGTGGCGGAATGGGGTATCGGATTTCGCCCGGCAGCGTGTTGAACGACGTCGGCGCCTTCCTCGTGCAGCACGTTGCGGCGCTCGACCAGGGTTCCGTTGACTTCCCAGACAGCCAGGATCAGTACCAGTCCGGTGATGGCCCAGATGGATTTTTTCGTCGCCAAGATCAGGCTCCGATGAGGTGAACGGCGCACATGCTAATCCGGATCGGCTGAACGCCACCTGAGATGGCGCGGGTTCATTAGCCCCGGTAGACACGCGTGCCAGCCAGGCTCTGGGTGACGGGCATCAGTTCAATGGTGCTGATGTTGACGCGCGGCGGCTGGCTGGCCGCCCAGACGACCGCTTCGGCCACGTCTTCCGGCAGCAGGGCGTTGGCATCTTTGTAGACGGCGGTAGCCTTGGCCTCGTCGCCGTGCAGGCGGACCAGTGAGAACTCGGTGCCGCCCACCAGGCCCGGTTCGATGTTCGTGACGCGAACCGGGGTCCCGTGCAGGTCCGCCTTCAGGCCCCGGCTGAATTGCTTCACGAAGGCCTTGGTCCCGCCGTAGACGTTGCCACCCGGATAGGCGTAGTTGCCGGCGGTCGATCCGATGTTGATCACGTGGCCCCGTCCCCGCGTGATCATGCCCGGCAGGAAGTGGTGAACCATGCGGCTCAGTCCCAGGGCGTTGGTGAGGATCATCCGTTCCCAGTCCTGCATGTCGGCGTGCTGGGCCGGTCCCACGCCCAGCGCCAGGCCGGCGTTGTTCACCAGCAGGTCCGGACCGTCGGGAAAGTGGGCCGCCATGTGGGCCACGGCGTGGGCCACGCTGGTGTCGGATGTCACGTCCAGTTCCAGCGGGTGGAAGTTCGGACCGAGTTCCTGGCGGATGGCATTCAGGCGATCCGCCCGCCGGGCAGCCCCCACCACGGTCCAGCCGTCACGGCACAGTGCGGCCGAGATGGCGTGGCCGAATCCCGCCGAGGCACCGGTCACGAGCGCGATCCGTGGTGAGGCGGGTGTCTGGCGTCGGGTGTCCTGGGCCGGGCGCGAAGCGCTGGCAGGCTGGTGCGTGGTCATGGCGGCTCCCTGTAAAACCAAACGATACCACCCCGGTGGGTGGGCGCGTTGCCATACGCTGACCGGGCATGGCGGGGCGTCACCAAGCGCCGTGGTGTTCAGGGACCCGCCGGATGATGGGCTGGATCATCAGACAGAGCAGGGCCATGGCGGCATAGATGACGGCTAGCGTCAGGCTGGGCGTTTCGGTTCTGGCCATGATAGCCGTGGTGACGGCCAGTGTCACGATGACACCCAGTTCCTGCGCCGTGGCGCGCAGCGCCGCCATGGTCGATGCCTGGTCCGGTACGAGCTGCACGCAGGCATTTCGGCTGGCCGGACCCATGATGCCGGCGCCGGCGCCGATGAAGCAGGTGGCGGTGGCCAGCCAGCCGTAGGCGGGGATCCCGAATCGCGGCACAGGAGCGAGCAGCAGCAACCCCACGGCCATGAGCAGCCCGCCGGCGTGGAAGGGCAGGCGGTACCCGCTCCAGCGCAGCGCGTAGGCGGCCAGGGTGGAAAAAGTGATGGCGGCGATGCCCTGTGCGATCAGCAGCGTGCCCGCGTCCAGCGCATTCAGGCCGTAGCGTGTGGCGGCGTACAGCGGAACCAGCGTCACCGCGCCGGAGGCCGCGCCGCCGTACATGGCATTCAGGAAATTCGTGGCGCCGAAGCCGCGGCCGTAGATCAGCCGGGGTGCCAGGAAGGGTTCTGCCGCCCTTTGAATGTGGCGGAAGAAGACGCAGGCGCACAGCACGCAGATCGCCATGGGAAGCGTGAATCCCCACGAGCTCAAGGTCGCTTCGGGGTTCCCCAGGTAGCTGATGCCCAGCATGCCGGCGACCACTCCCAGCGCCAGCCAGACCATTCCGGGCAGGTCCAGGCTGCGGGCGGAGCGGTCCGCCGCGCGGTCCCTGGGAATGATCCACCAGCCCAGTCCCGCCATGATCAGGCCGATGGGCACGTTGACGAAAAACACGTCGCGCCAGCTTGCGTAGGTGACGAACAGGCCGCCGAAGATGGGTCCTATCATGGCGCCGACCGGAAAGACTGCGCCGAATAGACCGAGAGCCCGGTCGCGGGAGCGCCCGAACCAGGTGACGATGATGCCGGTGGCTGCGGGTGTGAGGCCCGCCCCACCGGCCGATTGCAGTGCGCGGAAGGCCACCAGTGCATACACGTTGGTCGCCAGTCCGCACAGCAGTGACGTAACGGCGAATGCAAGCGTGGACAGCAGGAACACCCGCCGGTGGCCGTAGCGTTCGCTTAGCCGGCCGCTTACCGGCAGCATGATGACGTAGCCAAACCAGTAGGCGGTGATGGTCCAGCTCGTCCAATTGATCGGCGCGCCCAGGTCTTCCTGCAGCGCGTGCAGGGCGGTAGCGACGATGGTGGCGTCGATCGACATCATCATCAGCGCGAAGGCGATGATGGTGAAGATCAGCCCGCGATTGGCGGGCAGGGGAGGATCAGTCACGCTGGAGCGTCACGGGAATGGACCGGGACGTCATTGTACGCGGCGCCCGGACGGGGTTCGCGCGGCGGTGCTCAGGTCGGCTGATTCGGGAAGACGCGCGCCTGGCGGGGCCGGGCGATGAAGCGTTGATGGACCGCTCCACCCAGGCGGTGGAACTCACGGCTGGACATGACTGCCTCGATGATCTCCTGGGTGTCCTCGCGCTGCAGTTCCAGTTGCGCCATCGGTCCCAGTGCCCGCGCCCGGCGCACGCTCACCAGCCAGCCCGGATCGTTGGCTGCGCTGGAGCCAGCTGCAGCTGTGGCAGGCGATGGGTAGGGCTCGATCTGGATGTCGTGAGGGCGTACGAAGGCTGTGCCGGGAACGTTCTGTTCCCCGCTGTGGCCGGGGGCGGCGAATACCATCCCGTCTGCCTGCAGCCGTCCGTCGAGCATGCGCCCCTGGAACAGGTTCACGTGGCCCAGGAATCCGCAGACGAAGGCCGTGGCCGGGTTGTCGTAGACCGCCTGCGGCGTGCCGATTTGCTCCACCCGGCCCTGGTTCATGATCACGACGTCGTCGGATACTTCCAGGGCTTCCTCCTGGTCGTGGGTGACGAAGATGCTCGTGACCTGGAGTTCGTCGTGCAGCCTGCGCAGCCAGCGGCGCAGTTCCTTGCGGACCTTGGCATCCAGCGCGCCGAAGGGCTCGTCCAGCAGCAGGACCCTGGGTTCTACGGCGAGCGCCCGCGCCAAGGCAATGCGCTGGCGCTGGCCGCCCGACAGGGCCGCCGGTCGCCTGTCGGCCAGCCAATCGAGTTGCACCAGTTCCAGCAGGTCCATGACCTTCTTGCGGATGTCCTGCTTGCTGGGGCGCTGCTCGCGCGGTTTCACGCGCAGGCCGAAGGCAACGTTCTCGAAGACCGACATGTGCTTGAACAGCGCGTAGTGCTGGAAGACAAAGCCGACGTGCCGGTGCCGCACGTGGGTTCGGGAAGCATCTTGCCCACCCAGAAGCACCTGGCCCTGGTCGGCGTGTTCCAGGCCGGCGATGATGCGCAACAGCGTCGTCTTGCCGCAGCCTGAAGGGCCGAGCAGGGCGGTCAGGCGCCCGTCGGGGAATGACAGGGATACATCGTCCAGTGCGGTGAATGCGCCGAATCGCTTGTGGATGTGGCGGACCTCGATGCTCATGGTGTTTGCTCCGAAGCGGTGTGGCTGGCCTGGGTGTGCAGGACCCGCTCCACCAGGGATTTCAGGATCAGTGTCAGCAGCGCCAGCAGTGCCAGCAGCGAGGCGACGGAGAACGCGGCCGCGAAGTTGTACTCGTTGTAAAGGAGCTCGACGTGCAGCGGCATGGTGTTGGTCAATCCGCGAATGTGGCCCGAGACTACGGAGACGGCGCCGAACTCTCCCATCGCCCGTGCATTGCAGAGAATGACGCCGTAGAACAGTCCCCAGCGGACGTTGGGCAGGGTGACGTGCCAGAACGTCTGCCAGCCGGACGCGCCCAGGACGATGGCAGCTTCTTCCTCCTCGCTTCCCTGGGACTGCATGAGCGGAATCAGTTCCCTCGCCACGAACGGCACGGTCACGAACAGGGTGGCCAGCACGATGCCGGGAACGGCGAACAGGATCTTGATGTCGTGTGCCTGGAGCCAGGGGCCGAGCCAGCCCTGCATCCCGAACAGCAGCACGTAGACCAGGCCCGCAATCACCGGAGACACCGAAAAGGGCAGGTCGATCAGCGTGACCAGCAGGCTTTTGCCCCGGAAATCGAAGCGGGCGATGGCCCAGGCAGCGCAGATTCCGAAGGCGGCGTTCAGCGGGACGGCGATGCCCGCGGCGGTCAGCGTCAGGCGGATGGCCGCCAGCGCGTCTGGTTCGGTGACGGCAGCCAGGCAGGTGCTCCATCCTTTGGCCAGCGCCTCGTGGAATACCGCGGCGAGCGGCAGGAACAGGAACAGCAACAGGAACGCGAGTGCTCCAAACGTGGCGGCGGCGTGTGCGAGCCGGCTTCCGGTGCTCGAGGTGCCGGTGGGCGGGATGGCCCAGCCGCTGGCAGAGCCGAGGATGGTAGCTGTCGTAGACATGGGTTCAGGCGGCCTCGCCCAGCGAGCGGCGCCGCGACCAGGCCTGCAGCAGGTTGATTACGAGCAGAAGAGTGAATGAGATCGCCAGCATTACGACGGCAATGGCGGTGGCGCCGGCGTAGTCGTACTGTTCCAGGCGGGTGACGATCAGCAGCGGCGTGATTTCCGAGACCATGGGCATGTTGCCGGCGATGAAGATCACGGAGCCGTATTCTCCCGATGCGCGCGCGAAGGCCAGGGCGAAGCCGGTCACCAGGGCCGGCAGGATCGTCGGAAAGATCACTCGGGCAAACACTTGGGCGCCGGATGCCCCCAGGCTGCTGGCCGCTTCCTCGAGCTCGGCCGACAGATCTTCGAGCACGGGCTGTAGGGTGCGGACCACGAAGGGCAGGCTGATGAAGATCAGTGCGACGACTACGCCCAGCGGCTTGAAGGCTACCTGAATGCCCAGTGGCGTCAGCAGGTGCCCGATCCAGCCATTGGGGGCATACAGTGCGGTCAGGGCGATGCCGGCGACCGCCGTCGGCAGCGCGAACGGCAGATCTACCAAGGCGTCCACCAAGCGCTTGCCGGGGAACCGGTGGCGCACCAGCACCCACGCGACCAACCCGCCGAAGACTACGTTGACTCCCGCTGCCAGCAGCGCGGCGCTGAAGCTCAACCGCAGCGAGGCCAGCACCCGCGCGGAAGTGATGATCTGCCAGAACGCATGTCCACTGAGAGTGGCCGTTTTCAGGAATGCCGCTGATAGCGGGAGCAGCACGATCAGGCCCAGGTAGGCCAGCGTGAAGCCCAGCGTCAGATTGCGTCCCGGCAGTACGCGCGGTTTCGGGCCGGCTCCCACCGCTGGCAATGGCATGGCCAGCGTACCCTTGCGATTGCTCACGGCTGACCTCCAGGCTGGTAGATCTGGTCGAATACGCCGCCGTCGGCGAAGTACCGCTTCTGCGCGTCCGCCCAGTTCGAGGCCACGTCACCGAGCGTGAATAGCCTGACCTTGGGGAACTGCGCAGCATAGCGGTCCGCCACGGATTTCAGGGTTGGCCGGTAGAAATTCCTGGCCGCGATGTCCTGCCCTTCCTCGGAGTACAGATGGGTCAGGTAGGCCTGCGCCACCGCGCGCGTTCCGCGTGCGTCGACTCCCTTGTCCACGACGGCGACCGGTGGTTCGGCGAGGATGCTGACCGAAGGGACGACGATCTCAACCTTATCCGGACCGAGCTCGCGGATCGCCAGGAGCGCCTCGTTTTCCCAGGCCAGCAGCACGTCGCCGATGCCGCGTTTCACGAAGGTCGTCGTTGCCCCACGAGCGCCTGAATCCAGCACGGGGACTTGCCGGTAGAGCTTGCCGACGAATGCGCGCGCCTTGGCTTCGTCGCCGCCGGGTTGCTTCAGGGCATATCCCCAGGCAGCGAGGTAGTTCCACCGGCCACCGGCCGAAGTCTTGGGGTTTGGCGTGATCACCTGGATGCCCGGTTTGATCAGGTCAGCCCAGTCGTGGATGCCTTTCGGGTTGCCCTTGCGCACCAGAAAGACGATGGTCGATGTGTAAGGGGCGCTGTTCAGCGGGAGCTGCCGTTGCCAGTCCTTGTGGATCAGCCCGTGTGCGGCGATGGCGGCTATGTCTGGCGCCATGCCCAGCGTCACCACGTCGGCCGGGAGGCCGTCGATCACCGCCCGTGCCTGGCTGGCGGAGCCGCCATGCGACTGGCGGACCGTGACGTGGTCACCAGTCTTCGCGGCCCAGAACCGGGTGAAGGCCTGGTCGTACGCCTGGTACAGCTCGCGCGTGGGGTCGTAGGAAGCATTGAGCAGCGTGATGTTGGTGGCGCAGGCTGTGCCGGACAGCCACAGCAGAACAGCTGGAAGAAGGGCGATGCGTCGCATGTGGAGATCCTCTGAACGGGTTGTTCCGCGTCCGGATCAGGCACTCGGCCGCACGGTGGGGCGGCGCTTGGGCGGGGTGACGATACGGGTCCGCACGACAAAATCCCCGAAGTGCTCGCCGCGTTTGCGTTCAGTGGCGAAGCGCCCGAACACCTCGTCGAGCGTCGCGAGGATTGTGTCTTCACCAATGTTCTCCTTGTAGATCGCGTTCAGCCGCTCGCCGATGTGGTCGGCGCCGATGCGCAGATCGTATTTGCCGACGGCGCGGCCGATCAGCCCGATCTCGCCCATGTAGGGCCGCGAACAGCCGTTGGGGCAGCCCGAGATCCGGAAGTGGATGGGTTCGTCGCGCAATCCGTGGTGGTCCAGCAGTTCTTCCAGCTTGTCCAGGATGTGGGGCAGGTAGCGTTCGGACTCTGCCATGGCCAGGCCGCAGGTCGGCAGTGCCACGCAGGAAAGCGCGTGCAGCCGCAGTCCGCTGGCACGTTTGTAGTCATCCAGGCCGTATTGCTTGACCAGAGTGTTGATGGCGGCGCGGTCCTTTGCCGCCACGCCGGCGATGATGAGGTTTTGGTCGCAAGTCATGCGGATCTCGCCCTTGTGGATGCGGGCGATTTCGCGCATGCCGGTTTGGCGTGGGTGATCCTCCACGTCGCGGATGCGGCCGCTTGGGATCTGCAGCGTCAGGTGCCAGCGGCCGTCGTCGCCCTTGGTCCAGCCGTAGCGGTCGCCATTGTGTTCGAAGTGGTAGGGGCGTGGCGGTTCGATCCTGAAGCTCAGCCTGGACTGCAGCTCGTCATGGAACCACTGAAGGCCGCGATCGTCGATGGTGTACTTCAGTCGGGCGTGCTTGCGCTCGCTCCGGTCGCCGAAGTCCCGCTGCACGGCGACCGCGTGCCAGCAGGTCTCCAGCAGGTGGTCGGGCGTGACGAATCCGATCAGGTCGCCCAGCGACGGGTAGGTCTTGGGGTCGCCGGCCGTGGCGCCCATGCTGCCGCCGGGGGCCAGGTTGAAACCTTGAAGCTCGCCGTCCTCTCCCAGGATCGCGATCAGTCCGAAGTCCTGCGCGAAGACGTCGATATCGTTGTAGGGCGGGACGGCGATGCCGAACTTGAACTTGCGCGGCAGGTAGGCCTGACCCAGCAGCGGCTCCTCATCACCCGCGCCATCGCTGGTCTTTTCGTTCTGGTCTATCCACAACTCCTGGTAGGCCGTGGTGTGCGGCTTGACGTGGTCCATGATCTTCAGGGCCCAGTCGTAGACCTGCGCATGGCTGGATGACAGCAGGGGATTCACTGAGCAGATCACGTTGCGCACGTCGTCGCCGCAGGCCGCGAGCGTGGACAATCCGATGGCGTTGATGCCGCCAATCATGTCGCGCAGCTGTTCCTTGCGGATGCCGTGGAACTGGAAGGTCTGGCGGGTGGTGATGCGCAGACCGTTGCTGGCGTATCGGCCTGCCAGTTCGTCCAGCCCCAGCCATTGCTGTGGGGTCAGCACGCCGCCTGGTAGCCGGACACGCACCATGAACCCGTAGTCGGGTTCCAGCTTCTGGCGGCGCCGCTCGTCACGCACGTCGCGGTTGTCCTGCTGGTAGCTGCCGTGAAATTTCAGCAGTTTGGTGTCCGGTTCGCTGATGGCGCCAGTCGTCCGGTCGGCCAGTCCGGCGTCTATGGTGCCGCGCAAGAATCGGCTGTTGGCCTTGATGTGTTCCAGTGCGGATAGCTGGGCGGGTGCGGTGGGTTGGGGCATGGTAGTCCTGCTTGGAAACGTTGGGCGCGCGTGTTGTGCGCACACCCCGGTGAAAGGAATGGAGGATGGCTCAGTACACGTCGCGGGCGTAGCGGCCTTCGTTCATCAGGTTCTTCAACCATGCGGCTGCATCCTCGCGCGATTGGCCGCCGTGCTCGGTCGCGATCTCGATCAGGGTTGTGTGAACGTCCGGAGCCATGTGATCGGCGTCGCCGCACACGTAGAGGTGAGCGCCGCCTTCCAGCCAATCCCAGACCTCCTTGCCGTGTTCGCGCAGCCGATGCTGGACATAGATTTTGTTGGCCTGATCGCGCGAGAAGGCAACGTCCAGATGGGTCAGCAGCCCTTCCTTGAGGGCTTGCAGCCATTCGGTCTGGTACAGGAAGTCACTGTGGCGGTAGGGATTGCCGAAGAACAGCCAGTTGCGGCCCGACGCGCCGTCGGCTTGGCGCTGCTGCAGGAAAGCGCGAAAGGGTGCCACACCGGTGCCGGGGCCGATCATGATGACGTCTCGCGCAGCATCCTTTGGCAGGCGGAAGCGTTCATTGGGTTCGATGAAGATCGACGCCTGCTCGCCTTCGGCCAGCCCGCACAGATAATGGCTGCCGACACCCCAGCGGGCTTCGCCATCCTGTTGGAAATCCACGTGGGCGACGGTGATGTGCGCTTCCTCGTCCACCTGCTCCTGACTGCTCGCGATGGAATACAGGCGGGGTGCGAGGGGACGCAATGCCGAGACCAGTGACGCGGCGTCCCATGCAGTCGGGTGGTTGCGCAGCAGGTCGATCAGCTGCCATTGCTGCAGCCGCCGCGCCAGCTCGGCAGCCGACGGTGGCTGCAGCAACGCCAGAAGCCCATCATGTTGGCCGCGCTCGGCGTGAGCGGTAATGAAGGGGCGGGTGAGGACTGTCAGCTCCCGCCGCTCGGTGAGCCACTGTGAAAGCGGCAGGTGTTCATCGCCCTGCGCGACGTCCGTTGTACCGTCCAGATCCAGCACTTCCAGGACGCGGTCGACCAGCTCGGGCGCCTGGGTGGGCCATACGCCCAGGGCGTCGCCGGGCTGGTAGCGCAGGCCACTGCCTTTGAGTGAGAGCTCCACGTGATGTATGTTCTTTGCACTGCTGCCCGCGACGATGCGCTGGCTGACCAGCACTTCGGCCGCGAAGGGGCGTTCGCGCGTCCACGTCGCATGCATCGGCCGCAGGAAGGTCACGACGCCGTTGGCGGCCGGTGCGGGCGACCGGGCCTGGTCCGGGCCGGGGGCCAGCCGCTCTTGCGCATGGCGCAGCGCCTCTCTGGCCCACGGGTCTGCCACGGTCGTGATATCCACGTCGGCGTCGGCGCGTTCGAACAACCGCTTGGCACCCAGTTCGGCCAGGCGCTCATCGATGCGCCGGCCGATGCCGCAGAAGTCCGCGTAAGTGGAGTCGCCCAGGGCCAGCACGGCGTAGCTCAGATCGGGGAGCTGCGGTGCGCGGCGGCCCGTCAGGAACTCGAAGAATCCGCGTGAGTCGTCGGGGGGCTCCGCCGCGTCGCCCACGCTGTGGGTGCTGATGACCACGTACAGGAACTGTTCCTTCCGGAGCTCGTTCGTGCGGAAGGCATCGGCGCGGACCAACCGCACCGGCAGGCCCTGAGCCTCGACTTCGGCGGCCAGTTTTTCAGCCGTGCGTTTGGCGTTTCCAGTCTGGCTGCCGTAGAGGATGGTGAGCGGTTGCCTGGTGGCAGGGACGGCCACTGGCGTGGCGACCGCCGGGGCAGCTTCATCCGGAATCTGCTTCAGCCTCAGTTGGGCCGCTGCACCGGCCAGGTAGCCGGACAGCCATTCCAGCGCGTATCCGTCCAGCCCCTGGATCAGCCGGGCCGCGGTTTGTGCCTTCTCCGGAGGGATGGGCAGCAAGTCCAGGACTGCTTCGTTGGCGGGTGTCATGAGGGGCTCCGTATTGGCGGTGAAAGGTCGGTGCCTGTTCAGGCGGGACACCGGTGGTGCGTACTGATGAGCAACGATGGTATCCAGGCGATGGCGGGACGCGAAGGAATGATTCGTCATAAGAAAATAAGAATCGACGGAGCGCACCATTTAGTGTGAAGTGTCCGGAGAGTCGCGGCGGGTGCGGGTTTCGGTCATTTGCTTATGACCGCATAACGACATGACGAGACGATCGTTCTGTGGCCGCGTCATGGTTCCTAGAATGGCGTCATGAATCACTTCCCGCTATTTCTGGACCTTCACGGCAAGACCGTGCTGGTCGTCGGTGCCGGCCTCGTGGCCGACCGCAAGATCGAACTGTTGCGCTCGGCTGGCGCACGCGTCGTCGTGGTGGCGCGGACCGCGCACTTGCAGGTCCAGGTGCGCGCACGGTCGGGCGACATCGAACTGCGGCTGGACGAATTCGAGCCATCTCAGCTGGCCGGCGCCTGGCTGGTGGTGGCCGCGACGGATGACGCGAGGCTGAATCGGGCCGTAGCTACCGCCGCCGAGGCCCGGCACCTGTGGTGCAACGTGGTGGATGACGCCGAGCTTTCCAGTGCCCAGGTGCCGGCAATCGTGGACCGTTCGCCGGTCACTGTGGCCGTGTCCTCGGGCGGTGCGGCGCCCGTCATCGCCAGGCGCCTGCGTGAGCGCATCGAGACGCTGGTCGAACCGGCGGTGGGATTGCTGGCCGAATTGGCGCAACGCCACCGCAGTGCCATTCGTGCAGCGCGTCCGGGCCTTGCGGACCGGCGCCGTTTCTACGACTGGCTGCTGGATGGACCGGTACTGGCGGCGCTGCGTTGCGGGCGGCCGCGGCAGGCAGAGGACCTGCTGGATGAGGCGTTGGTGGGAACGGTCAGGCCTGCGGCCGGTAAGGTATTGCTGGTGGGCGCCGGTCCGGGGGATCCCGGGCTCCTGACGCTGCGGGGCCTGCGGGCACTGAACGAGGCCGACGTGATCCTGCATGACCGCCTGGTGAGCCCGGAAGTACTGTCCTTGGCACGGCGTGATGCGCGGCGCATCGCAGTGGGCAAGATGCCGGGAGAAGATCACGAGGCCACGCAGCGGCGCATTCATGGACTGATGGCGCAGCATGCACGCCTGGGTCGCTGCGTGGTCCGGCTGAAAGGCGGCGATCCGCTGGTTTATGGGCGCGGCGGCGAGGAACTGGAATATCTGCGTGAACAAGGGATCACCTATGAGGTTGTTCCTGGCATCACCGCAGCACTGGCTTGCGGGGCCTATGCCGGCATTCCGCTGACGCACCGTTCCCATGCCAGCGAGCTGATCCTGTCCACAGCGCATCGCCGGGCGGGCGACGGCCCTGCCAGCGACCGGGAAGCGGCGACGACCAGGGTGTACTACATGGGGGTGGAACGCCTGGATGGACTGTGCGCCCGGTTGATGGCGCGGGGGGTCGGCCGAGGAACGCCGTGCGCCCTGATCGAGAACGGCTCGCGGGCCAACCAGCGGGTCATCCACGCGCCGCTGGAACGGGTTGCCATTCAGGCGCGTCGCGCTGCTGTGCATTCCCCCGCGCTGTTCATCGTTGGTGCCGTGGCCGGTCTGGGGCCCAAGCTAGCCTGGTTTGGCGAGACCTTGACGTTCGATGACGATCCGCAAACGACCCTGCTGCCGGATGTCCTGGAGGCGGTCGCATGAAGACGGATGATCGCTTGAGTGAGCTTCTGGCAGTTCGCTGGGAGGCGTTGTTGGCGCGGCTCGCCGACATTGCCGCCGCACATCCGGATGCCCTGCTGGCGTCTTCCATGGGCGTCGAGGATAGTCTGCTGATCCACGCGCTGATGCAGTTGCCGCAGCCACTGGGCGTTTTCATGCTCGACACCGATATGCTACATGCGGAGACGCTGGCCATGGTGGACGTGGTCCGCGATCGGTATGGCCTGGATGTGCAGCTGATGCATCCTGATTCTGGTGCCGTGGCGGCCTACGTGGCCGATCACGGGAAGTACGCTTTTTATGAAAGTGTGGCGCTGCGCCAGGAATGCTGTGCGATTCGTAAGGTGGAACCGCTGCGTCGCGCACTGGCCGGCCATTCGGCCTGGATCACCGGCCAGCGCCGGGAGCAGTCCGTGACTCGTGCGGAACTGCCTGAATCCCAATGGGACGAATCTTTCGGGCTGCAGAAGTTCAATCCGCTTGCCACTTGGTCCACCAAGGACGTCTGGGCCGTGGTGCGCGCCCTGGATGTGCCCTACAACCCGCTGCACGACCGAGGCTATCCGTCCATTGGCTGCGAGCCCTGTACCCGGGCGGTGCGCCCCGGCGAGGATCTGCGCGCCGGCCGCTGGTGGTGGGAGCAGCGCCAGAGCCGCGAGTGTGGCCTGCACGTCGCCCCTGCTGCGCATCCGCACACGCCGACCGTCATCCCGCGAAATCTCCCTCATTCTTCCGTTTGAAATCATGGAAACTGCCACCTTGCTCGAGCAAACCCATCTGGACTGGCTGGAGTCCGAAGCCGTTCACATCCTGCGGGAGGTCGCCGCCGAGTGCGAGCGTCCGGTGCTGCTGTTTTCGGGTGGCAAGGACTCCTGTGTGCTGCTGCGGCTGGCCGAAAAGGCCTTCCGGCCGGGCAAGTTTCCGTTTCCGCTGCTGCACGTGGACACTGGCCACAATTTTCCGGAGGTGATTGCGTTCCGTGACCGTCGGGTCGCAGAGCTGGGCGAGACATTGATCGTGCGTCGCGTGGAAGACTCGATTGCACGCGGCACCGTCGTGCTGCAGCATGCGAATGACTCGCGTAACGCCGCCCAGGCTACCACGCTGCTGGAGGCGATCGCCGAATTCCGGTTCGACGCTTGCATTGGCGGTGCGCGCCGCGATGAGGAAAAAGCCCGGGCCAAGGAACGCATCTGCTCCTTCCGCGATGAATTCGGCCAGTGGGATCCCAAGAACCAGCGCCCGGAATTGTGGAACCTGTACAACACGAAGGTGCACCCAGGCGAGAACATCCGCGTATTTCCGATTTCGAACTGGACTGAGCTGGATGTCTGGCAGTATGTGGAGCGCGAACGGTTATCGCTTCCGTCGCTGTATTACAGCCATGCGCGCGACGTCGTGCGTCGCAAGGGGCTGTTGGCCCCCGTGACAGCGCTCACGCCAGCACACGAGGGCGAAGCGGTCGAACGGTTGAACGTGCGTTTCCGCACAGTGGGAGATGTGTCCTGCACCTGTCCCGTGGCATCCGATGCGACCACGTCTGCAGACATCATCGCGGAGACGGCCGTAACGAACATCACGGAACGCGGGGCGACCCGCATGGATGACCAGGTGTCCGAGGCGTCCATGGAGCGCCGCAAGAAACGGGGGTATTTCTGATGAACGCAATCAATGAACGCTGGCCGCTGAGCCAGGACACGAGCGTGCTGCGGCTGGTGACGGCAGGATCGGTCGACGACGGCAAATCCACGCTGATCGGGCGCCTCCTGCTGGACAGCAAAGGTGTGTTCGCAGATCAGCTCAAGGCCATTTCAGGCTCGCGCTATTCTCGCGCGCCCGAGAACGCGGTGGATCTGGCGCTGCTGACCGACGGCCTGGAAGCGGAACGCGAGCAGGGCATCACCATCGATGTGGCGTATCGCTATTTCGCCACGCCTGTGCGCAAATTCATCATCGCCGATGCGCCCGGTCACGAGCAGTACACCCGCAATATGGTGACTGGTGCGTCCACGGCCGACGCGGCCGTCATTCTGATCGACGCCGCCCGGGCCGCCAGCGGCGAGTTGCTGCCGCAGACCAAGCGTCATGCCACGCTGGCGCGGCTGCTGGGGCTGCGTCATATCGTAGTGGCAGTCAACAAGATGGATCAGGTCGGCTGGGATCGCGCGGTCTTTGAACGGATTCGGGTATCGTGCCAGGATCTGGCGCGGCATCTGGCGATTCCGGCGCTGCACTGCCTGCCGCTTTCAGCGCTGACCGGGGACAACGTGGTTCATGCCAGTGGTCACATGCCTTGGCACGATGGGCTGCCATTGCTGCCGTTGCTGGAGTCGTTGCCGGTGGGCGGGCAGTCGGGAACGGGCGCCGCGCGCTTTTTCGTGCAATGGGTGATTCGTCACGACGGCAGCACCGCGCAGGCCTTCCGGGGTTATGCCGGACAGCTCCAGGGCGGCGCGTGGCATGTTGGGGATGCGGTCCGGGTGCTGCCGGGCGGTGAATCGGTGCACATTCGCGAACTGTGGCGCGGGGACGAGCAGCTGGAAGCGGCCCGTTCCGGCGACAGTATTACGGTGGTGCTGGATCGGGATGTGGACGTGTCGCGCGGCGACCTGCTCGTGGATGCCGATTCGCAGCCCGAGCTATCGCGCCAGTTCCAGGCGGATCTGTGCTGGCTGGACCGGCAGGCGCTGGATCCGTCGCGCTGGTACTGGCTCAAGCAGGGGTCCCGGGTGACACAGGCGCGTGTGGAAGAGGTCTCGGCGCGGCGCGATATTCACGAGCTGCGCAGCGTGCCTTGGCGCGGCACGTTGGGCCTGAACGATATCGGGCGTGTCCGCATCCGGACGCGGGACCCGTTGGCGCTGGATGATTACGACCGGCAGCGCGCAACCGGTGCGTTCATTTTGATCGACGATGCCAGCCATCAGAGTGCGGCGGCTGGTATGGTCCGGTTGGCATTCTGAGGGATCAGTCTGCCGAATCTTCCCGTCGGTGGGCGCTACGGCCGGTGCGCGGTTCATCCAGTTCAGCGAGCGAGCAGACCTTCCTTGTGGAGGAAACCGACCACTTCGTCCAGTCCTTCTCCCTTCATCAGGTTAGTCATCACGAACGGCTTGTCGCCGCGCATGCGCAGCGTGTCCGATCGCATCACGTCCAGGTTCGCCCCCACGTATGGGGCCAGGTCGGTCTTGTTAATGACGAAAAGGTCTGACTTGGTGATGCCCGGGCCGCCCTTGCGCGGGATTTTCTCGCCTGCGGCCACATCGATGACATAGAGTGTGAGGTCCGCGAGTTCCGGACTGAACGTTGCGGCGAGATTGTCACCGCCCGATTCGATGAAGACGATGTCGGCCTCCGGAAACAGGCCCAGCATGTGGTCGATGGCGGCCAGATTGATGGAGGCGTCCTCGCGAATGGCGGTGTGCGGGCAGCCGCCGGTTTCCACTCCCATGATGCGTTCGGGCGGTAGTGCGCCGGACACGGTGAGCAGCCGTTGGTCTTCCTTGGTGTAGATGTCGTTCGTGATGGCGACCACGTCGTAGTTCTCGCGCATGGCCTTGCAGAGTTTTTCCAGGAGCGTGGTTTTGCCCGAACCCACAGGGCCTGCAATGCCGACGCGCAGAGGTGGCAGTGGTTTCTGGCGACCTGGGATGACAGACTGGTTTTGCATGATGCGTGACCCGAAAGGAGCGGCGGCGGTCAGGATCGGAACAGTCGGGAGAACTGGCTCGCGTGCCGTGAGGAAACGATACCGTATTGTGGCGCCAGGGTGTGCAGGGCGGGGGGCGCGGTGTGGCTGCGGGTCTGGGCTTCGTCCACCAAGGCCGGGATCTGCCGGCGCAGTCCGTCGAGAATGCGTTGTCCGGCTGTCTGACCCAGCGGCACGCTCTTGACGGCTGCGGCGATCTGGTTTTCCAGCCAGGTGAACAGATACGCGGACAGGCCGGCCGGCTGTGGAATGCGCGCTGTCGCGCAGATCAGGCTGTGCACCAGCGGCAGTGTCAGCGGTTGCAGGCGATCCAGCAGACTGAGGCTGGCTTCGCCAACCCAACTCAATTCCCGGGCCAGGCGTGCCAGCGACCGCCCCATCTGTTCGGTTTCCTGGCGGATTTCCTGCGTTTCGCGGGAGGCGTGGAACCACCCGTTCCAATGTCGGACCGCGTCGTCGTCCTGGCGCTGCCAGGCGTCGAACAGCAGGCACCATAGCGGCGCTTCGGACGGTGTCATGACGGTGTGGAGTTGTGCCGTGATCCACTGTGCGGCAGAGGCCTCGTCATGGATCAGACGCAATTCCACAGCGGCTTCCAGCCCCTGGGAATAGGTGAAGCCGCCGATGGGGAGCGCCGGCGAAGATATCTGCTGCAGGATGGTCAGGCTGTCCAGGCTGACGGCGATGGGGGCGTCCGGGTTCATGAGTGGTGGCCCGGATGGGGCTTGTCGTGCGCATGAAAGGCTGCCTGAGCCAGTGCGTAGTCTTCCTCGAACGTTTCGTCGTGGCCGTGGTGGTGGCCGCCGCCATAGGCGCCCGCTTCCGGCTCGAAGGGGGCCTGGACACGCTCGGCCTTGACATCCGGAAGGTGCGCCAACATGTCCGCCAGCACCGCATCGTAGCCAAGCTGCAGATAGCCGTCGGCAACCTCCAGTGCGACGTGGCGGTTGCCCAGGTGGTAGGCGGCGCACGTCAGCGCCCGGTGGGATCCGGACGTGACGCGCAGCAGGTCTTCGTGGGCTGCGATCACGCGAATGTAGCGGCCATCGGCCGTATCCAGCAGATCGCCGTCATGGAGCACGATGCCGCGGGCGATGGACAGGCCCACGGCTTCGCCGTCCGAGAGGACCAGCCGCTGCCGGCTGTGGCGCCGCTGAGCCAGTGTCAGCGTCACGTTTTGTCCAGCCTGGGCGGCATGTGGCCCAGCGTGTTCCCAGGGAATGATGGTGGTGGCGAGGCGCATGATCAGAACAGGAAGTAGCGTTGGGACATGGGAAGTTCGTTCACGGCCTCGCAAGTCAGCAGTTCACCGTTGGCGAAGACTTCATAGGTCTGGGGGTCGACTGTGATGTGGGGCAGCCAGTTGTTGCGCACCATGTCGTGCTTGGTGATCGTGCGGCATCCGTGGACGGCTTCCAGCCGCTTGTTCAGGCCGAGCTGGTGGATTTCGGGGTTGTCCAATGCCGCCTGGGACACGAACTGCACTGATGTGCGCAAGGCCCGCCCGTAGCTTCCCCACATAGGCTCCAGGATCTTGGGCTGTGGAGTGGCGATGGAGCCACCGCGATCCCCCATGCTGGCCATGGCCACCATGCCGCCCTTTACGACCAGCGATGGTTTCACGCCGAAGAAGGCGGGGTTCCAGATGACGAGGTCGGCAAGCTTGCCGACTTCCACCGAACCGATCAGGTGGGATATGCCCTGTGCCAGTGCGGGGTTGATGGTGTATTTGGCAATGTAGCGTTTGATCCGTTCGTTGTCGCGGCGAGCGTTGTCGCCCTCCAGTGGGCCGCGCTGCCGCTTCATCTTGTGGGCGGTCTGCCAGGTACGCAGCACGACTTCGCCCACCCGGCCCATGGCCTGGGAGTCTGAGCTCATGATGGAGAGCGCACCCAGGTCGTGCAGCACGTCTTCGGCCGCGATGGTCTCCCGCCGGATGCGGCTTTCGGCAAAGGCCAGGTCCTCGGCAATCGACGGGTCCAGATGGTGGCACACCATGAGCATGTCCAGGTGCTCATCGATGGTGTTGCGCGTGAACGGCATGGTCGGGTTCGTCGAGGCCGGCAGAACGTTGGGCATGCCGGCTGCCCGGATGATGTCGGGGGCGTGTCCGCCGCCCGCGCCCTCGGTGTGGAAGGAGTGGATGGTGCGGCCCTTGAAGGCCGCGAACGTGTCCTCGACGAAGCCTGATTCATTCAGGGTGTCGCTGTGCAGGGCTACCTGGACGTCCATTTCGTCCGCGATGCTCAGCGCATTGTCGATTGCGGCGGGCGTGGCGGCCCAGTCTTCATGGATCTTCAGGCCCATGGCACCTGCCCGGATCTGTTCGCGTACGGCATCCGGAGAACTGGTGCTGCCTTTGCCGAGTTGCCCGGTGTTCACCGGGAAGACATCCAGCGCCTGCATCATGGCCATGATGTTCCAGGGGCCGTTGGTGCTGCTGACCGCCTGGGTGCCCGCAGCCGGCCCGGTACCGCCGCCGATCATGGTCGTCGTGCCGTTGGTCAGGGCGGCCTCGATCTGCTGGGGACAGATGAAGTGGATGTGCGTGTCGATGGCCCCGGCCGTGACGATCATGCCTTCGCCGGCGATGGCGTCGGTGGAGGCGCCGATGATGATGTCGACTCCGGGCTGGGTGTCCGGGTTGCCGGCTTTGCCGATGCCGCTGATCAGGCCGTCCTTGATCCCGATGTCGGCCTTGACGATGCCGATCACGGCATCGATGATGAGCGCGTTGGTGATCACCATGTCGGCGCACTCGCGCGCGAGCCGCTGGCTCTGGCCCATGCCGTCGCGAATGACCTTGCCGCCGCCGAATTTGACCTCTTCACCGTAGAGGGTGTGGTCGTGCTCGACTTCGGCGATGAGATCGGTATCGGCCAGCCGTACCCGGTCGCCCACGCCGTTGACGACGGTGGGTCCGAAGGTTTCCACATAGCCCCTGCGGGAGATCGTCGTCATTCCAGCGCTCCCATGATCTTTCCCTGGAATCCGAAGATTCTTCGGGCGCCGGCGAAGGCGACCAGTTCCACCGTACGGCGCTGCCCCGGCTCGAAGCGCACTGCGTTGCCGGCGATGATGTTGAGCCTGAATCCCCGTGCAGCCTTGCGGTCGAACAGCAGGGCGTCGTTGACTTCCGCGAAATGATAGTGGGAGCCTACCTGTACCGGCCGGTCACCGCTGTTGACGACCTCCAGGCGAATGGTGGGGCGGCCTTCGTTCAGGGTGATTGCCCCGTCTTCGGCCATGATTTCACCGGGAATCATGTCTGGCCTCTACTGGATGGGGTTGTGGACGGTGACCAGTTTGGTGCCGTCCGGGAAGGTGGCTTCGACCTGAATGCTGGAAATCATCTCGGGGATGCCGTCCATGACGTCGTCCTTGGTCAGAATGCGGGCGCCTTCCGTCATGAGCTCGGCCACCGTTTTTCCGTCGCGCGCGCCCTCCATGACTGCCGCTGTGATCAGCGCCGTGGCTTCAGGGTAGTTGAGTTTCACGCCGCGGGCGCGTCGTCGCTCGGCCAGCAAGGCTGCGGTGAAGATCAGCAGCTTGTCTTTTTCTCGGGGCGTCAGTTCCATGACCAGGCTTCTTTCAAAGGGTGCGGCGGGTTGTCGCGGATCAGGTGTTCCATAGGCGGAGAGGTGTGCCGACGATACCCAACACGTCGCGCCTCAGGATCATCCACGCCTCAACCAGCAGATTGCGGACGTCTTCTGCGTGCAGACCCGTGCAACGGACCATGTGAAGCGACTGGGTCGTGTCGTAGCTTATCACCGTCATGCCGGCGCGCAAGTCCTCCCGCCAAGGCATCTGAGCGCTGAGCGATTCGGTGGGTGCCGCAGCCAGGGTGGGGCCGAAACACCACAGCGTGGCGTGGATCGGCAGTCCTGCGAGGCCAGCCACGCTGGTTCTCAAGGGATCAGTGGCCGCGATGGAGCCTTCCTCCACCCAGAGCAACCGGTCTGCGATTCTGAGGGAAGCGGATGATCGGACCCGTCCCGATCCCCAATGGCCGTCCTTCAGGATGGAGCCGAGTTGCGAAATTTCCCATCCGATCGCGCGCGCCCCGGGTTGCAGGCTGATTTCGATCTGATTCGTTGCGTCTGCCTGTTCGTAAAAGATGTTTTCCATCGGCAGCCAGTCCAGCCGTGCCTGGGGTTCGACCGTCAGGCGAATGGTCTGCCGCGCCCGCCGGCCATTGGCTTTGTACCAACGGGTGGCGCCAGGGGTGGTCAATGTCGCGTGAGCCTCTTTGGCGACGTGGATGTTGATGTCGATTTCGTCGCCCCCCGCGATGCCGGATGGCGGGTGCAGTATGGCCATGTGGCAGACTTCCGGGCCTTCGGGGTATAGGGCGCGCTGCACCAGCAGGGGACCAGTATGGTTCTGGGCCGACAGTACGCTGCGCGCACCCTTCCGTGAGAAGCCGAGATCGAGGGTCGCCTGCCAGGTCCTGGTGTCTGAAATCGTCTGCGGCATCATGCAATGTATCGGGCTCGCCTGCCGGCGGTTCTGCTGGCCGCGGTCAGGCACCAGTCCATGGGGGGTTTTCCGTCCGAGTATCGGGTCCGGATAATTATGCAACGCGCGGCGGCGGGCGGGGGACCGACAACGGCAATGTTGCTGTTTGTACCGATGGTCACAACGCGTAATCCCTGCTATCACTGTCAGTCGTGCCGACCCCGGCAGAGGGCCACGGTGGTCTTGCCTTGGCCGGGACATTTGATGTGGTAGAGGAGCGAATTCATGTCGAGCAGTCGTATTGCATTGGAAACCGGTGTTTCTGGCGCCGTGCTGTGTGCTGTGCTGCAGTGTCTGCCCAGCGCTGCGCAGGCCGCCGCTGTGGATGCTTTTCTGCAGTCCGACTTCAAGGGCGCGTTTACGCAGTACCAGACGCAGGCCAAACAGGGGTCTTCGAATGCCCAGGCAATGCTGGGCGCTCTGCTGCAGGACGGTATCGGTACCGACGTCAGCGTCGAGGATGCTGCCACCTGGTTCCGGAAGGCGGCCGACGCCGGGAACTCGGTCGGTGAAAATGGCCTTGGCTACATGAATGACAAGGGGCGCGGCGTCGGTATCGATTTCGCGCGGGCCGCCAAACTCTATGATGCCTCCGCGCAACGCGGCTTTCCGCGAGCCAAGTTCAACCTGGGGGTGATGTATGACCTGGGCCGGGGGGTACCACGTGACCATGCGCAGGCGTTCAAGTGGTATCTGTCGTCGGCGCGCAACGGCTTCGTACCCGCGCAGAACAGCGTCGGCGGCATGTACGCGCTGGGCGAGGGGGTCAAAAAGGACGACGCCCAAGCCATCTTCTGGTTTCGGTTGGCAGCATCGTCGGGGCGGGACGTCCGTGCGCTGGGGAATCTGGGGGCCATGTACGCCATGGGTGCCGGCGTGGAGAAAAATCCGGCGATGGCCATCGAGTTTTATCGGAAGGCGGCTGCAGCCCAGGACCCCAATGCTGATTTCAACCTCGGTCTCATGTACTTGAAGGGGGACGGCGTTGCCAGAGATGTGTCCCAGGCGGTCAAGCTCTTCCAGAAGGCGGCCAAGCGCGAGAGTGAACGCGCACGCGCGACGTTGGGGCTCATGTATGCCACGGGGTTCGGGGTGGAGAAACCCAATCTGATGCAGGCCGTCACGCTGCTGTTGACGGCTGCCAACAATGCCGATCAGAGCGAGAGCAGGGGTTGCGACCTGAAGACCGCCGCCAGCCTGGACACCTATCGCAAGCAGGCTCAGGATGGTATGGCCCGGGCTCAGTATTGCCTGGGTGTGTTGTATACCCAGGGCCTGAGTGGTGTCGCGACAGCAGATCCCGTGCAGGCCGCCCAGTGGCTTCAGTCAGCTGCAAAGCAGGGTGATCCAGGCGCTCAGTACCGGGTTGGCGTGACCGCCATGCAGAAGGCCGCGTCGCCCTGGCAGAGCCCGGAGGCGATTCACTGGTTCCTGGCGTCGGCCTTGCGCCAGCGACCTGAGGCCGTACCGGCGTCGGCCGCCGATGCCCAAGCCTTCCTGGAAAAGGGTGACCCGTCGGTGGCATTTTCTCTGGAGACGACGCCGACCTCGGCGCACGACCTGCTGCCTGGACAGATATTGGCCTCGTCCCTGGCGCCAAGCCATCCTGCACCCAAGGCGGGAACTGCAGTCGGCGGCACCAAGGCTGCGCCCAAGGCGGAAACTTCCGGTGGCAGTGCTGACGGCGGCGTCAAGAGCGGGAGCTGATTCTCCGTCGCTGTCACCCAAGAAGGCCACGGCGCAAATTTTTCTTGCGTTCTATCATGACTCTCTTCAAAATATGCGCATTGCGCATATAGGAGTCATGATGGCCGTCTCTCAACAGGTATTTCTACGCGACGCCATGCGCCGCCTGAATCTGACTCGTGACGTGTTTGCGGCACGTATCGGGGTGAAGCGTCGGGCGCTGGATACCTGGCTGTTGCCCGAGGGTTCCCAGGAAGCCCGTTCGATGCCGGAAGTGGTGAGCCGCTTCGTGACTGAGATCGTGGACAACGACGAGCTGCTCCAGAAATATGCGCAGAGCGCACGTTCTGGATCGCTGCGTGATCGCATTGCGATCAACAACAAGCATCAATTACTGTCCGTCGATCAGTTCAGCCGCGAGTCTGTGGAAGAGCTGTTCCGGGTGGCGGACCTGATGCAGCCGATCGCCCGCCGCCACAAGGTCTCGCGCGTTCTGGAGGGGGCCGTGCTGGGGAACCTGTTTTTCGAGGCCAGCACACGCACGCGGGTCAGTTTCGGGGCGGCGTTCTGCCGGCTGGGCGGTTCCGTCTGCGACACCACGGGCTTCACGTTTTCATCCATGGTCAAGGGCGAGTCGATTTATGACACCAGCCGGGTGATGAGCGGCTATGTGGATGCCATGGTGATCCGCCATCCTGAACAGGGGTCGGTTGCGGAGTTCGCGGCGGCCACCAATATTCCGGTGGTCAACGGCGGCGACGGCGCGGGCGAACACCCCAGTCAGGCGCTGCTGGACCTCTATACCATCCTGACTGAGTTTTCGCGCCTGGGGAAGTTGCTCGACGGGGCGCATATCGTGATGGCGGGAGACCTGAAATATGGCCGTACCGTGCACTCGCTCATCAAGCTGCTGGCGCTATATCGCGGCATGAAGTTCACGCTGGTTTCGCCGCCGGGGCTGGAAATGCCCGACTATGTGCTGGAGCAGGTCGGCCGAAGTGATCATGTCATCGAGCAGACGCACGATCTGGCCCAGGGGCTGAAGGGTGCCGACGTGATCTATGCTACCCGGGTCCAGAAGGAGCGCTTCACGGGCGAACAGATGGAAGGATATTCGGAAGACTTCCAGGTCAACAAGGCCCTCGTGGATGCGAGCTGCGGCCCGGATGTCGTCATCATGCATCCGCTGCCGCGCGACAGCAGGGAAGGCGCGCACGACCTGAGCACGGACTTGAACCATGACTCCAGGCTGGCAATCTTCCGCCAGACCGACAACGGGATTCCCGTGCGCATGGCGATCTTTGCCGTCCTGCTGGGGGTTGAAAACCTGGTCCAGCACTCACTGCGCGATGTGACCTGGCTGCCGCCCTCGCATGTCGGGCCGGACGACAGCGTCTTTCACGGAATCGACTGATTCCGAGGCAGCCCAGGGGGATACTTTCGGGTGGGCTGCTGGCGCTGGCGCGCCTGCGTTCGGTGCCCTGACCGCTCAGGCGGCGGCGTGCTCGCCGCCCAGCGCTTCCACCAGGTCGGCCAGCAGGCGGGCGAGTTCGCCCGTCATGAGCGCGGTATCGGCGTCGAACTGCTCGGCCTCGTTGGCCGCCTGCGCGTCCTGATTGTCCTTCAGCACATCCAGCGGTGCGACCCGCTTGACGTCCAGTGCATCCGTCAGCACGAACGACACCCGGTCGTTCCAGGTCAGGGCCAGGCGCGTGCACTGCTTGCCGGCCTGAACGTGCCGGCGGACTTCGTCGATTTCCACCGACTGGCGCACGTAGCGCACGGTGGCGCGTGATTCGCCGGTCGACCGCAGCTCCGTGTCCTGGTCGATGGTGAATCCGGCCGGGGGTTCATCCTCCGACAGCCAGATCGTCATGGCGGCCGCCGGCGACATCTCGACATGCAGCGGCACGATGGGAAACGGCGTCAGGGTTTTGGCCAGCAGCCCCAGGACCTCATCGCTACGCGCCGTGGAGGCCGCATCGATGGCCACCCAGCCGTTCACGGTATCAATCCAGAGCCAGGTGTCGTGGGCAATGACGAAGGCGCGCGGCAGCAGCTCCATCGTCATTTGCTCCTTGATTTCCTTCATCTGCTTGCGGCCTGGCTTGTAACCCTGCTGTTCCTCGATTTCCGATGCGCGCGCGCGGCTGGCCTGGTTGATCACGGTCGTGGGCAGCAGCTTCTTTTCCGTGCGCAGGCGCAGCAGCATCTGGCCGTTCATCTCGTAGACCAGCGCCCCGTCGTCGCGCGGCGACACCCAGCCCGATACCTGGCTGTCCTGGCTTCCGCCCGACCGGAAGGCAAGCGATTCCAGAGCGGATTCAACCGTGGCGGCGGTCAGACGGGTCTTGGGGGCGAGGCGGTAGATCTTGAGATTCTTGAACCACATGATGGGGGCAACGGTCGGATGCGGAAAAAAGGCCTTGATTGTACGCGAAGCCTGTTGCGCCAAAAAAAAAACGGCCCAGATGGACTGGGCCGGTAGAGACGATCACGGACGCATAATGCTGAAGCTCGCGGGGGATGCGCCAATGACGGTACGCTGAAGTGTCCGGCAGCGGGCCATCAAGGGGAAGAGGGACCCGGCCGCCTTTCGAGCGTGCATGGGCATTCTAGGAGCGGAACGCTGACGAAACTCTGAACGGGATCGACGGCCAATTCTGAACAGGATTGGCGGTGAATGCCGGAAGTTTGCTGTGCGATCAGATCGCGTTCAGATCCTGATGCGGTGTTTCCTTGACGAAAAGCAGGCCCACCACCAGCGTCATCGTACACACGATGATGGGGTACCAGAGACCGTCGTACATGTTGCCGGTGGTGGCGACGGTGGCGAAGGCGATCGGCGGGAGAAAGCCACCGAACCATCCGTTGCCGATGTGATAGGGCACGCTCATGGACGTATAGCGGATGCGCGTGGGGAACATCTCTACCAGCATGGCAGCGATGGGCCCGTAAACCATCGTGACTTGCAGCACCAGGAAGAACAACAGCAGCAGCACCATGACGTAGTTGATCTGGGTCGGGTCGGCGTAGGCCGGGTAGCCGTGGGCGCGTATGGCCTCGCGGAGCCGCCCCTGCAGTGCGACGTCCCGGCGGGCGAATTCAGCCCGAGCCAGGTGGCCGCCCTCGAAGGCCTCGATCCGCTGGTCTCCCACCAGCGCGTAGGCGATGGTGCCAGCCGGTGCGGACCGGTTGATGTAGTGCACCGAGTTCTCGGCCATGAAGGACTTGAGCAGGTCGCATGAACTGGTAAAGGCGGCGATGCCGACCGGGTTGAATTGCAGCGAGCAGTTTGCTGGGTTTGCCACCACATACACCGGTGCGTTCGCATGAGCCCGTTCCAGCGCCGGGTTGGCGAAATGCGTGAGACCCTTGAACACCGGGAAATACGTGAGGATCGCGATCAGGCAGCCTGCCATGATGATGGGTTTGCGTCCGATGCGGTCGGACAGCGCGCCGAACACCAGGAAAAAGGGGCAGGCGAGCAGCAGCGCAAGCGCCACCAGGATGTTGGCAATGTTTGCATCGACGCCCAGGGTTTCGGTCAGGAAGTAGAGCGCATAGAACTGCCCGGTGTACCAGACGACCGCCTGACCGGCAGTCAGGCCGACGAGTGCGAGCAGGATCAGGCGCAGGTTGCGCCAGCGGCCGAAGGCTTCCTTGATAGGCGCGCGGGACAGCAAGCCCTCGGATTTCATGCGTGTGAAGGCTGGAGACTCGTGCAGCCGCAGTCGGATCCAGACCGAGATCACCAGCAGAAACACCGAGATCAGGAACGGCACGCGCCATCCCCAGGATTCGAAGGCTTCGCTGCCCAGCGTGACGCGGGTACCCAGCACCACGACCAGCGACAGGAACATGCCGGTGGTGGCTGTGGTCTGGATCCAACTGGTGAAAAAACCGCGCCGGTGATTGGGCGCATGCTCGGCCACGTAGACGGCGGCGCCGCCGTATTCGCCGCCCAGCGCCAGGCCCTGCAGCAGGCGCAGGCCCAGCAGGATCATGGGGGCAGCCGTGCCGATCGACGCCGATGAGGGCAGTACGCCCACCAGGAAGGTCGACAGCCCCATGATCAGGATGGTGACGACGAAGGCGTATTTGCGTCCCACCAGATCGCCCAGGCGCCCGAAGACCAAGGCGCCGAAGGGCCGTACCGCAAAGCCTGCCGCGAAGGTCAGCAGCGCGAAAATGAATCCGGCCGTCGGGTTCAGGCCCGAAAAGAAGTGGCGGGCGATGACGGCGGCGAGCGACCCGTACACGTAGAAGTCATACCATTCGAAAACGGTCCCCATCGAGGAGGCCAGGATGACGCGGCGTTCCTCGTGGGTCATGGGGCGGTTGAGATCGGCCGCGGAATCCTGGGCCGTGAGGCGGGCACGGTTCATGGGCGGGTCCTGTCTCGAGGAAACGATACGCGCAGGCGGGTGCCGGCGCTGGTCGGGTCCCGGTGATTGCCGGGTGGCAGAAAGCCCACGGTGGCGCGATGGTGCTCGGCGATTTCCTGGACGATGGCCAGCCCCAGCCCGCTGCCTTCGGCCTGCTGGCCCAGGATGCGGTAGAAGCGGTCAAAGACCTTCGATCGCTCTTCGGCGGGGATGCCGGGGCCGGTGTCCTGGACTTCCAGGCAGACGTCGTCATTCGCCGTCAGCGCCCGCACGGTCACCTGCCCGCCTGCCGGGGTGTACAGCAGGGCATTGTCGATCAGATTGTTGAGCAGTTCGCGGATCATGGCGCGGTTGCCGAAGACCGGCAGAGGCTCGCCGGTCGCCTCGAAGCCCAGATCCAGGCCACGCTCCAGCGCGGTCTGGACCCATCCGCCCGTACAGTCTTCGGCCAGCGCCGCAAGGTCCAGCGATTCGGTGGTCCGGGCCTGATTGGGGTCGATGGATTCTGCGCGGGCCAGGAGCAGCAGCTGGTTGACCAGGCGGGTGGCTCGTTGTGAACCGGTGATGAGCTGCTGCAGGCTTGCGCGCAGCTCTTGTGGGTCCCGTTCACGCATCGCCAGTTCGCACTGCGTGCGGATCCCGGCCAGCGGCGTCTTGAGCTGGTGCGCGGCGTTGGCGACGAAGCGCCGCTGGGAGTCTATCGATGCGGACAGTCGCTGCAGCACGTCGTTCATGGCGTCGATCAACGGGACGATTTCCGCCGGGGCCAGGTCGTCGCGGATCGGTGACAGGTCGCTGGGCTTGCGCCGGCGCATGAGTTCTTGCAGCAGGCTGAGCGGTTCCAGTCCCTGGGTGAGTCCCAGGCCGGCCAGCATGGCGGCCAGCGGCAGGATGATGAGCTGCGGCGTGAGCATGCCGGTGAGGATTTCCTGCTGAAGGGTGGCGCGGGCTTCGCTGGGTTCCGCCACCACCGCCAGGAAGCCGGTGCCGTTCTGGTCGCGCCCGCCCCAGACGTAGGCCATCCGGATCGAGTGATGGTTCAGCTCGGCGTTTCGAAAGCGCACGGCATCGATGTCGTACCCCCAATTCTCTGGTGTGGGGATGCGGGCGTCACCCGCCATCAGGTGGCCGTTGGCATCCAGAATCTGCCACTGAATGGGGGTTTCGTCCGCACTGCCGGCCAGTACCGTGCGGGCCGACCCCGACAGCACGATGCCCTGTGCAATTTTCTGTTGTTCGACCTCGTGGCGCAGCAGCCGCAGGTGACTGGCCAGGGTGCGGTCATAGGGCGAATTGGCCAGGTTCAGCGAAATGAAATAGGTGATGACGATGCCGATGGTCCACATGATGAACAGCGGCACGATCATCCACAGCAGGATGCGGCTCAGCAGTGTCCGGTGGCTGGACCGGCGGGTGCGATCGGAACGGGCGGACATCCGCTGCGCGGGTCAGGCTGCGGCGACGGCGTCGGTCGGCTGCGGGCGGTGTTCCGCTTCCAGGCAGTATCCCAGACCGCGCACGGTGAGGATGTGGACCCCTGCGGGCTCGATCTTTTTGCGCAGGCGGTGGATGTAGACCTCGATGGCGTTGGTGGTGACTTCCTCGCCCCATTCGCAAAGCAGGTCCACGAGCTGGTGCTTGCTGATCATGCGGCCGCTGCGGGACAGGAAGATTTCGAGCAGGCTGGTTTCGCGGGCCGAGAGTTCCAGCGGGGAGTCGTCGATGGTGGCGATCCGGCCGTTGAGATCGAATGCGAGCCGCGCATGCCGCAGGACGGATGCACGGACGCCCCCGTGGCGGCGGACCAGGGCCCGGACCCGCGCCTCGAGTTCGCTGAGTGCGAAGGGTTTGGACATGTAGTCGTCAGCCCCCAGGTCCAGGCCTTCCACGCGTTGTTCAATGGAATCGGAAGCCGTGAGGATCAGGACCGGCAGTGGTGTTCCTCGCTGGCGCAGCTTGCGCAGGACCGACAGGCCGTTCAATCGGGGCAGGCCCAGATCCAGGATCAGCAGGTCGAAGGTCTGCAGTTGCAGGGCGGAGTCTGCGCTGGAGCCATCGCTGACGACGTCGACCGCGTAGCCCTCGTGGCGCAGCGACCGGGAGAGCCCATCCGCGAGAATACTGTCGTCCTCGGCAATCAGGATACGCATGGCGGGTATGGCGTTCAGGGATGAAGGAGCGGGCGTCGGGTCGGCCCGGGCGCTTTCATTCTGACACAGGGCCCCAGTGGGGTCATTTAGGGTTAACGATGTGAGGTCGGTCGTGGGACTGGTGAT
>NZ_SCQN01000037.1 GCF_004321985.1 Castellaniella sp. | reverse complement strand
CGTGACGATGACGGTGCAGCTGATTGCGCCGATCGCCATGGAGGAAGGCCTGCGCTTTGCCATCCGCGAGGGTGGTCACACCGTGGGTGCCGGCGTCGTCGCCAAAATCATCAAGTAATTGATGCCTCGGCGGGGGTGTTGCCCCCGCCGGCTTTCGTTCTTTAGGGATTCCCATGAAAAGCCAGAAAATCCGCATCCGCCTGAAGGCGTTCGACTACAAGCTGATCGACCAGTCCGCCGCCGAAATCGTCGAGACGGCGAAGCGCACTGGCGCCGTGGTCCGTGGCCCCGTGCCGCTGCCTACGCGCATCCGTCGCTATGATGTGCTGCGTTCGCCGCACGTCAACAAGACTTCCCGCGATCAGTTCGAGATGCGCACCCATCAGCGCCTGATGGACATCGTCGATCCCACCGACAAGACCGTGGACGCATTGATGCGTCTGGATCTGCCGGCGGGTGTGGACGTCGAGATCGCGCTGCAGTAAATCCCGTCCGGGGCGCCAGTCCGGTGCCTCGCCGGAACGACGCCATGTCTTCGGGCATGGCGTTTTTGTTTGAATGACCCCAGTGAGCCTTGCCCATATGGGTGGATCGTGATACGATCTAGAGCTCCGCCGTCTATTTTGGCGATTTTTGCTGTGCGTCTCCGCCCAGCAGCGCAGTACCTAGCCCCGGCCAATCGTAGTCGGGAATGAAAACTGTGGGGAAAACACCCCCCGGAGAAAACAATGTCGAATTCGACACCTACGCCCGCAGCCTGGCAGCTCGGGCTCGTGGGGCGCAAGGTTGGCATGACCCGCATCTTTACCGACGATGGCGAGTCCATCCCGGTCACGGTGCTGGATGTGTCCAACAACCGCGTCGCCCAGGTCAAGACGCCTGAAATCGACGGCTACGCGGCAGTGCAGCTTGCTTATGGGACCCGGCGCGCCACACGCGTGACCAAGGCTCTGGCAGGCCACTTCGCCAAGGCCGGCGTCGAGGCTGGCAGCACCCTGAAAGAATTCCGCCTGGATCCGGCCAAGATCGCCGATTTCACGGCCGGTTCGGTCGTGACGGTGGAGTCGGTCTTCGAGGTCGGCCAGCAGGTCGACGTCACCGGCACCACGATTGGTAAAGGCTTTGCCGGCACCATCAAGCGCCACCACTTCAAGTCACAGCGGGCCTCGCACGGCAATTCGCGTTCGCACCGTGTCCCTGGCTCGATCGGCCAGGCCCAGGATCCGGGCCGCATTTTCCCCGGCAAGCGCATGTCCGGCCATCTGGGCGATGACACCGTCACCGTGCAGAACCTGGACGTGGTGCGCGTGGATGTCGAACGCGGGCTGCTGCTCGTGCGCGGCGCCGTTCCCGGCCACAAGAATGCCGACATCGTCGTGCGCCACGCCGTCAAGGCGACACCCAAGAAAGGAGCCTAATCATGGAACTCAAGCTCCTGAATGATCAGGGTCAATCCTCGGCCACCGTGGCCGCTGCCGACGAAATCTTCGGCCGCGACTTCAACGAGGCCTTGGTGCACCAGGTCGTGGTCGCCTATCAGGCCAACGCCCGTACCGCCGACCGCGCGCAGAAGAATCGCCGTGACGTCAAGCACTCCACCAAGAAGCCCTGGCGCCAAAAGGGCACCGGCCGTGCCCGCTCGGGCATGACGTCCTCGCCAATCTGGCGTGGGGGTGGTCGTACGTTCCCGAATTCTCCGGACGAGAACTTCAGCCACAAGGTCAACAAGAAGATGTACCGCGCGGGTCTGCGCGCCATTTTTTCGCAACTCGTGCGTGAAGACCGTCTGGCCGTGGTGGAATCGTTCGCGCTCGAATCTCCGAAGACCAGGCTGGCCGCTGCCAAGCTGAAGGACCTCGGGATCAACGAGTCCGTCCTGATCATCACCGATGCGTTGGACGAAAACGTCTATCTCGCGACGCGCAACCTGCCGCATGTGGCGGTGATTGAAACGCGCTACGCCGATCCGCTGTCCCTGGTCCACTACAAGAAAGTGCTGATCACGAAGCCGGCGATCGCCCAACTCGAGGAGTTGCTGGGATGAATGCCGAACGTTTGATGCAAGTCATTCTGGCGCCCGTCGTGACGGAAAAGTCCACGATGCTCGCCGAAAAGAACAACCAGGTCATCTTCCGCGTCGTTGCGGATGCCACCAAGCCGGAAATCAAGGCTGCCGTCGAACTGCTGTTCAAGGTCGAGGTCGCCTCCGTCCAGGTCGCCAACCGCAAGGGCAAGGAAAAGCGCTTTGGCCGCTTCATGGGCCGTCGTCGCAATGAGCGCAAGGCCTATGTGTCCTTGAAGGCCGGCCAAGAAATCGACTTCTCGGAGGTCCACTAAATGCCGCTGATCAAAGTCAAGCCTACCTCGGCCGGTCGCCGGGGCATGGTCAAGGTCGTGCACCCCGAGCTGCACAAGGGACCCGCCCACGGCCCGCTGCTGGAAAGCCAGTCGCGCCAGTCCGGCCGCAACAACAATGGCCACATCACCGTGCGCCATCGGGGCGGTGGTCACAAGCAGCACTACCGTGTCGTCGATTTCCGCCGCAACAAGGACGGTATCGTGGCGAAGGTCGAGCGCCTGGAATATGACCCCAACCGCACCGCGCACTTGGCGCTGCTGTGCTACGCCGATGGCGAGCGCCGCTACATCATTGCACCGCGCGGGCTGGAAGTCGGCACCAAGGTCGTCTCCGGCCTCGAAGCTCCGATCCGCGTCGGCAATACGCTGCCCATCCGCGCCATTCCGGTCGGCGCCACCATTCACTGCGTGGAACTGCTGCCTGGCAAGGGCGCCCAGATGGCCCGTTCGGCCGGCGCTGCTGCCGTGCTGCTCGCCCGTGAAGGCGTCTACGCACAGGTTCGTCTGCGCTCCGGCGAAGTCCGCCGCGTGCACATTGATTGCCGCGCTACCATCGGTGAAGTCGGCAACGGCGACCATAGCCTGCGTCAGATCGGCAAGGCCGGTGCTACTCGCTGGCGCGGGATTCGTCCTACGGTTCGTGGCGTGGTCATGAACCCGGTGGATCACCCGCACGGTGGTGGCGAAGGCCGCACTGGCGAAGGCCGCGTACCGGTCAGCCCGTGGGGTACCCCCACGAAGGGCTATCGGACCCGTCGAAACAAGCGCACGGACAATATGATTGTCTCGCGTCGCAAGCGGAAATAAGAGGCGAGCTATGTCACGTTCGATCAAAAAAGGCCCGTTCGTCGATGCGCATCTGATCAAGAAGGTCGATGCCGCCGTCGGAGGCAAAGAGAAAAAGCCGATCAAGACTTGGTCGCGCCGTTCCACCATCCTGCCCGAATTCATTGGGCTGACGATTGCCGTGCACAACGGCCACCAGCACGTTCCCGTCTACATCAACGAGAACATGGTCGGCCACAAGCTCGGCGAATTCGCCCTGACGCGGACCTTCCGGGGTCACGCGGCGGACAAGAAGGCCAAGAGGTAAGCCATGGAAACTAGCGCAGTCATTCGCGGCGTCCATATTTCCGCTCAGAAGACCCGCCTGGTGGCGGATCTGATTCGCGGCAAGTCCGTGGCGCACGCACTGAACATCCTGACGTTCAGCCCCAAGAAGGCGGCAACGATCCTGAAGAAAGCACTGGAATCGGCCATCGCCAACGCGGAGCACAACGACGGTGCCGATATCGACGAGCTCAAGGTCACGACGGTCTACGTCGACAAGGCCCAGTCGATGAAGCGTTTTTCGGCTCGTGCCAAAGGCCGTGGCAACCGCATCGAAAAGCAGACCTGCCACATCGTGGTCAAGGTCGGGGCTTAAGGAGTCACAATGGGACAGAAAATTCACCCGATTGGGTTCCGCCTCGCGGTCAACCACAACTGGACTTCACGCTGGTACGCCAACGACAAGGTCTACGGCAGCATGCTGGCCGAAGACATCCGTGTTCGTGAGTACCTGAAGAAAAAGCTCAAGCAGGCCTCTGTGGGTCGCATCATTATCGAGCGCCCGGCCAAGAACGCCCGCATCACTGTCTACTCGGCTCGTCCGGGGGTGGTGATCGGCCGTCGCGGCGAGGACATCGAGAACCTGAAGACTGATCTGCAGCGTCTGATGGGCGTGCCCGTGCATGTCAACATCGAGGAAATCCGCAAGCCGGAAACCGACGCCCAGCTCATCGCCGATTCGATCGCCCAGCAGCTTGAAAAGCGCATCATGTTCCGCCGCGCCATGAAGCGCGCCATGCAGAACGCCATGCGCCTGGGTGCCCAGGGCATCAAGATCATGAGCTCCGGCCGGCTGAACGGTATCGAGATCGCTCGCACCGAGTGGTATCGCGAAGGCCGCGTGCCGCTGCATACGCTGCGCGCGAACATCGATTACGGCTTTTCGGAAGCGCAGACGACCTACGGGATCATCGGCATCAAGGTCTGGGTCTACAAGGGCGACATGCTGCCCAACGGCGAAATGCCCCCGGAGACCGCTGCCCCGCGCGACGAGGAACGCCGCCCGCGCCGTCCGCGCAGCGACCGTCCGGGCCGTCCTGGTGGTCGTGGCCGTGGTCCGCGCCGTGATGCGGCTTCTGCTGCGCCGGCGCCTGAAGGAGAATAAACATGCTGTCACCCGCTCGCAGGAAGTATCGCAAAGAGCAAAAAGGCCGCAACACCGGCCTGGCCACGCGCGGCGCACAGGTTTCCTTTGGCGAATTCGGTCTGAAGGCTACGGGCCGTGGCCGACTGACTGCTCGCCAGATTGAAGCCGCCCGTCGTGCGATCAACCGCCACATCAAGCGTGGCGGCCGCATCTGGATTCGCATTTTCCCGGACAAGCCGATTTCGCAGAAGCCCGCCGAAGTCCGGATGGGTAACGGCAAGGGCAATCCGGAATTCTGGGTCGCCGAAATCCAACCTGGCAAGGTGCTGTACGAAATGGAAGGCGTGGATGAAACCACCGCCCGTGAAGCGTTCCGCCTGGCCGCTGCCAAGCTCCCCATCGCCACGACCTTCGTGTCGCGTCGCGTGGGCGCCTAGGAGTCCAACATGAAAGCCAGTGAACTGCGCGAAAAAGACGCCGCCGGGCTGCAGTCCGAGCTCGAGAGCCTGCTGAAGGCACAATTCAACCTGCGTATGCAGCGTGCCACTCAGCAGCTTTCCAACACCAGTCAATTGGGGAAGGTTCGCCGCGATGTCGCGCGCATCCGCACCATCATGACTGAGAACGCAGGAAAGTAATATGACACCCTCAACCGAGAAGAGCACCACCAAGCGTCAACGTACGCTGGTTGGCAAGGTCGTCAGCAACAAGATGAACAAGACGGTCGTCGTCAGCGTCGAGACCCGCGTCAAGCACCCCGTGCTGGGCAAGTTCGTCAAGCGTTCTGCCAAGTACAAGGCGCATGACGAAAGCAACCAGTACAACGAGGGCGATACCGTGGAAATCGCCGAAGGCCGCCCCATCTCCAAGACCAAGTCCTGGACGGTGGTGCGCCTGATCGAGGCCGTGCGCATCATCTGATCGGCCCTACGCAAAAAAGGCCGGCAAGCCCCTGACGAGGCCTGCCGGCCTTTTTCTTGGCCAGCTATCGGCACGCCATTGATCGATTCACGTCCAATCGTTATGATTAAAGATGAATCGGTGTGCCGGCCGAGTGTGGAATAGGGTGACAATCCCTGGACGATCGGGCGGTGACTGGCCGTCGGTACAACCGAATCTCGGAGGCTTGAAGGAGGCCAGGTATGACACAGGTGACGACCAAGGTGATGACGGCGCATGTGCCGCTTTCATTGGCTGATAGGGTTGACCAGATGGCGGCCCGGCTCGAACGCTCTCGTGGCTGGATCGTGAAGCAGGCGCTTTCCGCGTGGGTCGCACAAGAAGAGGAACGCGATCGCCTGACCCTGGAAGCGCTCTCTGATGTGGATGCCGATCGCGTGGTCGATCATCGGATGGTAGATGCGTGGGCCCAAAGCCTCGGTACGGATCAGTCGCTTCCGATACCGCGCTGATGGAGCTGAAATGGACAGGCAAGGCGCTTTCAGATTTGGCGCGCCTGCATGATTTTCTAGCGCCGGTGAGCGGCCCCGCAGCCGCTCGAGTCGTGCAAGCACTCGTTGAGGCTCCTGGAGTTTTATTGACCCATCCGCGCCTGGGCGAGCAGCTATTTCAGTTCAGCCCCCGAGAAGTCAGACGAATCCTTGCCAGAAATTACGAGATCCGCTATGAGGTCTCAGGTCCTTTGATATTCGTGCTGCGGGTCTGGCACACGCGTGAAGCTCGCTGAGCAAGAATCCTGGAGGTTTTTCCATGCGCGCTGTTCGTTCCTGGCTGGCGGTGTTGCTGGCTGCCGTACTGTCCGCTTGTGCGGTTCCTGGGACGCGGAGTGTCGACGTGGCCGCTGGATCTTCGGTGCCGCCGACAAAGTGGGTTGCTCCGGGGCCCGTCTCGGCCGCCCCCCCGACCACGCCGGCGGCGCTCACGGCCGCAGCAGCCTACGACTACGACATGGATATCTTCCATCCGGTCGTGGCGCATCACGGCATGGTGGCAACCGAGAATGGGCTGGCGAGCCAGGCGGGGCTGGAAATCCTGAAAGCTGGCGGCAATGCCGTGGATGCGGCCGTGGCAGTGGGCTTCACGCTGGCGGTGACGTTACCCAATGCCGGAAACCTGGGCGGCGGCGGATTCATGATGGTGCATGAGGCGAAGACCGGCCAGGATATTGCGCTGGACTTCCGTGAGATGGCGCCCGCCCATGCTTCGCGCAACATGTATCTGGATGCCCGGGGCAATGTGGTCAGCGGCCGATCGCTGTTCACGCCGCTGGCGGTGGGTGTGCCCGGGACCGTTGCAGGCCTCACGCACGCACTGCAGCACTGGGGGTCGTTGCCGCTCTCGCGGGTCATGGCGCCCGCGATCCGTCTTGCCGATCGAGGCTATCCGGTCAGCGCGACGCTGGCCGATGCGCTGCAGAAGTCCGCGAAGACCATGGGCCAGTGGCCGGAGACGCGCGCCATCTTCTGGCGCAATGGTCAACCGCTGAAAACCGGTGATCGCCTGGTGCAACCGGATCTGGCGGCCTCGCTGCGGCGTATTGCTCACGATGGTGCCGCTGCCTTCTATCAGGGGACCATCGCGCGCAAGATCGCGGCCGAGATGGCCCAGCACGGCGGGCTGATTTCGCTGGCGGACCTGCGCCACTACAAGGCCGTGGAGCGCAAACCCATCGTGGGCGAATATCGCGGTTATCGGGTGGTGACCATGCCCCCACCCAGTTCGGGTGGCGTCCATCTGGTGCAGATCCTGAACATGATGGAAGGCTGGCCGGTGCATGACTGGGGCGCGGCTAGCGCGCAGACGATTCAGCACATGGCCGAGGCGATGAAGCTGGCCTATGCCGATCGCTCCAAGTATCTGGGCGACACGGACTTCGTCAAGGTGCCGGTTGCCGGCCTGGTCTCGAAAGCCTATGCCAGAAGCCTGGCAGCCGCGATCAGCGCCACACATGCCCGGCCTTCGTCCGACATCCAGCCGGGCCACCCGCAGCCCTACGAAAGCGACCAGACCACTCATTATTCCGTCGTGGATGCAGCGGGCAACGCAGTGGCGGTGACCTATACGCTGAACACGAACTTTGGGAGCGGCATCGTGGCAGCCGGCACGGGGATCCTGCTGAACAACGAGATGGATGACTTCTCGGCCAAACCGGGCGTAGCCAACGTCTATGGTCTGATCGGCGGCGACGCCAATGCGATCCAGCCGGGCAAACGGCCGTTGTCCTCCATGACGCCTACCATCGTGCTGAAGGACGGCCGGCCCTGGCTCGTGACTGGCAGCCCCGGCGGGGCGCGCATCATCACCACCGTTCTGGAGACCGTGGTGGACGCGATCGACTTTGGCATGAATCCCGCCGAGGCCGCTGCCACGCCGCGCTTCCACCACCAGTGGTGGCCGGACGAGCTACGCGTGGAGAAAGGCATCAGTCCCGATACGCTGGCGATCCTGCGCAGCTACGGCCAGCACGTAGTGGTCAAGCCCACCATGGGCAAGACGCAGACCATTCAGATCGTGGACGGTATGCTCTACGGGGCGTCGGATCCGCGCAATCCAGACGGGGCGACGCTCGGGTATTGAGGGAGGATCCGCCGGATTCGCAGACTGCTGTTGACTCCGAACACTTCGCGTTGGCGAGGGGGTTCAATGTACTCAAGCTGCCGTACATGTCAGCTTCCTGAACTCCCTCACCGAGCAAAAGTCAGGTTCTACGCCCAATCCAGCAGCATCGGAGAGAGTGACTACCCCGTCCTTTGGCTGGAGTAGCTGCGACCCTATCACGCTTCGCAACGGGTTCGGGTTGGCATCAACCTCCACATAACCATCGTGCCCTATGCTCGCTTTGAGATGCATGGAGGCTAAGAGACCAATGCCGCCACCAAGCCAATGAGGGCAGAAGATTCTCCCCTCTCGAACTGCGTACGCCGCGACCGGCAGGCATCCGCTGAATCCTCCCCATTTGCCGATATCGGGCTGGATGACGTTCAGGGTGCCTCCATCCACCGCGGCTTTAAAAGCTCGCGCGCCACGCAGGTTCTCGCCGGCGGCCAGCGGGATATGAGTGGCTTGGGCCAGGTGACGCCACGCATCGGGAGGAGAATCGGCGCGAATCGGCTCTTCTATCCATTGTGGATCAAACGGGGCGAACTGCGGACATAGGCTGAGTGCAGTATCAAGCGACCAAGCCTGGTTGGCGTCTACCATGAGCACGGCACTCGGCCCAAGCGCTTCACGCATTGCGCGAAAATTAGCCAAATCGTGTTGTGCGTCAAACCCGATTTTGAGTTTAAAGGCACGGTATCCCTCAGCTTGCTTGCGTCTTGCAACCTCCACGGGATTCTGTGGATTAATACCGGACGCATAGACCCGCACGTCCGGGGTGCCGCCAAATATTTTCCAGAGCGGCCGGCCCTGGCGCCTGGCCACGAGATCCCAGAGCGCGATGTCGAGCCCAGCGATGCATTGAGCGATGGTGCCGGGTTCGCCTGTTTGTATTCCGAGCACCTCAAGTTGTTGACCGACGGCCTGAAAGGCCTGCGTCGGATGTTGCCAGGGCTGAGCCTTCAGCAAGGGCGCGATGCATGCGGCCACCATGCGCGCCCGGTGTTCGGCTCCGACGTTTGGGAAGTTGCACCAGATCTCTCCCCATCCATGTGCGCCTTGGTCGTCTTCCAGCCGTACGAACACCGCAGGTCGGTCGCGCATTTCCCCAAAAGAGGTCTGAACGGGCTCTACGATGGGGATTCGATAGACCTGCGCTTCCACCTTGACCAGATTGATCGGCGGGTACTGCGGAAAGCAATAGGGGGGAAGCACTGCTCCATCATGCGGCATGCTCGCGCCTCGCGTTACTTGGAATTTGGCCCAGAACGATGGCTGCCCCGCGCTCCCCAATCATGATAGACGCTGCATTGGTGTTCGCAGAAATAATCTCTGGCATGACCGAGGCATCTATGACGCGAAGCCTTTGGATGCCTTGCACCTGAAGGGTCGGGCTGACGACCGCGCGATTATCGGACCCCATGCGGCAGGTTCCCACTGGGTGGAAAACGGTGCCGCCGATCTCACGTACGGAGTCAAGTAGGTCGGCCCGGCTCTTGCGCGTAGCGCCGGGTAGTACTTCTGCATCAATCAGGCCGTGAAACGCCGACTGGTGGTAGATCTCTCGGAGGATCTCAACTCCGTCCACGAGAGCGTTGCGGTCGAGTTCCTCGCTCAGATAGCGCGATTCGATCTTTGGAGGAGCCGACGGGTCGGCGGACTGGATGGTAAGCCGTCCCTTGGACGTGGGACGGCACTGGCAGGCTGACGCAGTGAATCCCGAATAGTTGTGCAGCGGTGTTCCGGGCTTGTCGACAGACAGCGGCATCACATTGAATTGCATATCTGCTCGCCCGGCTGTCGCATGCTGCGTGCTGACGAAACCACCGACTTGGCCAGCTCCGACAGTCAGGGGGCCGCGGTTTTGAAGGAGCCACTGCAACCCCATGGACGCGAGCTTGAAAGGGTTGCGTACGTCGTCGTTAAGCGATAGCTTGTCTTTCAGGCGAACGATCGTACGCGCTTGATAATGGTCTTTCAGGTTTTCGCCCACGTCTGGGGCATCTACCAGCACGTTGATGCCGTACTTGCGCAGTATGTCGGCCCCGCCGACA
>NZ_SCQN01000036.1 GCF_004321985.1 Castellaniella sp. | reverse complement strand
TCTCGATCATCGTACCCTGCCACCGCGTCCTGGGCAGCAATGGCAGCCTCACCGGTTACGCGGGCGGCCTTGAAAACAAGGCCAGGCTGCTGGCGATGGAAGGGACGCTGCTGGTCTAGGTGCGCTAGCGCGGTCTCAGTCATGTGGACACCATCCAACTGGAAACTGGAGTAAGCTGCCTCGTCCGGTGCGCGCTTATAGCCGGCCTTTGGGGCGCAGGCGGCATGTGTGATGATCTTGGCCTTTCTCTTAGCCAAGCGGTAGTACACTCTCTCAACGTGCAACTTTCTAGGATTTACCGTGGGAACATCGACAGGCATTGTGAAGTGGTTCAACAACGACAAGGGATTCGGCTTCATCACGCCTGATGATGGCGGCAAGGACCTCTTCGTACACTTCAGCGAAATTCAAGGCACTGGTCATAAGACACTTAGTGAAAACCAGCGTGTTTCATTCGTTGTCGGTCAGGGCCAAAAAGGCCCCTGCGCAACAAAGGTCGTACCGCTCTAACAGAAGCTTCACCTAGGCAGGCCGACACATAAGATGTGAGATAGGGTCCTTTGAAACCTTGGACCCTATTTTCTTCCGGCTCGACCCAACCGGGTGGAGCCTGAGCCTGGGCGAAATTCAATCCAGCTGAGCGGGCGTTGATGATTTGAGGATCAATCCCCGGATATCCTTGGCTGCGCTTCGCCTGGCATACTCCGCGTAGCAGCTCATTTCTGCGAAGATGGCACGGCTTCAAGTCCTGTCACCTGATCCCATTGTGCATTGCGCACGCTGTCGGTGTGACCGTTCGCTGGCACCACCTGACGGGTCGCGTGGACCTCAATGACTTCGATCTCGCTGATAAGGCACCGGTCGGGGGTCGCCGACATGACTAGCCAGCCAGTGCGCCGTGGTTGCGTCTTTGGGCGCCGCCCAGTCCGGGCCGATCTCCAGAACCAGAAAGCCCTTCACGTCCTGTGGGCTGGTCTTTATGTTGAGGCTCAGCGCCTCCTTGCGGATTTCCCACGCCACGAGCTCGGTGTTGACGAGCAGACCGATTCCCTTGGAGTCGATCCACAGTGGAGCGGCCCGCTCATCCACCTCGGTCTGAATGTTCTTCACGATTTGCTGCGCGAGCGCCAGATTGTCCTTTACTGCGGATATCAGGACCAGGTATGGCCTGGTCTTAGGCTGCTGACTGCTCGGGCTATCTCCGAACGGATTTTCGACGGTCATGACAATTCCTTGATCGTTATTGGGTTGAGTGGTGAAAGCCTCGATTCTACGGGCATAAGGCCGGCCGCCCAATATCCCTGGCGCCCTGATCCCAACGATGACAGGACGCCCATAGCACCTCCTGACACGATCGGGTCTTCGGCGGCGCGCACTGGTAGCATCGGCCAAAGCAAAACGGCCGGTCTCTCCTCGGAGGGGCCGGCCGCTTTTTGCGTTTGTGGGGCTGTAAGTCGCCGGGGGCCTGGCAGTAGATACTGCTCAAGGGCGCAGCGGCCCTTTGAGTACCTGTTTTAATAGGGCAATCCAGGAAATCGGGTTTTCATCAGTTTGAGAAAACGGGCGCGGTCCTTGACGCACCGCCTGGTGCGCTCGATGTCGTCGAACGGCGAAGGTGGTGCGGGCGGGTTGTTCATATCTACGGCCTGCAACTTTGGAGCAGAAAAGGTGGTGGGTGAGAGGTAAAGGGTCATGGAAGTTCCAAGTAGCCTGACCGGTTTGTTTTGTGTGTATCTGGGCCAGGATTGCCCATCGCTAAACGTTCCGACTTCGGTGAAGCCGGTGTGCAGAGGGCCGCATGCGCTGAGCGTGCGATTTTAAGGGAGGCGTTGGCTCGATCTGTCAGATTGGTTATGGATCTTGAGCGTGTTGCCTCGCTTTATTCAGTCTGCGGCACATGAAGACAGATAGATACCTTTACTTTGTATCAGTTGTCTTTATCGCTTGGCGACGTAAAGAGGCTCTGCCAGTCGCCCAGGCACGGCAGGCGGAGCTGACCGCCTGATACTGCGCGATCAGATCGGCGCGCTCACGTCTGGCAACTGATATTTGCTGCTAGGTGCGCCGTCCTTTGGGCTGATGTACCAGGGCTGCTTGTCGCCTTTATCGCCAGTCCACTCATACCAGCCGTCGGCGGGCACGATGACGCGCCTGGCCAGCAGGGGCTTCCAGAATGGCGATCCCTTGAGGACGGTGTCCAGACGCGCATTGCTGGCCGGCCCGCGTATGTACCATGGTGGCTTGTAGCCCCAGAACAATTGATCGACCTGCTCGCTGCCGTCGCCCAGGCGGTGCAGCACGATGGGCCGTGTTCCGGGCGGCACGTTATGACTTGGCCGATAGCCTTGCGGCGTCCTGGATGGCCGCCACTGAATCTTGATCTCGTAATAGTCGAGCTCTTCTGCTTGCTTGATTCTGCCGCACATATCAATTCCAGCGGACGTACCAGCCCTGATAGTAGTGCGAGCCATCGATCTCTTCGAACCCCACGACTATCATTCCCTGTCCACCGAACGTCAGCAAGTGCGGTTCCCACAGCGGCGGAATGACATCCGGATCGTTGGCCTGCCGGCGTGGGATGCACAGGTACTCGACAACGCGATGCAGATCCTCGCGCCGGATCGACGCCATCTCGACGGACCCTCGCACAGGTTCTTCCCAGTCGCGCTGATCGAGCTTTCGGCCCTGGTGGTGAGTGCGGACGACAGTGCAGGTGAGCATCTGATCTACTGCCCGTAAAAACAGTAGTTTTACACCAGGTGGAACCCTTGGTCACGTCAGACGGAAGCACAAAAAAGCCCGCGCTGAGGCGAGCTGAAAACCACTGGATATGTGAGACCCTCACATAAACCATCACATATCGGAAAAGACAAAGGGCTTCGAAATCGTCCGAAACCCTTGATTTTCCTGGCTCCCCGAGCAGGGTTCGAACCTGCGACCTGCGGATTAACAGTCCGTCAGTTTGCCAGTAGGCAAAAGTAAAAACGCAGTAATTTCAATGGCTTGCAAGGGTAGCCACCCCACAGACCACTGCGTTTTTGCCGGTATTTCCCCCAATTTCCGCCTACCTATGTCAAGATTTGGTCAGGATCGCGTCTTGCACAACGCCGCCCACTGGTCATTGTGGCGCACCACCTGGCGGGTGATGTCCACGGGGGTGGCATTCAGATCTGCCATGCTGGCCCAGCGGATCGGCTGGGCGACTTCACAGTAGCTGCTACTCGTTGGCGCCGCGCACCCACTTGTGAGCGGCATCAAGGACAGCACGATCATCCAGCGAAGCAATTTTTTCAGCCACAGCATCAGCGTTCCTCCTGGCCTCTTGGGCCTCCTGCAGGCGTGCGGCCTGCTCCTGTTGTCGGCCTGCCGCCCGCTGCGAAGCACCGAAGCCCAGCACAGCAGCAACGGCGCCCACTGCGGCCAGCAGGTAGGGCCAGATCTGAGCGAGCAGGGCGGTGATCATGCTCCACCCCACACGTTGGTAGGCAGCAAGCCACGATCGAGCTTGGCCTGTACCAGTGCGGCAGCATCGGCCTTCGTCACATAGCCCTTGCGGTCCCGGTCAAGTCCTGCGTTTTGTGTGTAGTAGATCGACGGGCGCACGAAGAGCTGGTAATCCTCTGGCTTACCGATGGCTTTGGGGTACAGAATGGCCATGTAGCAGTCAGAGAGCGTGTGCAGACGCCCTGCGTAAGGCTTGAAGTACATGCGCACCCAATCCAGTTGCTCAGCGGCCGTCATCGCAGATAGGGCCTGCGTAGACGTGCCTAGCCCCTGTGCGGTTGCGGGCATGAACTGAATTAGGCCAACGGCACCAGAACCCGCTGCGTTCTTCACGTCGGGCCTGAACGTCTCCGCTGACTCGAAGGCCATGCAGGCCATCAAATAATCAGGGTTTATCTGCAGGCTGCTGCAGATCTCGATTACCGTCTCCCGAAACGCCGGGCCCACTTTCGCCCCCCATGCCAGCGTGGAGCTTATCTTGCTGGACGACGCGGGCACCGACCCCACAGACAAGGACGGCGATGCCGATCCACTTGACGGTGCTTGCCGGGAAGGCTGCTGTGATATCAGTCGGGAGAGTAGACCAAACAGAGACGAGAGCATCGGGGAACCCCTGTACAAGAGTGAGGATGGCCACGCCTGCCGCTTGCAGGCGAATCGACCAGAATTTGTGCCACTGTTTCCATTCATCAATGAGTTTCATTTCGTGAGTTCCATTTTGAAGGCCGTCCACAACGCATACAGAATCCAGCCGAAGGCCCCGATTCCGCCGACCTTGGCGGCGTGCACCAGGGCTTCCTTGACCATCCGGTTGCGCAACTCCCGCCACTCGATGATGGATTCGTGGTACCGCCTGTGGGCCTCTGGATCGCCGCCAGGGAAGCCTTCAAACAATTCATCCTGCCGTGCCTTCATGGCGGCGAGTTTCGTTTCAAGACCCCCCGTGGTTTCCCGCACGGCTTGGATGATGGCAATAGCGTCGTCTGACAGCGGCATCGCAGTCCCTCACGCCAGATTCAGGGAATAACCGAACACCCACACAATCAGCATGAGCACACCAAGTTTTTCCTGGACGGCTGTTTGTTTGCGATCGATGAGAACCAGCAATAGGGCGCCAGACGCGTAAGCGAGGGCGTAGGTGTAATCACTGACTGCCAGCATCATCGAAAGTCCTGCCAGGAAGCAGAGCGCCGCGCCCGTGTAGTGCAGTACGCGATCCGCGCCGAAATACAGCCTCGGCCAGGTGTCGGTAGACATGGCAAGCGCGAGGCCCAGACCGACCGCAGCAAGTGATGCAGATAGCCAGGTCATACCCAACGTCCAGGCTGTGTACCAGAGTGCAGCAGCCATGGCCAAGAACATCGCATCCTGCACGACGCTGGTGGCTGTGCCGAAGTAGTGGCTGATGGGGCGCACCGTCAGATCATCACCAGTGGAGTCGGCAACCTCCACCAGAATCAGAGCCGCAGCGAAAACCAGGGTTGTCCAAGTGAGGTATGGCAGGATCATGCGAAGGCTCCTTACAGCACGATGGCGGCCGCAGCCGTAAACAGCGCGTCCAGGTTGGCGCTGGTCAACCCGACGGCTGCGGCCGCCTGGCTCAGGAACGGTGAATCACGCCGCCAGTCCTGGGTATCGTTCAGCGCCACGTTGGCCAGCGCCTTCTGCGTGGGATCGGCAATGGCCGCGACATACGCCGTGACGGCATCCCACTTGCCGGCCTGGATGAGTGCCGTCTTGCCTTGTGCCCGGCTGACCGTATGGGGCACGGAAGACGGTGGGGGCACGTAGACAGGTAGGCTGGGCGCCACGGCGAGGGGGAAGTCAGTTCGCGCAAAGCCGAAGCGCGCGATGATCGTGTCATCTTCGACGGCCTTCCAGGTCAGCGCAACATCATCGCGTTCCAGGCGCCAGAGGCTCCCGGCCAGACGGGCCATGAATGCGTCGTGTTCGGGGGTGCCCGCCAGGGCGTCAAGATCGGCCCGGGTATTAATGACAAGCAATGCCATAGTGGTTCTCCATCCAGGAAATGAGGTTGTGCGAATCGGCCCACTGCGCATGGCCCGTCCAGGCGGCCAGGAACTTGCGCAGGCCTTCGGTATTGGTGTGTTCGATGAACTTGCCCACCTTGCGCTTGGCCCGCAGCACGGAATTCTTGCGCAGCAGCTTGTGACCGGGCCAAATGCGGTAGCCCAGGAAGTTGATGCCACGTGATACCGGGGCGACCTGCCAGCGGGAAATTCTCAGGCCCAGCTGGTCGGCTGCCGTGGTCTTGATACCTTCATAGACGTCATGCAGCTGCGCCGGGTCATTGCCCAGCACCACGATGTCATCCATGTACCGCGCCCAAGGCGGTTGCCCGAAGTCGTAATGCACCATCCTGTCGATGGGCTGGGCGTAGAGGTTCGCCAGCACCTTGGACAGCAGGCTTCCGATGGGCAAGCCCAAGCCGTCATGCGGCAGCATTTCCCGGATCAGCGCCAGCGTGGCCGTGCAGTGGATCTTCTTGGCCACCATGTCGAATAAGGGGCCGTGCTGGACGCTGGGAAAGAATTTAGAAAAGTCGGTCTGCGCAAAGTGCGTGTACCCGCCTCGGCGCATGGCCGCCTGGATGTGCATGACACCCCGATGCGCACCGTAGCCCACGCGGCAGGCGAAGGCGTAAGGCAGCATGGTGGCTTCCAGAATCGGTTCCACCACATTGCAGATAGCGTGTTCCACCAGGCGATCACTGAAGTCCAGAGCCGAAATGACCCGGGGCTTGGGTTCATAGATCATGAATTCCCGGTATGCGTTGCGCCGATAGATGCCCGCCTGCAGCTCATTCTGGATGGCTCGCAGGTTGGCCTTGTCGTACTCCTTAAATTCCAAGTACCCGAACGATCCCCGCTTGCCCTTGACCGTCTTGCGGTAGGCCTCTTGCAGGTTGTCCCAGGTGGTAATTTGGTCGATTAGATTGCGGTGTCGCTTGCCCATAGATGCCGGGTACGCCTTTCCATTTTCAGTAATCTGCGCTTGCCCGAACCCCGTAAAGTATTCGCCGAAGCAGGATGAAACCGGCTGACCACCAAAAGAGGTAAGGCCGACCTGCCGGGGCGT
>NZ_SCQN01000035.1 GCF_004321985.1 Castellaniella sp. | reverse complement strand
GGCATTCGGCTGGATCGCTCAACGATCCAGCCGAATGCCAGTAGCACGACCGTGATGACTACACCGATGGAGACCGTCAGCCGTACGGCAAGAGAAGCGGGGCGCCGATTCATGGATCATTCCGGTGCGGCAGCATCAAGCATGTACCCCATGCCACGAATTGTGTGGATGAGCTTGGGCTCGAAAGCGTCGTCGATCTTCGCCCGCAGGCGTCGGATGGCGACGTCGATCACGTTGGTGTCACTGTCGAAATTCATGTCCCAGACCTGTGAGGCGATGAGCGACCGAGGCAGCACCTCACCCTGTCGACGTACCAGAAGCTCCAGCAGCGCGAATTCCTTATTGGTCAGGCTGATGCGTTGATCCTGGCGCTGTACGCGGCGGCGCGGAATATCCAGAATCAGGTCTGCGACTTGCATCTGGTCCTGCAGGCTCGTCGTAATACCGCGTCTCAGCAGCGTACGCACGCGCGCCAGGAGCTCTGAAAAGGCAAAGGGCTTGACCAGATAATCGTCTGCGCCCAGTTCCAGCCCCTTGACGCGGTCTTCCACGCTGTCTTTGGCCGTCAGGAAAAGTACCGGCACAGCCGACTTGGCCTCGCGCAGGGCTCGTACGATATGCCAGCCATCCACATCAGGCAGCATCACGTCCAGAATGATCAGGTCATAGGAACCGGTCAATGCCAGGTGGTGGCCATCTAGCCCGGTGCGGACGAGATCCACGACAAAGCCTGACTCGGTCAGCCCTTGCTGTACATATTCGCCCGTCTTGATCTCGTCTTCGACCAGGAGCAATTTCATGGGTCTGCCGTGTGTTCTTGTTGTCGCTATAGGTGATAGGACTGCGACGCAACCGTTTCCCGATTTTAGTCGCGAGGGGATGACGCAACCATGACGTTCTGATGACAGACTTGTAATGATGGCGTCATCAGTCTGACAGTCTCACTTCCGTAGAGTGTCGGTTCCTACTTTCGTATGAACGGGAATCACAGTCGTGAAACGACCTGCCGCCTCCATTGTTGCTGCCCCAGCCTTGTCGCGCCGCCGCTTCGTCCAGGGGCTTGCCGCTGGGGGCGTCCTGCTGAGCCTGCCGCCCTACGCACGGGCTGCCGCTGCGACAGCAGGCACCCACGTGGGGTCGGCCGTTGTCTTGCGCGGCACCGAATTCAATCTTGAGATCGGCGAATCGCCTGTGAATTTTACCGGTAGCCCGCGCATGGCCACCACGGTGAACGGCTCACTTCCGGCACCCACCCTGCGTTGGCGAGAAGGGGACACCGTGACCCTCCGCGTGAAGAACCGTCTGGCCGAGGCGACATCCATCCACTGGCACGGCCTCATTCTGCCCTTCCAGATGGATGGGGTACCAGGGCTGAGCTTTGCGGGGATCGCTCCTGGGCATACATTCACCTATCGGTTCAAGGTACAGCAAAGCGGTACCTATTGGTACCACTCGCATGCCGGTATGCAGGAGGCCACGGGGGTCTACGGCGCGATCATCATCGACCCAGCCCAGCCAGACTCGCTTCGATTCGACCGCGAGCACGTGATCCAGCTCTCCGACTGGACTGACGAGAATCCGATGCGGGTTCTCGAAAAGCTCAAGATGAGGGGGGACTACTACAACCACAGCCAGCCTACGGCAGTCGATTTCTTCCAGGACGTTTCGCGCCTGGGACTGAAGGCGGCCGTGGACAAGCGCAAGATGTGGAACGAAATGCGCATGAATCCGACAGACCTTGCGGATCTGTCGGCGGACGTGTTGACCTACCTGATGAACGGTGTGACGCCTGCTGGTAACTGGACGGGGTCTTTCAAACCCGGGGAACGGATCAGGCTGCGTTTCATCAATGGGGCGGCCAATACCTTTTACGACGTGCGCATCCCTGGTCTGCCATTGACTGTCGTTCAGGCGGACGGCGTGAATGTAGAGCCGGTCACCGTCGATGAGTTCCGCTTCGGGCCCGGTGAGACCTACGACGTGCTGGTGAAGCCCCAGGACGACGCCTACACCGTTTTTGCCCAGGCCATGGATCGTACAGGCTATGCACGCGGCACGCTGGCCACCCACGAGGGGCTTGTTGCAGCAGTTCCTGCGCTGGATTCCGTCGAGTGGCTCACCATGGCTGACATGATGGGTGCCATGAGTGGCGGCGGTATGGCGGGCATGGATCACTCTGGTACGGCGGCAATGGCAGGTATGAACCATGGCTCGATGCCCGCCTCACGTGCCAGCACCCAGGTACGCCATGCAAAAACGGAATACGGCGCGAGCACCGACATGAGGGTGGACATGCCGCGCACCGACCTATCTGACCCAGGCATCGGGCTGCGCAACAACGGACGGCGCGTATTGACGCTGGCTGACCTGCATACCATCGGTGGGCCCATGGACTCGCGTGGTGCAGAACGTGAGGTGGAACTTCATCTGACCGGCAATATGGAGCGCTACACCTGGTCGTTCGACGGGGTCGAGTATGGACATTCGACACCCGTCCATTTCCGCTACGGCGAACGGCTCAGAGTCATCCTGCAGAACGACACGATGATGACGCACCCCATGCACTTGCATGGCATGTGGAGCGAACTTGAATCACCAGACGGCCAGTTTCAGATCAGGCGCCACACGATCCCGGTGCAGTCGGCTCAGCGGATCAGCTTTCTGGTAACAGCTGACGCCCTTGGCCGCTGGGCGTGGCACTGCCACCTGATGTTGCATATGGACTCGGGCATGTTCCGTGAGGTGGTCGTCGCATGAAAATCAATCACAGTATTCAGAGCGCGGCCAATATGGAAAACCTTTCCTCATTGAAGATGACCTTACTTGCAGCGGTGGTGACCGCAGCTATGGCTGTTCCCTTGCCAGCCAGCGCTCAGGCGCATTCCGGACACGCCACCCACAATGGCGCGACACAGAGTCCTGCGGCTTCTGCTGTGTCGCCCGACACCGGCTCTGCGGTTAAGCAAGAAGCGGAACAAGGCGCTATGGATGGGGCAGGTATGGATCACGGTGCCATGCAGACGCAAGGCGGCTCGGCACCCGCCGATGCGCGCGATCCAAACGCATACTCCGAGGGCTATATGCGTAACGCCGGCAAGTACGCCTTACCGCCTTCACAAGCACTGCGGATGTCGGATGAGCACAATTTCGCATCTGTTTATTTGGATCGTCTGGAGTACGTCCGGGCACGCGGTCAAGAATGGGGCACTTACGATGGTGAAGCCTGGTATGGCGGCACCTACAACCGGGCAGCCCTCAAAGCCGAAGGCGAAGTGGCCGGCGGCAAGCTACGTGATTCCAGAACGCAAGTGCTCTGGCGCCACGCTGTCTCCACGTTCTGGGATACGGAGCTGGGCCTGCGGTTCGATCACGGTCAGGGTATGCCCAACCGTCAGTGGCTTGCCTTGGGTTTCAAAGGTCTTGCTCCATACTGGTTCGATGTCGATGCGACCGCGTTTGTGGGCCCCAATGGGCGCACGGCGCTCTGGCTCAAAACAGAGTATGACGTTCTGCTGATACAGCGCCTGTACCTCCAGCCAAGCATCGAGGTCAACCTTTACGGCAAGGACGACGAACGCCGGGGCATCGGCAGTGGGCTCGCGAATGGCACGGCAGGTCTGCGTCTCAAGTATGAGATCACGCGCCAGGTCACGCCTTATATCGGTGTGGAGTGGGCCAGCAGTTTTGGCAAGACTGCGGACTACGCACGCGCTGCAGGTGAGCCGAAGCAAGAGACCCGGTTTGTGGCAGGCGTCAGTCTTCGATTTTGACCTCAGCTGCAGATCAGTTTATCGGCAGCACGCGAGGGCTGCCTGTCCGATCGAATTTTCAGGAGAAGTTTTCATGATGAAGAAACCCTTGACCGTCCTGGCCCTCAGCATTCTGCCAGCCCTCGCGTGGGCAGTGGGTGGGCATTCGGGTGGGCACGACGCGCCGGCCCATGGCATGCCAGGGCATGATATGTCCACCATGTCGTCGGCGCCATCCGCCATTGGCCGGCCGGGCGACCCCGCAAAAGTCACCCGCACGGTCGAATTAAAGATGGAAGATTCCATGCGGTTCACACCGAACGAAATCCAGGTGAAGGCGGGCGAGACCATCCGTTTCTTTGTGAAGAACACCGGGCAGATCCCGCACGAGATGGTGATAGGCACGGTGGCCGACCTGAAGACACATGCGGCCGAAATGCAGAAGATGTCTGGGATGAAGCATGCTGAACCCAACATGATCACGCTCGCAGCCGGCAAGATCGGCGGGCTGGTATGGACGTTCGATCAGCCTGGCACGGTGGACTTTGCGTGCCTCGTCCCTGGCCATATGGAAGCCGGAATGGTGGGCAAGGTGAAGGTGAGTTGACCTTCCCGTTGTGTCAAGGGTTAGGCTACGGATGTTGCCACGCGGGCGGCAGGAAACTAGGCTGGTGCTGTGCCCGTCTATTCAGGAAGGGAGGTGTTGCTTATGATGAAATCCAAAGGCGTGCCTGTGCTGTTACCTCTGTGGATTGCCTTCACTGTTGGAGCACTGATGTCCAGCAGCACACAGGCCCAGATGATGGAGGGCTCGACGATGGGCGGGATGGTGTGGTCCATGGCAATTTTTTGGCTGCTCATTGTGGCCGTGCTTGTGCTTGCCATTGCAGCGCTTGTGAAATATCTTTTCAGGAAATGATGGCCTGTCCGGGCCTGTCTGTTTGACGTTCAGGAGCGAGCTATGAATGTGAAAACGATACTTGCGGCATCCGTTGCCGCGCTGGCAATCGGTGTCGGTGCGCCCGTCGTTGCGGCCACTGCTGCCCAGAGCGATTCCGGGGGCTCAGGCATGATGCAACAGGGAGGCGGCTCGGGCCAAAACTCATCCATGATGGGAGATACCGGATCTCAAGGTGCCATGGGTGGTGGCATGATGGGGATGATGGGTAGCGGGCAGGGCAATGAAGGTGCCTCGCGCTCAGGTATGCGGGAAGGTGAGCATATGCGCGGCGGCATGATGGGGATGATGGGTGGTGGTGCCATGGGCGGTGGCATGATGGACGGCTGCTCGATGGCGATGGGCGCAGGCCTGGATCGCAAGACTGCGATGAAGATGCATGGCGAAATGATGCGTGCGATGGGAGATATCCTCATCAAGTATGCAGACAAGGTCCAGGAGCCCGCGGCCAAGCAGTGAGCCTTGCGGGCGCAGCGTAATCATCGCATCAACGCATCAACCGAACGGGGCCTACCTCAGATCCAGTCATGTCGTTTCTTCGAATCAATAAAAAATGGGCCGTTACGGCTGTGGGGACTGTAGCGGTTGCCGGAGCTGTCCTGCTGTACTGGGCCAATCGCCCGGCCAGCGCAACCTTCATCGACCCTGCAAACCAGGATTTGGTCGTACAGGGCAAGGCGATTTACGCAAACACCTGTGCGGCCTGCCACGGCGCGAAACTGCAGGGTCAGCCCAACTGGCGCGAGCGTCTGGCGAACGGCCGGCTGCCCGCGCCGCCACATGATCGCACGGGGCACACCTGGCACCACCCTGATGCGGTGCTCTTCGACTTGGTGAAAAACGGCCTGGTTCCAGGGCGCACTGCGCCGCCGGGTTATCAAAGCGACATGCCAGCATTCGGCGGCACCCTGAGTGACGAACAGATTATCGCGGTGCTCGCCTACATCAAGAGCACCTGGCCATCCAATGCCCTGCGCATGCAAAAGGAAGTGACCGAGCAGCAGCAGCGGCGGCGATGACGTTGGACTGCAGTTCGCTTCCCACGGCATTCAGAAGCTTGCGTACCGTGTGCAACTGGTGGTGGGTGGAATGACAGCCCATCGGATGGTGATGAGTGGGCTCGTTGGGGCGGACCAGCGCTGGCGGATCACGCCCTTGTATGGAGCTTCTTCATAAAGCCTGTTCAGCACCTCGTTGGTCGCCCCCGAAGGGTAATCGACACTACTCATTGCGATCAGGGCGCCACAGCGCAGCGGATTGTGAGACTTGATCCATGGCGAAAGCTCAGGCTTGCCGTCTTCAAGAATTTCAGGGCTTGGGTGCATGTGGATGGCGATATTTCCGCCCAGCCATGTGTGGGCTGCGACCAGGGTAAGGGGGGCGGTTGGCACATACTGGTGCCATATCGCCCGCATCCGCCTCGAAATGATCGACCCTGGGTAGGTGGAATTCGTTTCCATCCCGGTGTGGTAGGCGAGGGGCCCCCGGCCGATGGCGTAGCCGGCAGCCATGAGGATCTGGATCGTCATGACGGTGATGGCAGTTCTTCGCAGGACTTCACGCTCGTCGCCCCCCAACCACCAGAAGGTATAAAACCCGAACAGGACGAAGAAGGTGGTCGCCCATGAGGCCCCCAAATGGGCCTCGATGAATGCGGAGACGGTGACGGTGAGCAGGACAGGGCTGCCACCGACGATGACCAGAAAGGATCGATCCCAGGCGCTGAGTGCCCGGGCGTAGGGGCGGGTTGCCACCAGGATTTTTGGTGTGCTGCTGCGCCTGCTCGCTCGGAATTGCCAATAAGCGACGGCAAGCCAGGCGACGAGCATCGGGCTCAAACGTCCGAGCTGAGTGCTAAGAAATTCTGCAATTTGGTGTGATTCGCTGAAGCTTCCGCCGCTTGTGGGGAAGATGGAGGTGTCGGCATAGTGCAGCGGCCCGAAGTGATGGTGAATGAGCCAATGAATATGGGGCGAGATGACCAGCAGAAAGACAGCCAGCGCCATCGCCGCGCCTCGCCATGCACGGCGGTCTCTCCAGTGACCTGCGTACACGAAGAACACGAAAAAGGCTGCAAACTGGATGAGCGCGCTGTATTTGGTGAGGAATGCGACGCCACAGGCCGCACCCAGCCAGAGCCAGTCTCGGGCATGCTGGTATCGCAGTGCCCGGTAATAGAGCCAGGTCGAGGCGACGATAGACCACATCTGCACGGAATTGTGGTTGTACATGTCGGCCCGTATCGAGAAATAGGCTGTGACTGACACCATGAGCATGGCGATCAGCGAGCGTCTTGGGGTCGTGAATTCGCAGCCGAATTTCCAAAGGAGCCAGAGTCCCAGCGCGCAGACGGATTGGCCGGCAAAAAAAGTCAGCCAGACAGATTTGCCAAAGAGCAGCACCAGGGGGTACAGGATCCACGAGGGTACCGGTGGATGCTTGAAGTATCCCCATTCAAAACTCGATGCCCAGACCAGCTCTTCGATGTTGTCTTTGTCTGGCGCGCTGTGACTGATGGCCGAGAGCAGCGTCCATAGCACGACGGCGCCGATCAGGAACAACGGCGCGTAGAGGGCTACCGGGATGGCTGCCTGCCGCAGTCGGGGTGCGAAAAGGCGCATCCCGATTTCAGTGGATGTGTTCACAATAGACCTTGCGCTGCGGGCAGTGGCTCGCTACTGGCATGTCGCTCGGCCAGGTCGATCAGCACGGGCATGGCCAGCAGCACCAGTGGCAACTGCACCAGGGCACCGGCGATGATGGCGATCGCCAACGGCTGCAGCATCTGGTCTCCGGCACCGCTCACGGCGGCGCCCAGTGGCACCAACGCAAGGATCATTGCAAGTGTGCTCATGACGATAGGTCTCAGGCGGTTGAGGGCGGCCGATCGCAGGGCTTCGCGCACAGGCAGGGCCTGGCGCAGCGCCTGATATTCTGACACCAGGAAGATGGCCATCTCGGTAGCGATGCCGATGATCATCACCATGCCCATCATGGCGGTAATGTTGAGTTCCACACCCGTGAGCCAGAGTCCGACGAAAACTGCGCCGGTGGACAGCAGTGAGGTGGCCATGACGATGAGCGGGATGAAGAGGGTGCGGTACAGGAACATCAGCAGAATGATTTCGGCCGCGACGGCCGCCGCAAAGACCTTCACCATACCGCGCGCTGCTTGTTGCTGTTGTTGGTAAGCGCCACCAAATGTATAGGTCATTCCGGCTGGAATCAGGTCAGGAGTCTGTAGCATCTGTTTGACCGAGGCGATGGTTGAGCCCAGGTCGCGCGAGCCGTTGGTCTGCGCCGTGATGGCAACGATCTGCCGCAGGTTGTCGCGCGTGAGCTCTGGCTGGCCAGACACGAATTGCGTGCTTGCGACCGCTTTCAACGGAAAAGTCTGCCCGTCTGGGGATTCGATCGGGAGGTCACCCAGCTGGTCACGGTAGATTCTGCCTTCTGGTGCCTGGAGCTTGAGCCGGACCCCCACATCGCGGTTTGCCGCAAGATACCGGGTCACGACCGAGCCTTCCAGGTAGTGCTGCACCTGGTTCTTGACCTCGGCCACGGTGACGTTGTGCTGGGTTGCGGCAGCGGAGTCGACGTGGATCTTCAGCGCATCGCCGGCAGGTGTCACACCGTCACTGATGGACGCAGCCTCTACGCCAGGCACTCTGGCAAGGGCCGCAGCGATTTTCTGGGCGGCGGGAGCGAGCTCGTTGGCGTTCTTGGCACTCAGCTGGATCACCACCGGCTGTCGGCGGCCCACCATGTCGCCGATCATGTCGCCCATCAGCTGGTGGGTATCGAAGTCCACCCCGGGAACTTGACTGGAGACTTTCGTGGAGATGTCGTCCATCACTTTCCAGATATCGGGTCGTCTGGAGGGATCCACCAGGCGCACGAAAAAGTCTCCCTGGTAGGTTTCAGTCAGGTCGCCCCCAAGCCCTGCGCCCGTGCGCCGCGAATAAGTATCTACATAAGGGTTGGTCTTGAGGATGGCTTCGACCTGTGTGAGTTCCCGGTTGGTTTCCGCCAGCGAGGTGCTGGGCGCCGTCTTGTAGTCCAGCACGAAGCCACCTTCGTCCATGCGCGGCAGGAACCCGGTGCCCACATGCTGATAGCCCAGATAGCCCACCCCGGCCACTGCGGCCAGCGCCAGCGCAACGATCCAAGGTTTGCAAAACGCGAGATCAAGCAGTCGGCCGTGAGCATGTTTGAGCCGCGTGTCCTTGCCATGGGATGGATCGGTCCAGTGGTCGAAGTCGATGAGGCGGCGCGCCAACAGCGGCACGACGAAGGCCGTGAGCAGAAACGAGATGATGAGGGACGAGGCCATGGTGAGCGACAGGAACCTGAAGAAGGCACCCGTCACCCCCGACAGAAACGCCAGCGGGATGAAGATGATGACCGTGGCCAGTGACGAACCCATCAGGGGCGCCAGAAACTCGCGTGCCGCGCGCAGTACGCCTCTTTGTGGGTCGTGTTCCGCGTTTGAATGACCAATCCGGCGGGCGATATGCTCGATCATGACGATCACGTCGTCGATCAGCAGGCCAATGGCAGCCGCGATGCCGCCCAGTGTCATGATATTGAGCGTCATGCCCAGCAGCCACAGCACGAGCATGCTGATCATGACAGACATCGGAACCACGATCATCGCGACCGCCGTGACCCGCGCGCTGCGCAAAAACCAGAAGAGGACGCCCGCTGCAAAGAGCAGCCCAATGGCAATGGCTTCTTCCAGAGCCGCGATGGAGGAGTGCACGAGTTGCGTCTGGTCGTACCATTTATACAGATGCAGCGACGCAGGCTGGGTCTTCATGAAGGCGTCGAGGTGTTGTCCGACTTGCCGGGCGAGCGCCAGCGAGTCGGCGTTGTCCTGCTGGTAAACGTCGAAGGTGACTCCCGGGTGGCCGTTCACGTTGACCAGCAGCCACTGCGGCTCTGAACCCATCGTGATGGTGGCGATCTGCGACAGGCGCACTACGCCGGACTTGCGCGTGCGCAGCGTCACGTCGCCCACTGACTGTACGGATGTGAAGGCGTTATCGTTCACCGCCAGATAGAGCAGATCGTTGTCGGCCAGATGCCCGGCGGCGGCAACGGTGTTGGTGGCGGCCAGAGCGTTGCTGACGTCCGCAAGCGTCAGGCCATAAGCCTGCAGCGCTTGCGTCGATATGGACACTTGCACCTCCGGGGTCTTGCCGCCCAATACGCCCACGCGGCGGATGCCCGCGATACCGGTCAGAAGCGGCACCACCTCATGCTGGGCAATCTCCCGTAGGCGCGCAGGCGAGAGCTTGTCCGAGAGCAGCGCGTAGGAGACGAACGGCATGACGGCGTTTGGGCTCATCTGGCTCACGCCGTAGGTGGTTCCCGCTGGCAGGTCGGCCATCTTGCGTGAAAAGGCAGCGTCCACGTGGATGAGGGCACGGTCCATGTCCGTGCCCCAGGGGAAGGTGACGAAGATCTGCGCAGAACCGCGCGAGGTCGTCGACGAAATTCCCGTCACACCCGGAACGGCGCGTGCCACGGCTTCCAGTGGCTGTGTCACATCGATCAGCATCTGTTGCGCCGGCATGCTGCCGGTATTCACTTCGACGCGGATACGCGGAAAGCTCGTGACCGGAAACAGGCCTACTGGAAGCCGAATGGCGGCGTAGATGCCGGCAAGCGTCAGTGCGAAGGCAACGAAAAGAACCGGCAGCCTGTGTTCTTCTATCCAGGCGGGCAGGCTCATTTCGTCAACCCTTTGACGGCGTCTGCAAAGCGCAGCGCCATTCCGTCATCGAGCTGGTAATTCCCCGAGAGCACCAGGGCCTGTTGGGCATTGAGCCCGTCGCCCCGTACGGCTACCTGGTTTCCCTGAGTGGCTTCGATATGCACCTTGACCTTGCGCGCCTTCGCGCCGTCAGCCTGCACGACATAGGGGGCTCCCTGGTCGTCTGCAAGGATGGCGGCATGAGGGACCACATACCCCTGTGCCTGCCCTACCGTGATGACGGCGCGTGCCGTTTCTCCGGGGAACAGGTGATCGGTGGCAAGCACAATATCGATCGGGATGAGGCCCGAGGCCGCATCGACAGCTCCGGCGATACGGCTGACTGATCCCGATTGCGCCGGTTCATTCTTAAGGGAAGTAATTTGTACCGGATCGCCCGGGTGCACGCGGCGTGCTTCGTCCGGGATCACGCCGACCCGCAGCACCAGCCCGGCCACCCCTGCCAGCTCGAGCATGGCGGTGCCCGGTGCGACGGCTGAACCGCTGGAGACTGCAAGCCGCGTCACGATGGCGGGGAAGGGCGCCCGCAGTGTGACCGGTGAGTCGCCTCCCTGTGCCTTGAGTGCTTCCAGTGCCGACCGGGCATCGGTGTCGGTCTTCTGTGCGTTGGCCAGATCTTGAACGGTGGCCAGGTGCTGAGCCAGGAGTTTGCGTGTTCTGGCGACCTGCGCCCGGGCATCAAGTGCTGCGGATTGCGCCTGCTTGTAGGCGGCTATCGTTTGCGCACTGGGTGTGAGCGATAGCAGCGGTGCACCCGCCGGTATGCGGTCCCCCGCGTGGACGAAGAGGGCCTGCACCGTCTCGTTCGCGTGTGCAGTGATGGCTTGCACGGCAGAAGGTGAGGACTGGATCGCGCCGTAAGCCGTGAGTGTCTGCGCGAGGCTGCCCGGCTGCAGCGGGACAGCCGTGACCAGCACGCTGGGCGCTGCGGCGCTTGCGGCGGGTTCGGTCGCGCCACTACTGTATCCCAGCCCCAGATAGCCCACCCATGCTGCCAGTAGGGCCGCTCCAGTCATCATCAGACGTTTCATAGTGATTTCACCTCATCCATGGGGGCGATCCGGACGTGAGGAAGGCCCAGCCCAAGCTCAAGTTCCAGCGCAATTGCTGTTTCATCGCGGGCACGTTCCAGATCCAGGCGCTGTAGCGTTCGGGCCAGCGCTGTGGACCGGTAATCGGCCAATGTTCGGGAGTCCAGATTGCCTGCGTCAAATGCAGCTTTTGCGGCATGCACCTGCAGATCCGCGGTGTGGACGTTCTTGGCCGCCGCCGCAAGCTGCGTCGTGATGGCCTGATTTTGTGCCTGTAACGAAAGCACGCTGGCAGCACTCGTATCCAGACGACTCTGGTACTGCTCGTGCAGCAGCAGACGTGTGGCCCGGGTCTTGGCAACTTGGCCCTGATTGCGGCTGAAAGTCGGTAGATCGAAAGTGACCGTGGGTCCTCCCGAGCGGACCTGCGAGGTATCGGAATTCCAGGACCCGCCCAGAAGCAGCGCGGGAAACTGGCCCAGGATCGCGGTGCGTACATCCTGGTCCGCTGAGCGGTAGCCCAGCTGCAGGGCGATGAGGTCGGGCCGGCGATCCTGCACGCTGGCGGCAAGTTTCGTCAGATCATTCGGCAGCGCGTGCGGTTGGGGGCGGGCAATGGCAAAGCGCACATTGGGCTTCAGCCCCAGCAAGGTATTGAGTTCTCCCCAGTTCTTGAGCTGTTGCATTTGCAGGGCGGCCAGTGCCTGTTCCAGGGATGCTTTCGAAGCCTGTACCGGGCTGATGGCGCTCAGGCTGATCTCGCCGCGGTTCAGAGCTTGTGCCATCTGCGATTCGGTCTGTGTGACGGCGGCGAGTTCCCCGCCGCTTGCCCGGATGGCTTGTCCATTCCAGTAGAGTGTGGTCGCCAGCAACCGCGCTTTTTGTGCAATCTGCCACTCCTTCCACAGCAGGTCGGCGTTGACTTGTGACACGCGGTCGTGTGCCGCTGCGACCCGGCTGCGGTAGGTCACGAGTGATGCGACGTCCTGCGCCAGCGACGCCGTGTAGGCGCCTGCGACGCCGGGACCACCCAGCAAAGCGGCGTAACTGAGGCTCACTGAAGGGTTGGGAATGAGCGTGCTTTGGGTAAGATCTGCGTGAGCCAGTGCGGATTCACCCCGTTCCGAACGGAGCTCGGGGTCGTTGAGGATTGCGAGCAGCCCGACGTCATCCACGTGGATCGGTTTGTCGATGGCAATGATGTGAGGGCCTGCGCCTGAACCGGTCTCGGGGATGGCGCGCTGGAGATCGGTGATGTCGTTTGCGAGCCTGGCCTGCGTCGGTAGCGGCAGTGCGTGGTAGCTGGCGCAGCCGCTCAGGGCCAGGGCGCAGGCCAGTGCACCTATCCTCGCTGGGGCTTTCATCATTCCTGGCTGTCCTCTTGATCCGATCGTTTCGAATGGACCAGAGTCTATAGAGCCAGATTTAGATCAGAATTAGAAGGCAGGCTGGCACATGGCGCTGCGCTGGCGGATCAGCAATGCAGCACTCAGACGCCTTGGGGAAGAGCCGCGCCGGAACGCCGTTGGGTTGTTTTCAGTATGGTTCGTTCGTTGGTTCCAACGGCAGCCCGTTCGTGGAGAAGGTAAGGGTGACGCACAGTCCGCTCTGTGTCGTCTCGTCCGAATGACTGAACTCGATGATAGCCCCGACCTTTTGGACGATGGCGGCAACGATGGAAAGCCCAAGGCCCGATCCCGCTTGGCCGGTTCCGAGCACACGATAGAACGGCTCGAAAATGTGATCCCGTTCTTCGGCAGGTACCCCCGGTCCCGAATCTGATACGCAGAGCACGATGGCCTCTGGCGTGGCGGTCACGCTCAGGTCCACTCTGCCGCCCTCGGGCGTGTAGCGGATAGCGTTATCCGTCAGATTGCGTACCAGAGTGGTGAGATCCAGCTCGCTGATGGGCAGGTCCAGATCATCGTCGCCCGTCACACCGATATCGATGTGTTTTGCTTCAGCCAGCGGCAACACAGTTTCCAGCACGTCATGGATGACTGCACCCACCTTTGTCACTGAGTGGGAGGGCGCGTCGGACGTGGACTGGGCTTTCGCAAGCGCCAGCAGCTGGGTGAGCAAATGTTGGTTGCGATCCAGCCCTCGGCGCAACGCCTGCAGCCGGTCGCGGGCTTCATCGGACATGGCTGCGCGCCCCAGGCGCTCAGCCTGCAGCGACAGCGCCGCTGCCGGAGAGCGCAGCTCATGCGCGGCGTCCGCGATGAACCGGCGCTGAGCTTCCATGGATTCGGCAACCCGGACGAGCAGCCGGTTGATGGCCCGCACGAAAGGCCGTATTTCACGCGGCAGGTGGTCGCTGCCGACGGGGCTCAGGTCAGTTTCGCGTCGGGCGTCCACCTGTTCGGAGAGTTTTCGCGTGGGCCGAAACATGCGACGAATGATGTCGGCGATGGCGACCAGCAATATGGGTACCAGAATCAGAAACGGCATGAGCGTTCGCAGCGCATCTTTGAGTGCGGCCGCGTTGCGCAGATCCGTGTCCTGGGCGACGACGATGCGCTGATGAGAGGGGATCGTGCGTACGAGCACGCGGAAGGTCTGGTCTCCAACGTCCAGCGTATGCAGGCCGTCGGGCTGTGAGGGCGAAATGGGAAGGTGGGTGCCTGCGGTAGGGAATTCGACCGAACCCTGTTCGGTCAGGACTTGAACAATGAGCGACGAATCCCGGTCTTCATCCAGAAGTTTGATGCTCTGGATGGCCTGTGGTGCAGTCGCCACGATGTGGGTGGTCAGATCGGCCACCTGGTAGAGCACATCGTCCTGTCGTTCGTGGGCGTCGTCTAGCGTCGACAAAAAAGAGAATGCCCCTGCGGCCACGGCAATCACGGCAACGACCGATGCAAGTACGAATGACAGCTTGAGCTGAATCGAATCGTTCAACCGCCTTTTGAGACTCTCCACCCGACACCCCTCACGTTCTGAATGACGTCATTGCGCAGCTTGCGGCGCAGCGCATGGATCAGGAAATCCACCATGTTGCTTTCGACCTCTTCACCCCAGCCGTAGATGTGATCTTCCAGCGTTGCGCGCGACAGGATCGCCCCCGGGCGGATGAGCAAGGCCTGCAGCAGCGCAAACTCACGCCCCGTGAGCGCCACAGCGGGACTGCCACGGATGGTTGCTTCCTGGGTCGCGGGATCCAGCGAAAGAATCCCGTTGCTGAGTGTGGGCGCAGCCTGCCCCCCTTTGCGCCGAAGGATGGCGCGCATGCGAGCGAGCAGCTCCTCCATCTCGAAGGGCTTGAGCACATAGTCATCGGCACCCCCATCCAGCCCTCGGAGGCGTTCCGACAAGGTATCCCGTGCGGTGATGATCAGCACCGGGGTGGCGTCGCGGCGGGCACGCAAGCTGGCGAGAATCTCCTGGCCGTCTTGGCCGGGCAGCCCCAGGTCCAGCAGGATGATGTCGTATCGCTGCGCCTTCAGTGTGGTGGCGACGGTGAGGCCATCTTGAATCCAGTCTACCGCGTAGGATTCGTCCTTCAGCGTGTCCCGGATGACCTCCCCGATCATGGTGTCGTCTTCGACCAGTAGTACGCGCATGGTGATGGGAGCCCTTTGTGGCGGGAGGTTGACCCGTTGCTCTATGACCGTGATTATGGCCTGGTCAGTCCTTTGCGGATCAGCCAGCCGAAGGCTGCGCGATAGATCGACAGCATCAACCGGTAGAGCGGGTCCAGGTACCAGCCCGCCAGGGCGCGGACCAGCCAGGCACAAAGTATGGCAACTATGGCCGCCCCCGCCATGTCCAGTGGAAAATGCACACCCAGGTAGATTCGCGCCCACGCGATTGCAATGCCCAAAACCGCCATGAGGGCGGCCGGGAATCTCAGTCGTGCTTGTACCAGCAGACTGAAAGCGATGGCCCACCAGAGCGTCAGGTGATCGCTGGGAAATGAAGAATCGGGAGCATGCTGCATGAAGGTGTGGCCCAGGCCCAGGACGAATGGCCTGGGGTGCGTCCAGACCAGGGCGATCAGCTGGTTGACGAGCAGGCCCAGCGTTCCCGCCAGAGCTGAAAGGATGACGGTTCGTCGGGTGGTCCCATCTCCGTAGAGCCAGCCAGCGATGAGGATCAATGGCGCCAGCCAGATAAGCCAGTTGGCCAGGACTATGGCTGCGGACAGCAGCCAGGGATCGGGGTGCGCCGGCGCGTTCAGCCATAGAAAAACGGTGTCGTTGAGGGTTTCCATGAAGGTCTTTAGTAGTTTTGTCTTGAACGCTCAGCTTCGTCGGGCTTCAATTCGCGTGACGCGGCAGCCGATGGCTGGATACGACGTAGGTTTCGACTGCTACCAGGAAAACGATGACGGTCAGAAACAGGGCGCTGGTCCACATCATACCCATACCCATCCCGCCAGCGTCCTTGGGCTGGGTAAGTTCCGATGAGGAGGTAGTTTGACGGCCCAGGCTTAGGTCAGAATTAGAAAAGGCAACGCCGCTGCGCATGCATTGTGGTGCCCTGCTCATGTACAGTGGCTGGGGACTCAGTCACATCAATACGGCCGCCATGAGCAAATCGTGCATGGTTTTGTGGGAGATATATGCCGTTCATGCGCATTCCCAGGGTTGAGGCCCTGGTCCGGGCCACGCCGTCGGCCACCCGGGGGTATCTGCTGATCCACTTCTGCGTGGTGCTGTGGGGGTTCACACCCATCATGGGCCGGCTGATCACTCTGGACCCTGTGTCGCTCGTCTGGTGGCGCATGCTGATCGCCTCGCTGGCCTTGTTGTTCCTGCCCGCCACCTGGCGGGGCCTGCGGCAATTGTCCCCGCGCCTGTTTGCAGCAAGCTGTGGCGTGGGTGTCATTCTTGCCATTACCTGGGTGTTGTTCTATCTGGCGGTCAAACTCACCAATGCGTCGGTTTCGGCTGTTTGCCTGGCCACGGCACCGCTGTTCGTGGCGGTGTTCGGCCCCCGGCTGATGCACCGCCGTTACCGGCGCATGGACCTGGTGCTGGCGATGGCGATCATCCCGGGGGTTGCGCTGGTCGCGGGCGGCATTCCCCGAGGGATGTATCTGGGTCTTGGTGTTGGCCTGTTGTCGGCAGCGGTTCTGACGGCGTTCAGCGGTTTCAACAAGCTCCTGGTGAGCCGCGTTCATCCGCTCAGTGCAACGTGCGTTGAACTGGGGGCGGGGGCCTTGTTTCTTACCTTGGTGATTCCACTGCTCCCGAGCGGAGAGGCCGGCTTCAGCATCCCCCAGGGGCGGGATCTGGTGTTGCTCGTCGTGTTCGCGATTGCCCTGACGGCATTGCCGCTGGCTCTGCTACTGGTGGCGCTTCGGTCTATCAGCGTATTTGCCCAGCAAATGGCCACCAATCTGGAGCCTGTCTATGCCGTGCTGCTTGCCATCCCGCTGCTGGGTGAGCAGCAGCAACTTGGCGCGTCGTTCTACCTGGGTGTTGCAGTGATTGTCGGTACCGTCATGGTGGAGCCCTCGGGCCGTTGGCTGCAGGCCAGGCTGCGCCGCAGGTAACCGCGTGTCCGGCGTGGCCCGTCATGAGTATTCGCAGAATCTGCTGCATTTTGTTTCATATATCTCCTAGTAATATGCTATTCGATCTATCTGCTGAACCAGCATGCTAAATTCACGTCTCGCTTCCTGAGGATCCAGGAAGCCAGTCTTCTTCACGGTAGTTGTGCATCTTGATCGACCTCGAGAACATTCGTAAGACCTATCAGTCCGGAGATCGCGCCATTGACGCGTTGGCGGACGTGTCCCTGAGCATTCGCGAGGGCGAGGTCTTCGGCATCATCGGTCGTTCGGGGGCAGGCAAAAGTACGTTGATCCGCCTGCTGAATCTGCTGGAGCGCCCAACAGAGGGTCAGGTTCGGGTCGATGGCGAGGACATCACCCGCTATTCCGATGCCCAGTTGCGGGAGTACCGGCGCACGGTCGGCATGGTGTTCCAGCACTTCAACCTGCTGCGTTCGCGCACGGTGATGGACAATGTCTGCTTCCCCTTGCGCCTGTCGGGCACCCCGCGCGCGGTGCGCGATACCCGCGCCCGCGAGATGCTGGATCTGGTCGGCCTGACGGACCATGCCGACCAGTACCCCAGCCAGCTTTCCGGTGGGCAGCAGCAGCGGGTCGGCATTGCACGAGCCCTGGCCAGCGCGCCGCGCATCCTGCTGTGCGATGAGGCGACGTCGGCGCTGGACCCCGAGACCACGCAATCCATCCTGCGGCTGCTCGGTGACATCAATCAGCGCCTGGGGCTCACCATCGTGCTCATCACTCACAGCATGGATGTCATCCGTGCCGTCTGCGACCGGGTTGCCGTGATTGAGCGCGGCCACATCGTGGAGACTGGCCAGGTGCTTGACGTCTTCCTGCATCCGCAGCATGACGCCACTCGCGCCTTGCTATCGGAGAGCGGCCTGGATGGCGGCGAGGGCTGGCGTGCGCTGGCCGAAGGCGTTGGCGGCCGTCTGGTGAAGCTCAGTTTCCGGGGTGAGGCTACTGGCAGCCCGCTGCTCAGCCATTTGAGCCGGAATCTGCATCTGGATCTGAGCATCCTGCAGGGATCGGTCGGGCGGATCAAGGACACCCCGTACGGCCAGCTCGTCGTGGCCGTCGAAGGGTCGGTTGCGGATCTGGCAGCACTCGAGCCGGCGCTGGCCAGTGCGGGCGTTCATTACGAGGTATTGCGGCCATGATGGCGAACGTGGATTGGGGGATGATGCTCGGGGCCACCGTCGACACTCTGTTGATGACGGGCTTCTCGCTGCTGTTCACGGTGATCATCGGCCTGCCGGTGGGCGTGTTGCTGTTTCTGACCAGTCCCGGCCAGGTGATTGCCAATCGTCCCGTCTATCAGAGTGTTGCGTTCGTCGTCAATGTGCTGCGGTCGGTGCCTTTCCTGATTCTGCTCATCGTCATGATTCCGTTGTCGAGGGTGATCGTGGGCACGGCCCTGGGGGTTCAGGGCTCGATTCCGCCGCTGGTCGCCAGCGCCGCGCCGTTCTTTGCCCGGCTGGTGGAAAACGTCCTTCGGGAACTGGACCCGGGCGTGAGCGAGGCGTGCCGTGCGATGGGGGCGACTTCTCGCCAGACCGTGTTGTGGGCGCTGCTGCCCGAGGCCACCACCGGGATTCTGGCGGCCACCGTGGTGACCGGCATCACCCTCGTGGGCTATTCGGCCATGTCGGGTGTGATCGGGGGCGGCGGCCTGGGCGATCTGGCGGTGCGGTATGGCTACCAGCGCTACCAGGCGGACGTCATGGTGGTCACGGTCGTGATCCTGGTGGTCATGGTGCAGATTTTTCAGGTGCTTGGCGACCGCTGGGTAGCCAAGCTCAACAGACGGTAATCTACAGGAGATTGTTCATGTTCAAGAAGCTCGTGCCGGCGCTGGCGCTGGCGATCCCACTGGCGTTGGGCACCACGGCGCATGCCGAGAAACTGTCCATTGCGGCCACACCCGTGCCGCATGCGGAACTGCTGGAATTCGTCAAGCCTGACCTGGCCAAGGAAGGCGTGGACCTGGACATCAAGGTCTTCACCGACTATGTTCAGCCCAACCTTCAGGTTTCCGACAAGCACATCGATGCCAATTTCTTCCAGCACAAGCCGTATCTGGATTCGTTCAACAAAGAGCACGGCACTCATCTGGTGTCTGTGGGGGCGGTGCATGTGGAGCCGTTCGGCGCCTATTCGAAGAAGATCAAGAGCATCAAGGATCTGAAGGACGGCGCGCAAGTCGCCATCCCCAATGATCCGTCCAATGGCGCTCGCGCGCTGCTGCTGTTGCAGAAGCAGGGATTGATCAAGCTGAAGGATCCCACCAACATTCTGGCCACGGCGCGTGACGTCGTGTACAACCCCAAGCATCTGAAGTTCCGCGAACTCGAGGCTGCCACGTTGCCACGGGTGCTGCCGGATGTGGATATGGCGCTGATCAACACCAACTATGCCCTGGAAGCCGGTTTGAATCCGACAAAAGATGCGCTCTTCATCGAGGACAAGGAATCGCCCTACGCCAATCTGGTGGTGACACGTCAGGACAAGGTCAACGATCCTGGCATCCAGAAGCTGGTGAAGGCACTGCAGTCCGAGAAGGTCCGCAACTTCATCCTGACCAAGTACAAGGGCGCCATCGTTCCGGCGTTCTGATCAGGGAAGTGCGGGCTGCGCCCGCACTCAGGCCAGGGGAATATCAGACGGGCTCGCGAATCGTTCGCGGGCCCGTTTTCATCAGCGGCGAGCGATCCGGAAGGTCCGCGTGGAAGTGACCTTGTCGGAACCATCGGCGGTGATCTGGATGGTGACCTGGAATGGGCGGAAGCCCTTGGCCATGTCCGTCCAGTTTCCCTGGACCACCGTGTAGCGGCCCATGTCCAACGGTAGGGTCGCTACGTCCTGGTAGCCGTGCTTGCCGTTGGGATAGGAGCCCATCGCCACCAGCTTGACGGTGCCGCGCAGATTGGCGGCTTCTGTCTGGCCTTGGGGGATGTCCTGGATCAGCAGGATCTGGTAATGCAGGCCGCCCTGGCTCAGCTCCACGTCACCGGCCCGGATCCCTGGGGTGCCCCTGCGCGGATCGGCCGGAATCGCCTCGATCAGGCTGGCGACGCTCGCCTGCATGTCTGCGGCATGCTGACGTGCCTGCGTCATGGACTGGGTGGCAGCCTTTTCGCTTTTCTGGGACTGGTCCAGAGTTTCGTGCAGCTTTTTGGCCTCGGCCGTGAGTCGCTGGTTTTCTATGTTGGCTGTGTTCAGGTCCGTGCGTAGTTGTTCAGACTGTTCGATCGTGAGCCGCTGAGGGCCGTAGCTGCGCTGCAGGAACAATACGCCCCCCGCTCCCAGCACGATCCCGGTGATGAGCAGCAATAACCAGCGCGGAATTCCCCGGCTGCGTCTGGAGTAACCGTAGGGGGTGGGCTTGAAGGTCGGATGTTTCGGTCCAAAAGACATGACAAAGTTCCTGAACAGCACGCGGCAGCTGTGCGCCGCAGAAATTCTCTAGGATAAACGTATTCCGGTCACTGGCTGCAGGCTTACGAACAGATGGTTGCGATTTTTGATGCAGTTTAGCCGGGGTCCAGCTGGTTCCGCAGCGCCCTGTCGAGCTGTGCCAGGCGTTGCGGTGTCCCGATGTCCGCCCATTGTCCGGCATGATGCTCGCCGGTGACAAGCCGGTCGGCCATGGCTGAACGTAACAGCGGCGCGAGCGGTGCGGGGAGTTCGGGGTTGATGTCTGTGAAAAGGCTGGGGTGGTAGAGGCCGATGCCGGCGAAGGTCAGAGCGGCGTCCGCCGCACCCGGGGGCACGACCCGGCCATCGGCCTGCAGCACGAAGTCGCCCTGCGGGTGGTGGCCGGGGTTGTCCACCAGTACCAGATGCGCGGGGTGCTCGGCGGATAGCCGCGCCGCCTGGGCATGGGCCCGCGCTGGGTCCCAGTCGCACCAGATGTCGCCGTTGACGACCAGGAATGGCTCGCCTTGAAAGAAGTGCAGCGTGTGCGCGATTCCGCCAGCCGTCTCCAGGGCTGGGGATTCCGGGCTGTAGTGCAGCCGGGCGCCCAGCGCCTGGCCGTTTCCCAGTGCTGCCGTGATCTGATCGCCCAGCCAGGCGTGGTTGATCACGATGTCACGGAAACCCGCCTGCACCAGCCGCCGGATGTGCCAGACGATGAGGGGGTGCCCACCTACCGGCAAAAGAGGCTTGGGGCAGGTGTCGGTGAGCGGCCGCATGCGCTCGCCCCGGCCGGCTGCCAGAATCATGGCCCGCATCAGAATGAATAGCCGTCGGTGAAGGAGGTCTGTTCTACGGTGTCCAGCAGGCGCACCAGCGGGTGGAAGGCCTTGTAGCGTTCGGCGACCTGGCGCACGTAGCGCTGCACGCGCGGCATGTGTTCCAGGTAGTGGTGCTTGCCGTCCCGATGCGAGAGCCGCGCGAAGACGCCCAGGATGCGCAGGTTGCGCTGCAGACTCATCCATTCGTATTCCATGTGGAATTGGGCAAAATCCGCCGGGACCGGTAGACCTGCCGCGCGGGCGTATTCCCAGTAGCGTATCGCCCAGTCCAGCTGTTGCGGCTCGTCCCACGAGGTGCGGGCATCCATCACCAGTGATGCAATGTCATAGGACAGTGGGCCGTGCAACGCGTCCTGGAAGTCGATTACGCCGGGTTCGAAATCCGGCGCGCCGGGCCCCACCATCAGGTTGGGTGAGTGGTAATCGCGGTGCACCAGCACGCGCGGCTGCGCTGCGGCTTGGCGCACCAGCAGATCAAAAATGCGGGCGAGATGCGTCTGCGTGTCGGCGTCCGGCGTCATTCCGTGATGAACGTGCAGATACCAGTGCGGGAAGACGGTGAGCTCGTCCTGCAGCCGCTGTTCATCATAGGCTGGCAGGTCGCCGGCCGGACACTGCTGGAGACGGACCAGCGCCCGCAGTGCCCCCTGGTAGTGCCGCTGCAGGTCTTCGGTATCCCTCAGGCCCTGCCGCAGTGCGTCAAAGAAGGTCTGGTCGCCCAAGTCCGACAGCACCAGGAATCCCTGTTCCAGGTTCATCGCGTGGACTTCCGGGACGCGTAACCCGCCCTGGCCCAGGCGCTGCGCCATTTTGACGAAAGGCGTGCAGTCTTCGTGCGGCGGGGGGGCGTCCATGACGATATAGGTGGTCGCCTGACCCTGGATGCGGAAATAGCGGCGGAAGCTAGCGTCGCCCGACACCGGTGCAAGTGTAGTGGCGTCCAGGCCAGCGGGTGTGGTGAGTCGATCCAGCCACTGGCGCAGGGCGGCGAGGCGGGGGTCCTGGGGGGTGTTCATCATGGAAGGGCGCTTTCAGACGGAAACAAGCCCCGGGCAGTGTGCGCGAGGCTTCTCTATAATACTGGGTCGCTGGTCGTCGTGGGTATGCGGCTCGGGCGCTGTTCAAATCAATTACGGGAGACCAGGTCTTCGTGCGTGGGATCAGCCGCATCATCGTGACAAGCTTGTTCCTCTCGGCGGCGACGCTGGCTGCGGAGCCGTCGGTCGAGCTCAATGGCTTGCGCGTGCCCGACAGCCTGCAGGTGCACTCGGTCAAAAAAGACGATTCCCTACCGTCGTTCCTGATTGGCGACGACATTGCGCGGGATGCCGAAGGGCAGGTCACCCTGAGCGGCCACGCCCAGGTGCGCCGGCTGGATTCCGTCGTGAAGGGCGATCGCATCGAATACGACCAGAAGACGGGCGAGACTGACGTTCGTGGCAATGGCCTGCTCATGCGGGACGGCAACATCGTGCAGGGCCCCCATCTGCGCTACAACGTCAATAGCAACCAGGGGCTGGTGGACGACCCAGAGTTCTGGTTAGGCGCCACCGGTGGCACCGGCAAGGCCGAGCAGGCCAAGATCTACAGCCGACAGCATATACGGCTGAAGAACATGCGCTACAGCGGCTGGTCTGGGCCGAATCCGGCCTGGTACATCGATGCCAGCCGGGTGGATCTGTACCTGAACGAGAACGAGGGGGCTGCCCGCAACGGCGTGCTGTATTTCAAGGATGTCCCCATTCTGTACTCGCCGTATCTGACGTTTCCCATCAGTAACCAGCGCAAGTCGGGGTTTCTGTTGCCGACCTACGGAACGTCCAGCAACAGCGGCTTCGAGATCACCACCCCGTATTATCTGAACCTCGCTCCCAATTACGACGCGACGCTGATGCCGCGCTATATGTCCAAGCGCGGGCTGCTGCTGGGGACCGAGTTCCGTCACCTGGGGAATTCCTCGATCTCCCAGATGTTTGGCACCTATATCATGCACGATCGGCAGACCGGCAATGCCCGCTGGATGTATTCGGTGCAGCACAATGAGGCGCTGGGCGGCGGCTTCAATGCCTATCTGGATGCCCGGCGGGTGTCCGACGACAATTATTTCCGAGATTTCTCGTCCTTCGGACTGACAGACGCGGCCATCACCTACATGCCCAGCCAGGCGCTGCTGACCTGGAATGGCAATCGGTATCTCAGCGGCTCGCTGCAGTTCTATACCTACCAGACGCTGCAGGACAGCACCGGGTCGTTCCTGGCGCCGCCGTACGACAAGTTGCCGGAACTGAATTTTACCGCGCAGCGTTATGGCTGGAATGGACTGGATGTGGTGTCCACCAATACAGTCACCCGTTTTGTGTCGCCCCGGTATTTCGGCGACGCGTTTCCGGCCTATAACGGTCGGAGGCTGATGCCCAATGGCACGCGCGAGACTTCCTACACCACGATCGCTCGTCCGTTCGTCACGCCCAGCGCGTACTTCACGCCCAAGATCGGCCTGCACATGACGCACTACGAAACGCAGTGGTTCTCGGACCTGGGGAACGACGTCAACGGCCTTCCGTATTCGGCGCGATCCAGCGGCCAGTCGCGCGTTCTGCCCATCGCCTCGGTGGACTCGGGGCTCACGCTGGAACGGTCCACTTCGCTCTTCGGCCGTGCGGCCACACAGACGCTGGAGCCGCGGTTGTATTACCTGTATGTCCCCTACCGGGACCAGTCTACGCTGCCGGTCTACGACACGGGGGTTGCGACCTTCAACTACCAGCAGGCGTTTGACGAGAATATTTTCAGTGGCGGTTGGGACCGGATCTCGAATGCCAATCAACTGACGGTGGGGCTGACCACCCGCTGGCTCGATGCGGACACCGGTTTCGAGCGCTTGTCGCTGTCGGCGGCGCAGCGATTTTATTTCACGGATCAGCAGGTCTCGCTGCCCAGCCTGGCGCCGCGTCAGGGTTCCGAGTCCGATTATCTGGTCGGTGCCACCGCGGCTCTGACGGATAAGTTTTCCGTCTACTTTGATGGCCAGTTCAATCACAAGACCCAGCAACGCGAGCGTCTGAGCACCGGGGTGCGCTGGTCGCCCAAACGTCTGGCGACCATGTCGCTGTCCTATCGCTATGAGCGCGATCCGAACGTGTTTGCCGATCCGTATCAGCTGCTGACCTCGGATACGACGCTGCAGTCCACCGAGCAGGTCAGCATCTCTGGCCAGTGGCCGTTGTCGCGCCGCTGGTATGGCGTGGGGCGTTACGATTATTCTCTGGCCGAGAAGCGCAATACCCAGGCAATCGTCGGGCTGGAATATCGGGGTGACGGCGGCTGGGCGGCGCGAGCCGTGATGCAACGCTACGCCGTAGCGGCCCAGCAGTCCAATACCGCGTTCTTCCTGCAACTGGAGTTGACGGGACTGGGGTCCCTGGGTAACGATCCCATGTCGCTGCTGGCCAACCGCATCAACGGTTATCAGCCCGTCTCGGTTCACACACCTGAAAAATCTGCTTTCGAGAGGTATGAATGATGTCCGGACTGCGTCACCCCGCCTGTGCGCTGGCATTGGCGCTTGCGATGGGGAGCTGGGTGCTGGCTCCCTTACCGGTTGTTGCCAGGACGGCGGCGCACAAGACGTCGACACACAAGGCGGCTCCCGCGAGCCAGCCAGCCTCGTCGGATCAGTTCGTCGACGGCATCGCGGCAGTCGTCAACAAACAGGTCATCACGTTGGGCCAGCTGGCCGAAAAGGTCAAGCTGGCGCGGGCGCAGCTTCAGCAACAGCGGGTGCCCGTCCCCGACGACGCGGCACTGCGCCACCAAGTGTTGCAGCAGATGATCAATCAGGCCCTGCAGGACCAGGAGGCCAAGCGTGTCGGCATCAGCGTCAAGGACGCTCAGGTCGATCAGGCCGTGCAGCAGGTTGCGCGGCGTAACCGGATCACGACGGACCAGTTGAAGCAGGCCATCCAGCGGACCGGCATGAGCTGGGATCAGTACCGTGAAGATCTGCGCACACAAATCCTGAACGACGTTCTGCGGCAACGCTTCGTCGAGGATCGCATCACCATCAGCGACAGCGATGTGGATGCCTTCCTGAGCCTGCATCAGGGCGAGCCGCTGTCGTCACCGGCGGCGCCTCAGCCGGCGCCCCCTCCGCCGCCCGAGCCGCGTCCGGCTCCGCAGCCCGAACGTGTGCCGTACGGTCCGGAGCTGGTCGAACTGGCCCAGATCCTGGTCGGAGTGCCGGATTATGCGACGAAGGATGTGGTGGCCGAGAAACGCAAGAAGGCCGAAGCCATTCTTCGGCGGCTGAAGTCCGGCGCCAATTTCGCGGGCGTTGCGGCTGCATCCTCGGATGGGCCGCAGGCGCTGCAGGGCGGCAACATGGGTATCCGGCCGCTGAAGGACTGGCCCGACCTGTTCGCACGGGCCATCAAGAGCACTCCCCCGGGCGGCATCACCGGGATCCTGCAAAGCGGCCGCGGTTTTCATATCTTGAAGGTTCTGCGCCGCGGCTATGCGACCCGACCGGCTCCCAAGAGCAAGGCTCGTCCTGCGCCGAAACCCCAGCCGCAACCGCAACCACAGCCACAAGTGGCCGCGCAGGTCCCTGCCAATGGTCCTGTGATGGTGACCCAGATCCACGCACGCCATATTCTCATCAAGACTTCGAAGATCGTGGATGATGCCAAGGCCAAGCAGAAATTGGAATCGCTGCGTCAACGGATCGAACATGGTGAGTCCTTTGCGGAACTGGCAAAGCGCTATTCCGAGGACGCCTCTGCGCCGCAGGGTGGCGACCTGGGGTGGTTGAGCCCGGGCGATACCGTACCGGCCTTCGAGCAGGCCATGGATGCGCTGAAAGACGGCCAGGTCAGCGAGCCGGTGAAGACGCCCTTTGGCTGGCACCTGATTAAAGTCGAGGGCCGACGCACCAAGAACATGGAAGACGAATACCGCCGCATCCAGGCGCGCCGCGAGCTCATGGAGAGGCGCATTGGGCCTGCCTACGAGGATTGGCTGGATCGGCTTCGCAGCGAGGCCTTCATCGACAACCGGCTGGACAAGACAACCAGCGGGCGGTAGGCCGATCATGCATCAGGCGCGCAAGCGTTTCGGCCAGCATTTTCTGAGCGATCTGTCGGTCGTGGACGAGATCGTCCGTGCGGTCGCGCCCCAGCCGGGCGACCACATGGTGGAGATCGGTCCGGGGCTGTCGGCCCTGACGCAGCCGTTGCTGCAGCACCTGGATCATCTTGTCGCGGTGGAGCTGGATCGCGATCTGGCCGCACGCCTGCGCCAGACCTGGCCACCGCAGCGCCTGGAGGTCGTGGAGGCCGATGCGCTGGATGTGGACTTCGGCGCCCTGGCGGCGCCGGACGACACGCTGCGGGTGGTCGGCAATCTGCCCTACAACATTTCCACCCCGCTGTTGTTTCATCTGATGCGCTGGGCCGGCCGGGTCCGCGACCAGCACTTCATGCTTCAGCGCGAGGTCGTGGACCGTATGGTGGCTGAACCGGGCAGCAGCCAGTACGGGCGGCTGTCGGTCATGCTGCAGGCGCGCTATCACATGGCTTGCCTGTTCGAGGTGCCGCCGCAAGCCTTCGACCCTCCGCCCAAGGTAATGTCGGCGGTGGTGCGGATGCGCCCGCTGCCGCCGGACCGCCTGCGGCTGCCCCAGGATGTGGGTCTGTTCGAAGCGCTGGTGGCCCGGGCCTTCGAGCAACGGCGCAAGATGGTGCGCGGCAGCTTGGCGCAGTGGTCACGATGGCTGGATTGGCACGCGCTGGGCATCACACCCACCGCGCGTCCTCAGGAGCTGTCCGTTACCCAGTTCATGGATTTGGCCGATGCGTTGGCAGCGGCGGGTGCGCCCGTCACACCCGCAGCCTGAGCAGCCCCCGGTTCAGCCCTTGCGCGAATTGCGCTGGATCAGTTCGATCTTGTAGCCGTCGGGGTCTTCCACGAATGCGATCACGGTGGTGCCATGCTTCATGGGACCCGCATCGCGGACGACCAGGCCGCCGCCGGCTTTGATCGTGGCACAGGTATCGTAGGCGTCCTCGACTTCGATGGCGATGTGGCCGTAGCCGTTGCCAAGGTTGTAGGACTCCGTGTCCCAGTTGTGGGTCAGCTCGATCACAGCCCCCTGATCTTCGTCCTGGTAGCCCACGAAAGCCAGAGTGAAGCGCCCTTCGGGGTAGTCTTTGCGGCGCAGGAGATGCATGCCCATGACGTCGGTGTAGAACATCAGCGACCGGTCGAGGTTGCCGACGCGCAGCATGGTGTGTAGCAGGCGCATGATGGAGGTCCTTTGAGAGAATCAGGCTTCATCATACGCAAATGCACGGCGGGTGGGGGCGGACCCATGACGGGTACATGCGGCCACATGGCGCCGGTGACCGCTGTCAGGTCAGAACAGCGGCAGTGTTTCAGGCGTGTGACGTGCCAGTACGTCGCGGGCTTGCTTGAAATCGGGGTACAAGCGGTCGACTTCGCGCCAGAAGGCAGGGCTGTGGTCCATGTGGCTCAGGTGGGCCACCTCGTGGGCCACGACATAGTCGATCAGATGCGGTGCAAAGTGGATCAAGCGCCAGTTCAGGCGGATATGACGCTGAATGGTGCAGGATCCCCAGCGCCCGTGGGCCGACGACAGGCTCCATCCGGCCATGGACTGTCCCGACCATTGCAGGTAGCGTTGCAGCCGCGCGTCGAAGTCGATGTGGGCGCGTTGCTGCAGCCAGCCCTGGGCGCGCTCCTGGATCCGGCCCGATGTGGCGTCCCCCGGCAGCGGCAGCCACAGGCCATCGTTCTCGTGTGGTGCGGACGGATCCCCTTGGTAGCGCAGGGCCTGGCTGCCGTCAAGGTGCAGTGTGAGGGTCACGCCCAGGTACGGGATATGGCCGCCGCTGCGCCATTGTTCGGCCTGCAACGCAAGCAGTTCCAGTCTTTCGCCACGCGTGCGGAGTTTCTCGCGGATCCAGGCCGCTTTTTGCGTGATGGCTTCTTCGATCTGGCGTCGGCTGGCCCAGACAGGCGCCTGGATGAGCAGACCCGTATCGCGTACGACCAGACCGATCGACTTTCGTCGCGACCGCCGCAGTGTGTAGCCCAGCGATTCGCCCGCCACGGTCAGTGTGTGCCAGCTGCAGCCCTCGGGCAAGGTGGCCGGCGGCGTGTCAGCCCGGCCCGGGAACAGAGCCAGTTGCTGTGGCTCGGCCTCAGTGCGGCGCATACCTTTCTGGGTTCAGGACCCGCATTTCGGCCTCGATCCAATCGTGGACCGCACGGTTCAGCGTAGCGGGACTATACCCGGCCGGGCTGATGGCCGGCCCGAAGGACACGGTGACCAGGCCGGGGGTTTTGAGGAAAGCATTGCGCGGCCAGCGCTCGCCAGCGTTGTGGGCCACTGGGATGACGGGCGTCCCGGTGCGGCAGGCCAGCAGGGCGCCGCCTTGCTTGTAGCGGCCTTCTTCGCCAGGCGCGACTCGGGTTCCCTCGGGAAACAGTACCGGCCAGCGGCCTTCCTGCAGCCGTTGGCTGCCGATGCGTACGACTTGCTCGAAGGACTCGCGGCCTTTGGTCCGGTCGATGGGGACCATGCTGAGCAGCGCCAGACTCCAGCCGAAGAACGGGACGTGGTGTAGTTCGCGTTTGTAGACGAACACGACGTCGCGCGGCAGGCTGACGGCGAAATACAGGGTTTCCCAGGCGGACTGGTGCTTCGACAGAATGATGGCTGGTCCGTTTGGCAAGTGCTCCAGGCCGCGTGCCTGGTAGCGGATGCCGAGAATCCATTTTGCTGCCCACAGCGTCATGCGGGGCCATCCCATGGTCAGCCGGTAGCGCCAGGCGAGTGGAAGTGGCGCCCACAGAACGCAGCACATCGCGTAGGGCACCACGGTGACGACCAGGAAGATCATGAACAGGAGCGAACGCAGGAAGGTCATGGCACGCTCTTGATCAGCGCGTCGGCGACAGCGGCCAGGTCGTCCCGGACTTCGGTGCCTGCGGGCAGTTCACCAGTGGTGCCGGAGGTTTCCCAGGTCTTGCGTCCCTTGCCCGTCAGCACCAGCCAGGGGCTGCAGTTGCAGGCTGCCGCCGCCTGCAAGTCGCGCAGGCTGTCGCCCACCACCGGGACGTTGTCCAGGCTGACGTCCAGCCGCTCGGCGATGTCGCGCAGCATTCCGGGTTTCGGCTTGCGGCACGCGCAGCCCTCGTCCGGCCCATGCGGGCAGAAAAAGATCGCATCGATACGCCCACCGGCATCGGCCACCGCCTGCCGCATTCGGGCGTGAATGGCCCCCAGGGTTTCCATGGTCAGCAGTCCGCGCGCGATTCCGGACTGGTTGCTGGCGATCACCACAGACCAGCCCGCATGAGTCAGCCGGCCGATGGCTTCCAGGCTTCCCGGCAGCGGGATCCATTCGTCGGGCGTCTTGATGAAGGCGTCGCTGTCCCGATTGATGACGCCGTCACGGTCCAGGATGATGAGCTTCACCGGGCCAGCCTCGAGAGGTCTGCGACCTGGTTCATCAGTGCGTGCAGGGACTGCAGCAGGGCCAGCCGGTTGGCGCGGACATGCGGATCGTCGGCCATGACCATGACGTCGGCGAAGAACTGGTCCACGGCCGTGCGCGCCTGTGCCAGGACACTCAGGCTGCTGGTGAAATTGCCCTGGGCAAGGGCGGCGGTCGCCTGCGGGGCGAGCTGTGCGATGGTGTCGGCCAGGCCGCGTTCGGCCGGTTCGACCATCAAGGCCGGATCAAACGCCGGCAGTGAACCTTCCGCCTTTTTGAGCAGGTTACTCACCCGTTTGTTGGCCGCGGCCAGGGCTGCGGCTTCGGGAAGTGCGGAAAATTCCATGCAGGCCTGGACGCGGGCGCTGATCTGGTGGATGGGGGGGCGCAATGCCAGCACGGCGTCGATGGCGGCTCGGTCATGGTCCCCCGAGAGCTGATTGCGGTATCGCTCGTAGACGAACTCCAGCACGGCATCAGCCGTGCCGTCGGCAAGCGTCCCGTCCGGAAAGCCGGCTGCGGCTTGTGTCAGCAGGGCCGTGAGGCGGGCCGGCGTGTCCTGGCTGGCCCGCAGCAGGCCGCCGGCCGTCAATTGCTCGTAGGCGCTGATGAGCCCCAAGGCCGCGCGGCGCAGGCCGTAGGGGTCTCGCTCGCCCGTCGGAATCAGGCCAATGCCCCAGATGCCCACGAGCGTCTCGGCCCGTTCAGCCATGAAGAGCACGGCGGAGGTCAGCGTCTCTGCGGTGATGGCCTCTTCCAGGCGAATGCGGTACTGGTCATGCAGTGCGCGCACCACCTCGGCGAGCTCGCCGTCGTGGGCGGCATAGTAGGCCCCCATGATCCCTTGCAGCTCCGGGAATTCCCCCACCATCTGAGTGCCCAGATCGGCGCGCGCCAGCCACGCGGCCCGGCCCGCCGTGTCCGCGTCGCCGCCCAGCAGCGGAGCAAGCCAGCGCGCCAGTGCCTGAACCCTCTGCGTGCGAGCGAGCTGGGAGCCCAGCTTGTTGTGGTAGACGCTGTGTTCCAGGTTGGCCACCCGGTCCGCCAGCCGTGTCTTCAGGTCGGTCTGATAGAAGAATTGCGCATCGGCCAGGCGCGGCCGCACCACGCGCTGATTGCCGTGGATGATGTGGCTGGGATCCTGTGGCCGCATGTTGCTGACGATCAGGAACTGGTGTGTGAGATGCCCGGTATTGGGATCGAAGAGCGGGAAGTATTTCTGGTTCAGGCGCATCGTCAGGATCAGGCATTCCGGCGGTACGCTCAGGAATTCGCGCTCGAACGCACCCACATACACCGTGGGGAACTCGACCAGCGCGGTGACTTCGTCAAGCAGGGCTTCGACCTCTGGTCCCTTGCCGATAGTGGCGCCCACACCGGCCGACACCGTGGCGAGCTGGTGTTCGATCTGGCTTCGCCGGTCCTGGAAGGACGCCAGGACGTGGCTGCTGCGCAGGCTGTCCAGCCATTGGTCGGCATGGTCGATCATCAGGATACCGCTGCTCATGAAGCGGTGGCCCAGCGTTGTGCGCCCGGCTTGCAGGCCCAGGGCATGAACCGGAACCACGTCCTCACCCCAGAGGGCGAGCAGATGGTGGGCAGGGCGTACGAACTTCACGCTGGTGTGCCCGTCGGCCAGCTGGTATTGCATGACCTTGGGAATCGGCAAGTGCGTGATCGCGTATTCCAGTGCCTGCTGCAATGCGTCGGCAAGCCGTGCGCCCGCCGCAGTGCCTTCTGCGTAGAGGACCTCTTGCTTGCCGTCGTGGCGGCGTGTGAGGCTGTCCACCGCCGTGTGCTCCAGGCCGCGTGCCTTCAGCTTTTTCAGGAGTGCGGGCGTGGCCGCCCCCTGGGCGTCCAGCCCGATTGCGGCGGGCATGAGTTTTTCGGCGTAGGGCTGGTCGTCTGCCTGGCCTCGAACGGCTTCCAGTCGAACGGCCAGCCGCCGGGGTGTGGCGAATGCTTGCCAGGCGGTGTCTGTCGACACCAGGCCGCAGTCCTGCAGGACATCGTGGATTCCCTGTGCGAAGGCATTGCCCAGCGCATTCAGCGCCTTGGGTGGGAGTTCTTCCGTCACCAGCTCGATGACCAGTGGACGAGTCGGGGTGCTCATGCGGCCTCCCGGCGCAGCATGGGGAATCCCAGGCGTTCACGCGATTCGAAATAGGCTTGGGCCACGGCCCGGGACAGATTGCGGATGCGGCCGATGTAGGCGGCGCGCTCGGTCACACTGATCGCGCCGCGCGCATCCAGGAGGTTGAATGTGTGTGCCGCCTTCAGGGTGGCCTCATAGGCGGGCAGCGCGAGCGGGACGGCGATCAGCCGCCGGGCCTCGGCCTCGTAGTCGCTGAAATGGGTAAACAGCATGGTGGTGTTGGCGTATTCGAAGTTGTAGGTGGACTGTTCGACCTCGTTCTGGTGAAACACGTCCCGGTAATAGACCTTGCGGCCATCCGCTGCCTGGGTCCAGACCAGGTCGTAGACCGACTCCACACCTTGCAGATACATGGCCAGGCGTTCCAGGCCGTAGGTGATTTCGCCCATGGTTGGGTTGCAGTCCAGGCCGCCCACCTGCTGAAAGTAGGTGAACTGTGTGACTTCCATGCCATTGAGCCAGACTTCCCAGCCCAGGCCCCAGGCGCCCAGCGTGGGATTTTCCCAGTCGTCCTCGACGAAGCGGATGTCGTGCTGCTGCGGGTCTATGCCCAGGCTGCGCAGGGAACCGACGTACAGGTCCAGGATGTGCGGCGGGGCCGGTTTGAGCACGACCTGGAATTGGTAATAGTGCTGCAGGCGGTTCGGGTTTTCGCCGTAACGGCCGTCATTGGGGCGGCGCGAGGGCTGGACATAGGCCGCGCGCCAGGGTTCCGGCCCGATGGCGCGCAGGAAAGTCGCCGTGTGCGAGGTGCCGGCGCCGACTTCCATGTCGTATGGTTGCAGCAGGGTGCAGCCCTGCTTGTCCCAGTATTGCTGGAGCGACAGAATCAGTTGTTGGAATGTGAGCATGACGGGGCGGGGCGGGCCCGCGAGGCTAGTGTTTGACGGGCGCTATCGTCGTGCGCCCAAAGGGCTCATTTTATCCACTAATGGTATCGTCTGATTTGTTCAGGAGAGAATGTCATGAGCGATTGCGTAGCGGTTCAGCGTGTGGATGGGGTCTTGGTCATGCGGTTGAACCGTCCCCAGGCGCGCAATGCCGTCAATCTGGAAACCGCGCAGGCGCTGGCCGCCGCGTTGGATACACTGGATGCCGATCCCGGACTCAGGATCGGCATCCTGACGGGTGAGGGCGGCCATTTCTGTTCCGGCATGGATCTGAAGGCTTTTGCGGCGACCGGGCAGCGACCCTACGTGGGGGACCGAGGCTTTGGCGGTCTGTGCGAGCGCCCCCCCGCCAAGCCGCTCATCGCCGCGGTCGAGGGCTATGCCCTGGCGGGCGGCTTTGAGCTGGCCCTGGCGTGCGACCTGATCGTGGCTTCTCGCGAGGCCCGTTTCGGCGTGCCCGAGGTCAAGCGCGGGCTGGTGCCGGGGTCGGGCGGCATGCTGCGGTTGCCGTCGCGGATCCCTTACCATGTGGCGATGGAGGCCGTGCTCACGGGGGATTTCTTTGGCGCCGAGCGCCTGCATGAGCTCGGTCTGGTGAACCGCCTGGCGGAGCCAGGCCATGCGCTGGACGCCGCGGAGGACCTGGCGCACGCCATTGCCGCCAATGGACCGCTCGCTGTCCAGGCGGCAAAGGCCATCATCTCGCAGTCGCGCAATTGGCGCCCTGAGGATCAGTTCGACCTGCAGCGGCCGCGTATCGCGCATGTATTCGCGTCCGAGGACGCGCACGAAGGTGCCACGGCCTTTGCTGAAAAACGCAAACCTGTCTGGAAGGGAAAGTGATGCTGGAGGCTGCCCTGCGTTCTGCGCTGTTCGTGCCCGCGACGAGGCCCGATCGTTTTCCCAAGGCCATCGCCAGTGGTGCCGATGCGGTGATCGTGGATCTCGAGGACGCGGTGGCGCCTGATCAAAAGACGGCCGGCCGGGAGGCGCTGGCGCGCTATGCCCGGGAGCACCCCGATCATCATCTCTGGGTCCGGATCAACGACGGTACGACGACGTGGTTTGAAGGCGACCTGGCGTTGTGCCGGTCGCTGCCATCGATCGCCGGCATCGTGCTGCCCAAGGCCCAGAAGGCCGAGCACGTCTACATCGTCTCGGGCGCCGGCAAGCCACTGATGCCGGTGATCGAATCGGCTGCCGGTGTACGGGAGCTGGGCCACATTGCGGCGGCCAACGGTGTGGTACGCCTGTCGTTCGGCATCCTGGACCTGATGGTGGAGCTCGGCACGCGTCCGGGTTCCCGAGCCGCGCAGTTCGTGCTCGACCAGATGCGTTTCCGGATACTGGTGGCCAGCCGCATGCATGGGCTCGCCTCGCCGCTGGACAGCGTCTATGCCGACTTTTCCGACCCCGAGGGCCTGAAGGAAACGGCCAGCATGGCCCATGACATGGGCTTTGGCGGAATGCTGTGCGTCCACCCGGTGCAGATCCCGGTGGTCCATGAGGTGTACCAGCCCTCGGCCCAGGATCTGGACTGGGCCCGGCGTGTGGTCGCCCGCGCGGACGAGTCCGGCGACTATACCTTCCGTCTGGATGGCCGCATGGTGGATCTGCCGCTCATCGAGCGCGCCCGCCGTATTGTGGGACAGTCCGCGTGAAGGCCTATCTGGATCTGGTGCGGACGATTTTCGAGCAGGGTTCCTGGCAGGACAACCGCACGGGCGTGCGGACCCTCAGCCTGCCGGGCGCCTGCCTACGTTTCGATTTGCGTGAAGGTTTTCCGGCCGTGACGACCAAGCGCCTGGCGTTCAAGTCCGCCATCGGCGAGCTGGTGGGGTTCCTGCGGGCCAGCGACAGCGCCGCTGACTTCCGCGATCTGGGGTGCCGGGTCTGGGACCAGAACGCAAATGAGAACCAGGCGTGGCTGGACAGCCCCTGGCGCGAAGGCGACGATGATCTGGGCCCGGTCTATGGGGTTCAGTGGCGCCAGTGGCCGGCTTACAAGCTGCTGCCCGCCGCGCAGGCAACCCGTATCGAGGCTGCCTTGGCCAGCGGATACCACCGTGTCGCGACCATCCAGGAAGGCGGCCAGACACAGGTGTTGCTGTACAAGGCCGTCGATCAGCTCCGAGCCTGCCTGGATGCTCTGATCGGAAATCCGGGCAGCCGGCGCATCCTGTTTCACGGCTGGAACTGCGCTCAGATCGAAGAAATGGCGCTGCCGCCCTGTCATCTGCTGTACCAGTTCCTCGCCAATCCGCAGACGCGCGAGCTGTCGCTGTGCCTGTATATTCGCAGCAACGACGTGGGGCTGGGCACGCCCTTCAACCTGGCCGAGGGCGCTGCACTGGCGCATCTGGTGGCGCGCCTGACCGGCTATCAACCGCGGTGGTTTACCTATTTCATCGGGGACGCCCACATCTACGAAACCCACATGGACATGCTGCGCGAACAGTTGCAGCGCGCGCCGTACCCGGCGCCTGTCCTGCATCTGTCCAACCGGATTCCGTCGTATGCGCAGACAGGCCGCTACGAGCCCGAATGGCTGGAGCGCGTGGAGCCCGGCGACTTCAGCCTGGAAGGCTACCACCATCACCCGCCGCTGACGGCGCCCATGGCAGTCTGAGCGGGGTCAGGCTTCGACGATGTCGACCGAGAAGGTGATCTTCGCGGTCTTTTCCAACATGCCGATGGCCGAGCAGTATTTGGTGTGTGAGAGTTCCACGGCACGCTCCACTGCATCCCGCGGCAATCCATGGCCGGTGACCTTGAATGCGTAGTGGATCTGGGTGAAGACCTTGGGGTCAGTCTCGGCACGTTCGGCAGTCAGCTTGGCCTGGCAGCCGGTCACTGCATGTCGGCCACGCTTGAGGATCAGCACGACGTCGTAGGAAGCGCAGCCGCCAGCGCCCACCAGAACTGTTTCCATCGGGCGCGCGGCCAGATTGTTGCCGCCGCCGGCCGGGTTGCCGTCCATGGCCAGGACGTGGCCGCTGCCCGTGCGGGCCACGAACAACATGCCCTCGGGGCCCTGCCAGTCGATGGTGCATTCCATGATGCGTGATTCCTTGATCAGTCAGTCTGGTTACGTTCTATCGCGGGCTGCCGGTGGATACCGGGTTGCCCCTGATTGGTATGGGGTATTTCAGGATTGTAATTGGTAATCCGACTTATCATAAATCAAATCTCAGATTACAATGCCATGCCTATTTGAGCCCGATTTTCGCGGCTCCGCGTCAATCTTTGCATATCGGAAGCGCTGTGGATACCGTAACCGTATTACTCCTGACTTTCATCCTGTCTGTGACCGGACTGTTCGTCTTCATCTGGTCGTTACGTCGAAACATGTTCGACGAGAACCCAGAGGCCGCGAAGGTCATCTTCTCGACCGGCGAGATCGGTCACGTCGAGGACCCTTCTGCTACACCCGAGCAACGCGCTGGCCTGCAGCAGGTCGTGATCGACAGCGGCAAGGCCGTGATCGATCCGTCCCTGGCCGAGCAGCTCAAGGAAGAGCTGAGCGAACGCCTGGAGGCAGACCGTTCCACTTCTTATGTCAGTTTCGTCTTCCTGTCCTGTGCCATCGTCTGGCTCGTGGCGGCGTCGACCTTCGGGCTGATCAGTTCGATCAAGCTGCACAATCCGGAATTCCTGACGCAGTACGCCTGGCTGACCTTTGGCCGCACGCGTACGCTGCACCTGAACATGGTGGCGTATGGCTGGTGTCCGATGGCAGCCTTCGGCGTGGCCATCTGGACGCTGCCGCGCCTGCTGAAGACACCACTGATCGGCGGCCGCTTTGCGCTGCTGGGCTGCATGCTCTGGAACGCTGGGCTGATCGCTGGGCTGGGGGCCATCGCGGCCGGCATCAATGATGGCCTGGAATGGCTGGAGGTTCCCTGGCAGGTCAGCATCCTGATCGTCCTGGGTGGTGCGCTCATTGCGCTGCCGCTGGTGTTCACGCTGCGCAATCGCCGCGTGCAGCATATCTATGTGTCGATCTGGTACATGGGCGCCGCGCTTTTCTGGTTCCCGGTGCTCTATCTGGTGGGTAAGGTTCCCGGGGTGCACTTCGGCGTGGAACAGGCCACCATGAACTGGTGGTTCGGCCACAACGTGCTGGGCCTGTACTACACACCGATCGCCCTGGGCTCCATCTATTACTTCCTGCCGAAGATCATCGGCCGCCCGATCCAGTCCTACAACATGTCGCTGATCGGCTTCTGGGCGCTGGCGTTCTTCTATGGTCAGGTCGGCGGCCACCACTTGGTCGGCGGCCCGGTACCGCACTGGCTGGTCACGCTGGCCATCGTGCAGTCCATGATGATGATCATTCCCGTGCTGGCGTTCTCCGTGAATCAGCACCTCACGATGAAGGGCCACTTCAAGACCATGTATTACTCGCCCACGCTGCGCTTCATCGTGCTGGGCGCCATGATGTACACCCTGAGTTCCTTCGAGGGCTCTTTCGAGGCCCTGCGCAGCGTCAGCCGGGTGGCTCACTTCACCCATTTCACGGTGGCGCACGCGCACCTTGGGTTGTATGCCTTCTTCACGATCACCATGTTCGGCGCGATCTATTTCGTCATGCCGCGCATCATGTCTTGGGAATGGCCGCATCCCCGGCTCATCATCGTGCACTTCTGGCTGATCGCGATCGGTTTCGGAATCTATTTTGTGAGCCTGTCCATTGGCGGCTGGCTGCAGGGTCTGGACATGCTGGATCCGACGAAACCTTTCATGGATTCCGTGCGCGTCACGATTCCGTATCTCGAGGGCCGCTCTATCGGCGGTGCTCTGATGACCCTGGGTCATCTGGTCTTTGCGGTGCACTTCGTTCTGATGGCTCTGCGCTATGGCACAAGCCGTGTTGGTCCCGCCTTGTTACACAAACAGCGTCAGCCTGAGCAACAGGCGATTGCAGGTGCCTGAAAATCATGGAAAGCGAATACAAACTTCTCAGTGGTGCAATGGTCACCCTCGCGCTGGCCACAGCCACACTGGTCGTGGTGCCCTATATGCAACTCGACCATGTGCCGCCGTCGCCGGGGCTCAAGCCCTACACAGAACAGCAGCTTCGGGGGCGTGAGGTCTACATCGCCATGGGTTGCCTCTATTGCCATTCGCAACAGCCGCGCAGCCAGTCCCTGGCGCCGGACTTCGAGCGGGGCTGGGGCCGAGCGCCGGTTGCCGGCGACTATTACTACGATCATCCGCACCTGCTAGGCACCAGCCGGACGGGTCCGGATCTGTTCAACATCGGCGCCCGCCAGCCCAGCGTGGACTGGAATCTGGGCCACCTGTATGAGCCGCGCGCCTATACGCCGGGCAGCATCATGCCGTCGTTCCCCTTCATGTTCGAGCTCAAGGACAAGGCTGCACCTGGCGACAAGGTCGTGAATCTGCCGCCCAGTTATGCGCCGGCCGGCAAGGTCGTGGTCGCCAAGCAGGAGGCCCTGGATCTGGTCGCCTATCTCATTGGCCTGAACCATACCTATCCAGTGGATCCGGGTGCCCAGCTGCCGCAGCTGTCGCCCGAGCAGGCGGCTGCCGACGGCATCAAGACTGCTGTGGGAGCCAAGAAATGAGCGATCCGAAGAACGTTCAACAGAAGCGCGAGTACTCGGAGCCCTACGAGGGGAGCCATCCGGTTCCCAAATTGGTTCTGACGGTCATCGGTTTGTTGCTGGTCTGGGCGGTTTACCACCTGTATACCAGCTTCAATCCGATGCCAGCCGCCGTCGGGGACGATCGCGTCGCCCAGGATTTCATCGTGCCGAAGACGGCCAATGGCGGCCAGCTCTACACGGCCAACTGCGTGGCTTGCCACCAGGCCAATGGCGCTGGTGTGCCGGGCGTGTTCCCGCCGCTGTCGAAGTCTGAATTCGTGGATGCCAAGGATCCTGGCGTGATGGTGCGTATCGTGCTGCACGGGATCCATGGGCCGCTGACGGTCGAGGGCAAGAAGTTCAACGGCGACATGCCGCACTTCCAGGACAAGTTCTCCGACGAGGAACTCGCCGCCCTGGTCACGCATGTGCGCTCCAGCTTCGGCAACAGCGCTTCACCCGCCGATGCCGCGCTGGTGGCAAAGGTCCGGGCGGAGACCAAGGGCCAAACGGGCCCCTGGAAGGGTGATGAAGACCTTCGTCCTCTGTTGAAGTAGCGCACCGCCAGGACGTCGTCGTGCGGTTGGTGCTGGCCCTGGTATTCGCCTTGATGGCGGGCTTGGGGTCGCTATATGCGGTGACCTCGGGTTTTACCGTCCTGACGGCCGAGGGCGCGCGGCGCCAGAGCGTGGCTGCTCACCCGCGCGTGTTGCCGGACGCGATGGTGCTGGATTCGACCAGCAACACCTTTCCTTTGGATGTCGACCTTCGCCGTGACGGGCGTCTCGCCATTGTCAACTTTTTCTACACGCGATGCGTGGCGCTATGTCTGGCGCAGGGGGCGCTGACCGGGCAGTTGCAGCAGGCGATTGCGGCCGAGGGCCTGCAGCACCGCATCCGGCTGATCAGCATCAGCTTCGACCCTCGTGACAAGGCGCCCGATCTGGCGCGCTATGCGCAGCGCATGGGCGCGGACCCGGGCGTCTGGCAGTTCCTGTCGTTTGCCGATCCGGCGCAGGGCAAGGCGGCGCTGGACGTGTTTGGCATCATGGTGGTGCCGGCGCCGCTGGGCGAATTCGAACACAACTCCGCGTTTCACATCGTCACGCCCGACGGCCGGCTTGCCCGCGTCCTGGATCTGGATCAACCTGGCAAGGCGCTCGAGGCTGCGAAGAAGATGCTGGCGGTGGGTGCACCAACTGCTGCAGTGCCTGCCGCGGCGCCGCGCTCGCCAGCGGCAGGGGGGCCTGGCTCATGATGGACGGGCTGCGGGACTGGAAGTTCTCCTTGCTGCTGGCGATGATCGCGCTGGGCTTGGCGCTGGGTTTGCGTGCTCCGTTGACCGCTCTCATGAGCCTGCACATGCTGGTGCAGATTCCCCTGCTCATACTGGCCGGCCTGTTTGCGGAACAGGCCTGGTGGGGCTTTCACGCGGGCGCTGCGGGGCGGAGCGGGTACCCCTCTACCGGGGGGCGGATGCGCTGGGCCTGGAATGCCCACGGTATTCCGGGCCTGCTGTTCGTCAGCCTGATCGGCGCCTGCTGGATGGTTCCCAAGGCGCTGGATGACGCGCTGGCAGACTGGCGTGTGGCGGCGTTCAAGTATCTTGGCCTTCCAGTCTGCGGTTGGATCCTGAGGGCCTCGCTGCGGACGTCGAATGTCGTCGTGAAACTGTTTTTCCTGGGTAATTTTTGCTGGATGAGCGCTATCGTCGGCATTGAGTACATGGATGAGCCGATCCGGTTGTGCAACGCTTATTTGCAGGATGATCAAAGCTGGGCGGGCCAGGGGCTGATTGCGCTGGCGATCATTCTGCCGTCCGCGTGGCTGTTGGCGGAGATCAAGCCCATCTGGCGTTTTCTGAATCGTTGAATGGAGGCATCATGGTGCATGCGAATGATGCGACGGCCGATGCCGGTGGCCGCGCAGGAGGTTTCAGCAGCCACTCGGGTTCGTCATCGCCGTCGTGGCAGCGGCACGCCGGCTGGGTCGATCGCCTGTTGGCAGAGGCTGGGCGGGCGTTGAATGTGTTGGATGGCTCCGTCTCGCATGCCCGGCCGTATCCCGCAGGCCCCATGCTGGGGGATGACCCGGCCCTTTCCGAGGCCGAGTCGCGGCATGCGGCCGGCCTCATGCGCGTGAATCATGTGGGCGAGATCTGCGCCCAGGCCCTCTATCGCGGCCAGGCGTTGCTGTGCCGCGATTCCACCGCCCGCCAGGTGATGCTCCACGCAGCCGAGGAAGAGGTCGATCATCTGGCGTGGTGCCGCCAGCGGCTGAATGAGCTGCACAGCCGTCCGAGTCTGCTGAATCCGCTGTGGTATGCGGGATCGTTCGGACTTGGACTGATTGCCAGCCGGGCAGGCAGGGCCCGGAATCTAGGCTTCATGGCAGAGACGGAGCGGCAGGTCGAGGAACACCTCAACGGCCATCTGTCGGCGTTGCCAGCGCAGGATTTGCGTTCGCGCCAGGTGGTCACACAGATGCGAGATGACGAGATCGGTCACCGGACGACGGCAGAGCGGCATGGCGCTGTACCCTTGCCATCGCCCGTCCGGCTGGCGATGCGCTGTATGTCGCGAGTCATGACCACCACCGCTTATCGCCTTTAGTGCGGTTGGCGGCTGCTGTTGAGTTGTAACGATATCTCAAGAAGGAATCTGTCCGGACGGCCTGCGCGGTAGGGTGGGTGAGGGAATCGCCCCTAAAGATAACGTTTTCCCTGGGTTGTTGTCGTCATGCAACGAAACTAAGGCTGATATCTATTGACAACAAATAGATCTTGCGTCGCAACAAACCCGTTCTATATAATTTGCTTATTGGATGTCGAGACGTGATTGCAGCGGGAAAACCCGTAGTCACGGATGGCTCGGACCTCAGGTCCTGGCAGCCCGACATGCCCCGGTTGTCTCCTCCACCCTCCTCCTTTGGTGGATTTAGCCCAGGATCTTCGGATCTTGGGCTTTTTTTTATCCAATTTTGGGTAGATGGCCGAAGTTTGGCCGAAGCCTGTGCGATGTTTTTGTTGCATCTGATCCTTTAGCCGGACCCGCATGTGTGACAATCCGTCCGATAATAGGGTTTTTCCTCATTTTCCGTGATTGAATTGAACGCCTCCAACCTGTCCGCCTCACTGAGCTGGCCGATCATTGGTATCGTGGCCTTCATGGTAGGGGGGCTGATCGTTGCTTCAGAACGCTGGCACGGCCGCTTCACCGATGATACGGACCTGCATAAGCCCCAGGCCATGCACAAAAAGCCCACCCCGCGTGTGGGTGGTCTGGCCGTGGTGGCGGGCAGTCTGGCGGGATTGCTGGTGCTGGGGCCACACAACATGACGCTGACCTGGCTGTGGCCAGCGCTGTTCGTGGCGGCCTTGCCGGTGTTCGTGTCGGGTCTGCTCGAAGACATCACCAAGGACGTCGGCGCGGGCAAACGCCTGCTGGCCGCCTTCATATCGGCGGGCATTGCCTGGTGGCTGCTGGGCGGGGTGTCCCGCGTGGGCCTGTCCTGGGCGGATACACTGCTGTCGAACTGGCCGATCATCTCACTGGTGTTCACGGTCGTGGCGGTTGGCGGCTGCACACACGCCTTGAACATCATCGACGGCATGAACGGGCTCGCCGGGATGATCGCCACGCTGATGGCGGTGTCGCTGGCACTGGTCGCGCTCCAAGTCCAGGACACCCCCATCTTTTTGATCGCGACAGCGCTGGCGTCAGCCGCGCTCGGCTTCCTGGTCTGGAATTTCCCATTTGGCCGCGTCTTTCTTGGGGATGGCGGGGCGTACTTTCTGGGTTTCATGCTGGCGGAACTTGCCGTGCAGCTGGTCGTGCGCAATCCTAGCGTGTCGCCTTTCTACGCGCTGGCTGTGTTGTTCTACCCGGTGTTCGAGACGCTGTTCTCGATCTGGCGGCGCAAGTTCAAGCGCGGCGTGCCGGTCGATCAGCCCGATGCCCTGCACCTGCATCAACTTGTTTTCCGCCGGCTGGTGCGTGTCACCTTCAGCCGGGACCGGCGCCATGCGCTGCCTGCGCTGTGCAACGCCATGACCTCTCCCTACCTTTGGGTGCTGGCTTTGATCGGGCTGGTGCCGGCAACGCTCTGGTGGGACAACGCCTGGGCCCTGTGCGCCAGCATGCTGTGCTTCGCTGCGGTGTACATCTGGCTGTATATACGCCTGGTCAAGTGGCGCCGACCCCGCTGGCTGCTGCTGCCGTCTCTGGGTCGGAGCGGACGGCACCATTGAGGCGGCATCGTTACTATTCATTCTGCACAACACGGCGCATGAGCCGGGGAGAATCAAATTGGACATTCAGGACGTCAAGCTGGCCGTGGTGGGCCTGGGGTATGTGGGCCTGCCGCTCGCCGTGGAATTCGGCAAGCAGCGGCCGGTTCTGGGTTTTGACATCAACGCGCGCCGCATCGACGAACTGCGCGTGGGGCGGGATCACACGCTGGAAGTCAGTAGCCAGGAACTGAGTGAGGCCGGGCATCTGCGGTTTTCCAATGATCCGGCTGAACTGGCTTCGGCCAACGTCTTCATTGTGACTGTGCCCACGCCGATCGACGAGTACAAGCAGCCGGACCTCACGCCGCTGGAACGTGCCAGCGAGCTCATCGGCCGGATTCTCAAGCGCGGCGATACCGTGATTTACGAGTCCACGGTCTATCCGGGTGCGACCGAGGAAGTCTGCGTTCCGGTGCTGGAACGGGTGTCGGGGCTGAAATTCAACGTGGATTTCTATGCAGGCTATAGCCCCGAGCGCATCAATCCGGGCGACAAGCAGCACCGGGTATCGTCGATCCGCAAAGTCACCTCGGGCTCTACACCGGAAGTGGCCGAACTCGTGGATACGCTCTATCGGCAGATCATCAAGGCCGGGACCCACAAGGCCTCGTCGATCAAGGTGGCCGAGGCCGCAAAGGTCATCGAGAACACCCAGCGCGACGTGAACATCGCGCTCATCAACGAGCTTGCACTGATCTTCAACCGCATGGGCATCGACACGCTGGACGTGCTCGAGGCCGCCGGCACCAAGTGGAACTTCCTGCCGTTCCGCCCGGGCCTGGTCGGTGGGCACTGCATCGGCGTCGATCCTTATTATCTGACCCACAAGGCAGAGGCTATCGGCTATCACCCGGAAATCATCCTGGCGGGACGGCGGCTGAACGACTCCATGGGCACCTACGTGGTGGCGCAGCTCGTGAAGATGATGACCAAGCGCCGCATTCAGGTCCAGGATTCGCATGTCCTGGTGATGGGTCTGACCTTCAAGGAAAACTGCCCGGATCTGCGCAATACGCGCGTGGTGGACATCGTGCGCGAACTAGGTGAATACAACATCCGGGTCGATGTCTACGATCCGTGGGTCGATCCTGCGGAGGCCAAGCACGAGTATGGCATCACGCCGATTGCGAAGCCCGAACCCGCAGCCTATGACGGCGTCATCGTGGCGGTTGCGCACCACCAGTTCGCCGAGATGGGGGCGGCGGCGCTGCGGGCGCTGGGCAAGCCCGAGCACGTGCTCTACGACCTCAAATACATTCTCGCCCGCGGCGAGTCTGATCTGCGTCTGTGAGGCTGGGGATGACGACACGTTATGACGCGGTTCGCGCGGAGCTCCAGGCCAAGCCGCGCACTTGGCTGGTGACGGGCTGTGCCGGTTTCATCGGTTCGAATCTGCTGGAAACCCTGCTGTCCCTGGACCAGACGGTGGTGGGGTTGGACAATTTTTCAACCGGCTACCAGCACAATCTGGACGAGGTTCAGTCCCTGGTCACGCCGCAGCAATGGGCGCGATTTCGTTTCATCGAGGGCGATATCCGTGACCTGGATACCTGCCGGCGGGCGGTGGAGGGCGTGCAGCATGTGCTGCACGAGGCCGCGCTGGGCTCCGTACCGCGCTCGCTGAATGACCCGATCACCACCAACGCCGTGAATGTCGGCGGACAGCTCAACATGCTGGTGGCGGCGCGCGACGCGAAGGTGCAGTCCTTCGTGTATGCGGCGTCCAGTTCCACATATGGAGATCATCCCGGTTTGCCCAAGGTCGAGGACCAGATTGGCAAACCTTTGTCGCCCTACGCGATCACCAAATACGTCAATGAACTCTATGCCGACGTATTTGCGCGCGCGTATGGGTTCCAGACCATCGGGCTACGCTACTTCAACGTCTTCGGCAAACGGCAGGATCCGGATGGTGCCTACGCGGCCGTGATTCCGAAATGGGTCTCGTCCATGATTCGCGACCAGGAAGTCATCATCAATGGCGACGGCGAGACCAGCCGGGACTTTACGTTCATCGAAAACGTGGTTCAGGCCAATCTGCTGGCGTCTCAGGCGGGGCCAGAGGGCGTGAACCAGGTCTATAACGTCGCCTTCAATGCACGCACTTCGCTAAATCAGCTGTTCGGTCATCTGCGTGACGTTCTGGGGCACAACGGCATTGGTTACACGCACGAGCCGCGCCACGGTGATTTTCGGGCGGGCGATGTGCGCCATTCTCAGGCCGATGTCTCCAAGGCCCGGCATCTGCTGGGCTATGAGCCGCTCTATGACATCCTGCAGGGGCTGGAAGTTGCCATGCCCTGGTACACGCAGTTTCTGCGATGAAGTACGGGGCGCGGTCACCGTCATGACTGGGAGTGCCCCGTGTTCGCGCGCCTGAAGGGCTGGTACGGCAGGCTGCCGGCCGATCACATGCGGATTGCCCAAGGAGCGGCCCGTGTGGCGTTCTTCCTGCTCATGGGCAAGGCGGTTGGCGCATTCAAGGAGATGGCGGTCGCCTACCGCTACGGCGTCAGTGACGTGGTCGACGCCTACCAGTTCACGCTGACGCTGGCCAACTGGCTGCCGTTGACGCTGGTGGGCTCGTGTTCGGTCGTGCTGATCCCGGTGCTGGTGCGTAGCCGCCATGGCGATCGCCAACTGCATGGACGGTTCCTGGGTGAACTGCAGGGTTGGTCCTGGCTCCTGGGGATTGTGATTGCGTTGCTGCTGGCGATTGGCTGGCCAGTCGTGCTGCAGGTGGCAGGTCAGGGGCTTTCCCCGGACGTGCACGACATGAGTCTGGTGCTGATCCTCGCCTTTGCCCCCGCCGCGCTCTTCACGGTCTGGACGGGCCTGAGCGCGGCCCGCCTGCGGGCGCACGAGCGGCACATCAATACACTGCTCGATAGCGTGCCGGCCCTGATGATCATGGTGTGGGTGCTGTTCGCCTCGCCGGGTGCGGGCGTGCTGCCACTTCTGTGGGGCACGTTGCTCGGGTACGCGCTGCAGGCTCTGCTGGTGCAGTGGCTGGCCGGACGAGCGGACGCGATGCCCATACGGCCCCGCCTGCGTCGTCAGGCGCCCCAATGGTCGAGCCTGGCAGCAGCGGCCGGCATCATGCTGGTGGGCCAACTGGCGATGAGCTTCGTGGGACCGATCGATCAGTACACGGCCGCCCGGCTGGGCCACAATGCCAATGCCACCCTGGGCTATACGGCGCGGCTTTTGTCGTTGCTGATTGGCCTTGGAGCAGCTTCGGTCGGGCGCGCGGCCTTGCCGGTCCTTTCGGACGTTCAGGCGCGCGGGGACGCCGCTTATGCCAGGACGATGGCGCTGAAATGGTCGGTCGTCATGTTGCTGATCGGCGCCGCGGTCGTGGCGTTGGGATGGTGGCTGGCGCCATGGGGTGTGTCGGTGCTCTTTGAACGTGGCGCCTTCACGGCGCAGGATACGGCGCTCGTAGCCCATGTCCTGCGCTGGGGGTTGCTGCAGGTCCCGTTCTATTTCGGTGTGCTGATTCTGGTGCAACTGCTGGCCAGCCAGAATCGCTACGGCTGGATGGCGACCATCGCGGTCGTGAATTTTCTCATCAAGGCATGGATGAACACGGTGCTGGCGCCGTCCATGGGTGTCGCCGGCATCATGTTGGCCACCAGTATCATGTATGCCATGTCGTATGGGTGTTATCTGGGGCTGGCCCTGAAGCGGCGCCCCGGTGCAGCGAGCCGGACGGAGTAGGAAAAAGTGGACAAGACCCGGGATCGGTCGCATCTGATGATCGTGATTCATTCCCTGCAGGGCGGCGGCGCCGAAAGGGTGGCTGTGGATATGGCTGGTTACTGGCAGGCGCGCGGCTGCCAGGTTTCCGTGGTGACTCAGACCGATGCATCGGGCGATGCCTATCGCCTGCCCGATGGCGTTGCGCGGTACGCGTTGCGCCTGGCGGAAGACACGGGCGGCGGGTTGCGTGCGCTGTGGGGCAACCTTCGCCGGATACTGGCGCTACGCCGGCTGGTGCGCAAGCACCGCCCGACGGTGGTGCTGGGGATGATGACGCGCAGCTCCATCCTGGCCGTAGTCGCCGCCCGAGGACGGTGCCGCGTCATTGTCACCGAGCACACCCATCCTCCGATCCAGACGCTTCCACCGCTGTGGCAGCGCCTGCGGCGCTGGGCCTACCCCCGTGCCGATGCGGTGATCGCACTCACGCACGGTACGGCACAGTGGCTGGACCTCAACGTGCCGGGCGTGCAGGCCCAGGTCATCCCGAATGCCGTGCATTGGCCACTCGAAGACGGTGATCCCGTTGTGCCGGCCGACAGAGTCCCAGGGAGGCTGCGCCTGCTGGCCGTGGGCCGCCTGCACGGCGTGAAAGGCTTTGCCTGCCTGGTGCGGGCCTTTGCATCGCTGGCAGCGTTCTTTCCGAATTGGGATCTGACCATTCTGGGCGAAGGCGGCGAGCGAGCGGCGCTCGAGGCCTTGTGCGAGGAACTCGGGCTGCAGGGGCGCGTCAGCCTGCCGGGGCGAGTCGGCAATGTGGGAGCCTGGTACCAGGCGTCGGACCTCTATGTGCTCAGTTCTGTCGCCGAGGGTCTGTCCAACACGCTGCTGGAGGCCATGGCCAGCGGCCTGCCCTGCGTGGCCTTCGATTGTGAGACGGGGCCGCGCGAGATCATCCGCAGCGGCATCGACGGAATACTGGTGCGGCCCGTTCAAGATCCCGACGCGCTGGCGGCCCGCCTGTCCGAGTTGATGGTGGATCCAGCCCTGCGCGCCCGCTATGCGGGCCGGGCTGTGGACGTGCGGGATCGTTTCAGTACGGCGCGGGTCATGGCGCTATGGGACCAGGTCTTTCGCGGTAACCGGGTGAATTGAGATGCGCATCCTGTTTCTGGTCAGTTCCATGCACGGCGGCGGCGCTGAGCGCGTGGCGGCGACGCTGGCCAGCGCCTGGACGCGGCGTGGCGACGAGGTGACTCTGGTGAGTTGCTATTCCGGGCGCGGGCGCTGCGACCAGCAACTGGACCCTGGCGTCCGGCTGCTCTGGCTGGCGGACCGGGTACGGGGCCCAGCCTGGTTGCGGCCGGTGAGCAAGCTGCTCGCCTTGCGCGCCTTGGCCGGCGAACTGCGCCCGGACCGGGTAGTGTCGTTTCTCACCAATGTCAATGTCACTGCGTTGCTCGCGTTGTTCGGAACGGGGTTGCCGGTCGTGGTCTCCGAACGGACCGACCCGGCCCATGGCGCGATTCTCCTGGAGCGCCCGCTGCGCTGGCTGCGTCGCCTGACCTATCCCTGGGCCCGTTGTGTGGTGGTTCAAACGCAGCAGAGTGTGCCGCATTTGCAGCAGGTGGCCCCTGGGGTTCGGCGTATCGCCGTGATTCCGAATCCGTTGCCGGACGGCTTGCCGGCGGTGCGCACCGCCGAGCCCCAGACTGGGCGCTTCGTCCTGGCCGCGCTGGGGCGCTTTGATCCGGCCAAGCAGTTCGATCGCCTGATTGAGGTCTTCGCGGGTCTTGCCGAACAGTTCCCTGACTGGGATCTGTGGATCTGGGGGGACGGTCCGCAGCGCGAGCCGTACCGCCAGCGGGTCGGAGCGTTGGGGCTGGAAGACCGCATCCATCTGCCGGGGTTCAGCCACAGGCCGTGGGAGAACCTCGTCGCTGCGCATGGGTTTGTGCTCAGCTCCAGGGTAGAAGGGTTCCCGAATGCCCTTCTGGAAGCCATGGCGCTGGGACTGCCGTGCGTGAGTACGGACTGTCCTAGCGGTCCGGCCGAATTGACGCGTGGAGGCCAAGATGCGGCGCTGGTTCCCCTGGACGACGATCCCGCCATGGCCCGCGCGCTGAGCGCGCTCATGCAGGCAACGCCTCAGGCACGGCTTGCCAGCGGGTTGGCTGCTGCCGCTTCGGTGCGCACCCGGTATGGGCAGACTGCCATCCTGGAAGCCTGGGATGCGGCCTGGAGCGGCGAAACGGGCGGCCCGGCCGATACAATGCGGGAGTCCGCTGCCGGCGGACCCGAACGCACACAAAGGACATCATGACCGCAGACCGCATTCAAGGCGACCTTTCGGACCCGGAATGCCAACACGAGGAGGCCACCCCGGATGGTTCTTCGCTGTATGTGGTCCACGTCATCTCCGGCCTGCTGCATGGCGGGGCGGAAACGGTGCTGCACAGGCTGGTGACGGCGCCCGGGACTTCCGTGCGGCACACCGTGATCTCGATGGGCGGCGAGGGGGTGATGGGGCCGACGCTGCGACAGGAAGGCGTGGAAGTGCTGACCCTGGACATGCAGGGTGTGTGGGGGGTGCTGCGCGGTCTGTGGCGATTGTTCTGGATTCTGCGCGAGCGGCAGCCTGATGTGGTGCAGACGTGGATGTATCACGCCGATCTGCTCGGGGGGCTGGTCGCCCGTCTTGCCGGCATTCGGGCCGTGGCCTGGGGGATTCGCAATTCGGGGGTGAGTCTGGCCGAAAGCAGCCGTTCTTCGCGCATCACGGCGTGGATCTGTGCCCGTCTCTCGGGCTGGCTGCCGGGCGTCATCGTGGCGTGCGCACGCCGGGCGGCCGAGGTGCATCAGGGCTGGGGCTACCGTGCAGATCGCATGCTGGTGGTGCCCAATGGCTATGATCTGTCGGTCTGGCATCCTGATGCGGATGACGGTGCCCGCTGGCGTAGCCAGTGGGGGGTTGCGCACGACACCGTGCTGCTGGGCAGTGTGGCCCGCTGGAACCCACAGAAGGATCACGCCAATCTGCTCGCGGCGGTGGGATTGGTGGTCCGGCGCTATCCGGCCCTTCGGTGTGTGCTGATCGGCCTGGGAATGTCCCGCGACAATGCGTCGCTCATCGAACTGGCCCGTCACTACGGGCTGCTGGATCACCTGATCTTTCTCGGCCGGCGTGACGACGTGCCGTCCCTGATGCGGGCGCTGGATGTGCATGTGCTCTCGAGCAAGGCGGAAGGCTTCCCGAATGTGGTGTCCGAGGCCATGGCTTCGGGCGTGGCATGCGCCGTTACCGATGCGGGGGATGCCGCCGATATCGTCGCCGGTCACGGCTGGGTGGCGCCTGTCCAGGATGCCGCAGCCCTGGCGGGGGCCATCGAGCAAGCCATTGCAGCTGCGAAGGGCCCCGAGTGGGCGTCCTTGTCCGAAGCGGCGCGTGCTTCGGTGGCACGGCGCTACAGCCTGCAGTCCATGGTGGATCGCTACGAGGTTGTCTGGCGGCGCCTGGCAGCGGACTATCCGACCCGGCGCCGGCTGGGAGCCCCACAGCCGATGCGGGGCCGGGCAGCGTCGGCCGAAACCGCCGGATCCGGGCCGTCCGGCGCTTCCGCTTCGCGGTTGCTGTTCGTGGTCAATAATCCCGCCTTTTTCCTGTCGCATCGGCTGCCGCTGGCGCTGGCTGCGCGCGAGGCCGGCTATGACGTGCATGTGGCGACCATGGACGGCCCTTCGGTCGCGGAAATCCGCGCCCATGGGTTGACCCACCACATCGTGCCACTATCGCGCAGCGGTACGAATCCCTGGACCGAGACGAAGAGCCTGTGGGCCATCTGGCGGCTGCTGCGTGTGCTTCGTCCGGCACTGGTGCATGCCGTCACTATCAAACCTGTCCTGTATGGGGGGATCGCTTGCCGGTTGGCCGGGGTGCCCGCATTCGTTGCGGCGATCTCCGGCCTGGGCTATGTGTTCATGCAGACAACGGGCGCCCGGGGCCTGTTGCGGCGTGTGGCGCTCATGCTGTATCGCTTCGCCCTGACCGGGCGCGACAGCCGCGTCATCTTCCAGAATGCTGCGGACCGGGACGTGCTGGTGGCTGCTGGCGCCGTACGTCCCGATCAGGTCGTGATGCTGCGCGGCTCGGGGGTCGACCTGGATCGGTTCGCGCCACAGCCCTGGCCCGAAGAGCCGGTCTCCATCTGCATGGCTTCGCGTCTGTTGCGGGACAAGGGTGTTGAGGAATTTGCAGCGGCGGCGCGTATGGCCCGCGATCGTGGTGCAACGCTGCGTTGGCGCCTGGCCGGAAGCCCTGATCCGGGCAATCCCGCTTCTGTCGATCTCGCGCTGGTGCGGGGCTGGGAGTCAGCCGGGTTGCTGGAATATGTAGGTGAGTGCACGGATGTCGCGGCGCTGTATGCGCAATCGCATATCGTGGTGCTGCCGTCCTATCGCGAGGGCCTGCCCAAGTCCCTGATCGAGGCGGCCGCCTGCGGCCGCCCCGTCGTGACCACCGATGTGCCGGGGTGCCGGGACGCGGTGGAACCGGGCGTGAGCGGCTTGCTGGTCCCTCCGCGCGATGCTCGTGCCTTGGCCGATGCCGTCCTGCGGCTTGCGGACGATGCATCGTTGCGCGAGCGCATGGGCGCCGCCGGGCGAGCACTGGCCGAACGGGATTTCGGGCTGGCCGGGGTCGTTCAGGCACATCTGGATCTGTATGCGGAACTGATCGGCTCAGAACGGCAGCGCCCGACCGGGCAATAGCGCTCCGATTGCGCCGCGGAATTCGTCTTCGATCCGCTTCAGTGCGTCCGGGGTGTCGCCCTCGAAGCGCAACACGACAACCGGGGTTGTGTTCGAGGCGCGCGCCAATCCGAACCCGTCCGCGTATTCCGCGCGGATTCCGTCAATGGTGATGCGCTCGGTTGCGCGTGGGAATTTTCCTTGTGTCTGCAGGCGGGCAATGAAGCGGTGAGGTTCGCCTTCCGCCATGGGGAGCTTCAGTTCGGGGGTGGACAGCCCCTGCGGCAGGCTTTCCAGCAATGCGCTCGGGTCGGTGCTGCGGGATAGGATTTCCAGCAGGCGCGCCCCGGCATACAGGCCGTCGTCGAAACCGTACCAGCGTTCGTTGAAGAAGATGTGGCCGCTCATTTCGCCGGCCAGCGGCGCCCCTGTTTCGGCCAGCCTGGCCTTGATGAGCGAGTGTCCCGTCTGCGACATGGTGGGCACGCCGCCCGCGTCGCGGATCGCCTGGGCCAGGTGACGGCTGCACTTCACGTCGAAAATGATGGGCGCGCCCGGGACGCGCTGCAGGACGTCGCGCGCGAACAGGATGAGCTGGCGATCCGGCCAGATGATCTGGCCGCTGCGGGTGACCACACCCAGCCGGTCGGCATCTCCGTCGAAGGCCAGGCCCAGCTCGCAGTCCGTGTGCCGCAGGTGGGTGATCAGATCCTGCAGGTTGGCCGGATCGGCGGGGTCGGGGTGGTGATTCGGAAAAGTACCGTCCACCGTGGCATAGAGTTCGTCCACCGTGCAGCCCAGTGCGCGGAACAGCCGGCCGGCGACCACAGCCCCCACGCCGTTGCCGCAATCGATTGCGATCTTCATCGGGCGGGCCAGGCGGATATGGTCGGTGATGTGGCGGACATAGGTATCGATCAGGTCCTGGTGGCTGCCCTGGCCTGCGGCGACGCCTTGCGGTGCCTGAATGTCGGCCATGGCAGTGCGTAGAGTCTGGATGTCCTCGCCGTGCAGTGTGCGGCCTGCGATCATGAGCTTGAAGCCGTTGTAGTTCGGCGGGTTGTGGCTGCCCGTGATCGCCACCCCTGATCCGCTGCCGTCCAGGTGGGTCGCGAAATACACCAGCGGCGTGTGGACCAGGCCCAGGTCCACTGTGTCGATGCCGCCCGCCTGTAGGCCGGCCTGTAGGGCGTCGGACAGCGCCGGGCTGCTCAGCCGGCCATCGTGCCCCACGACCATGCTGCGGACGCCTTCCCGACGCGCCTGTGCGGCCAGCGCCAGGCCCAGGCGGCGTGCGAAGGATTCGTTCAACTGCGTGGGGACGGTTCCGCGGATGTCATAGGCCTTGAAGACGGCGGCAGGAAGGATAGTTGAATCGGTCAATGCAGGCTCCAGAGTGAGACCTCATTATCGCCGATTACAATCAGGGATCACGACTCGTTGACCGGATGCAGAAGGCAGTGACCATGGATACTCTGGAAGCTTTACGCGCAATGCTGGGACCATCGCACGTCCTCACAGACGCCGATGCGCAGCCCTTCGTCGTGGACTGGCGCGAACGGTATCGCGGCCAGGCCCTGGCCGTCGTGCGACCGGCCGACGTGGGCCAGGTGTCCGAGGTCGTGCGGTTTTGCGCGGATCACGGCATTCCGCTGATCCCCCAGGGGGGCAACACGGGGTTGTGCGGGGGTGCCACGCCGGATGATTCAGGTGCTGCCGTCATCCTGTCCCTGCAGCGACTCAACCGTATACGGGGCATCGACACCGACAACGACACTATGGAAGTCGAGGCGGGTTGCATCCTGCAATCGGTGCAACAGGCCGCACGCGAGGCGGGCCGCCTGTTTCCGCTCAGCCTGGCGGCCGAAGGCAGCTGCACGATTGGCGGTAATCTGGCTACCAACGCTGGCGGCACCCAGGTGCTGCGTTACGGCAACATGCGCGAGCTTGCCCTGGGCCTGGAGGTCGTGACTGCCCAAGGCGATGTCTGGCACGGATTGCGGGGCCTGCGAAAGGACAACACGGGCTACGACCTGCGTGACCTGTTCATTGGCAGCGAGGGCACGCTGGGGGTGATCACGGCGGCCACGCTGAAGCTCTTTCCCTTGCCGGTCGCGCGCTGCACGGCGCTGCTGGCGCTGGAATCGATTGAGGCGGCCATTCAAATGCTGGGTCGGGCGCGGGCCGGTCTGGGGGCATCGCTCACCGGGTTTGAACTCATGGCCGGAGACTGCCTGCGCGACGTGGTGCGGTGTTTCCCCCAGCAGCGTTTCCCCTTCGAAGGCCCATCGGCCCAATTACCCTGGTTCACGCTGCTGGAGCTGTCCGATAGCGAGTCCGAGGCCCACGCGCGCGAGCGCTTCGAGGTCGTGGTGGGTGAGGCCATCGAGGCCGGCTGCGTCCAGGATGCAGTGATTGCCGAATCGGTGGCGCAGAGCCATGCCCTGTGGCATTTGCGCGAAAGCATCCCGCTGGCCGAAAAGGAAATTGGCAAAAGCATCAAGCACGACGTCTCGATTCCGGTCTCGCGCATGGCCGAATTCGTCGAGAGCACCAATGCGGCGCTGCAGGCGGCATTTCCGGGGATCCGCCATGTGATCTTCGGGCATCTGGGTGACGGCAACCTGCACTACAACGTGGCGCGGGGCGCCGACTGGGCCGAGGGCCAGCTTCTGGCCCTCCAGGATAATGTCTACACGCTGGTGCACGATCGGGTGCATGCCGTCGGTGGTTCGATCAGCGCCGAGCATGGGGTGGGGCAGCTGAAGCGGGATGCCTTGCCTCGCTACAAGGATCCGGTTGAAATGGCGCTGATGCACAAGATCAAGTCTGTGCTCGATCCCCAGGGCATCATGAACCCGGGGAAGGTACTGCAGTAGGCCCGCCATCACGCGCGCGCGCGGGTACGGGTGCGGATCGCCAGCGCGAGCAGGATTCCCAGCGCGGACAGCGTGCTGGTGGCCACCCAGGTCCATTGCCAGTCGTTGCCGGCGGCGTGGACGACCCAGGCCACCAGCGGCGGGCCTGCAAACTGACCCAGCGACGAGCATTGCTGCATCCAGCCGATGGTGGCCGATGCGGTCTGCGGCGTGGGCGCCAGCGTCAGCGCCAGCACGAACAGTGTTGCGGGCACCAGCCCGCCCACGAGCGAAAACAAGAACACGGCCACGAACTGCCCGGAGGCCGGCAGGCCCGCCCCGAAAGCGCCCCATGCACAGAGGATCATGGTGGCCAGGCCGAGCACCAGCAATTGCCAGGCGGCGACCCCGCGATGCAGCAACCGGCCGGCGGACAGGTTGCCGATGGCGTTGGATCCGGCGACGATGGCCGTCAGCAGGCCAGCAGTCGTGCCCGAGATCCCCTCGGCAGCGTAGATGGTGGGCAGGAAGCCGATGATGGCGATCCACTGGCCCGAATACATGCCGAAAGTCAGTGCCACCAGCCAGGCGTTCAGTGACTTCAGGGTGGTCGATGCCAACGCCATTGCGGAGATGGAATCACCCCTGGGGGCGGTGATCCCGTCGGCCGGAACCAGGCGGACGACCAGCGCCAGGCAAAGCGCCGTCAGCGCTGCCAGCAAAAGCCACAGGATCTGCCAGTGGCCGAAGTTCAGAATCCAGGACCCAGCCAGCAGGATAAGGACCGTGCCCAGTGGCATGTAGCAACCCCACAGGCCCATGATACGGCTCAGGTGATTGGGCTGTACCAGGCGGCGGATCAGCGCCGGGATGGGCATGACGACCATCAGGAAGCCCACGCCCTCGACCGCGCGGCCCAGCAGCACCATGAGGCCGGAATCGAAGACGGCTCCCATGGCCGATGCAATCGACAGGATGCCCAGGCCAAGAATGATGCAGCGGCGCAAGCCGATGCGTTCGGCCAGCAGGCCCACGGGCAGGCCCAGCAGCATGCCGCCCATCTGGACGACCGACAGCAGGAAGCCCGAAGCCACCAGGCCCAGGTGGAAGTCTGCCTGCAACTGGGGAAGCGCGGGTGGAAGCTTCCAGATGTGCAGAGCTGCGCAGATGCCCACCAGGACGAGGAAGAGCGCGGCGCGGGCGTGATCCGGCGAATGGCTAGGCTCGGGCGAGGGCGCGGTGGCCGGAGAGGTCATCTTGTAGCGGGAGGCGGCGGAGTCGTCAGGTGCCTATTGTGGCATAAGCACGGGGTGCTGGCCGCCGGCGCGCTTGGGTGTGGCGCAGCGCCGGGCGTTTTTTCAGCGGGTCTGGCAATGTGGGCAGAAATAAGTCGCCCTTTGCCCCTGCACGACACGCCGGATGGGTGTGGCGCACCGCGGGCAGGGCTGGCCGTCGCGTTCGTAGACAGCCGCATGCAGCGTGAAATAGGCGCCTGGCGTGCCCTGCGCGTTCACATAATCGCGTAAGGTGCTGCCCCCTGATTCCAGCGCCTGGGTGAGTGTGGTCCGAATGGCAGCGTGCAGTCGTGCGCAACGGGGGCGGGACAGCCGGTCGGCGCGGGTGCGCGGGTCAATTTGCGCCTGGAACAGCGATTCGGATGCGTAGATGTTGCCCACGCCTACGACGATGTGTCCGCCCAGCAGGACCTGCTTGATGGCCTGGTGGTGCGAGTGGATCCCGGCATGGAGCGCTTCCGGAGTGAAGGCCGGGTCGAATGGCTCCATGCCGAGGTGAGCCAGCAATGGATGGGCCATGAGGGGCCCGGCGTTCGATGGATGCCACAGCATGGCCCCAAAGCGGCGTGGATCGTGTAACAAAAAGCGCGCGTCATCGAACAGGAATTCGATGTGGTCATGCTTGCGCAGCGGGGCATCCGACGTGACGCGCCGCAGGGACCCGGACATGCCCAGGTGCAGAATGATCGTCCCGGGCTCGAACCGGATCAGCAAGTATTTGCCGCGCCGGTCACAGGCCAGTACGCGTTGATTGCAGACCTGGTCGGGCAGTGCGGCGGGGACCGGCCAGCGCAGCCTGGGTTCGTGGACGATGAGCGCCCGCAGAACGCGTCCTGGCATAACCGTGGCAATTCCACGACGAGTTGTTTCAACTTCCGGCAGTTCAGGCATGGCAGGGTGATAACATCCACTTTCGTATGACGCAATTTTGCCACCAGACGCGATGCTGAATCGCGTACCGGTTTATGGTTACCGCAAATGAGATTCCCCGCTTCTGTGTTTCCCGTTGTGCTGGCGCTGGCCGCTGCACACGAGACGGCATGGGCTGCGCCGCCTGCGGCGGTACCAGCCGATCCGGTCGAAACGATCCATTTGCGTAGTGGCGAGCCCCCGGTCGTCAATCTCTCTCCCGATCTCCTGTATCGCATCCTGGTCGCCGAATTCGCGGTACAGAACAACCAGTATGACGACGCGGCGCAGGAACTGCTGTCGCTGGCGCATGACACGCTAGACCCGCGACTGGCGCAGCGCTCCTTCCAGACCGCAATGTCGGGCCGCAACCTGAATCTGGCGCTGCGCGCCGCGCGCGAATGGGCATTGCTGGCGCCCAAGGATCCGGAAGCCATCGCCGCGTCGCTGGCGCTGTCAGCCTCCAGCGGCCAGACCGAGGGACTGGCACGGACCCTGGCGCGTCGCATCCAGTCGGCGACCGACCGGGACGAAGCCATCGTGCAGGCCTCCGGCATCGTGGGCAAGATGACGGACAAGCGGCTGGCGCTGGAAGTGCTGGACCGCGCGCTGGCTGACGTCCAGGATGCTCCGCTCGCGCATCTGGCGCTGGCTGACGCGGCCTGGGCGGCTGGTGATCCGCGCAGGGCGGTCGAAGAGGCCCGGAAGGCGCAGCAGCTGGACCCGGACTCCACGGATGCGGCTCAGCGCGTGCTGGAGTACGGCCTGCGGGTGGATCCTCAACGTGCCGTGCGCGACACCTATGCCTATCTGGACAAGCATCCCAACGAGCGGGCGCTCCAGCTTCTGCTGGTGAGCCGTCTCACCGGCACGGGTTCGTACGACCAGGCGCTTTCGCTGCTGAACAAGATGCTGAAGCGCACCCCAGAGGACTTCGACCTGCTCTACACCGAGGCCGAGGTCAATACCCGGGCAGGCCGCTACGATGCCGCCAAGACCCTGCTCTCTGAATACCTGACGGTGCAACAGTCGCGCCGCAAGGCGCTGGCTGACGGCACCACTAATGCACAGGCCGACACGTCGGATGCCCGGCTGCTGCTGGTGCAGATCGCCGAGCGGGAGCACAACTACAAGGAAGCCATCCGCCAGCTGCGGCTGATCGACGAACCATCGCTGCAGTTCCAGGCGCGCACACACGAGGCGGTGCTCGATGGGAAGATGGGGGATCTGGTGCGTGCGCGCGCCACGCTGGATGCGATCAAGCCGGCCGACCGGCGTGAACGGATCGTCGTTCAGCTCACACTGGCTTCGATCTACCGCGATGCGGGGCGCACGGACCAGGCTGCCGAAATCCTGAAGGCGGCCGATCTGAAAATGCCGGACACGCCCGAAATCAAATACGACTTGGGGATGCTGCTGCACCAGCAGGGCAAGACGGCCGAGTTCGAAAAGCTCATGCGCCGCGTGATCGAACTGAACCCGGACAATGCCAATGCCTATAACTCCCTGGGCTATACGCTGGTTGAGCAGAACCGGCGCCTGCCCGAGGCGCGCGACTTGCTGGAGCGGGCGCTGGACCTGGAACCAGACAACCCCTATGTGCTCGACAGTGTGGGCTGGTATCTGTTTCGCACCAAGGACTACCAGGGGGCGCTTGAGTATCTGCGCCGCTCCTATGACCAGTTGCAGGCAGCCGACGTGGCCGCGCACTTGGGTGAAGCGCTCTGGATGCTGAAGCGCCGCGAAGAAGCCCGGACCGTCTGGTCCGAGGGCCTGAAAATCGATCCCAAGAACCAGACCTTGCTGTCTACGCTCAAGCGTCTGGGGGTCCGCCTGCCATGAGCGGATTGGTCTGCAGCCGGTGGTGGCGCGGCGGACTGGTGCTGTTGCTGGCTGGGGTGCTGGCGGCCTGTGCGGCCCCCACACGCATTGGCGGGCAGGGACCCGCCTTCGAGCGTGTCGGGCGTTTTGCCGTCAATCTGCAGCCGGTGGCGCAGGCGCCCTATGCCGCCCAGGGCGGGTTTTCTTGGCGGGACGATGGCCGGACACTGAGGCTGGATCTCAGCACCCCGCTGGGCAGCGTGCTGGCCCGGATCCAGGTGCAGCCGGGCTTGTCGGTGCTGGAGCGCGCCGATGGCAGTCATGAGACGGCCGCCAACCCGGATGCGCTGCTGGCGCTCATCTGGGGACATACCATGCCGGTCTCGGGCCTGCGCGCCTGGATCCGGGGTCAGCCCGTACAAGGGCACCCGGTGCAGAACGCCCAGCGCGATAGCCAGGGCCACCTGACGGCCATGGAACAGGACGGCTGGCAGGTGCACCTGTCCGACTACGATGATCTTGGACCGCAGCGTGTCCGCCTGTTGCGGCAGGATGATCAGGGGCAGTGGCGGCTGCAGCTAGTGGTCGACCGGAGCTGACGGGTGCAGGCCCTTCATGACGTCCCCGCTCCGGCCAAGCTGAATCTGTTCCTGCATGTGGTCGGGCGCCGGGAGGATGGCTACCATCTGCTCCAGTCCGTTTTCCGCTTTGTCGACCTGTGCGATCTGCTGCACTTCGAGCGCACGGCTGATGGGCGCATCCTGCGCGAGGGCGGGGGCCTGGCGGGCCTGGCTCAGGAAGACGACCTGGTCGTGCGAGCGGCGCAGGCCCTGCAGGCGGCGACCGGCGTCGGATACGGTGTCCGCATCCGCTACGAGAAGCGCATTCCGGCAGGCGGCGGTCTGGGGGGCGGCTCCAGCGACGCTGCATCGACGCTGATTGCCCTCAATCGGTTGTGGGAGACGCGGCTGCGGCGCCCGCAGTTGCTCCGGCTGGCGGTGTCGTTGGGGGCCGATGTCCCGGTTTTCGTGTTTGGCCAATCAGCCTTCGCCCAGGGTATCGGAGAAGACCTGACGCCGGTCGTGCTGCCCGATCGCGCTTACTGGATCGTGCAGCCCCCGGTTCAGGTGCCGACGGCCAGGATTTTCGCGGATCCCGATTTGACAAGAAATTCGGAATCGGTAAAAATCGCTGTCTTTACTGATTGGCAGACAGGGCAGTCGGGCCTCTTTGGCCGCAACGATCTGGAAGCCGTCGTCTTTCGCCATTATCCGGCAGTCTCGCGCGTGGCGCGGGCCATGCGGGATGCGGGGCTGGAAGTCCGCATGACGGGGTCGGGTGCATGCCTCTTTGCATCCTTCGAAAATCTGGTCGATGCGCGGCTGCAGCGTGATCGAATAATCAGTAAAATATCCAGCCTGCCCGACGGCGCGATTGGCGGATCCTGGGTTTGTCAGGGCCTGGCCGATCATCCGCTGCGCGGCTGGACTGTGGACTGAAATATTGGGGAATCGCCAAGCTGGTTAAGGCACCGGATTTTGATTCCGGCATGCGAAGGTTCGAATCCTTCTTCCCCAGCCACCTCTACGCCTAGCAGGCAGCATCCAGGCTGTTGAGTCGGCCCCTTCGGGGAGCAGTTCAACAGCCTTGTCATTTGACACATTGGTTCGAGACCATGGCACAAGACAGATTCATGATTTTCACCGGCACGGCCAACCCTCGTCTGGCGGTCGATGTCGTGAATCACCTGGACATGTCGCTGGGCAAGATGACCGTCGGTCGTTTCTCGGACGGCGAAGTCATGGTAGAGATCAACGAGAACGTGCGCGGCAAGGACGTCTTCGTCCTGCAGCCGACCTGCGCGCCCACCAATGACAACCTGATGGAAATCATGGTGATGGTCGATGCGCTGCGGCGCGCTTCGGCGCGCAACATCACGGCAGCCATCCCGTATTTCGGTTATGCCCGTCAGGACCGCCGGCCGCGTTCGGCGCGCGTGGCCATTTCGGCGCGCGTGGTGGCCAATATGCTGCAGGTCGTGGGCGTGGACCGGGTACTGACCATGGATCTGCACGCCGATCAGATCCAGGGGTTCTTCGACATCCCCGTGGACAACATCTACGCCGGCCCCATCCTGCTGGGTGACATCTGGAGCCGCAACTTCCACGACCTGGTCGTGGTGTCGCCAGACATCGGCGGCGTGGTGCGCGCTCGGGCGTTGGCCAAGCAGCTCGAATCCGATCTGGCCATCATCGACAAGCGCCGGCCGCGGGCCAATGTCTCCGAGGTCATGAACATCATCGGCGACGTCAATGGCCGGACCTGCATCATCATGGACGACATGGTGGACACGGCGGGCACGCTGTGCAAGGCGGCCAAGGCACTGAAAGAGCGCGGCGCGGGCGCCGTGTATGCATATTGCACGCACCCGGTGCTGTCCGGCGAAGCCGTCAAACGCATCGTGGAGTCCGACCTGAATGAGGTCGTGGTCACCAACACGATTCCGTTGTCCGAGGCGGCTCGCCAGTGCGGCAAGATCCGTCAGTTGTCCTGCGCGGCCCTGCTGGGTGAGACCATCCTGCGGATTTCCACGGCGGAGTCCGTCAGTTCGTTGTTTGCCGATTGATTTTTCGTCTTCCGCTGGTCGCGGCGGGGGATTTTCCGGCAGCGTTTGCTGCCAGTTGTTCCGGGGCCGTCATTGGTACCCGACATTTGGAGTTTTTCATGCAATTCACCGCTTCTTCGCGTGGCGTCCAGGGTTCGAGTGCGAGCCGCCGCCTGCGCCGCGCCGGTCGCGTTCCTGCCATCGTCTATGGTGGCAAGTCCGCGCCGGCCAATATCGAGCTTGATCACAACGAGATCTATCACGCACTGAATAAGGAAGAGTTCCACGCTTCCATCCTGGACATGGTCCTGGACGGCAAGAGTGAACAAGTCCTGGTCCGTGCCGTGCAATGGCACCCATACAGGCAACTGGTCCTGCACGTGGACTTCCAGCGTGTGGATGCCACCCAGGCGCTGAACACCCGTGTGCCGGTGCACTACCTGAATGCCGAACAGAGCCCAGCCGTCAAACTGGCCGGTCAGATCATCACGCACGGCCCCTCCGAACTCGACATCACCTGCCTGCCGGCCAACCTCCCGCAGTTCATCGAGATCGACTTGGGCGGCATGGTGGGCAGTTCCCGCCTGCACCTGTCGGACATCACGCTCCCGGTCGGCGTGAAGTACGTTCCGCACGGCGGCGACACCAACCCCATCATGGCTCAGGCTGCCGAAGTCAAGGAAGTGAAGGAAGACGTCACGCCCGAGACGCCGTCGGCCACGCCGGCTGCTCCCGAAGCGCCTGCTGCCGAATAAGCCGCTGCTGTCATGGCTTTCAGGACCCCCGCACGGCGCGAGCCGGCGGGGGTTTTGTCCTATGATGGACGTCGTCCGAAACATGAACCGATGAAATTGCCGACCAGATGACTGCGCCTATCCGTCTCATCGTAGGGCTGGGAAATCCAGGCCCGGAGTACGAGGCAACCCGTCACAATGCCGGTTTCTGGCTGGCGGATCATTTTGCCGATGACCTGCACGCCGCCTTCCTGCTGGAGAAGCCGTTCTTTGCCTGGGTGGCGCGCGCACGCCATGCGGGCCAGGGAGTGGTGTTGGCCAAGCCGACCACCTTCATGAACAAGTCGGGTCAGGCAGTCGGGGCTCTGGCCCGGTTCTACAAGCTGCTGCCCGAGGAAATTCTGGTGCTGCACGATGAACTCGATTTGCTGCCGGGTGCGGTGAAGCTCAAGCTCGGTGGCGGACATGCGGGCCACAATGGTCTGCGCGACATCCAGTCCGTGCTTGGTACGTCCAAGTTCTGGCGCTTGCGCATTGGTACCGGCCACCCGCGCAGCCTGGGGCTGGACCAGCCGGTCATCAATTTCGTACTGCATCCGCCGCGCAAGCAGGACATGCCGGGCATCGACGACGTGATCAATCGCTGCCGCGTCGTGCTGCCGCAGTTGCTGGACGGTGAGATGGATCGCGCCACAGAGCGCCTACACCAGGGAAATCCTCATGCGTAACGATTCTCTGGCATCAGGTCGAACGAACAGAGGGCGCTGATTGACATGCCTGGATTTCGGCGCCCGCTCGGCTTGCCCTCCATGGGCCAGGAGATCGTGGACTTCCTGTGGTTCCTGAGGCACCCTCGCCCCGGCCCGCGCCTTGGGGCCCATGCGGTCGGCGGTAGCCTCCGTGCGGACTTCTCGGTGGGCGCGCCCTGGTGGCGGCTGCTTCACTGGGCGCTGCTGCTCTGGCTGGTGAATCTGTTTGTGTTTGCGCCGCTCGCCCTGTCGGCAGCGCAGGCAGCGGGTGCCCAGCATCGGCTGGATCTTCTCAACCTGCCTTGGCTGACGGCCCTTGTCTGGGCGCCGGTGATCGAGGAACTGACCTTCCGGTACGTCCTGCGGCGCCCCGCCATGATCATCTGGTTCGTGCCGCTCATGGTTGTCATTCTGGCTCAGGGGCCGCGTGTCACCTCGGGGGTGATGGCTGTGCTGGCGCTGCTGCTGGTGGCTGCCCCCGTCTGGTATGAGCGAGGCCACCGCTGGCAAAGGGGGTGGACGCTTTCCTGGCCCCAGCGCAGGCTGGCGCATCGCCTCTATCCCTGGCTGTTCCACTGCAGCGCCGTGACGTTCGCAGCCGTCCATCTGTACAACTTCCGCTTCGACCGCATGTCGCTGTTCCTGTTGCCGCTGCTCGTGCTACCGCAGTGGGTCACCGGCATGGTGCTGGGCTGGATCCGGATCCGTCGAGGGATTGGCGCATCGATGATGCTCCACGCGTTCTTCAATGGGGGACCGTTGCTGCTGCTGGCGCTGATCCTGCATTTCGCCCCGGAGCTTGCCGTCGGGTGAGGGGTGTTGCGTCGGATCGTGCCTTTGATCCACCGGCCGGATGCGTGGATGCGTAGATGCGGCCGACAGTACAATAGCGCCGACGAGTGGCTGCCGCAGGCGCGCCGGACCCGGCTTGGGCCGCTGCACCGTGCGTCGTGGCACCGTCCTTTTTTCTTCTCTGATTCGGAATCCTCATGGCACTGCAATGCGGCATCGTTGGCCTGCCCAACGTCGGCAAATCCACCCTGTTCAACGCCCTGACCAAGGCGGGCATCGCGGCGGAGAACTATCCGTTTTGCACCATAGAACCCAACGTCGGCGTCGTTGAAGTTCCCGATTCGCGTCTGGCGCAGTTGGCCGCCATCGCGAAGCCCGAGCGCATCGTGCCGGCGGTCGTGGAATTCGTCGACATCGCCGGTCTGGTAGCCGGCGCCTCGAAGGGCGAGGGCCTGGGCAACCAGTTTCTGGCCAACATCCGCGAGACGGACGCCATCGTGCATGTCGTACGCTGCTTCGAAGACGACAACGTGATCCATGTATCGGGCCGTGTGAATCCGGTGTCCGACATCGAGGTCATCAACACCGAGCTGGCTCTGGCGGATCTGGTGACGGCCGACAAGGTGCTGCAGAAAAACCGCAAGCTCGCGGGATCGGGCGACAAGGAAGGCATCCGGATCGCGGCTCTGATGGAGCGTATCGTGGCGGCCCTGGATACCGGAAAGTCCGTGCGCAGCCTGGGGCTCGACGAGGACGAGCAGGCGACGATCAAAGGCTATTGCTTCATCACCGCCAAGCGGGTCCTGTATGTGGCCAACGTCAAGGAAGACGGTTTTGCGGATAATCCGCACCTGAAGGCGGTCCAGGACTATGCCGCCGCCGAACATGCGCCCGTGGTGGCGGTCTGCGCCGCCATCGAAGCTGAGATCGCCGACCTGGATGACGAGGACAAGGCGGTCTTCCTGGAGGACATGGGCATGACCGAGCCTGGCCTGGATCGCGTCATCCGCGCCGGCTACCAGTTGCTGGGCCTGCAGACCTACTTCACCGCCGGCCCCAAGGAAGTCCGCGCCTGGACAGTACGCGTGGGCGCTACCGCCCCGCAGGCGGCGGGCGTCATCCACACCGACTTCGAAAAAGGCTTCATCCGCGCCCAGACCATCGGCTTCGAGGACTTCGTGGCCTGCGGCGGTGAGCACGGCGCCAAGGAAGCCGGCAAGATGCGCGCCGAGGGCAAGGACTACGTCGTGCAGGATGGGGATGTGATGAACTTTTTGTTCAATGGGTGAGTGGAATTCACTGAACGCCGTTGTTCATGCACGTCCGGAACGCCAGGACAACTCCTAGAACGACTCCTCCAGGATGCGGACGTAATCGTCGTGGCTGGCTTGGCGAGGGTTGGTCTTGTGGCTGTGGTCCGCGAAAGCGCCTTCGATGATGTGCTCGAACGTGCTTCGCTCCACGCCCAGCTGGCTCAGTTTCGCCGGGAGACCCAGACGCTCGTTGATGTCCTCCACGGCCCGGGCGATGTCGCTGTCGGCTGGCAATCCCATCGCGTGCGCCATGCGCTGCAGTTTCTTTTCCTGGACCATGGATTCGCAGGGGGTGTTGAAGCGGATCACGGCGGGTAGAAAGATGGCGTTGAGCGTGCCGTGGTGCAGCTTCGGATTGATGCCGCCCAGCGAGTGGCTCAGGCTGTGGACGCAGCCCAGCCCCTTCTGGAAGGCCATGGCGCCTTCCATCGATGCGCACATCATGTTCAGCCGGGCATCCCGGTTGGCGGGTTCGTGGGTGGCAAGCTCTATGTTCGCCCAGGCCTTTTGCAGTCCATCCAGCGCGATCCCGTCGGCGGGCGGGTTGTAGGCGGACGACATGAAGGTCTCCATGCAGTGGGTCACGGCGTCCATGCCGGTGGCAGCAGTGAGCATCTTGGGAAGGCCCAGGGTGAGCGCGGGGTCGCAAATGGCCAGCTTGGGGACGACGTGGGGCGAGATGAGGGCGACCTTGCGTCCATCGTCCAGGATGATCAGAGCGCCTCGGCCGACTTCGCTACCTGTGCCTGCAGTGGTGGGGATGGCGATCAAGCGGGGCTGTCGCCGCAGTGATGTTGTTGGCGCCGTCCTCGATGAAGGCAAAGTGCTTGAGGGGGCCTTCGTGGGTTGTGCACACAGCGACTGCCTTGCCCAGGTCGATCGATGAGCCGCCGCCAATGGCGATGACCCCGTCGCATCGCTGGTCGCGGTATATTTTCGCGGCGGCGCGTACGGCGCTCTCGTTGGGGTTTGGGGGTGTCTGATCGAAGATTGCATATCCGGTGCCCAGGTGCGGGGTGACCTGTGGCAGGATGTCGGTCCGGGCGATGCCGGGATCCGTCGTGATCAGCGGATGTTTCAGGCCCAGCCGTCGACAGCCTTCCTGGAGTGTGTCCAGGCTGCCGAAGCCGATCTGGACCTGGGTAATATAATTGATCAGTGCCATGGCGTCTCCTTAGTTCAGGGCAAGCATACGGGAGCAGAGCAGCCAGGACAACCGGCGGGCAGCGGGAGCTGTCGATATCGAATCGTCCGACGGCGGCCATGACGAATTTGAATACCAAAGCGCAAATGGCGGCATCGAAGATGGAAGCTCCGACCAATCGGGTACTGAACCGCCTGGCTATCGATGGCTGAGCGCCGGACACAGCGTTCCATCGAATGGCTGCTGGGCGCCTGCTGTTTCGCGAGCCTGGCCTCGATGCGGGCTTGCGATACGCTGCTGCCGGCATTATCGGACGAATTCTCAGTCACGGTCGGGCAGGCGGCGCGGGTGATCTTCGTGTTTGCCATCGCCTATGGCGCCTGTCAGCTTTGCTTCGGCCCGCTGGGGGACCGGTATGGAAAACTGCGCACCATCGCGGGATGCGCCCTGGCGTGCGTGATCGGCAACGGCATGGCGTTCGCGGCCTCCAGCCTGGATTGGCTGGTGACGGCCCGCATCGTGTCGGGAGGCTGTGCGGCCGGCATCTTTCCCCTGGCAATGGCATGGATCGGGGACAACGTATCCTATGGCTCCCGCCAGGAAGCGCTGGCGCGTCTGGTCAGTGCGGGGGTCACAGGGATGCTGGCGGGGCAGTGGCTGAGCGGCGTGATCGCGCAGTGGATCGGTTGGCGTCCTGTCTTCGCATTGCTCTCAGTCGTGTTCCTGGCGGCTGGCAGCCTGCTGCTGCGGGCTGCGTCGGCGGATGTCCGGCAGGACAGCGGGGCGGTCCGGGGGATGAAGGCGCTGCGCGGGGTGCTGATGGTGCCCAGGGCACGCTGGATCCTGGTCGTGACTACGATCGAAGGCGCCTTTGCCTATGGTGCGCTGGCGTTCATTCCCAGCCTGTTGCAGCGCCATCATCAGGTGTCGCTCTCCACAGCGGGGGGGATCGCCGCGTTTTATGCCGTTGGTGGGTTCATCTACAGCCGTCTGGCGGCGAGGCTCCTGCGCCGCATCGGTGAACCGGGCCTGGCGGGCCTGGGCGGGGTTCTGTCGTGCGCCGGGTATCTGTCCTTCGCCTATGTACCGTGGCTGCTGTGGACGCCGGTGGCGTGCGCGATGGCGGGCTTCGGGTTCTACAGCCTGCACAATACGCTGCAGACCAATGCCACACAGATGGCGCCGTCGGCGCGTGGGTCGGCCATGTCCCTTTTCGCCTGCGTCCTGTTCCTGGGGCAGTCCGTGGGCATCATGGCGGCCGCCTGGGTGGCTGATCATCTCACGGACGCGCTGATTTTTGCGTGGGCGGGAAGCGGCTTGCTGATTCTGTCGCTGGTCGTTGCCCGCCGCATTCGCCTGTGGCTGACCTGCGTCCCGGCATAAGAATTGTTATCTTTGCAATTTCCTGATTTGAACGCCCAGGGCCGCCGCTTTTACACTGGGAGTTTGTTGGGTTTGCGCACAGCGCACTGAATCAGTCATGCATTCCTTTTTTTCGCAGGTTCTGGGTTTTTATCTTGAGTGGCAGACTGTCATCCTGGTGTTTCTGACCGTTCTGGGGGCCTTGTTCATCGGCATCGTGGTGCGCGCCATGCTTGTCCGGGTGAGTCGACGCCTGCATCCGGTCCGGCATTCGTGGCTTCACGGCCTGGTGGCGGGCTCGTCGAATCCGGCCCAGGCCCTGGTCTGGGTGCTGGGGGTGACGCTGGCCGGGCAGCTTCTGTTGCAGCACAAGGCCGGCGATGTCTCGGGGGACTCCTTGCTCGCGCATGGGATTGGGCCCATTCGCGACGTGGGCGTGATTCTGGTGGTCATGTGGTTCCTGCTGCGGGCGGTGGGCCAGATCCAGGACAACCTGCTGGCCCGCGCTCATGATCACGGGCGGGATCTGGACATCACGGCGGCCGATGCCATCGGCAAGCTGGTCAAGGCGTCGGTGGTCGTCACTGCCATTTTGATGATGATGCAGGCCCTGGGGTTTTCGATCGCGGGGTTGCTCGCATTCGGCGGGATGGGCGGAATTGCCGTCGGCTTCGCTGCGCAGAGCCTGGTCGCCAATCTGCTCGGCGGGCTGACGATCTTTGCCAGCCGGCCCTTCAAAGTGGGGGAATACATCATCATTCCCGGGACGGAATTGATGGGCGGGGTGGAGCACATCGGCTGGCGAGCGACGCGGCTCATCGGCTTCGATTGCAAGCCGTTCTATGTGCCCAACGCCATGTTCAATACCCAGCCGGTCATCAACCATACCCGCATGACCAGTCGCCGCATCATGGAAGATATCCATATCCGTTACGCCGACATCGATGCGGTGCCTGCCATCGTGGCGGAAGGACAGGCCATGCTACGGGCTCATCCGGGGATCAAGCACGACTTCTTCGCGTTCAACTTCAGCAGTTGCGGCTCCTACTCGCTCAAGCTCTTCCTGTATGCCTTCACGGTCAGTACGGACTACAACGACTATCTGGAGGTTCAGCAGGATGTGCTGCTGAAGATCGCGGACATCATCCGCAGTCATGGGGCGCAGCTCACAGGGCCTGTGTCCGCGGTGGAGATGCCTCAGCTTCAGGCGCCGAAAACCGGGCTTTCCGGGGTGGGTGGGCCTGACCAGGGCCAGCCGCTGCCGCCTCCTGTACCGCCATCGGTGTCATGATCTGGGACGCGTTCCGCTACCTGTGGAATGGGTGCGGAATGGTGGCGCTCCGAAATTCGTCTTGAATTCCGGCTATCAGCCCCCAACTGTACGAGCAGTGGGCGATGCGGCCAGGGTGGCGCGTTGCCTGAATCCAGAACATTACCCTTGCCAATGCCATGAGCCAAACCGAAACCAAGACGCCCGAAACCCTGGGATTTCAGGCCGAAGTCAAACAGTTGCTGCAGTTGATGATTCATTCGCTATACAGCAACAAGGAAATCTTTCTGCGTGAACTGGTCTCCAACGCATCGGATGCCTGCGACAAGCTGCGTTTCGAGGCCATCGACCACCCGGATCTGATGGAAGGGGACACCGAGCTGCGGATTCGCGTCACGTTCGACAAGGCTGCGCGTACGCTTACGATCGCGGACAACGGCGTGGGCTTGTCGCGCGACGAGGCCGTCGCCAACCTGGGCACGATCGCGCGCTCCGGCACGCGCGAATTTTTCTCGCAACTGACGGGCGACAAACAGAAGGACGCCCAGCTTATCGGCCAGTTTGGCGTGGGTTTCTATTCCTCCTTCATCGTGGCCGAGAAGGTTTCCGTGCACAGCCGGCGGGCCGGCCTCCCGGCTGATCAGGGGGTGCTGTGGGAATCCGACGGGCAGGGCGAGTTTTCCGTCTCCGCACTGGACAAGGCCGATCGCGGCACCTCGGTCACGTTGACGCTGCGGGCCGACGAGGACGAATTCTTGTCAGGCTGGAAGCTGCGCGAAGTCCTGCGCCGCTATTCGGATCACATCTCGCTGCCCATCCAGATGCTCAAGGAAGAGTGGGACGAGAAGAAGTCCGAGCAGATCACGACGGACGAGTGGGAGACCGTCAACCAGGCCAATGCGCTCTGGGCCCGCGCCAAAGCCGACATCACGGACGAACAGTACCGGGAGTTCTACAAGCACGTTTCCCATGACTACGAAGATCCGCTCGCCTGGACGCACAATCGGGTTGAGGGCCGCAGCGAGTACACGCAGTTGCTGTACCTTCCGAAGCACGCACCGTTCGACCTGTGGGATCGCGATGCGCGCCGGGGGGTAAAGCTGTACGTACGGCGCGTCTTCATCATGGACGATGCCGAGCAGTTGCTGCCCACCTACCTGCGGTTCGTGCGCGGGGTGGTGGACTCGTCCGACCTGCCGCTGAACGTTTCGCGCGAGATCCTGCAGGAAAGCCGCGACGTGCGCACCATCCGCGATGGCTGCGCCAAGCGCATCCTCGGTCTGCTCGAAGAAATGGCCGAAAGCAAACCCGACGATTACAAGATTTTCTGGGAGCAGTTCGGCCAGGTGCTGAAAGAAGGCACTGGCGAGGACCCGGCCAACAAGGACAAGATTGCCAAGCTGCTGCGCTTCGCCTCCACGCAGGCCGACAGTCCGGCACAGACCGTTTCGCTGGCAGACTATGTGGCACGCATGAAAGAAGGTCAGGACAAGATCTACTACCTGAGTGCCGATTCGTATGCGGCGGCTGCGCATAGCCCGCATCTGGAGGTGTTCCGCCGCAAGGGGCTGGAGGTTCTGCTGCTCACCGACCGCGTGGACGAATGGATGCTGTCCTACCTGCGCGAGTTCGAGGGCAGGTCGCTCGCGTCTGTCGCCAAGGGCGGACTGGATCTGGACAAGCTCGAGGACGAAGCGGAAAAGAAGCAGCAGGCCGAGGCGGCCGAAGCGTTCAAGCCCACCATCGAGCGTTTGAAGAAAGCGCTGGGCGAGCGGGTGAAAGACGTTCGGGTGACGGCGCGCCTGGTCGATTCGCCGGCCTGCGTGGTGGTGGATGAAAACGAGCTTAGCCCGCACCTGTTGCGCATGCTGAAGGCAGCCGGACAAGAGGCCCCGGACGTGAAGCCCATCCTGGAGGTCAATCCGCAGCACGCCTTGGTCAAACGGCTGGAGGCACAGGCTGATCCGCATTTTGGTGATTGGGCCGAACTGCTGCTGGACCAGGCGATGCTGGCCGAGGGTGCGTCGCTGAAGGATCCTGCCGCCTTTGTCAAGCGCATGAACGCGCTGTTGCTGAGCGCATAGAAGTCTCAGTCGTTCCGGTCGGCGGGCCGGTGTGCCTTGCATACCCGCGGGGCACACGGCGTCGCGACGGGACTTTGTTCAGAGCGACGGGTTGGCGAGCCCGGTTGCCTGCACGAATCGCGGCCAGTCGAATGCGGGCCCCGGGTCCGTCTTGCGGCCCGGGGCAATGTGCTCATGGCCTTGCACCCACCGGATGGCATGCCGTGCACGGACGGCCGCCGTCAGGATGGTGAGCTTGGCGTATTGCTCGTCTGTGTAGGGCAGCACGTCGGTACCCTCCAGCTCGATCCCGATGGAGAAGTCGTTGCAGCGCTCGCGTCCCTGGAAGCAGGAGGCGCCGGCGTGCCACGCGCGCAGCGTGGTGGGAACGAACTGTACGATGCGGCCATCGCGTCGGATCAGGAAGTGCGACGAAACATGCAGGTTGCGAATGTTTTCGAACCAGGGGTCCGATGACATGTCGAGCTGGTTCTGGAAGAACTCGATGATGGCGTTGCCCGTGAACACGCCGGGCGGCAGGCTGATGTTATGGATCACCAGCAAGCTTGGATCTTCGCCGTCCGGCCGCTGATCGTGGTTTGGGGAAGGGCGGTGCACGACGCTGGGGGTTGGCGTCAGCCAGCCGTTTGGACCGATGTGGGGTTGCCGATCGGGTGGCACCCTTGGCCGCCCCGTTCCCGTGTTGGGGGAATCTCCGGCTGCCTTGCGGGAGCTCACTGTTTCAGACCCAACCTGGCATGTTCGGCGCAGCAGAAGGTCTGGCCGTGGCTCATGTAGGCCTCGGCGCGTGGCAAGTAGATCTGGCAATGCGCACAGCGCACCATGGTGTCGGCGGCGGCCTGGGAGTCGGCGGACTGCCGCCGTGCGGCCGCCTGTCGCGCCTGGTTCTTCTGGGTGTTCAGGATGCGGGAAACCAGCAGGACGGCCACGATGATGACGGCCCAAATGAGTAACTTAGCCAACGGTGCCTCGTTGCAGGATGACTTCCAGGACGAAACGACTCCCGGTATAGGACAGCAGCAGAAATGCGAAACCGACGAGCGTCCAGCGCAGGGCGATCCGGCCGCGCCAGCCCTGGATGTGGCGTCCGGCCAACAACACCCCGAAAGTGATCCAGGACAGCAGGGTGAACACGGTCTTGTGGTCGAAGGGCAGTGGGTACCCGCTCAGGCGCATGGAGACCACGATACCGGTGATGATGGTGAGCGTCAGCACGCCAAAGCCGATCCAGATCAGACGAAAGAGCAGCTGTTCCAGCGTGAGCAGGGGCGGCATGGCGCCCATGGCGCGTGCCATCAGCGCCTGTTGGCCATCCGGCGTGACCGGGCGGTGCAGGTGCCGGTCCAGCACAGTCATCAGCATGGCGTGCAAGGCCGCTACGGTGATGAGACCGTAGGCCACCATGGCGATCAGCAGGTGCACCCGCAGCCAGTCGCTGTTGGCATGCGGCACCAGATAGCCCTGTGGAAAGATTGCGGCCAGCAGGCTGATGACCGCGCCGGCCGGCAGCAGCAGGATCAGAAGGCTATCCAGCCGCAACAGAAAGTTCTCGATCCAGAAGACGATCATGCCCAGCCACATGGCCGTGGACAGCGCCAGCGCCCAGCCCAGATGCAGGCCGGCCGGGACGATCACGGCTGCCGCCAGCCCGATGCCGTGCAGCGCGATGGCGCCCAGCAGGCAGCTGCGGCCGATGGCGCTGGCCACTGGAACCTGGCTGGCGCGCGTGATCGGCCGCCAGGCCGCAACGCCCAGCGTTGCGTAGGCCAATGCGGCGAGCAAGTGAAATACAATGCTGACAGCCATAAGTCCTATCGGTGTCCGACGCGCCGGGGCGCTACAAAAGTTTCCATTTTATGCGCGGATCGGTGGATCAACCAGTTTCGTGGATACTGCATCATGCTCGATAACCTGACTTCCCGACTTTCACGCATCGTCAAGACCATGCGCGGCGAAGCCCGCCTGACGGAAGCCAATACTCAGGAAATGCTGCGCGAGGTCCGTCTGGCGCTGCTGGAGGCCGACGTTGCGCTGCCGGTCGTGCGGGAATTCGTGGCTCGCGTCAAACAGGCAGCGATGGGTCAGGACGTGATCGGCAGTCTGAATCCCGGGCAGGCGCTGGTCGGGGTGGTGCACCGCGAGCTGACCGAGATCATGGGTGGGGATCTGGGCAGCGAGGCGGCTGAGCTGTCGCTGGCCACACAACCGCCCGCCGTCATCCTGATGGCTGGCCTGCAGGGCGCGGGCAAGACCACCACTACCGGGAAGCTGGCGAAGTGGCTGTCCGAAGGCGGGCATGTGCAGCACGGCCGCAAGACGGGCCGCAAGAAGGTCCTGACGGTCAGTGTCGACGTCTACCGCCCGGCCGCCATCGACCAGTTGCGCACGGTGTCCGAGCAGGTAGGCGTGGATTTTCTGCCGACTGATCCATCGCAGAAGCCGCAGGACATTGCGCGCCTGGCGTTGGACCACGCGCGCCGCCACCATTACGACGTGCTGATCGTCGATACCGCAGGCCGCCTGGGGATCGACCAGGCCATGATGGATGAGATCCGGGCCCTGCACGGACTGCTCTCGCCGATCGAGACGCTGTTCGTGGTGGATGCCATGCAGGGCCAGGACGCGGTCAATGTCGCCCGGGCGTTTTCGGACGCGTTGCCGCTCACGGGCGTAGTGATGACCAAGCTCGATGGCGATGCGCGCGGCGGCGCGGCGCTGTCGGTGCGCCAGATCACGGGCAAGCCGCTGAAGTTCGTCGGTGTTTCCGAAAAGCTCGACGGGCTGGAGCCCTTCCATCCGGAACGCATGGCGCAGCGTATCCTGGGCATGGGCGACATCCTCTCGCTGGTCGAGCAGGCCCAGAAGAACATCGATGTCGCCGAGGCGCAGAAGCTCGCAGCGCGGCTGAAATCCGACAAGCGGTTTGATCTGAACGACTTCCGCGAGCAGCTGCAGCAGGTCAAGAAGCTTGGTGACATGGGGTCGCTGCTGGAAAAGCTGCCGGCTCAGTTTGCCCAGGCGGCCGCGCAAGTCCAGGGTGGACAGGCTGAAAAGCAGCTCGCCCGCACGGAAGGCATCCTGAATTCCATGACCGCGCGCGAGCGTGCCAAGCCCGATCTCATCAAGGCTTCCCGCAAGCGGCGCATTGCCACCGGTGCCGGCGTGCCGGTCCAGGAAGTCAACCGCTTGCTCAAGCAGTTCGAGCAGATGCAGGGCATGATGAAGCAGATGAAGAAGGGCGGCATGGCGAAGATGATGCGCGCCATGGGTGGGCTGAAGAATATGGGCGGCTTTGGGCGCGGCGGCTTCCACTGAAAATATCAGGAGCCGCCGGGCGGGACAGGATCCCTAGTCCTGCGCGTAGTGATCCGTCGCAGCCAGGAGCTGCTTCAGATTCCCGGGTTCGTCGAAGGCATGGCCGGCGTCTGCGATCATGTGAAAGTCGGCCTTGGGCCAGGCGCGATGCAGATCCCATGCTGAACGCGCCGGTGTGCAGCAGTCGTAGCGCCCCTGGACGATCACCCCGGGAATGTCGGCCAGCCGGCCCGCATCGCGCAGGAGCTGGCCGTCATCCATGAAGCCGTGATTGATGAAGTAGTGATTCTCGATACGTGCAAACGCCAGCGCCGCCTCGTCCGCGGCATGGGCCTGCATGTGCTCCCGATTCAGCCTCAGGCTGATGGTGCGGCTTTCCCATTGCGTCCAGGCGTGTGCAGCCTGCAGCCGTTGTGCCGGATCGTCTCCGGTCAGCCGGCGGCGATACGCCCAGATCAGATCGCCATGCTCGGCTTCAGGAATAGGGGCCAGGTAGTCTTCCCAGTAGTCCGGGAATAGCCACGAGGCACCCTCCTGGTAGAACCAGCGCAGTTCCGCCGGGCGCAGCAGGAAGATTCCGCGCACGACCAGGGCCCGGACCCGCTCGGGGTGGGCTTCGGAATAGGCCAGCGCCAGCGTGGAGCCCCAGGAACCGCCGAACACCAGCATCCGTTCGGCGTCCAGTACCTCGGTACGCAGTCGCTCGATGTCGGCCACCAGATCCCAGGTGGTGTTGTGTTCGATGCATGCTGACGGTGTGGAGCGTCCGCAGCCGCGCTGATCAAACAGCAGGATCTTGTAGCGGCTGGGGTCGAAGACCCGCCGGTGCGTGGGTGAGCACCCCGCTCCCGGCCCGCCGTGCAGGAATACTGCCGGGCGTCCTTTCGGGTTGCCGCACAATTCCCAATACACACGGTGCCCGTGTCCGACGTCCAGAAAGCCGTGTGCGTAGGGTTCGATCTCCGGGTACATCATGCAATCTCCAGGGGTGGAGCGGCGTGCGCCGAGGCGCGTCGCGTGAAAATCAGATCCCAGACTCCGTGCCCCAGGCGCAGACCCCGGTTCTCGAACTTGGTGAGCGGCCGGTAGTCGGGGCGGGGCGCAAAGCCATCACAGGTATTCTGCAGTTCCGACGCGCCGGAGAGCACGTCCAGCATCTGCAGTGCGTAGTGCTCCCAGTCGGTGGCACAGTGCAGGTACGCGCCCTCAGCCATGCGGCTCGCCAGCAGGGCGATGAATGCCGGCTGGATGAGCCGGCGCTTGTGGTGTCGCTTCTTCGGCCAGGGGTCGGGAAAGTAGATGTGCACACCCGCGAGCGTCCCCGGTGCGATCATGTCGCGCAGGACTTCGACGGCGTCGTGCTGGATGATGCGGACGTTGTGCAGATCGTGTTCGTGAATGCGCTTGAGCAGCGCTCCGACACCTGCATTGAAGACCTCCACGCCCAAGAAGTTGTCGCTGGGGCGCGCCTGCGCGATCTGCTGGGTGGTTTCGCCCATCCCGAAGCCGATCTCCAGAATGGTGGAAGCCATGCGGCCGAACGCCTGTGCCGGATCCAGGAGTTCGTTCCGGTAGGGGATGGACCACTGCGGCAGCCATTGCGCGATGGCCTGCTCCTGGCCGGGGGTGATGTGGGCACGGCGGTGGACGAAGCTACGGATGTGGGTGCTGCCCGACGGATCCTGGGCCGTGGTAGGGGAAAAGGGAGGATTGGAGGAATTCAAAATGAGGTAAACTGTCGGGCTGCAGCAGGGTTGGGTAGACCTTGATTTTACTCAAACGCCGCAATGCGCGGCACCCGAGCGGCAGAGGCCGATCTCCAGGCCTCGTAGGTCAAAGGCTTACGAACGCGGGCGTAGTTTAATGGTAAAACTTGAGCTTCCCAAGCTTACGTCGTGGGTTCGATTCCCATCGCCCGCTCCAGAATTCTGGGGGGCCGCGACGTTGCGTTCTGATATAGAAAGACCTCAGGGTCTGCCTGCGGATGCACGAAACTCCACATGAGCCGAGAAGGCACCCGCTGTCAGGTCAATGTCGGCACCTGCGATGCCGGCCCTGCGCGCCGCGTCCTGCCACCCGTCGACCGCTACCGCGACTTCTTCCACCACCTGCCGAGCATGATCGGCAGCTAGCCCGTAGAACGCCGCTGTGCTGAGAACTGTCTCCAGGCTCGGCCGGTTGTCGACGTCGTCAATGTTCAAGACATGCTCTGCCTTATCGATGTTTGGATTGACGTCAAACGCCGGCGCGAGGCACCACCCCTTCTTGCCAAGCACGAAGCCGTGATTCCGCAGATGATCGTCCCGGTTGCCAACGGAGACGTTGAAGGCCACGCGGCGGAATAGCTGTGTCAAGTCCGCATTCGCGTGTTCGGCATCGCCCTGAGCCCGAATGAACTGCGCCAATTCCAGATAGCTCGTGCCCTCGCTCTGGGTTTTGCGCAGTAGCGTCATTGCCGAGGCGTAGAAGCGCCGTGCACCGTGAGTGCGATCGAACCTTTGGACGCAGAAGGTGTGGAATTCGTTGTTGAGCTTGATGAGCTTTGCAGGTGGTACGTCTATCCCCGCTTTTTGGGCGAGCTGGTGAACGACATACTCCCAGGCTCCGACGTCCCGATCATCGTCGCGTGCGGGAAACTTGGCGATCCAAAGCGAGCCGTCAGATTCAGTGAAGTTGGCCTTTGGTCTTGCCCCGCCCAACGAAGCACCCGGTGCGACAAGCACAGTCAGCCATTTGCGTAACGCGTCGAGGTCGTCAATGCGCCGGTTGCTGAGCTGATAGGCCACCGCTTCCAGTTCGCGCAAGTTTGTCACCGGCGGTGCCGCCATCTTCTCGTGACCGAGAAACATCTCCGTGCCCGGCGGGCGGAAGCGCAATGCGCCTTGACGGGTCTGGTCTTGCACTCCGATGAGGAAATCCCAGGCATAAAGCGTGCGCGGAGATCGCTTTTCATCCTTGGCCTGCAAGGCTTCACGGCGCTTCATGAGCGTTTGGCCCCAGCGGTCAGGCGATGAGTCCAGAAAAATGCCGAAGTTGCCCAGCTCCGGTTTCGGGAAGAAAGGATGCTCGTCCAGGGAGAGATCGGGATCCAGTGCGAAAGCGCGAGGTTCCCTCAGCCAGTCCCGCTCGTAGTGAAAACGGACCTGGCCACGGTCGTGGGCAAGCGTGCCGACTTGGCGTGCAGGGCCGAGGTCATCGTCCAGCCAGACTTCCAAGGCGTTGTTCTGCTTGCTCATGCAGGCTCCTCGTGATTGCGATGAGGCAGGGAAGGGACCTTTCGGTGCCTGGTATCTGGTGACGGCTCCAGCGCCAAATCCTGCAGCTTGCGCCCGATCCGGTCATCGGCGGCCAGCAGGTTGAGATCGCCTTCAAGGCCCAGCACGGCCAGCACCCGAACATAGGCCCCTAGTGTGGCGCCAGGGTCACCGGCCTCGACTTTGTACACGGTGGTTCTGGACACCCCTGCACGTTGCGCCACCACTGCATTGCTCAGCTTGCGTCTCTTGCGAGCGAGGCGCAGCCGTTCACCTAGCTCGGAGAGCAGGCGCTGCTCTTGTGGAAAGACAACGGGTGGTTTACGAGGCATGTTCGCTATTAGGGTCAAAAAGTCATACATCTGTCCATAATAACGGAATTTAATGAATTTGGATAGAATTTGCCGGCGAGTGCGAAACTGGTACAAAATGTGGTCTGTTTCTGCTCTCTGGACAGGAATGTTTCTTTATTAATCAAAGGGCTGGGTGTTGGATCTTGTTCCCATCGCCCACTCCAGAATTCGGAAGACTCGGATGAAGAACCCATGCTTGGCACTGCGGCTGGCCCTCGTCGCCGTCGCGTGCGCGTCAGTTACCGCCTATGCGGATAGTTTGCCAGAGCAAACCAGTCTGAATCATCGTAGCCAGCCATCTCCCACTGCACAGCGCGCAAACGACGCCTCCGGTTCCTCGGGGCGTCGTTTGACCATACGATCAGGCGAGGGGGAAAGGCTGAATCTTCCCTGGTTCATCCGGGATATACAGGGGTGGGTCAACAGCCGCTGATCCCGACCCGATTCGCTCGTCGCGCCCGGCGGTTGCGGGCGAAGGCTCGTGCTACGATTTTCTCAGGCGCCTCTTGAGGCAAGTCAAGGGGGGCATGTCCGATCCCCAATGGGCAGCGCTGTATGACGACTGGCCCAGCCTTGCTGGTCAGAATCAGGCTTATTTGCTGAAACAGCTCGAGGATTTCAAATCGTGGCGCGCAAGCACCCGATGATGGCCCGCCATCGTGGCGGGCCTCAGCGATGCCGACATGAAGGCTCTGGCCGACTACATGAGTGCACAACCGTTCTGAAGTGCTGGGGGCCATGGGACGATTCAATCCGCCGGGGGTGCCGCCTGAAAAACAGGCATGGCACTGGGCCGTCAACATCTTTTCCTATGGCGCGACCTAGGCCGACGGGCAGGAAGCTGGAAGCCAAGGCGCTGGATCCTCGCTCATTCGGCTTCTCGGTGCTAGGCTGCAACCCGACTGTGCCGGAGCCCTGTTGCTTCACTGACAAGGCCGACCAGTCAGGCGGCCGTATGTCCCTGGCGCCGCAGGACGACGTGCGTGGCCTTCTCCGACGCCACGAATTCGACGCATTCGTATCGCAGCGCCCGCAGGTCGATTCCCTCGAACAGTGGTTCTCCCCGGCCGAGCAGCACCGGCGAGATGGCAATGTGCAGTTTATCGATGAGGCCCTCGCGAAGATATTGGCGTATCGTGTCTGGCCCGCCTCCGATCCGCACATCCATGCCGGCAGCGGCCTCGCGTGCGCGGTCCAGTGCCTCGTGAATGCCGCCTGTGATGAAGTGGAACGTGGTGCCGCCTTCCATCTCGATGGGGGGACGGGCATGATGGGTCAGGACGAAGACTGGAACGTGATACGGTGGGTTGTCACCCCACCAGCCTTTCCAGTGGGTGTCCGGCCAGTCCCCGCGAATGGGGCCGAACATGTTCCTTCCAAGAATCCAGGCCCCGACGTTCTGAAAACCATGGGCGGCAAAATCATCGTCAATCCCCGTTGTGCCGCCGTCCTTGCCGAACAGGGCCCGCTGGAACGTGCGTGTCGGAAGCAACCATTGGTGCAGCTCCGTCCCGCCGGTACCGAGAGGGTTGTCGATGTCCTGATTCGGACCTGCTCCGTACCCGTCGAGCGAGATGGTGAAGCTATCAACGCGTACTCTTGTCGTCATCCTGCTTTCCATCGCCCGGTCCGCACGGAGACTCCGGCTGCGTAAAGTTCATGCGCTCCCGTTCCACCGCGGAGACTCCCTCCACCGCCGACAGTGCTGCCAGCCGGTCTTCCTCGATGCTGCCGGCGATGGCCCCGATCGCCCCGAGTTCCCGTTCCACCTCGAGGCCCGCCTGTCGACAGGCTTCGAGGACGAGCGGGTAGCGGTCGCGCCAGTCTTCGCGAAGCAGGACGGTCAGGCGGATCCTGGACATGGTGTGGCCTTTCGCTATGCAGCGCCGGGTGCCCTGACCAGTCCGGCTCCCACGTCGCGCGCGGGCGCCTGAAGCTTTTGGGCCCCGTCCTCCAGGCGTTTCAGGAGCCGTTCGGCACGGGCGTTGGAATCGGCCTGAGCGTACAGCGCCGCGACGCCCGCCACGAAGGGTGTCGCCATGCTGGTGCCGCTCAGCGTGTGGTGAAGCTCCGGCGCTGGCCAAGAGGACAGGACGTCGACCCCTGGAGCGGCCAGGTCGATCTCGCCGCCGTTGCCCTCCAGACCGCCGTCCGAGAATGGCGCTACCGACAGATCTTCCGCAAGGGCGCCGATCGCCGCGATGGAAGGGCAGTTGGCCGGATGGCCGACCGGTGCAATGAATTCGGGGCGTTGGCTCTCGTTGCCAGCGGCAGCGACAATGAGCGTACCGGCGGCCAAGGCGCGACGGGCAACGCCTTCGTAGACAGCCGAGTATCCTTCCCCTGGCTGGACCGGACTTCCGAGCGACATAGACACCACGGCACAGCCTTGCGAAATGGCCCAGTCGATCCCCTCCAGGATGCTGCCATCGCCTCCGCTGCCTTCATTTCCCAGGACCTTGCCGATATACAGCTCGGCCTCTCCCGCCACCCCGTAGCGGGGCTGCCCCTTGGGCTTGGCGGGACCCGCGGCAATGCCGGCACAATGGGTTCCATGACCATTGCCGTCCTGCACGGGCTGGCCTGACACGAAGGAGCGGCTTTCAATGGCTCGGCCGGCAAAGTCGGGATGTGTCAGATCGAGTCCGGTGTCCAGGATGGCAATGCGGATGCCTTTCCCAGTCTGTTTGGACGCTTCGGCACCAACAGCGCGTATGCCCCACGTGGCCGTGTCGGTCGGACTGTCCGGCGCCGCCCGCTTCAAGGGTTTGACCACCCGCTTTTGATGGCTCGCGTGTGCGATGGCATACACCGTCCGCTCCGGTTCAACGGCGAGGATGGTGTTGCCGCCCGCTGCCGCTGCGATGCGTGATCGTTCCTGGTCCGTGCAGCGGATGAATGCCACGCCGATTTGGTCGAATACCAGGGCGCAGGCGTCATCCAGGGCGTCCGCCGATGTGCTCGAACGTTGGCGGATTGTGATCTGAGCGAGGCTGCTCAGGTGCCGGATGCTTGCCTTGAGGTCGTCCTGGCCCAAGAGAACCAGATAGCGTCCGGTTCTGGGTGAGGCCTGGGGTTTGACTTGTGACATGGCAATTCCTGCTGGGGTGGCTGACAATTCACCATAGCATGTGGTAGTTGCGGGGAATGGCTGCGGTAAAGTGTCATTTCAATAAGTTCACCGTCGACACATGGGTGTCACACCGTCTTGCATGAAACCATCATCCGGCTGACCGTCTGCAGCAACAATTCGTCGCAAGTCCGATCCCAAAAATGGAGAACTCCGAAATCAAGGTAACCACCCGAAAAATGCGCGAACCGCGGGCGAAATTCGGGTTCTAATCCTTATCATGAAAGCACATCTTCCCCGTCGCACAGGCCAGCTTGTGGTGGCGTTGGCCGCTGTTTCCGCCCTGAGCGGTTGTGCCGTCTATTCCACCCCAGCACCCGCCTACTATGGCGGCGACGATGGTCCGGTGTATGTTGCGCCGGCCCCCGCCTATGTCGGCCCGCCCGTCTTCCTGAACTTCGGTTTCTGGGGTGACGGCGGCTATCATCGCGGCTGGCATCACCGCGGCTGGTAGTGCGCCGGGTCCGAACGCGACGCGCAAAAAAGCGGTATCGTTTCGCAGTTCCGACGCAGCAGCGCAGAATGGTTGCTCGTCCACGATCACGTTCGACGATTCGGTACCCCCATGATCAAGATCAATGAGCACCATCAAAAGCTGCAGGCCAGCTATCTGTTTGCCAACATCAACAAGCGCGTGCGCGAGTTCCAGCAAAAGCACCCGGAACGCGACCTGATCTGGCTTGGCATTGGCGATGTCACGCAGCCTCTGCCCGCTGCGTGCATCTCCGCTTTTCACAAAGCGGTCGATGAACTCGCGTCCGCCCGTACGTTCCGTGGCTATGGGCCCGAACAAGGCTACGATTTTCTGCGCGAGACGATCGCCAGCCACGATTTCCAGCTCCGTGGTGCCGATATCCAGGCGGATGAAATCTTCGTCAGCGATGGCGCCAAGTGCGATGTCGGGAATTTCCAGGAACTCTTCGCCACCGACATCCGGGTCGCGATTACGGATCCCGTCTACCCCGTCTACGTCGATACCAATGTGATGGCCGGCCGAACAGAGGCATTCCAGGACGGCCGCTATCCTGGCCTGGTCTATCTGGACTGCACACCCGAGAACGGTTATTCGCCGCAACTGCCGCGTGAGCCGGCGGACCTGATCTACCTGTGTTCTCCCAACAATCCGACGGGTGCCACCATGACTCGGGAGCAGCTTCAGGCCTGGGTTGATTATGCCCGCGAGAACCGGTCGTTGATCCTCTTTGACGCGGCTTATGAAGCCTTCATCCGCGATGACCAGCTCGTGCATTCCATCTACGAAATTCCGGGTGCGCAGGACGTTGCCGTCGAGTTTCGCAGTTTCTCGAAAACGGCAGGGTTTACCGGGGTGCGCTGTGCCTACGCCGTCGTGCCCAAGCGTTGCACCGCCTATACGGCTGCGGGCAAGCCGGTTTCGGTCCGCGATCTCTGGCTTCGTCGCCACACCACCAAGTTCAATGGCGTGTCTTATCCGGTGCAGCGGGCTGCAGAGGCGGTCTACAGCCCTGAGGGTCAGCAGGAGGTCCGCAAGCTGATCGATTATTACCTGACCAATGCGGCCTATGTGCGGGAGTCCTTCCAGCGGATGGGTGTCGCCTGCGTCGGGGGCGACAATTCGCCTTACATCTGGGTGCGGACCGACCGTGATTCCTGGGAGTTCTTCGACTTTCTGCTGGACAAGGCGGGCGTGGTCTGCACGCCGGGTGCCGGGTTCGGGCGCTGCGGCGAACGTCACATCCGCATCAGCGCTTTCAACAGCTACGAGAATATCCAGCAGGCCATGCAGCGCATCGCGGGTGTCCTGCAGGCGCAATCGCCCTCCAGCCTGTCTCGTTGAGGATTACGTCATGCCCATGCCTTCCGGCTTTCGTGAGCGGCTGCTGCCGCTGCTCCCTGGTATCGCCGCCCATTTTGGTACGCCGTTCCATGTTTACGACGAGATGGGGATTCGCCGTACCGGTGAAGCGCTGAAACAGGCGTTTGCCGGTGTCCCCGGATTTCGCGAATACTACGCCGTCAAGGCGCTGCCCAATCCCGAGATCCTGCGAATCATGCAGGAGCTGGGCTTTGGTTTCGATTGCAGTTCGGTGGCGGAGTTGGTCCTGGCCCGCCAGCTTGGGGCGCGGGGTGACGACATCATGTTCACCTCGAACAACACGTCTCAGGAAGAGTTCGCGGCCGCGCTCAGCGATGGCGGCTGCATTCTCAATCTGGACGACATCAGCCTGGTCGAGAAGGCTCCACGGCTGCCCGATCTCGTGTGCTTCCGCTACAACCCCGGGTCGGTGCGTTCGGGCAACAGCATCATCGGCGCCCCGGAGGAAGCCAAGTACGGCGTGACACCGGCCCAGCTCCTGCCGGCCTTTCAAAAGGCCCGCGAACGTGGGGCGACGCGGTTCGGCCTGCATACCATGCTGGCGTCCAACGAGCTCAACGCCGACTACATGATCAAGACCGTCGCGATGTTGCTGGAAGTCATCGAACAGGTCGGTCGTGAGCTGTCGGCACGCTTTGAGTTCATCAATATCGGCGGTGGACTGGGCATTCCTTATCGTCCCGAGCAGCCGGTTTTCGATGTGGAGAAACTGGGCAAAGAGGCTTCGATCCTGTTGCACGAGTTTGCGCAGCGCAATGCCTGGCAGCCCAGGATCTACATGGAGAGCGGGCGTTACATGACGGGTCCTCACGGGGTGTTGGTGACCACGGCCATCAATCACAAGGACATCTATCGAACCTATGTGGGGGTCGATGCCAGCATGTCGGCGCTGATGCGGCCAGGCATGTACGGCGCCTATCACCATGTCGAGGTGCTAGGCAAGACGCCAGGTCCGCAGGACCCCGTGGTCGATGTGGTCGGTTCGCTGTGCGAGAACAACGACAAATTCGCGGTTCAGCGAAAGCTCCCTAAGGTTGCCGACGGCGATCTGCTGATCATTCATGATTCAGGGGCGCACGGCCACGCCATGGGCTTCAACTATAACGGCAGGCTGCGGCCGAAAGAGCTGTTGCTCAAGCAGAACGGCGTGGTGGCGCTGATTCGGCGAGAAGAGACGCTGGCGGATTATTTCGCGACGCTGACCTTCGAGCCGGAGATCTTCCAGCCGTTGGCTGAGGCGCCGGCACAGACTTCATAAGCAAATAGCC
>NZ_SCQN01000034.1 GCF_004321985.1 Castellaniella sp. | reverse complement strand
CTCCATTCTTGGCTCTCGATCACGCCGAGGCCGGCTCCAGGCAACTCATGAATGAAATCATATTTTCTCAACAATATTGTTGACACTAGTGTAAACACTAATTCTGACACCCTCACCAGGAAGGTAGCATAGGCTCGTCAAAGATAAGCGCCCACCCGGGCTCATATGACGGAGACAACCATGAACAAAGCCGCAACTGCGATGCCCGCACTCGCACTCTCTGACGCCGCCGAGCCGACGCGCGTTCGATGGCGCATCTTTCTGCTGATGCTTCTGCTGATTTCCATCAACTACATCGACCGTGCCTCCATCTCGGTGGCGATGCCCCTGATCGGCAAGGACTTCGACATCGGACCCGCCACCCAGGGGATACTCCTGAGCTCGTTCTTCTGGACCTACGCTTTCATGCAGATCCCCGGCGGCATGCTGGCCGACCGATTCGGCCCCCGGAAAACGATCGTCGGCGCGACGATCGGATGGGGTCTGTTCCAGGCCATCGCCAGCGTCTGCACCGGCTGGGTCGGCCTGGCTGCCACACGTCTGGGGCTGGGTGCCGCCGAAGCGCCCATCTACCCGGCCGGCGGCAAGCTCAACGGCATCTGGATGACGCAGACCGAACGCGGGCGCGGTGCCACGCTGCTCGATGGCGGCGCGCCACTGGGCTCCGCCCTGGGCGCCCTGGTGATTTCCGGGCTGATTGCCTGGTTCGGGTCCTGGCGAATCGCCTTCATCGTGGCCGGCGTCGGGACGATGTTCGCGGGCTGGCTGGCCTGGCGCGTCATCCGCGATCACCCGCGGCAGCACCCGGCTGTCAATGATGCGGAAGCCGAATACATTGAATCCGCCCACGCCGCCGACGCAGCCCTGGAACCGGACACATCCAGGGGAACCCTGATCCAGTTCCTGGGCTACCGGTCTGTGTGGGGGATGTTTTTCGGCTGGATGTTCTTCAACACCCTCTTTTATGGGCTGCTGACCTGGATGCCCAATTACCTGGCCGCAGTACATGGCTTCAACATCAAGGAAATGGGTGGGGCGGTCTTCATCATGTTCTTTGCCGGCTTCATCGGCGAACTCGTAGGCGGCTGGATCGCCGACAAATGGATCAGCGCCGGCGCCCGCCAGGGACGGGTCCTGCGGACCCTGTTCGGGATCGCATCCATCCTCGCGACAATCGCCATCTTCAGCGTGTCTGAAGTGAAAAACCCCATCGCCGTCGTCGCCCTGTTGTCGGCCACGCTGTTCTTCCTGCGCTGGTGCGGAGTCTTCTGGGCAATCCCATCCATCATCGGCACCCGGAAGCGGGTCGGTTTCCTGGGCGGTTTCATGAACCTCGGCGGCAACTTCGCCGGGATCGGGGTGCCCATCATCGTTGGCCTGATCGTTCAGAACACTGGTTCATACTTCTACGCGCTGATGATGTTCACCGGCGCCGGCATCGGGCTCCTCATCACCTCGACGATGCTGATCGACTACGACAAGAAGATCCCCATCTGAGAGGCCAGGCATGACAGCCAGAAAATTCATCGGGGTGCTGACCCCGTCTTCGAACACGGCACTGGAGCCGCTGACCAGCGCGATCGTGGCCGGAGTCCCCGGTGTATCGGCCCACTTCTCGCGCTTTACGGTGACGGAGATCTCCATGCGCCAGCAGTCGGTGGGCCAATTCGATATCAACACCATCCTGCAAGCGGCACGCCTGCTGGCTGACGCCAAAGTCGGCGTCATCTGCTGGAGCGGGACGGCCGCAAGCTGGCTGGGCGTCGAACAAGACATCGCGCTGTGCCGCGCCATCGAACGGGAAACGGGCATCCCCGCGACCACCTCGGTCCTGGCCCTGAACGAACTGCTGCAGCGCGCCGGCGTCCGCAAACTGGGACTCGTATCACCCTATATCGAAGAGGTGCAACGGCGCATCATCGGCAACTATCGGGCGATGGGGATCGACTGCTCACAAGAGGCGCACCTGGGGTTGACAGTCAATCACGAATTCGGGCTCGTGGAACCGGACACGCTGGCGCAACTGCTGCGAACCGTCGCCCAATCCCGCCCGGACGCCATGACCGTGATGTGCACGAACCTGCGCGCCGCGCATCTGGCCGACGCGCTGGAGCGCGAAACCGGCATCCCCATCTACGATTCTGTCTCGGTGGTTGTCTGGAAGGCGCTGCAGATGATGGGATTCCCACCTGGAACCGTCAAGGGCTGGGGGAAACTGTTCGACTGACCGCCCCAGGCCAAACGCCCAAACCACACATCCACAGGATCCCACCATGCGGCTACTGATCATCAACCCAAACACATCCACCAGCGTCAGCGACCTGATCGACGCTGAAGCCCGCCGTGTCGCCGCGCCGGATACGCAAATCACGACGCTGACGGCACAACTCGGTGTCGCCTACATCGAGACGCGTTTCGAATCCCTGATTGCCGGCTACGCCACCGCACTGCTGGCGGCCGAACACGCGTCAAACCACGACGCGATGATCGTGGCGGCTTTTGGGGACCCCGGCATCACAGGGTTGCGAGAGGCCATGGACATCCCGGTCGTGGGCCTGACCGAGGCCGCACTGATGACGGCCAGCATGCTCGGCCAGCGCTTCTCCATCATCGCCATCTCGTCACGGATCACGTCCTGGTATCGGGAGAATGTGGAACGCAATGGCCTGTCGTCGCGTCTGGCCAGCATCCGAAACCTTCAGGATCCACTGCGCGACATAGGGACCGTCCAGGATGACCACGCCGAAAAACTGGTCGCACTGTGCCAGGAAGCTGTGACGCACGATCATGCCGACGTCATCATTCTGGCTGGTGCCCCGCTGGCCGGGCTGGCCCGCCGGGTCAAGGACCGGCTGCCGGTCCCTGTGGTGGACGGCGTCTCGAGCGCCGTCTGCCACGCCGAGACCCTGGCCAAGCTCGCCCCAACGGGCGCCGTCGAAGGCAGCTTCGCCCGGCCGCCCATCAAACCGAACACCGGCCTGCCCACTGCGCTGGCCGACCTGCTGGCCCGCCGCAGCTGAGGCCGCCGGATCACGCAGAACACGTTCGCCGAACGCCATGAGAACCATCTCGCGCTGCTAAAATGCTGGACATGCAACTGAAAGCGTCAGACAACACCACCGACGACGTGCCAGCGCGCACACCGCACAAACCACGCGACCTCGGTCCTTCCGAGATCGCGGACAAGCTGTACACGGCCATTCTCGAACACCGCATTCCGCCGGGGACCAAGCTGGCCGAAGGGCGTCTGGCGACCATCTTTTCCGTCAACCGGGCCCGCATCCGCGAGGTGCTGGCGCGTCTGGCGCACGACCTGGTGGTCGAACTGGTGCCGCACCAGGGCGCCTACGTAGCCAAGCCGACCGTTCAGGACGCCAGAGACGTTTTCGAGGCACGCCGCCTGATCGAGCCATTCACAGTTCGCAAATTGATCACCACGCTGACCGACCGAACGAAGACGCAGTTGCAGCAGCATCTGGCACGCGAAGAGGAAGCCCGCCGGCGGCACGATCAGCCCAGCATCATCCGGCTGTCCGGCGAATTCCACGTCCTGCTGGCCGAACTCGTCGAGAACTCGGCGCTGCTGCGCACGACCCGCGAGCTCTCGACCCAGACCTGCCTGATCATCAGCCTCTATAGCGCATCCACCACGCTTAGTTGCCGGGCGGACGAACACGCATGCATCGTCCACGCCATCACCGAAAAAGACGAGAAATCCGCCGTCGAACTGATCGTGCGCCATCTCGACCATATCCAGGAAAGCCTGGCATTGGATCCGGTCGATACCGAGGTGGATCTCGAGGCACTGTTCACACAGGACTGACACGGCCCGTTTCGCAGAATCGCAAACGGGCCGGATTTCACTCCGATAACGGTGGTGTGGACCGAGGCGGTTTTCTCGCGTTCGCAGCCTGCTCGAAGCTGTAGGCCGCATGCAGCAGCGTGAACTCGGACCATGGCCGGCCCAGGATCGACAATCCTACCGGGACCCCGAGCGGGGCAGCCTGTGTGGGGGCTGAAAAACCTGCCGGAAGGGTAATTTCAGGGAATCCGGTCAACGCCGCAAGGTGCCCGTTCCGGGCGGGCTGATTGAGCGTACTGATCTCCGCAACCAGCTCCCGCTGTTCCGGGAATACCAAGACGTCCAGCTGGTTCTTGGCCATGAAGTTCGCCAGTTCAATCCGCAGGTCCCGGATGTTGGTGATGCGCTTCCAGTACTCCGGTTCGTTCATGCCATGATTTTCAGCATCGAGCAGAAAGCTCTGCAGTGTCTGCTTGTCATAGCCTCCGGACGCCAGAACCTCCTGCAAGGTATGCACGGGAACATGATCGCCTTGGCCCGCAAGATAACCATTGAGCAGTTGCTGGTACTCGAACTTCTGCACATCATCTGTCTTGCCCAGCATGTCGGTAAAGAACTTCGGGTTTTCGACTTCGACAACAACGGCCCCTTGCTGCTTCATGATGTCGATGGCGTGCGCCATGACCTTGTTGACGGGCCGATTTTTCTCCTCGTTTCCGAACAGCGTCTTCAGGACACCAACACGCAGATTCTTCAGCCCATCCGGCTTCAGTGCGCTGACATAGGACGGTGCGACATGGCCGACTGCCAGGCCAGTCTTGGGGTCCTCCGGATCGTATCCAGCCATCACTTGCAACATGATCGCCACGTCGCTAACCGTACGGGCAAGAGGGCCTGCGGAATCCTGCGTCGCCGATACCGGAATAATCCCGGCACGGCTAACCAGCCCATTCGTCGCGCGGAAACCCACCACGCTATTGGCAGAAGCCGGCGACCGAACGGAGTTGACCGTGTCGCTGCCCGTGCCCGCCAGCGCAAAATTGGCCGCGAGTGCAGCGCCTGTCCCGCCAGAAGACCCGCCCGGTGTGCGCGTCAGATCATAGGGATTCTTCGTCTGGCCACCCAGCGAGCTCCGCGTGACACCCGTCAGCGCAAATTCGGACAGATTCGTCTTGCCGAGCACCAGTGCACCTGCCTTGCGCAACCGTGCCACGACAGTGGCATCCTTGGCGGGCTGGGCCTTCTGCAATGACTTCGAACCACCTGTGGTCGGCATATCCTTTGTGTCGTAATTGTCTTTCAGGACGACAGGCACACACCACAACGGCGGCAGGCTGCTGCCCGCCTTGTGCGCAGCATCCATGCGGTCGGCCTCTTTCAACACCGCGGGATTGACATACAACATCGTGTTGATGGCTGCGCCCTTCTGGTCGTACGCATGAATCCGGTCAAGATAGAACTCGACCAGGTCATGACACGTCAGCGCGCCTGCTGCAAACTGTGCCCGCGTACCCTGAATCGTCGCTTCCATTAGCTTGGCCGCATCCGGTTTCGCCTGCGCCGGAGCTGCGGCTACTCCCGTCAAGACAGCCATGAGCAAGATTGCATTCCGTCTCATACACTCCTCCCTGGAAAAACTCCGACCCCCGGATCCTCACCGGAGCTCGGGTTGATGGAACTCAGCCGTCCGCCCGATGCGCCCGCGACTTCTGTTCGAACGGATGGGCAATTTCACACGCTGGGAGTTCATGGAGGAGCCGGGGAATCAGCAGTCTGATTCGGCGCCGCGCCCCATCAGCTTCCCCGTCGCCAGGACGATGACGGCACCCAGCCCGCCGGCGGCTGCGATCAACGCCTCTTGCGACACGCTCAATGCCCTCAGCACAGCCGCAACCCAGTCATGAAGGCCAGGGTCGGACACCAGCATCTCGCCTGCGATATAGCCGATCAGAGCGCCGCCCACCCAGACAATGAACGGAAAACGCTCCGTCACCTTCAAGAGCAACGCGCTGCCGAATACCACCAAGGGAATGCTGATTCCAAGCCCCAGAATCAGCAGCACGAGACTGCCGTTGGCCGCCGCAGCAACGGCCACGACGTTGTCGAGGCTCATCACCAGATCGGCAACGATGATGGTCCGGATCGCGGCCAGCATGCTGTTCTGCTGCCGGATCGATTCACCACCGTTCTTGTCGGGCAGCACCAGCGAAATCCCGATATAAAGCAGCAGGAACCCGCCCACCACCTTCAACCAGGGCAACAGCAACAGCTCGGCCGCCACCAGCGTGAGCACGACACGCAGCACCACAGCAGCCCCCGCCCCCAGGGCAATCGCCGGGACCTGCCGGGACTCCGGCAACGAACGGGCCGCGAGCGCGATCACGACGGCGTTGTCGCCCGAGAGCAGAATATTGACCCAAATGACCTCCAGCAAACCCAGCCAGAAAGCCGGTGTATCCAAAGCCATTTCAGATCGGCCTCTGAGGAACGTTCCGCATCATGTCCAGAACCGGAGCCATTCAAACCTCCGATGCATCGACAACCACACCAGCGGCAACGAAGTGTGCAATCTGCCCCTCGTCATAGCCATACTCCAGGAGCAGTTCACGTGTGTGCTGACCCAGCACCGGCGCCGGACGGTCGACCCGCGTGGGAGTCAGGGAAAAATGGATCGGACACCCCAGCGCCTGCGTGTGCCCCGCCTGCGGGTGCTCCAGCTCGATCACCATGCCGCGCGCGAGGGCCTGCGGATGGCTCAGTGCCTGGCCGATCGTGTTCACCGGACCTGCGGGCACCCCTGCGGCGTCAAACGCTTCCACCCAGAAGGCCGTATCTTGCATCTTCAGCACGTCGCTCATGACTGCGCACAGGTCCTGGATGTTCTCCATGCGCCTGGAATTGGTCTCGAACCGGGGGTCGCTGCGCCATTCTGGATGTCCCAGAACCTCGGCGATCCGCTGCCAGTTCCCCTGGTTGGCACCACCGATGTTGACCCAGCCATCACGCGTGGGAAATGCCTGATAGGGCGCCGTCAGCAAATGGGCCGACCCGGTGGGTCCAGGGGACTCGCCCGTCGCAAAATAGCTCGCCGCCTGCCAGTACGTCTGCTGCATGGCCGCCTCCATCAGGGAGGTGTCCACGACCTGTCCCTGGCCGGTCTTCAGCTTGTGGGCGTAAGCCGCCAGGATCCCGGAGACCGACAAAAGGCCCGCGTTGATGTCGGCCACCGAATTGCCCGTCTTGACTGGCGGGCGCCCAGGCTCACCAGTCACGGACATGAGCCCCGAAAAGCCCTGAGCGATCAGGTCGAAACCGGCCTTGGCGCGATAGGGGCCCGTCCGGCCATACCCCGAGACGGCGCAATAGATGAGCCCTGGGTTGATCGCGTGTAGCACGTCATATTCCAGTCCCAGCTTTTCCATGGTGCCCAGCCGGTAATTTTCGGTCAGCACATCGGCATCCCGGACCATGCGCAGCAGGATTTCCTTGCCCTCGGGATCCTTCAGGTTGATGGCCATCCCGCGCTTGTTCCGGTTCAGGATCATGAAGGGCGCCGAGACGCCATTGACGGCGGGCTCGCGGTAGCCGCGCGAATCGTCGCCGCCCGGCAGTTTCTCAATCTTGATGACATCGGCCCCCATGTCGGCCAGCATCATGCCGCACGTGGGGCCCGCCATGATCTGGGAAAGCTCCAGGACCCGCATGCCCGCAAGCGGTCCCGGATGCCTGCTAGTCGTGCTCATTGGCTCATTCCCTCAAAGTGCACGGAAGGCCGGCTTGCGCTTGGCCAGGAAGGCGTCATAGCCCTCGCGGAAATCTTCGGTATCGAAGCAATCGAAACAGGTCTCGTGCTCCGCATCGGAAATCGGCTCAGGCTCCTGGATGCGCCGAATGAATGCCTTGTGCCAGCGTGCCGCCAGCGGAGCACCCTCCACGATGCGCTGCACCGTCGCACGGACTTCCTCGGCCACCTGATCGTCGGGTACCACCCGCGTGACCAGGCCCTTGGCCAGGGCCTCCTGCGCACCGAAGACCCGGCCTTCCAGCAGGATCTCCCGCGCAATACCGGGCCCCACCAGAGCGACCAGGGGCGCGAGCTCGTGGTAGGACATGACCAGCCCCAAATTCTTGATCGGCACCCCGAAGCGGCTGGACTCACCGCAGATCCGAAGATCGCACAAAGACGCGATCTCCAGCCCGCCCCCGACGCAGATACCATGGATCTGAGCCACCACAGGATGCCGGCATTGCTCCAGCGCCTGGAGCGTGTCGCGCATCACCTGCCCATAGCGAATGGCCTGGGCCTTGTTGGCCCGTTCCGTCCGGAACTCAGAAATGTCGTTGCCCGGCGAAAAGGACTTTTCACCGGCACCCCGAACCACCACGCAACGGACCGAATCATCGTCCGATAGCTGGCGCATGGCCTCTCCCAGCTCGCGCCACAGAGGCTTGGTCAGCGCATTGAGCTTCTCCGGCCGGTTCAGCGTGACAGTGGCCACCCCTGCGTCACGTTCCAGCATCACGAATTCAGGCATTCGACCGGCCTCCAATGTCCATGGGTTCCAGGGTCATGATCACGACCTGCTCTCTACGGCTTGATGGGACACGCCCCGGCGCAGCAGGCGCCATACGAACAGCACCAGCGGCCAGATCAACAGCAGGACGGCGAGTCCGGTGATGGTCGCCACCAGCCCGTTGGACCAGAAAACGTGCAACCCGGTGTTGGGCCCCAGCATGGCCTGCCGGAAGGCGTCTTCCATCCGGTCACCCAGCACCAATGCCAGCACCAGCGGCGCCAATGGGTAATCCAGCTTCTTCAGGACATAGCCGACCACACCGAAGAGCGCCATGTACCACACATCCAGCAGCGCATTGTGTACGGTGTAAGCGCCAATCGCGCACAGCACGATGATGATGGGGGCGATGATGGCGAACCGAATCCGAAGGACCGCGGCAAAGAACGGCACGGTGGACATCACCAGGATCAATCCGACGATATTGCCCAGATACATGCTGGCAATCAGCCCCCAGACGAAGTCCTTGTGCTCGGTGAACAGCATGGGGCCAGGATCCAGCCCCCAGATCATCAACCCGCCCAACAGCACGGCTGCCGTCGCCGAGCCCGGGATCCCGAGCGCCAGCATGGGCAGCAGGGCCGACGTACCCGCGCCATGCGCCGCCGTCTCAGGCGCAATGACGCCCTCGAGTTCGCCCGTACCGAACCTGTCCCGGCGTGGCGAGAAGCGTTGCGCAATTCCGTATCCCATGAAGGACGCCGCCGTGGCACCCCCCGGCGTCACTCCCATCCAGCAGCCGATCAGCGTGCTGCGGATGATGGTCGCCCAGTAGCGTGGCAATTTCTTCCAGGTTTGCAGGACGACCTTGAGATTGATCTTCCCGGTCTTCCCCTCGAAGGCCAGCCCCTCTTCCATGCTGACCAGGATCTCGCCAATGCCGAACAGGCCGATCACCACCACCAGGAAATCGATGCCCCGCAGCAGGCCCGGCATGCCAAAAGTCATGCGAAGCTGGCCGCTCACCGTGTCCATCCCGATCTCCGACAGGCCGAACCCCAGCATCATGGAGATGATGGTCTTGAACGGCGCCTTCCTGTCCGTCCCCACAAAGCTGCAGAACGTCAGGAAAAAGACGGCAAAGAACTCGGCAGGCCCGAATCTCAAGGCGAACCTGGACACCAACGGCGCCAGGAAGGTAATCAGCAACACGCCGACCAACGCACCGATGAACGAACCCGTGAAGGACGTCGTCAAAGCCTCGCCGGCCCTGCCCTGCTGCGCCAGCGGATAGCCGTCGAAGGTGGTCGCCACCGACGAAGGCTCGCCCGGGATATTGAACAGAATGGAGGTAATGGCACCCGCGAACAGTGATCCCCAGTAGATGCAGGACAGCATGATGATCGCCGAGGTGGGAGACATGCCGAACGTCAGCGGCAGCAAAATCGCCACACCGTTTGGCCCCCCCAGCCCGGGCAGAACACCGATGATCACACCCAGCACCAGGCCGATGATCATCATCCCGACGTTGTACCAAGTCATCAGGATGGAAAAGCCGTGGAACAGGGCTTCTATGTTTTCCATGAAATGTGACTCCTGCTCGTCTCAGTAGCCGAAGAAGGCTTCAAGTGGCCCTTTTGGCAGGGGCACCATGAATTGAATCTCGAACATCCAGAACAGCACCACGTTCACGCCAATGCTGACCGCGATGGTCTGCAGCCAACTGGTTTTGCCCAGGGCACGCATGAACCCACCAATGAAGATGGCCGATGCCACATAGATGCCGACGTACTGAATCAGAAAGACATAAGCCACCGTCGGTATCAGCACGATCAGCACGCGCCTGAGCTGATCCCATGTGACGAAGACCTTGAGATTCCGGCCTTTGCCAAAGAGCGCCTGAAAGCAGACGACAGCCGCCGCGATACAAAGGATTGCGCCGATATGAAACGGGAAATAGCCGGGCTGGGGCCCGCCGGTGCCCCAGCCGGCACCGATGCGCGAGTTATCGGCCATCATGACTACACCGAGGAAGAAGATCACAACAGCGGTGATGGCTCCGACACCGCTGTAGGTCAGCCCCTTCCCGCTTCGTTCAACAGGTGTCGGATCCATTCGTGTCTCCTGTAGGTTCCGGGTGATGGATCGCTATTTGGCCGCGAGACCAGCTTCTTCCATGACCTTCTTGTGATAGGCCTCGTCCTGGGTCAGGAAGTCCGTGAACGCCTTGCCGGTCCGATAGTCCGAGTGGAGCGCCTGCTTGGTCACATAAGCCTTCCATTCGGGCGTCTCGACCACCTTCTTCAGCATGTTGGCGTAGAAATCGGCCTGTTCCTTGGTCGTGTCCGGAGGCAGGAAGAATGCGCGCAGCATCTGGTACTGAACGTCGTAGCCCGCTTCCTTGCAGGTCGGGATGTCATGCCAGGAAATGCCGTTGGTGACGACGTCGTTGTAGACCATGCGATGCTCCGAGAACACGCAAAGCGGCCTGAGCGCCCCACCGCGCCACTGGGCGATGTTTTCGCTGGGGTTGTTGACGTTGGAATCGATGTGCTTGCCCACCAGTTGGGTCGCGGCTTCCCCGCCGCTCTTGTATGGCACATACGTGAAGCGGACACCAGCGGCCTTGTCCAACGCCTCGGTGACGATCTGGTCTTCACGCTTGGCGCCCGTGCCGCCCATCTTGAACTTGCCGGAAGGTGCCGCCTTCACAGCGTCCAGATATTCCTTCGCCGTCTTGTAGGGCGTGGCCGAATTGACCCAGAGGAGGAACTCGTCCTGAGCAATCATCGCAACCGGGTTGAGATCGCGCCAGTTGAAGGGAAGCTTGACGGCTATCGGCAAGGTATAAATGGCTGAGAAGGCCACCATCAGCTTGTAGGGATCGCCTTTGGATGCCTTCGTATCCATGATCCCTTCCGCACCGCTCGCGCCGCCCTCGTTGACAACCAGCATCGAGGGTTTCATCAGCTTGTGCTCCAGCACGATGTGCTGAATCATGCGCGCCATCTGGTCCGAAGCCCCGCCCGCTCCTGCCGGGACGATCACCTCGACGTTGCGCGTGGGCTCCCAGCCTGCAGCCGCAGCGGGCGTCGCCAAACCAACCGCCATGGCCAGCGGAACCGCCGCCAGCGCCATCTTCCTGAATCCGTTTTGATGGAATTTCATCGTTGTCTCCTGTAGATTGAACCACCTGTGAACTGCGGGGACGTCGGCGCCGCGCCTCCACGCGGCACCACTTCTCATTCCTGTAGTGGCCTGGATCGCACCTCGGATTGCTCAGCCAGGTATGCCATGGCCGCCTGAACACCCCCTTTCTGGTGGGGCACATGCGCAAGTTCGAGCCCCATTTCCACACCTGCCAGTGTCCCGCACACCGTCAGGTCATTGATGTCACCCAAGTGCCCGATGCGGAAAACCTTGTCCTTGACCTTGCTCAGCCCCTGGCCCAGGGACATGTTGAAATGCTCCAGCACCACCTTGCGAAAGGCGTCGGCTCCGTGGCCTTCGGGCATCATCACTGCGGTCAGCGAAGGGCTGTAACGCTCGGGATCCGAGCACAGAATCTCCAGTCCCCAGGCGCGCACGGCCCGCCGTGTGGCTTCGGCATGACGCTTGTGCCGGGCGAAGACGGTTTCCAGCCCCTCGGCGAAGAGCATTTCCAGCGCTTCATGCAGCCCATAGAGCAGGTTGGTGGATGGCGTGTACGGAAAGTACCCCGTTTCATTACTGGTGATCATGGCCTGCCAATCCCAGAACGAGCGCGGCAGTGTGTTCTTTTCGCTGGCGGCGAGCGCCTTGCTGCTGACCGCGTTGAAAGACAGGCCTGGCGGCAGCATCAGCCCCTTTTGAGAGCCGGCGACGGTGACGTCCACGCCCCATTCATCATGGCGGTAGTCGATCGAGCCCAGCGACGATATCGTGTCTACCATCAGCAGCGCGGGATGACCCGCGCGGTCGATGGCATCGCGTACCGCCTTGATGTCGCTGGTCACCCCGGTAGCCGTCTCGTTGTGCACGACGCACACGGCCTTGATTTCATGCCGCGCATCCTTCCGCAGGTGTGCCTCGATGTCCTTCGGGTCCACGGCGCGGCGCCAGTCCCCCGGCAGGAATTCGACCCGGATGCCCAGGCGCTCGGCCATCTTCTTCCACAACGTGGCAAAGTGGCCGGTCTCGGCCATGAGCACCAAGTCACCGGAAGACAGTGTATTCACCAGCGCGGCCTCCCAGGCCCCGGTGCCGGAGGCCGGATAGATCACGACGTGGCCTTCCGTGCGGAAGATCTTTCTCATGCCTGCCAGGACGGACCGCCCCAGCGCGCCGAACTCAGGCCCGCGGTGATCGATGGTCGGATGGTCGATGGCGCGAAGAATCCGGTCGGGGACGTTCGTGGGGCCAGGAATCTGAAGGAAGTGGCGCCCGGACGGGTGGGTGCTCAGTTGCAGCATCGTGTAGGGTCCTTGAGTGATTGAATTGAAAACGGGCAGATCTTTGCAAGAAGGTCCGTTCAGCGTTGTGTCGCCATGAATGCAGCGATACCAGCCTTGCCGATCTCCACATCCTGGCTGGATTTCACGCCCGAGACACCGATCGCGCCCACCACCGCCCCGTCCACCACGATGGGCACACCGCCTTCCAGCATCACGCCCCCAGGAACGGAGAGGTAGGCGTACCGCCCCCCATTGATCATCTCCTCGTATCCGCTCGACTCCCGACGGCCTAGCGCGGACGCCCGGGCTTTGCCCGGAGAGATCACCGCCGTCGCGGGAGCTGCACCATCCAGCCGCTTCAGGCCCAGCAGATGGCCGCCATCATCGACCACCGAAATCGTGACCTTCCAGTCATGTTCAACCGCATATCGGCTGGCCGCCTCAATGATTGTTTGCACATCGTCCATCGCCAGTACTGGCTTCGTTTTCATATTCACTCCTGTCAATCAATTGCATTTACGCCAGAGCACGCTCCAGCACCCTCGCCACATGCTCCGCGTGACGGCCGGAACCATCCGCGATCTGATGCCGGCAGCTCGTGCCGTCCGCCACGATCAGATCGTCCGGGCCAGCCTGCCGCACCGCCGGAAGCAGCGACAGCTCAGCCATCTTCATCGACACGTCGAAGTGGCCGGCATCGTAGCCAAAGCTCCCGGCCATGCCGCAGCAACTGGATTCGATGAGGCTGACTTCCAGATCCGGGATCAGCCCCAGCACGGTCTGCACGGGCCGCACCGCATCGAAAGCCTTCTGGTGGCAATGACCATGCAGCAGAGCGCGCTTCGACGACAGCGCCTTGAGCGGCAGGTTCAACCGCCTCGCACCATGCTCGCGCGCCAGAAATTCCTCGAACAGGAACGACTGATGCGCCAGCGCCTTGGCGTCTTCGCCCAGCCCCATGACCAGGAATTCGTCCCGCAAGGAGAGCAGGCAGGACGGTTCCAGGCCCACGATGGGGACGCCTCTGGCGACAAAAGGCTGCAAGGCCCGGATGACTCGGCGTGCTTCCTCGCGCGCCTGGTCGACCAGACCGACGGACAAGTAGGTGCGGCCGCAGCAGAGCGCCCGATCCTGTTCCGGATCCGAGGCAGCAGCGCGGGCGACATGCACGCGGTAGCCGGCCGCCTGCAGCACCTTCAGGGCTGAACGGGCGTTTTCGGAATCCAGATAATTGTTGAACGTGTCGGCAAACAGGACCACGTCGGCATCTTCCAGATGGTCGCGCGGCGCCCCCGAGAGAAAGGTGTCGCGCCGCCATCTGGGCAGCGATCGCCGTGCGGAGAAACCGAGAAGCTTTTCGGACAGCCAAGCCGCCCCTGGAACCTGATCACGCAAATTGAAGACCATGGGGAAGCGCGCCGCCCACGGAGCCCACCTCGGCATGGAGGCGATGAGCCTGTCCTTCAGGCTCATGCGGTGTCCCTTGTGCCACTGGTACAGGAACTCGACTTTCATCTTGGCCATGTCGACGCCAGTCGGGCACTCGCGCTTGCAGCCCTTGCACCCGACGCACAGATCCAGGCTCTCGCGCACTTCCTCGGACGTGAATGCCCCCGGCCCTAACTGCCCCGACAGCGCCAGGCGGAGGGTATTGGCCCTGCCGCGCGTCAGATGGCGTTCGTCGCGCGTGACGCGATAGCTCGGGCACATGGTACCGGCATCGAACTTGCGGCAATGACCGTTGTTGTTGCACATCTCGACGGCCTTGCTGAAACCCTTGGTCGGGTCACTACCCGAACCAGGCGCACCCACCGTCTGGCTCGCGGGATCCTGCGTGACATTCCAGGCCGACCAGTCCAGCGCCGGCTCGAAAGGCAACACCTGGTACGAAGGCTTGAACCGGAACAGCGTGGTGTCGTCCATCTTCGGGCCGCGCACGATCTTGCCCGGGTTCATCAGCCCCTTTGGGTCGAACAGCTCTTTGATTTCCTCAAAAGCCTTCGTCAGGGACGGCCCGAACTGCCAGGAAATCCATTCGGTGCGTGACAGGCCGTCGCCATGCTCGCCGGAGTAGGCCCCCTTGTACTCCCGGACCAGCTCACTGGCCTCTTGGGCGATCGAACGCATGAGCGCTGCACCCCCCGTGCGCATATCCAGAATCGGCCGGACGTGCAGGGTTCCCACCGATGCATGGGCGTACCAGGTACCGCTCGTTCCATACTTCTTGAAGACATCAGTCAGCCGGCTGGCGTACTCGGCCAGGTGCTCCAGCGGCACTGCGCAATCCTCGATGAACGACACGGGCTTGCCATCGCCCCGCATGCTCATCATGATATTCAGGGCCGCCTTGCGCACCCCCCACAGGGCCTTCTGGTCCGCCATCTGAGGAATCCGCACCACGCTGCCGGGCAGGCCCAGATCACCCATGAGCTCCGCCAGGCGATCCAGGTTGCCTAGCGGGGCCCCCCGGGAATATCCGGTGAATTCCACCAGCAGCAGCGCCTTGGGATCGCCCGTCAGGGCGCGGTCGATGACCGGACCGAATGCTGGATTGTCATGCGCCAGATCGATCATGGTCCGATCCACCAGCTCCACCGCTTCGGGACCCAATTTCACGATGTGCTGGGCTGCATCCAGCGCACGATACAGGCTGGGGAAGTTCACGACGCCGAGAACTTTGTGTTCCGGCAGGCGGGAGAGCTTGAGCGTGAGCCGGCGCGTAATGGCCAGCGTGCCCTCGCTACCGACCAGCAGGTGCGCCAGATTGACGCGACCATCGGCGGTATAGGGCCGTACGCTTTGCGGGTTGAAGATGTCCAGGTTGTAGCCGCCCACCCGGCGCAGGACCTTAGGCACCGTGCGGGCGATTTCGTCATGCTCGCGCACCGCGATCCTGCGCAGTTGCTGCACGATCTGGTCGAAGCGGGAACCATTGGCTGTCATCTGCTTCAACGGCCCGAAATGTCCCTCGGCGCCATCGGCCAGAAGGACATCCACCCCCAGGACGTTGTGCACCATGTTCCCGTAGACGATGGAACGGGATCCGCAGGAATTGTTACCCGCCATGCCGCCCAGGGTGCACTGGGCCGAGGTGCTGACGTCCACCGGAAACCAGAGACCATGCGGGCGCAGCCAGGCATTGAGCTGATCGAGGACGATCCCCGGCTCTACGGTCACGGTCATGCCCTCAGCGTCGAAACCCACGACACGATTCAGATACTTGCTGTGGTCCAGCACCAGCGCCTGGCCCACGGTCTGACCGCATTGGGAAGTCCCGGCCCCACGCGCGACGAAAGGCGCCTGCAGTTCGTTGCAGATATCGACTGCGGCACGAACGTCCTCGAACGTCCTGGGCACCAGGACCCCGATGGGATCCACCTGGTAGATGGACGCGTCGGTGGAATACCGCCCCCGATCTGCCCGACCAAACAGGACCTCGCCCTGAACGTCGCGCGCCAGGCGCTCTGCAAGCTCGTTGCGCTTGGCACCCGGATGAATGACCTTCGCTGGAACCGCTATGTCCATGATCAGGTGTCGCCGCAGCAAGCCAGAGGTCGGCCGCGCCTTAATTTTGAATTCAAAATACTTTATCAAAAGAACTTATCAAAAGAAACTACCGCGGTGACGTCCAGCATCCGTAATTTCCCTAGAAGAGCCCTAAAAAACGGATGTGATAAGATTTAGTCGACTCGTTACATTATTTTTTGTATGCAAAATTCGTCTCCTCTACTCAGTCCGTCCGAGTCGACACCGCTCTCTAAGGTGACGCGCCTCCAGCTCCACGACGTGATCGTGGAGCGCCTGCGCAACTTCGTGGTAGAGGGCTCGGTCGCGCCGGGGACCAAGCTCAACGAGCGCGAACTGTGCGACACATTCGGCATTTCCCGCACTCCGCTGCGTGAAGCCATCAAGGTGCTGGCCGCCGAGGGCCTGGTCGAGATCACCCCCAACCGAGGCGCCTCGATCTACCGCATGTCCGAGGCCGAACTCCGCGAAATGTTCGAACTCATGAGCTGTCTGGAAAGCTTTTCAGGGCAGCTGGCGTGCGAACGCATCACGGCAGAAGAAGTGACGCGGATCAAGGCCATGCATTATGTCATGCAGGCCTGCCACACCCAGAAGGACCTGCCGGGTTACTACAAGCAGAACAGCCTGATTCACGACCACATCAACCAGGCCGCCCGAAACGCCGCGTTGCGCCAGGTCTATCTGACGACCAACCGCCGCCTGCAAGCACTGCGCTTTCGGTCCAACTTCGAAACGGCGAAGTGGGACAAGGCAATGGCCGAACACAGCGAGATGATCGAGGCGCTGGAAGCCCGCAACGGCCAACGGCTGGCCGCCATCCTGCGCCAGCATCTGCTGGAAAAACGCGACGCCGTCCTCCGCGTCCTGGCCAGCGACAGATCGAACGATCCGACGGGCGGAAAAGGAATCGCCTAAAGACCCGCCACGGGTGGCCTGTCACTGAAGTTGTGATACGGAAACGGTCGAATCACGGCTTGAGTACATACTTTAAATACATGCTGAATATACCCTCCAGTCTTTCAACTCTTATATAAGACTACCTATAATGCCCTTTAACGCATAAGCTCCAACAGGAAGGCCATATGTCTGACCGAATCTCCGTTCACGGACTCCAGGTGGCAGCCTCGCTGCACCAATTCATCGAACACGAAGCCCTGCCCGGCACCGGCGTCAAGCCGGCTGCCTTCTGGGAAGGTCTTTCAGCCATCGTCCACGATCTGGCTCCCAAAAACCGGGCCTTGCTGGCCGAGCGCGACCGCATCCAGGCAGACATGGATCAGTGGTACAAGCAGCATCCGGGCGCTGTGAAAGACCCGGCGGCCTACCGTGCCCACCTGAAAAAGATCGGCTACCTGAAGGACGCACCGGCACACGTCGCGGTCACCACGGCCAACGTGGACACGGAGATCACCGAGCAGGCGGGCCCGCAGCTCGTGGTGCCGATCACGAATGCGCGCTATGCGCTAAATGCCGCCAACGCCCGCTGGGGCAGCCTGTACGACGCGCTCTATGGGACCGACGCAATTTCGGACGAGGGCGGCGCCGCGAAGACGGCCGGCTACAACCCGAAGCGCGGGGCCAAGGTCATCGCCTTTGGTCGCCAGTTCCTGGACGACAACATTCCGCTGGCCAGCGGCTCGCACGCCGACGCGGTGAGCTACCGGGTGGTGGGCGGCGTGCTGGAAATCGGTCTGAAGAACGGCAGCAAGACCAGCTTGCGCAACGTGGAAGCCTTTTTGGGCCATCGGGGTCACGCTGAATCGCCCGAGGCGGTCGTGCTGCGCCATCACGGCCTGCACTTCGAAATTCAGTTCGACGCACAGCACGCCATCGGCAAGACCGACCCCGCGCACATGAAGGACATTCTGCTGGAATCAGCAGTCACCACCATCATCGACCTGGAAGACTCGATCGCCGCCGTAGACGCCGAGGACAAAGTCCTGGCGTACCGCAACTGGCTGGGCCTCATGAAGGGCGACCTGACCGAGGATCTGGTCAAGAACGGCAAGAAGATCACCCGCCGCCTGAACCCGGACCGCGAATACACAGCCCGCGACGGCAGCCGAGGCGCATTGCACGGGCGCTCGCTGCTGTTCATCCGCAACGTCGGTCACCTGATGACGAATCCGGCCATCCTGGATCGCGACGGCCACGAGGTTCCCGAAGGCATTCTGGACGCCACTTTCACGTCGCTCATCGCGATGCACGACCTGAAGGCGCGCCTGAACTCGCGCACAGGCTCGATCTACATCGTCAAACCCAAGATGCACGGGCCGGACGAGGTCGCCTTCGCCAGCGAACTCTTTGGCCGTGTCGAGAAGGTCCTGGGCCTTGCCCCCGACACGATCAAGATGGGCATCATGGACGAGGAACGCCGGACCAGTGTGAATCTGAAGGCCTGCATCGCGGCCGCCACCGCGCGCGTGATCTTCATCAATACCGGCTTCCTGGATCGCACCGGCGACGAGATCCACACATCCATGCGCGCTGGAGCCCTGGTCCGCAAAGGCGACATGAAGAACGAGCCGTGGATCAAGGCGTACGAACTCAATAACGTCCAGGCCGGCCTGGGATGCGGTCTACGCGGCCATGCCCAGATCGGCAAAGGCATGTGGGCCATGCCCGACTTGATGGCCGCCATGCTGGAACAGAAAATTGGTCATGTGAAGGCTGGCGGCAACACCGCGTGGGTGCCCTCGCCCACAGCCGCGACGCTGCATGCCCTGCACTACCACATGGTGGACGTGGTGCAGGTCCAGAAGTCGCTGGAGGGCCACCACGAGGACTACACCGACCGCATTCTGACCGTGCCGGTCGCCGCGAATACCAACTGGACGCCGGACGAGATCCAGCAGGAGCTGGACAACAACTGCCAGGGTATCCTGGGTTATGTGGTGCGCTGGATCGACCAAGGCGTGGGGTGTTCCAAAGTCCCCAACATCCATGACGTCGGGCTGATGGAAGATCGCGCCACGCTGCGCATTTCCAGCCAGCACATTGCCAACTGGCTGATGCATGGCATCACCAAACGCGATCAGGTCGAAAAGACCCTGCGCCGCATGGCCGCCGTGGTGGACAAGCAGAACGCCGGTGATCCGCTGTACGAGCCCATGGATGGCCATTTCGACACGTCCTGCGCGTTCAAGGCGGCCAGCGACCTGATTTTCCGGGGCCTGGAACAGACCAATGGCTACACGGAGCCGCTGCTGCACCACTGGCGCCAGGTGAAAAAGGCCGAACAGGCGAAGAAAGCCTGATCACGCCGCCCCGGCCCGCCCTGAAGGCAGGCCGGGACATCATGGCGTCAGGCAGATCAGCGGCGCACCTGGGTGACCAGTTCATCCAGCCACAGCAGCATTGTGTCGATTTCGTCGGCGCTGACGTTCAGCGCCGGCATGAAGCGCAGCAGATTGCCGCGTGGGGCGTTCAGCAGCAGCCCCTCGGGTGTACGCTCGCGCGCCGCCTTCACCAGGGCCGGCCCGTCGTCCCTATCCATGATCAGCGCACGCAGCAGGCCCGCGCCGCGTTCTCCCTTCATGCCCCACTTCGAGGACAGCCGGTTCAGGCCATCGGACAGCTGCTGCGCGCGCGCATTCACGCTATCCAAAAACCCCGGCGCGGTCAGCGTATCAAAGATCGCCACACCGACAGCAGTCATCAGCGGGTTTCCGTTGTAGGTCCCGCCCTGGTCGCCGTGCTCGAAGCAGCTCACGGCCTCGCGCGCGCATAGCGCCGAGAGCGGAACACCACCACCGATGCCCTTGCCCAGGGTCATGATATCGGGCTCGATACCTGAATGCTGATAGGCGAAGAGACGCCCCGTGCGGCCCATGCCCGTCTGGACTTCGTCCACGATGAGCAGCAGCCCACGCTCACGCGTGAGCGTGCGCAGGCCCTGCATGAACTCGCGCGTCGCCGGGATGACGCCACCCTCGCCTTGCACAGGCTCGAGCATGACAGCCACGGTCTGGTCGTCGATCAGCGCCCGCACCGAATTCAGGTCGTTCAGGTTCGCCTTCGGGAAACCGTCCACCTGGGGTGCAAACTTCTTGTCCCAACCCGGCTTGCCAGATGCCGACATGGTGGCTAGCGTGCGGCCATGGAAGCTGTGATCGAAGGTGATGATCTTGTAGGCGCCCTTGCGGTGCAGCTGCCCCCATTTGCGGGCGAGCTTGATCGCGCCTTCGTTGGCTTCAGCCCCGCTATTGGCGAAAAACACCCGATCGAAGCAGGACGCATCGACGATGCGCCTGGCCAGGTCGATCGACGGCTGGTTGTAGAAAGCGGGCGACGGATTGAACAGCGTATTCGCCTGGCGCATCAGCGCCTCTATCATCACCGGGGCATTGTGCCCAAGACAGTTCACCGCCCAGCCCTGCATGAAATCCAGATAACGCTTGCCGGTCTGGTCTTCCAGCCAGGAGCCCTGGCCGCGCACGAAGATCAGTTCGGGCCGCGAAGTGATTTCCATCAGGGCGTTGAGCCCTGCACGATCAATAGCCATGGGTCAGTTTCCACTCCAGGAAGCGCGGCGCACGCGCGCCGCCAAAGCGCTTATTTTAGGACGGTTGCAGGACACCCCGCAGCCTCGCGAGCCACCGGCCGCCAAACAGATTGATCACCAGTCCGATCAACACCACAAAGCCGCCCGCCCACTGCCAGAACCCCAGGTGTTCACCCAGAAACCAGTCGGCGCATAGCAGGCCAACGACCGGAATCAGCAAGCTCAGCGGTGCCACCTTGGCCACCGGATGTCTGGCAAGCAGCCGCCCCCACAGCACATAACCCACCAGTGTCGCAATCCCCGACAGATACACCACCACCCAGACGAGCCGCCACCCGGCATGCATCAGGCTATCGGCGACCCGTCCGGTACCCTCGAACCCCAACGACAGCAGCAGGAACGGGACGGGCGGCAGGAGCGCGCCCCACACCACCAGCGACAGCATGCTGACGGGGCCGGCGCACTTCAGCGTCACGTTTCCTGTAGCCCAGCTCAGGGCTGCCACAAGCGTCAAGACGAAACCGAGGAGCGGGACTGCCGTCTGGCCACCCCCCGTGTCCAGCAACACCAGTCCCGCGACTGCCAGCCCCATTCCCAACACATGATGCGGCCGGACGCGTTCGTGCAGGACCACTGCGGCGATCATGACCGTGAAGAAGGCCTGCGCCTGCAACACCAGCGACGCCAGGCCGGCGGGCATGCCCAGATAAATCGCAAGGAACAGGAAGACGAACTGACCGAGGCAGATGGTCGCACCATAGCCCACCACGTACTTCCAGTGCACTCGCGGGTGCGGGACGAAAAACACGGCGGGAAAGGCGACGAAGAAGAACCGCAACGCGCCCAGCAGCATCGGCGGGACCGTATCCACGCCCACCTTGATGACGACGAAATTGGCGCCCCAGACCACAATCACGATCAGGGCGGCGACGATGTCCTTGAAGGGCATGAAGACTCCGGGCAACGCCCGCACCACGCAGCGCAGACCGCCTCATGACGCCCCAGATGGGCAGGATCGGCAGAAGCCGGGGAATCAGATGACAGCGCTGGCGTGCACGACGTCGGGCGCCTGGGCAAAGAACCCCCCCACCAGCCCGCGCCATTCCTGATAGTCCGGCGACTTGCGAAAGCCCTCGAGGTGATCTTCGAGCTTCTCCCAATGAATGATGAGCATGTATTCTTCGGGCTTCTCGATGACGTGATGCAGTTCGACCTGGTGGCAGCCCTTGGACCGCTTGAAGATCGCCAGCGCCTGGTGGACGGCGGCTTCAAAGCCGGCCTGCGTGCCGGGCTTCACGACGATGTGGCAGAGTTCGCGGATCATGGGGGCTCCTGTGCTGGGAAAAAGTGGCAAAGTGGCATTATGCCGCTTATGAAGCCAGATGTGCCCCGGCGAAGGGCCTACCCGTCACGCGTCGGCGTCCACCAGGATGGCCCGCTTTGCCGGAATGGACAGATACACGGCCGCACCTTCATCCAGCAAGGCTCCCGGGAACCCATGGACCCGAATGAGACCACCCGGCCAACGCACGAAGTACGTCACGATGTCGCCAAGAAGGATGCGCCGCTCGACCGTTGCCGGCCACTGATTCTCGGACGACGCCGAAGGCTGTGTCTGCAACTCGGCATAGACCGAGCGCACGGCGACCGCCTGCCTGCCATCCGGGCCGGGTTCGGGCGCCTTGTCCCGTGGCGCACAGCGAAGCGCAACACCATTGCCCGCGTCGAACACAGGGTCGGCATCGGCAGCTCCCGTCAAATGGCCCGTGATGATGTTGGCCGCCCCTATGAAATCGGCCACGAAACGGCTGCGTGGGCGATCGTAAATCTCCAGTGGCGGCCCCTCTTGTTCGATGCGACCTTCGCGCATCACGATCACCCGATTCGACATCGCCATCGCTTCTTCCTGATCATGCGTGACGTACAACGTGCTCGCCTCGAATTGCTGCTGCAGCTCCTTCATTTCCTCGCGCATGCGAGTGCGCAGGCGAGCATCCAGATTCGAGAGCGGCTCGTCGAGCAGGATGACCTTCGGACGGCACGCGTAGCTGCGCGCAAGCGCCACGCGCTGCTGCTGTCCGCCACTCAGATCAGTGGCCGGTCGCGCGGCGAAATCCTTCATGCCGACCATTTCGAGCGCCCTCGCAACCTCTGCCCGGATGTCGACGTTGTGTGGCCGGCGCGTCCGCAGACCATACGCCACGTTCTCGAACACCGTCATGTGCGGCCAGATGGCATACGACTGGAAAACCATCGAGAGATTGCGCTTCTCGGTGGGGATGTTGATGCCCTTCTCGGAGGAGAACACCACGCGCGAATCGATCACGATCTCGCCGGACGCTGGTGTCTCAAGGCCGGCGATGCAACGCAAGGTCGTGGATTTCCCGCAACCCGAAGGCCCGAGCAGCGACAGGTGCTCGCCCGGCGCCACGGCAAAGGAGATCCCGTGCACCACTACCTTGCCGCCATATGCGGCCGTCAGATTCTTCACTTCGATATAGGGTGCTACCGCAGCCATCGATGTCCTCTCTTGGTATTCGCGCATGGCCCGACTCAGGCTTGAGACCGGCCGCCACTGAGGCGGCGCACAGCAATCAGACAGATCATGATGATGCCGGCCTGGACGACCGCCAGCGCGCTCACCTTCGGCAGACCGCCCGAATCCCAGAAACTGAAGATGGCCGGGCCAAGCACCTGCGTCCCGGGCCCCGACAGGAACAGGGAAGCACTCACCTCACGCACTGAAATCATGAAAAGCAGCGCCCAGTTTGCGACGATCCCGGCCTTGAGCAACGGCATGGTGATGGTGCGCATCATCCTGGACCAGCTCGCGCCTTCCACACGCGCCGCCTCTTCCAGCGAGCGGTCAATTTGCACGATGACCCCGCTCATGCCCCGATACGCCAGCGGCAGAAACACGATCAGATAAGCAAGCAGCACGGCCCACAACGTCCCATACAACGGGATGGGCAGCGAAAGCACCATCCACAGGAACCCGAACGCGAAAATGAGGCGTGGGAACGCCTGCGGCAGCATCGTCACCTGTTCGAGCAACTGACGCCCCGCACTGTGCGACCGGTACACCGTCCAGGCAATCACAGTGGCCAGCGCAACGCCCAGCGTACCGGTACCCAGGCCCAGCAGCAAGCTGTTGCCGATCGCCTCCCGCGTCGTGGGAAAATCGATCAGCACGTAGTGGAAGTTGCTGAGCGTCCAGTGCGACGGGCTGAGCGAGAGGTCGCCGCTGCTCTGCAGCGACGCGATCAGCAGTACGCCAATAGGCAGCACCAGCGCCACCAGCACGTAGAGGCACTCAATCCCCATCAGCAACGGCGTCCAGCCGCGCATGTCCAGGCGTCGCGGACGATAGGTCTTGCCGCTCACCACGGCAAAGCTGCGCGACTTCACGGCCCGCGTGTAGAGCCACACGCCCAGTGCGGCAATGGCAATGAGCACGACACCGATCGCCGCCGCCAGCGGATAGTTTGGCGGGTAGCTCTGGAACATCACATAGATGGCCGTCGTTGCCACGTAGAACCGGGCGTTGGTTCCAAGCATGGTGGGAATCGCGAACGCACCCATCATGGAGGTGAAGACGAACAAGGCCGCACTCAGGATCGCAGGCAGAAGCAGCGGGAGCGTGATGCGCACCGCCGTATGGAACCGGCCGGCGCCAAAAATGGCGGATGATTCCTCCAGCGACGAATCCATTCGCTGCATGGCCGCGCCTATCATGAGGACCGCGACAGGCGCCTCGAAAATGGCCATGACGAAGATGATGCCCGGCACCGTGTAGATGTTGAACAACGGGTCCGTGGCACCGGTGAGCCCCCGGTAGACCTGGTTCAGGATTCCATCACCCGGCGAAGCGAGTGCACTCCACGCCAGCGCGCCGACCAGCGGCCCCAAGGGATACGGCAGGGAAATCAGCACCTCGAACACGCGCTGCCCGGGCACCGTTGTCCGGTACAGTATCCAGGCCAGCACGACTGCAATGGCAATCGCGATGACCGTGCCAATGGATGCGACCAGAAGGGTGTTGCCGATCCAGTCCAGATGCCGCCCCAACTCGGCGAAATTCGCCAGGCCGTATTCCGTCGCAGGAAGGGCCTGCGGGTCACCCACATTGAACGCGCTGGTAAACAGCAGGAACAGCGGGTAACCCAGACACGCCAGTATGAATGCCAGGGGCAGCCAGACCCTGATCGAAAAACCACCCCGGGCCCGGCTGCGGACGAGAGGACCGGCTCGCGCAGGCAGGTTGACAACAGCCATGACCGGCCTACAGCCCCACCATGTCGTTCCAGACCTTCAGATACTCCGCGTGGAGCTTCTGCGAACCAAACGCCTCGAACTCGTCCGGCGTTGGAAACAGTACCTTGATCGACGAAATGGGCGGCAGACCGGCGATATCGACATCGCTGCGCGCCGAATATGACCCCTGGATCTCGTTCCAAGCCTTCTGTCCTTCTGCAGAAAGCAGATAGTTGACATAGGCTTTGGCCGCATTGGGACGCTTCGTCATCTTGAAGATCGCGGTCACCTCATTCACGGACGGAGTCCCCTCCGACGGAAAAACCAACTCGACAGGCAGATTGCTCCGCTTGGACTTCAGGTACTGGAAGATGCTCACGCGCCCGCCTACCTTGATGTCACCGCGATGCATGTCGCTCATGATCTGTGTCGAAGACGCATATCCTCTCGGTTTCTGCGCGGCGAGCTTGGTCCAATAGTCCTTGGCGAGGATATTGCGCAACACGAACCACGTTGCATAAGACGTGCCGGCCGCCGCGTTCTGAAAGCCGATCCCGTTTTTCCAGCGTGGATTCAAGAGGTCGACGAATGTTTTGGGCGCCTCGTCCTTCTTCACATAGCGCGGGTCATACATCATCGGCCCGACATTGATGAAATAGGTCGCCCAGTAGCCGCGCGGATTGCTGAGCGCGCGCTGATCGAAGGCATCCAGCCCGGGGGGTTCATAGCGCAGCAGATGCCCTTGCTGACGCATCTTGTCCATGGTGCCAGGGTCGGAGGTATCGTAGACATCGACGTCGACCTTCCCGGCACGCAGTTCCGCGTTCAGCTTGGGCCACGCCGCTCCCGGTAGCAAGCGCTGCTGGTTCACCTGGATACCTGTCTTCTCCGTGAAGAGCTTGGTGAACTTGACGACGTCGGCTTCCTGGTCGCCGTGCCAGAGCAGCAAGGGCCCTTCTTTGCGAGCGGCCTCCATGTCGGGCGGCGTATTGTCAACGGCTTGTGCAAACGCCATGCGCGGGGTCATGATCAATGGAATCCCGAGCCCCGCGGCGCCCATACCCAGCGCCGTCAGGAACTGCCGTCGGCTCGACCCGCCGAAACCGACACCGGCCCGATACCCCGTTTCATTCGTGCGTTTCATTTTGTCATCCTCCTTATGTCGACGCGGCCAGGTTTTGCCGCGTCAAGGTTTTGCACCGGGAGTCCCGACGGACGCCAGCGTCTATGTCTTATTTCCCTACGGGCGGCGCCTCCACGCCTAGCCAGTCGCGAAGAACGTCGGCGGTGTGCTCCCCCACCATGGGTGGCGCCCGCCAGTCGGATGTCACGTCGAACGCGGAGAACTTCACGGCTGCGCCCAGCGACGAGACCTCGCCATACTGCGGATGCCGCAGTACCTGCTTCATGTCCCGATGCAGCACCTGCGCATCGGAGAACACCTGTTTCATGGTGTTGATGGGCGCGCAGGGCACGCCAGCCGCCTCAAGCGCCGCGAGGATCCGGCTTGACGGAAACTTGGCCACCTCCGCATCGAGAATGCCGTATAACAATTCGCGATTCTCGACCCGATCAGCCATGGTTCTGAAGCGTGCATCCGTGGCCAGATCCGCACGATTCAGAACTTTGCAAAATTCGGGGTAAAGGTTTTCGAAACCAGCAGCGATGACGACCCACCCATCAGCCGCCTTGAAGGCCTTGTATGGGACCTGCTGTGGGTGCTCCGACCCCCACTTGCCGGGCTCCACCCCTGTGAGCAAATACTCGAGTGCGGAACCCACCAGAAAGGCGACTTGCGACTCCAACAGGCTGGTCTCGATCCTCTGGCCCCGACCCGTCGTGGTGCGCTGTAAAAGCGCTGCGAGAATCCCCGCATAACAGTTCGTGCCGGCCAGCACATCGAAACCCGAAGTCCCAAGCTTGACGGGCTCGCCATCGCGCTGGCCGGTGATGCTCATGTAGCCGCCGATCGCCTGGACGGTCAGATCGTAAGCCCGCCTGCCGCTATCAGGACCATCTGCCCCGAAACCCGAAATGGAGGCATAAATCAGACGCGGGTTGTCGCGGGACAGCGTCTCGTACCCCAGACCGAGATGGTCCATGACACCCGGCCGGAAGTTCTCGAGCACGACGTCGGCCTTGCCGCACAGGTCTTTCGCGATGCGCCGGCCCTCGTCGGACTTGAGATCCAGCGCAATGGAACGCTTGTTGCGATTGGCCGCGTAGAAGCTGATCCCGTTGCCATGCACGAACGGCGGTCCTTGATGACGCAACGGATCGCCGACCTCCGGAAGTTCCACCTTGACGACATCCGCGCCCAGATCGCCGAGCAATTGCGCACAGTACGGCCCGGCAAGGACACGGGTAAAGTCGACGACGCGAATACCCGAGAGAGGCTTGGAAACTGCGGGATTCGAAGACAATCTGTCCACTCTGTATTCCTTACTCACCTTTGAACACCGGTTTTCGCTTCTCGAAGTGTGCCCGGATTCCTTCTTCGTAATCATGGGTACTTTCCAGAGGGCGCCTCAGTCGCTGGTCAAGCGCGGCTGCCTCATCCATCGACAGATCGGACCCATCATTGACCGAGCGCTTCACCGCGGCCAGCCCAAGCGGGCTGGTCGCTTCGATGTCATGCGCGACCCCGAGCACGTAACTCATGAGTTCATCCCGGGCGACGACATGCTGGACAATTCCTAGACCGAGCGCTTCTTCGGCACCCACGCGACGCGCGGTGAAAAACAGCTCCTTGGCGCGCGCCCGGCCGATAAGGCGCGGGAGGAATATGGCCGCACCTCCACCCGGATAGGCACCCAGCGTCATCTCGGGCCATCCAAAGCGAGCGTCAGTAGCGGCATAGCGCAGATCGCAAGCCAGTGCCAGCTCGAAGCCGCCCCCGAGGCACCAGCCTCCGATGGCAGCGATGACAGCTTTTGGCGAATTGATCAGGCTCTGGTACAGATGCCAGCCCGCGCGGCTTTGCGCCCACTTCTGATCGGGCGTGAGCGCGCTGCGCTGCTTCAGGTCCATCCCGGCGCAAAACGCGCGATCACCGGCACCCGTAAGAATGATGGTCCGAACGCTGTTGTCGTCGCGCACCTTCTCGACCGCAGCCTGCAATGCAGCCGCCAATTCGCTCGAAAGTGCGTTCATCACCTCGGGGCGGTTCAGCGTCAGGATCAGTGCACTATCCTTACGTTCGCACAGTAGATCGGCCATCAGGACACCCTTGCGAAAACTTCGATGTATTGTTACAACACGAGAAATGCTGTTCTTTTTTCTATTACTACTTTTTTACGAGTGTAGTTCGTGATCGAAGAGAAAGGCAACCATTTTCGCCAGCGCAGCCTTGATGCGACCGATGTCATCCACACGGCAGCGTTCCACAGGGGTGGCCCGCCCGCGGATATCAACGCCAATCAAATGGAATGCTAGAAAACATGGAATCTCCCACTGCAAAGGGGACAGCCGCCTCTGCTACTCCAGTCATGCACGGAAGGCTGGCCGACAAGCTCTACGAGGACCTGCTGACCTGGATCACCCACGAGGATCTGAAGGAGGGCTACAAACTTCCATCAGAAGAACGTCTCGCCAAACAGTTCGGCGTATCACGCCCGGTCGTGCGCCAGGCCCTGCTTCGTCTGCGCTCCGACGAAATCATCATCTCGCGCCACGGCTCGGGCTCTTACATCCAGCGTCGGCCCAAAAAGGAATTCTTCGATTTCGCACCCATTGGCGGCGTGGCCGACCTGGTGCGCTGCTTCGAATACCGGATCGCGCTTGAAGGCGAGGCGGCATGGCTTGCCGCAAGGCGCCGCACGAGCGCGGACCTGAAGCGGATGGGCGACGCGCTGCGCGATATGGACGACGCCGTGGCCTCGCGCACGGTGGCCACCGGCTCGGACGCCGAATTTCACGCCGCCATCGCAGCCGCCACCAAAAACGAGCTGTTCGTCTCCACCATGGAGTCACTATCCGCATTGATCTTCGCAGGCATGACGGTTGCGCGCAACCTCTCACTGCAGATGGATCTGGCGCGGCTCGAACTGGTTCAAAAGGAACACCTGGCTATTTATAAGGCCATCGAGGCACAGGATCCATCCGCCGCGCGCGAGCAAATGCGCAAACACATCGACAACGCGCGCACCCGGCTCCTGACCGACAGCGTGGAACCCGACCCAGGTGCCTGAGGCAGACACCACACGACGCAGGCCGGTTGATGGAAGAGCCGACGGCCACCAGCAGACACAGAGGCAGAAACGGACGAGAAAGACGCGAAAATAACAACTTTATCGCGCCGTTCGAACGACAAATTTACAACTTAGGCCGCTCGGAGTACAATCACCCCACCGCTTCACAGCACGCTACCGTCGTTTGCAAAGGGTGCTTCGCTTCTTAAAGGGTGCTTCGCTTCTTGCAACGGGGCTCAGATTCCTTAATCGTTCACCGACGCCCAACAGAGCGTCATCGGCCACGCCATGAAAACCACTCCCGTCACGCTCTCAGACATCACCCGCTCCGTTCTTGCCGTACCGCCACTCGCGCGGCATGAAGACCTTTCGCTGAACCGAGAAGCGAACAAGCGGTTGATACACCATATGGAAGCGGGCGGCGTACGCACCTTGCTCTACGGCGGCAACGCCAACCTTTACAACATCGACGTGGCGGAATACGGCGAACTCCTGGACATGATCGAGGAGCTGGCGGGTACCGACACCTGGGTGATCCCGTCGGTCGGTCCTGACTATGGCAAGCTCATGGCCGAGGCGCGCATTCTGAAGTCCCGCAAATTCCCGACCGTCATGGTGATGCCGTTGAAGTTTCCGTCCACTGGCGAAGGCACCGCCACGGGCATACGGCGCTTCACTGATGAAACGGGCCTTCGCGTGATTGCTTATGTGAAGGACACGCACACGCTGCAGCCGGACGACATTGCGGCATTGGTCGCCGAGGGGCGGATCGCGGCGGTGAAGTACGCAGTGGTTCTCGACAATCCCGAGCAGGACGAGTTCCTGACACGACTGCTGAGCACGATTGACAGACAACTGGTGATCAGCGGCATCGGCGAACGGCCGGCCATCGTGCACATGCGCAAATTCGGGCTTCCAGGCTTCACGTCGGGTTCCGTCTGCGTGGGTCCTCGAGGCTCGATGGCTCTGCTGAAAGCGCTGCAAGAAGGCCGCTACCAGGACGCGGAAAAGCTACGTGCTGCTTATTTGCCCCTTGAAGACTGCCGCGATGCGATGGGACCCATCCCGGTGCTGCATGAGGCGGTGACCGCCTCCGGCATCGCCGACATGGGGCCAATGCTGCCGATGATGTCACGACTGGCGAAACCGTATCGCGCCCGGGTACAAGCCGCCGCCATTGACCTGCTCAAGCACGACAACGCCCTGTGACGCGGGGGCGTCACCCGGCAGCATCCAGCACAATTCGTCCATTTTCGCCCAGGCGTACGAAACTTGACCGCCCGTAGTGCGCATCATCACGTTCGGGATAATCGGTCCGGAAATGGGCTCCGCGGCTTTCGTTCCTTGCCAGCGCGGAACGCGCCACTGCCAGTGCCACCAACGTGACGCCGCGGGCGCGCGCCAGCGGATGAAACGGCGAGCCTGTCCATTGCACGAGTACTTCCTCGTAGACCGCTTCCAGCACGCGCACACCCTCCTCCATTGCCTTCCTTGTGCGCCGGATCCCGAAGGCCGTCGACATGACGGTAGAGACTCTGTCGATATACCCCTGCACCATGCCTTCGTCTTCGCCAGCGTTGCCCGATCCGTCCAGCAGGCGGCGCACGAGATCCATCACCTGATTTCGCCGGGCATCATCAGGATGCATCCCATCCGCGCAGGCTGATAGCCCAGCCAGTCGGCCGAAAGTGATGGCATCGGCTGCGCCATTGCCCGCGATACGGCTGGCACCGTGCAAACCGCCAGCGGCTTCCCCGCATACCAGCAGGCCAGCGACATCACTCTGGCACCGGGCATCGATGCGGACCCCGCCCATCAGACTGTGAGCGGCTGGGTGGACCTGCACGGGCTGGGTCTGGGGATCGACGCCGGCCTTGAGCAGACGTTGCCGATGCGTCACGTAGCCATTCAAGACATCGGGGCTGAGCACCGTTGCATCGAAGTAGACGGCACCTTCCGGGGTACCCCGGCCTTCGTCAATTTCTTTCTGGATGAAGAGCGCCATGCGCGCCTTCTCGATCTGCTTTTCGCAGCCGTCCGGGTGGTAGCGGCACATGAAGCGCTCACCCAGCGTGTTCTTGAGCACAGCGCCATCCCCCAGCATGGCCGTGGGCATTTCCATACCGCGCACCCCTGGCGGAGTCGCCACCACTGTGGGTTCGAACTGCACGAACTCCATGTCGCGCAGCACCGCGCCGGCGTCCAGCGCCAGCGTGTAAGAACCGCCTTCCACGTCCACCGGATAGGTCGAATCCCCGTAAATGCCACCGATACCACCCATGGCCAGCACCGTGTTCGCCGCCAGGAACACAGTTGACCTGCCGGTGCGCGGATCCGCGGCCAGGGCACCCCAGACTCGTCCATCCAGCTTCAACAATGCCAGCACCCTGAGCCCCGAGTGCTCGGTGACGGCTGATTTCTTAGCTTCGCCAACCAGAACGCGCAAGATCGCGTTTCCCGTTCCCTTCGCCACGTAAACGGAACGCGGAAAACGTGACCCGGACAGATGGCGGAGCGCCGGCCGCCCATCCCGGCTCTCGAACGACACACCCAGGTGCTGCAGTTCGTCGAAGGCGATGGATGCCTGTTCGGCAAGCGTCCGTATCAGGCTGGGATCGCCCAGCCGGTAGCCGCCTTCGAATGTGTCCTGGTAGAACTGCTCGGCGGAATCACCCGGCGCGCCTTGTGCAAGGCTTGCGTTGAATCCGAGGATGAAGGGTGAAGCCCCCCGCGCCCGCGCGACGAGATGGACCGAGGCACCTGCGCGCGCGGCCACAGTGGCAGCCTGATAACCGGCCACGCCGCCGCCCAAAACCAGCACGTCGCTCGTCACGACATCAAAAGCCTCATCGCTCCGCAACGCTGCGGCATTGACTCCATCCATCGGGTAACCTTTATGGGGTGATTCAGGAAAATACAACTTTTTTACGACTTTGTCATACCCGCCACCTAATGTCAACGAGGGAAAAAGGAACCGGCCAATGTGTCACCGACTGCCCAGGCAAGACAGTGCACCTATTCCAGGACCATCAAGCTACTTATATAGCTTGCTATTAAATCGCATGCTATATAAAATAAATCTATGCCGACGACGAGCACTGAACCTTCGACCCCTCGCGACACCAGCCTCACGCTGGACGCGCAGCTCTGCTTTGCGCTGTATTCCGCGCATCTGGCCATGGGGAAGGTCTACCGGCGCTATCTCGACGATCTGGGGCTGACCTACCCGCAGTACCTGGTCATGCTGGTGCTGTGGGAACGTGACGGCTTGACCGTCACCGCGCTGGGCGACCGCCTGTACCTGGATTCGGCCACGCTGACCCCCCTGCTGAAGCGCCTCCAGGCACTGGGGCTCTTGCATCGCGACCGCACGGCGCAGGACCAGCGCCAGGTCCTGGTCACCCTGACGCCGGCCGGCCATGCCCTGAAATCGCGGGCCCGGCACATTCCAGGAGGCGTCATGTGCGCGACGGGCTGTGCCCCGACACAAGCACAGACACTGAAGACCGAGCTCGAAGCACTGCGCGCGCACCTGCGAGGCGCACAAACCCGACCGGAAACGACGGCGGCGCGGGACTGATCGCACCGTCAACGGATCGCTGCCGTCTGTGGTGCCGGCAACATCCCCCTATTCGCACCACGAGGAGTCCGCAATGACTTTGGAAAAAGTTCTCTATACCGCCCACGCCACCGCCACAGGCGGCCGTGATGGCAGCGCCAAATCGTCCGACGGCCGCGTGTCGGTCAATCTGTCGGTCCCCAAGGAAATGGGCGGCGACGGCGGCCCGGGCACCAACCCCGAGCAACTGTTCGCCTGCGGCTACTCCGCATGCTTTCTGGGCGCCCTGAAGTTGGTCGCCAGCAAGGAAAACGTGAAGCTGCCTGACAGCACCAAGATCGACGGATCGGTTGGCTTCGGTCCCATCCCGACGGGCTTCTGCATCGCTGTGGAACTGAAAATCTCCGCCCCCGGCGTGGACCACGCCAAACTGCAGGACCTGGTGAATAAGGCGCACATCGTCTGCCCATACTCCAACGCCACGCGCAACAACGTGGACGTCAAGCTGACGGTACTGTAGGTCCGGAGCCCCGCCGCCATGCTGCGTACGGCGGCGCCAGGTGGTGCGGGATGGGGCGACCACGCGCCGGCCTCATCCCGCACACGAGACACCATCAGAAGCCCAGTTCTGCGTCCCTGTCAAACGGATAGACCGGGCGCTTTATCTTGGTGTAAGTGAACAGGCCATAGTCGGAGCTCGTCACGCCACCACTGTCGCATTCCACATAGCCGCGCGCGAGCGGCAAGAACACCGGCTGGTAATACATGCGTGACTTCAACAGAATGAAGTCGCTGCGCCTGGCGTCCAGTCCCACGCAAGTGAAGATCCCCAGATCCCAGCCTTCCTGCGTCTGCTCGGTGACCACGATCTCCGCGCCGTCCACGCTCAATCGTGCCGTCCGGCCCATGCAGAACGTCATGCCGTGATAGATGGGACCGGACATCGTGTATTCGCCATTGCTCAGGGCGGCAACCCGGCCGGTCAGCGACATAGGTGTCGCCGTACGCCCAGGAATTGCGCGCTTGTTGCCAAGCGAAAGCGTCACGGTAGCGCCACGGCCCGCCGCATACAGGGTTTCGACGGCCTCGGGGTCGCAGATGGGGCCGACCGCGATCCCCCGCAAACCCTGGGCGAATGCTTCCTGCAGCACATCCATGGTGTCACAAGTACCGCCCGACATGCAGTTGTCACCGTGATCCAGCAACAGGACGGGGCCTGAAGGTGTCCCGCCAGATGTCGGTCCGGGGTCGGCGCCGTTCGAGATGGCCTTTGCACGTGCGATGGAGTCGCGCAGCGGTGCGCTCTGGTAAATGAATCCCTCACGTTGCTGCCAGATGCTGCGCGCAAGGCCATCGGCCGCCTCCTGCGCCGTCGCATGGTCCTTCCCCACCACGATGACGCTCACACAGGGGGCCGGGATGTCCGACAGGGCGAAGCCCGCCATGACGGTCACCGCATAAATATCGTCGCGCCGCTCGAGGGCTTTGGCCCGATCCACTGCTCCCTTCATGGCCGGCGACGCTGTGGCGCTCTTGAGCGTATGGCTCATGAGCGGTACCCGTCGCCAGGCTGTGACAGGTGTGGCGCGCCCCTCACGTCGGGCCTGGAAGATGCTGCCTGCCAGACGGCCTGATTCATACATGTCGAGGTGGGGGTAAGTCTTGAATCCAGTGACGATGTCGGCGTTGACGATCATTTTCTCCGTCACATTGCCATGCAGATCCAGCGACACTACGATCGGGACACCCAGGCACCGCTGGCGCAGCTGCTCGAGCAATTCGCCCTCGCCATCATCGATATCCGTGACGACCATGGCTCCATGCAAGTCCAGCAACAACGCATCGCACCCTGACGCCGCCTCCAGAATGGACTGGCAAATCGCGTCATAGGCCCCGGCATCCACGCGTCCGCTGGGGTTCGCCATGGCGGAGACCGGCGTCACCAGTTCCGCCCCCCAACCCTCGGCCAGATCGATGAAGGCCCCCATGGCCGTCGGCGCACCCTTGTTTGCCCGATAGGCATCCGCACCGAAATCGGGTCCGTGATTGCCGAAGGACGACAAAGGAGTCGGTACCGGAGAAAACGTGTTCGTCTCGTGATTCATCCGGGCAATCAATACTTTCATCACTCAAGCTCCCCATTGCAGGACTCCGGCCGTCGGATCCGGAGACCCGTCATCCAGCTTCCTACGCCAGCACCCCCGCCTGTTGCAGCATGGCGTGCAGCAGCACATTGCAGCCGGCCTCCACGTGCTCGGGTCGGGCCGACTCGATTTCATTATGGCTGATGCCGTCCTTGCAGGGGATGAAGATCATGGCGGAGGGAGTCACCTGCGCGAGATAGATGGCGTCGTGCCCCGCACCGCTCACGATGTCGCGATGCGAGAGCTGCAGCATCCGCGCCGCCGCCCGCACGCTGCCAATGCGCTCGGCGTCGAAAGGCTGCGGCGCGAAATACACGACCTGCGTCAGCTGCACCTGCACGCGGCCACCTTTGTTCATCGCGTCGCACACGGTCTTGAGCTGCGCATCCATGGCGTCGAGCTTTTCGTCGGTCGCAGCGCGCAAGTCCACGCTGAACCTGACCGTGCCGGGAATGACATTGCGCGAGTTGGGGTAGACATCCATCCAGCCGACCGTGGAGCGTGCGTCCGGCGCGTGGTCGAGCGCCACCTGGTTGATCTCCTGGATCAGGCGCGCCGCCGCGAGCAGCGCATCGTGGCGCATGTCCATGGGAGTGGGGCCGGCGTGTGCCTCCATGCCCGTCACCACCATGTCGTACCAGCGCTGGCCCAGCGCCCCGGTGACTACGCCTATCGTGGTGTCGGTGGCCTCCAGGATAGGGCCCTGTTCGATATGCGCCTCGAAATAGCCCTGCGCCGGGAAATGGCGCGCGGGCGTGGGGCCGGCATAGCCGATGGCCTCGAGCGCCTCGCCCACCGAGCAGCCCGTGGTGTCCTTCTGACGCAGGGTATCTGCCAGAGGGAAGGCACCGACGAAGACGCCCGAGCCCATCATGACCGGCACGAAACGCGATCCCTCTTCGTTGGTCCAGACGACGACCTCAATGGGTGCCCGGGTGCGGATGTTCTGATCATTGAGAGTGCGCATGACTTCCAGCCCCGAGAGCACCCCGTAGTTGCCATCGAACTTGCCGCCAGTGGGCTGGGTATCGATGTGGCTGCCGGCGAGTACCGGCGGCAGATCGTCGTCGGCGCCCGCGCGATGGGCGAAGATGTTGCCGATCTCGTCGATCCGCACCGTGCAGCCCGCGTCTTTGGCCCACTGTACGAAACGGTCTCGCGCCTGCCGGTCCAGATCCGTCAGGGCCAGCCGCGAGACGCCACCCTTGATGGTCGCACCGATTTCGGCCAGCGACATGAGCGAGTCCCACAGACGCTGCCCATTGATGCGCAGCAAAGAAATATCCTTCGTTTCGGTCACCGCACCCATCATCACTCACCTCACGTCAATCAAAAGAATTCAGACACCCACGCTCAGATACCTGTCACGGACGGTCTCGTCCGCCTTGAAGGCCTCGTTGTCCGCGTGGTAGACGATCTGGCCGCTCTCCAGGATGTAGTGGCGGCTCGCGAGCTCCATGCAGACTTCCAGGTTCTGCTCCACGAGCAGAATGGCAATGCCACTCTGGCGAATGGTGTGCAGCTGCGCCACGATCTCGTCGACGATGACGGGAGCGAGGCCCTCGGTCGGTTCGTCCAGGATCAGGAGCTCAGGCGAATTCATGAGCGCCCGCCCGATGGAAAGCATCTGCTGTTCACCGCCCGACAAGTGACCGCCCCCGTTGTGACGCCGCTCTTTCAGGCGCGGAAACATCGCGTAGATGTCGTCCAGCGACCAGCGTGAACCCTTCTGCGCCGCGAGCTTGAGGTTCTCTTCGACGGTCAGCACGCGGAAGACGCCACGATCCTCGGGTACCAGACACACGTTGCGGCCGGCGATCTGGTGCGTGGGCAGCGCCGTAATGTCTTCATCCTTGAAGCGCACCCGCCCGCCGCACACCCGCACCACACCCACGATGCTCTTGAGCGTCGTCGTCTTGCCCGCGCCATTGCGCCCCAACAGGCAGACGACCTCGCCCTGGTCGACTTCGAACGACACGTCCTGCAGGACATGGCTCAGCCCGTAGTAGGCATTGATACGATCCACACTCAGGAGCATGTCATATCCCCTTCAGTCCAGCCTTGCCCAGATAGGCCTCGCGCACCCGCTCATCGTGCTTGATCTGGTCGGGCTTGCCTTCGACCAGAACCGCACCCAGCTGCATCACGGTGATCGTGTCGGAGATGCTCATCACGATGCTCATGTTGTGCTCGATGAGGAGCACCGTCAGATCCTTGCGCAGGCTGCCGATGATCTCCTGCATGGCGCCAATGTCATCCACCCCCATGCCGGAAGTGGGCTCATCCAGCAGGATGATCTGCGGCCGCGACGCCAGCGCCATGCCCACTTCAAGGCGGCGCTGCTGACCGTGCGAGAGCTCGCTGCTCAGCCGATCGCGGCAAGCGGTCAGGCTGATGCGCTCGAGCACGCCGTCGATGAGGTCGCGATGCGCCCCGAACAACAATCGCGTCGACCAGAAATGCAGGGCTTCGCGCGAGCGCACACCCTGGGCCGCAACGCGCAGGTTCTCTTGTACCGTGAGCGTCGGGAACAGCGAGGTCACCTGAAACGAGCGCGACATGCCCAGCCGCACACGGGCATCGCCAGCCAGGGCTCCAATGTCCCGTCCGTTGAGGAGGATGGCTCCGGAGGTAAGCGGCACGACCCCGGTCAGCGTATGGAAGAGCGTCGTCTTGCCCGCACCGTTGGGACCAATGATCGCGTGCACCGTATGTGGCTGCACCTGCAGGCTGACGCCAGCGACTGCGGTGAAGCGGCCGTAGCGCTTGACTACGTTGCGAGCTTCGAGGATGGGGGCCATCATGGCGCCACCCCGCGGCCCTTGGCGCCCGTGCGCCGTTGCGGCACCAGGCGCCCGAAGATCATCTGGCAGGCACTCCAGAGTCCGCCCTGCAGATAGAGACTGATCGCCATGAGCAGGAAACCGAATATCATCAGCCAGCGCGGCCAGATGTGCGAGAGCCAGTTCGAGACGATGACGTAGAAGATCGCACCCAGTACCGACGCCGGCAGACTGCCCGTGCCGCCGATGATGGCGATGACCAGGATGATTTCGCTCATGTTGAGGTCGATGTTCTCGAGTGGCGCAACGCCCGTCATCATCGCGTACAACGCCCCCGCAAGCGCCGTGATGGCACCGGAGATCATGAAGGCCACGAGCTTGAGGTGATTGATGTTGTAGCCCAGCGCGGTCGTGCGATCCGGGTTGTCGCGCATCGCCAGCAGGGTTCTGCCGAAGATGGAATCCACCACCCGCTGCAGGCCCGCGAAGACCAGCACGAACAGGATGGCCACGAAGGTGTAATACTGCCAGAGGCTTGCGTTGGGCAGCAGCGTCGCGCCAAAGAGTGTGAGCGGCGGCATCGGCACCCCCAGCAGCCCATTGTCGCCGCCGGTGACGCTGGGCACCGAAAAGGCCAGGAAGTAGAAGGCCTGCGCAAGGGCGAGGGTCAGCATCACGAAGTAGATGCCCTTCTGGCGGATCGCGATCCAGCCCACGACAGCTGCGATGAGGGCGCCGGCGGCCAGCACCAGCACCAGCACGGCGAACAGCGGTACGCCCGTTTTGGTGAGCAGCAGACCCAGGGCATAGCTGCCGCAGCCGAAGAAGATCCCCTGGCCGAAGGACATGAGGCCCGCATATCCCAACAGCAGATTGCAGGCCAGCGCAGCCATCGCGAAGACGAGCACCTCGGTGGCGAGTGAACCGGAACTCAGTACCAGCGGCAACACCAGCACGGTAACGAGCGGCACCAGGAAATAGCGCGTACGGGCGACGAAAGCATTCATTGCGCTCTCCCCATGAGGCCATCGGGCCGCGCAAGCAATACCAGCACCATCGCCACGTAGATCATCATGCCGGCGCCTTCCGGCCATAAGGTGCTCATCACGCTTTGCAGCACGCCCACAATCAGGCCACCCAGCAGAGCGCCGCTGAAGCTGCCCAGACCGCCGATCACCACCACGACAAAGGCGATGATGAGGGCCTCCCAGCCCATGAACGGCTCCACGCCGCGCAGCGGCGCCGCCAGCACGCCCGCAAGCCCCGCCGTCGTGGCACCGAGGGCGAAGGCCCAGCCAAACACCTTGTAGACATCGATGCGCAGCAGCGACACCATCTCAGAGTTTTCGCTGCCCGCGCGGATGGCGCTGCCCAGGCGGGTGCGTTCGAGCAGCAGCCACAGTGCCAGCGCGAGAACCGCGGTGAAGCCGATCAGGAAGAGGCGATAGACCGGGTAAATGAACGGACCCCACATGACGACGCCCGAGAGCGCATCAGGCGGCGCCACGTTGAATCCCACCGGCCCCCAGTAGAGGATGACCGCCTCCTGGATGACCCAGGCGAGGCCCAGCGTGAACAGGATGTGGAAACCATGTGGCAGCTTATACATCTTGCGCAGCAGCCCACGCTCGATCAGCCAGGAAAACAGTCCGACCAGGATGGGCGCCACGACCAGCGCGCCCCAGAAGCTCACCCCGTGAGCCACCAGTTGATAGGCGGCATAGGCGCCCAGCGAGTAGAAGGCTCCATGTGCGAAGTTCACGAACCGCAACAGCCCGAAGACTATGGAAAGCCCGACGGCAAGCAGGAAGTACAGCATTCCTATCCCGATGCCATTGATGACCTGTGACAAGTAGACATTCACGATGAAAAGGCCCTCGATCATCGATAACCATCTGCCGCATCAACCGCCGTGCGCGGGCGATGCGGCGGTTCAGCCCCGCGCGCCGCTGCCGCTAGGCACGCGTCGCGCGGGGCTGAACCGAGCTGTGAGCGCCTGCGATCAGGCCGGCATCTTGCAGCCTTCCTGTTCCGGGGACAGATAAGACTGCCCCGAACTCAGGATATCGCAATAGTCGTCGGGATCCTTCATGGCGGACTTCGCCTTGCCCCTCAGCAGGTAGTAGTTCTTGAGCACCTGATGGTCGCCCGCGCGGATGGTCTCGGTGCCAGTGAGGCCTTCATAGGTGAGGCCTTCCATGGCGGCAATCGCCTTCTTGGGGTCGATGGAACCGGCTTTCTTGATGCCCTCGCCCATCATCTGGCAGGCCACGTAGATCTGCGCCAGGCTGTAGTTCGGGTTCATGGTGAATTTCTTTTTGGTGATCTCGACCAGCCGCTTGTTGCCCGGGGAATCTATCTGGTGCCAGTACTGCGCGCCAAAATACACGCCTTCGCAGAGGTCGGCGCCCAGGCTCTGGAATTGCTCCAGCCCGGAGGCCCAGACCATGACGATCACGGCCTTCTTCTTGACTCCGAAGGACACGGCCTGTCGCAAGGTTTCAGAGCTCTGCGAGCTGAAATTGAGCAGCACCAGCACATCGGGCTTGGTGGACATTGCGTTGATCACATAGCCGCTGAATTCACGCTCGTCCAGCGAGTGATAGCTGTTGCCGACGAGCTCGCGGCCATTGGCCTTGAGCAGATCCTTGGTGGCCTTGAGCAGCGATTCGCCAAACACATACTGCGGCGTGATGGTGTACCAGCGCTTGGCGTCGGGGTAGCGTTTCAGGAGAGGGCCTATGGTCTCCTGCACGGCACCGTACGTGGGCACCGACCAGCGGAACATGGCCTTGTTGCAGTGGGTGCCCGTGATCTCGTCCGCGCCGGCGGCCGTCACGAACACCCCTCCGAGCTTGTCGAGCGCACCGCCCAGGGCAAGCGCCACGGACGACAGCGAAGCGCCGGCAAAGTAATGCGCGCCCTGCTGCTGGAAGAGATCCTGCACCTTGCGCACCCCCGCCGCCGGCTGCCCCTGGGCATCCAGCACCGTGTAGGCCAGCGGGTGCCCCAGCAGCGTCTTCAGGTCTTCCACGTAGAGCTGTGCACCCATGGCGCCGAATTTGCCATTGGCCGCGAACGGGCCGGACATGGGCAGCGGGATGCCGAAGGTGACCTTGTCGGTGGCCGCAAAGGCCGTGCGCCCGAAAAGCGGAGCCGTCAGGGCAGCCGAGCCGACCGTCCCCAAGAATTTGCGTCTGTCCATCATGATGCTTGTCTCCAACTCGTTGTTATGGAATCAGGATGTGGCAAAACACCTGCAAAACCGGGCCGCCCCATCCGGCAAGCGACCCGTGTGCACGTCACTTCATGGCGATCGTGGTGTTGACTTCGGTGTGATGCGCGGTCCAGCGGGCTGTCACGGTCTTGGTCTGGGTCCAGAAATACACGGCCTGTTTGCCATTGGGTCCCAGGTCGCCGAGTTTGGACGCGCGCGAACCGGTGAAGCTGAACCACGCAACGGGGACCGGGATGGGGATGTTGATCCCGACCTGACCCACGCCGACGTTGTTCTGGAAATAGCGCGCCGTACCGCCATCCTGCGTGAAGATCGAGGTACCGTTGCCATTGGGGTTGCCGTTGATGAAGTCCACGGCCTCTTCCAGCGTATCGACCAGCACCACCGACAGCACCGGCCCGAAGATTTCTTCGTTGTAGATGGTCATGTCGCCCTTGACCTTGCTGAAGATCGTGGGGCCGACGAAGTTGCCCTTCTCGTAGCCGGAGACCTCGATGCCACGGCCATCGAGCACGAGCTCCGCGCCCTCGTCCACGCCTTTCTGGATCAGGCCCAGGACCCGCTCCTTCGCCCGTGGCGAAACCAGCGGCCCCAGATCTGCCTTGCGATCCATGCCCACGTTGACCTTCAGCTTGCGTGCACGCTCGACGAAATCCGGCAGCCACTTTTGGGCCGAACCCACCAGCACCAGCACCGAGATCGCCATGCAGCGCTCACCGGCCGCACCAAAGGCCGCGCCCAGCATGGAATTCAGTGCCGCCTCGCGGTCAGCATCCGGCATGATGACGCTGTGGTTCTTGGCGCCCATCATCGCCTGGCAGCGCTTGCCCGCCGCCGAGGCCCGCTCGTAGATGTGCGTGCCCACCCGGGTCGACCCAATGAAGGAAATGGCCTTGATGTCCGCATGGTCGCACAGCGCGTTGGCGGTCTCCGGCCCGCCATGCACGACGTTGAGCACCCCAGGGGGCAGGCCCGCCTCCAGCGCGAGCTGCGCCACCATCAGCGAGGCGCTGGGATCCTGTTCGGAGGGCTTGAGCACAAAGGTATTGCCCACCGTGATGGCCACCGGGAACATCCAGCACGGGAGCATCACCGGGAAATTGAACGCCGTGATCCCGGCGCAAACACCCAGCGGCTGGACGATGGAATACACGTCGATGCCCGTCGCGGCATTCTCGGCGTATTCCCCGAGCTGCAGCGTGTTCACGGAGATCGCGTGCTCCACGGCCTCGATGCCTCGGCCGACCTCGCCTTCGGCGTCCGGCAGCGTCTTGCCGTGCTCATGCGACAGCACTTCGGCGATGCGGGTCGTATTCTCGCGCAGCAGTCGCGCCAGATTGATCATGACCTGCTGGCGCTTGGCCTGGCTGACGTTGCGCCAGGTCTCGAACGCCCGGGCCGCGTCGGCCACGGCGTGGTTCAATTCCTCCGGCGTCGCGAATGGCACCTTTGCGATGACCTCTTGGGTCGCCGGATTGATGATGTCGCGCCATTCCTTGGTTTTGGACTGGACCAGTTTCCCGCCGATCAACAGCGGGATGCGCGGAATGTCACTCATATTGTCGTCCTCGGGTCTGACAGGGCACACCCAATGTTTGTCAATCGTCATTTCACCACGGAAATGACGTCCTTCAGCGTGGAGAAGATCTGGTCGATCTGCTTTTCTTCGATGATGAGCGGTGGCGAAATCGCGATGATGTCACCGGTGTAGCGCACGAGCAAGCCCCTGTCGAAGCACTTGGCGAAGACCTCGGCGGCGCGCGCGCCTTTTGCACCCGGGCGCGATTCAAGCTCGATGCCCGCGACCAGTCCCAGGTTGCGGATGTCGATCACGTGCGCCGTGCCCTTGAGCGCATGGGCCGCATCTTCGAACTTCCCGGCCAGGCCGTGGGCGCGCTCGAACAGCTTTTCGGCGCGGTAGATGCCCAGGGTCGCCAGGATGGCCGCCGTGGCCATCGGGTGCGCCGAGAACGTATAGCCGTGGAAGAATTCGATACCCCCTTCGGTGGCATCCACGATGGTGTCGTAGATTCCGCGGCGCACCGACACGCCGCCCGCCGGGACGGCTGCGTTGCAGACGCCCTTGGCAAAAGTGATGATGTCCGGTTTCACGCCGAAGAAGTCGCTGGCCGTCGCGGCGCCCAGGCGCCCGAAGCCCGTGATGATCTCGTCGAAAATCAGCAGGATGCCGTACTTTTCGGTGATGGCACGCAGGCGCTCCAGATAGCCCTTCGGGGGCAGCAGCACGCCCGTGGAACCCGCCAGCGGCTCGACGATCACGGCGGCAATCGTCGAGGCATCATGCAGTGCAATGATGTCTTCCAGGGCATCGGCAAAGTGCTCTCCGCCCCAGGCCGGCTGGCCGCGCGAGAACGCATTGTGCGCCAGGTCGTGGGTGTGCGGAAGATGATCGACGCCGGGCAAGAGCACACCCGAAAACGCCTTCCGGTTGGGGGAAATGCCGCCCACCGAAATGCCGCCGAACCCCACTCCGTGATAGCCGCGCTCGCGGCCGATCAGGCGGGTGCGCTGACCCTCGCCCTTGGCCCGGTGGTAGGCCACTGCAATCTTGAGTGCGGTGTCCACCGACTCCGAGCCGGAATTGGTGAAAAAGACGCGGTCCATGCTCTGGGGCATCAGGGCGGCGACTTCGCTGGCGGCCCGGAAGGAATCGACGTGCCCGATGTTGAAGCTGGAGGCGTAGTCCAGCTTCTGCGCCTGGGCGTGCAGCGCGTCGACGATGGGCTGGCGGCCGTGGCCGGCGTTCACGCACCACAGGCCCGCCGTTCCGTCCAGGATCTGGTGGCCGTCGGTATCCGTGTAGTACATGCCCTTTGCCGCCGACAGCAGGCGCGGATGGGCCTTGAACGTTCGATTGGCCGTAAAGGGCATCCACAGATGGGAAAGATCCAGTGTGGCGGTGTCGGAACTCATCGCAGTGACCTCGCAAACGGAAACGGAGTGGAAAATCGGAATCCCCATTCTGGTTCAGACGAACGCCCCGAACCATATACAGTGTTAGGATCACGGGATTACTGTACTGGCCGAGCAGCGAATACTGTACTGGCGAGCAGGAACGTCACCATGCAACTCTTTATCCCCGAACGCCACCCCGGGCGTCATCCCACCCTGGTCGACCAGACGACGCTGGCCATCGAGCGGGCCATCCATGAACGCACCCTGCGCTCCGGGATGACGCTGCCCTCCGTGCGTCAATTCGCGCGCGACCATGGGCTCAGCACCTTTACGGTGGTCGCGGCCTACAACCGGCTGGTGGCGCGGGGGCTGCTGCAGTCGCGCCCAGGGAGCGACTTCCGTGTCGCGCGCCAGCGGCCGCCGGCCCGCGCCCGGACGCTGCCAAACTGGGAGCCTCCGCCAGTGGGTCCATCATGGTTGCTGTCGGACATCTTCGCGGACCATTCGATTTCCATCAAGGCAGGATGCGGCTGGCTGCCACCGGACTGGCACAACGAATCAGGGCTCCAGCGTGCCCTGCGGCAACTGGCCCGGGTACCGGTCAGCCAGATCGCCGCCTACGGACACCCCCTGGGCTACCAGCCGCTGCGCGAGCACGTTGCCCAACGGCTCCAAGGCGACGGGCTGGAAGCCGTCCCGGACCAGATTCTGCTCACGCACGGCGCCACGCAGGCGCTGGACATCGCCGCCCGAACGCTGTTGCGCCCGGGGGACCACGCAGCCGTGGAAATGCCCTGCTACGCCAACCTGCTGCAGATCCTGGCCATCAACGGCGTCGTCGTGCACGGGGTGCCCCGCACCCCGGATGGCCTTTGCGAAAAGACCTTGCGGAGTCTCGCGGCCCAATACCCGCTACGTACCCTGTTCGTCACCACGGTGCTGCAGAATCCCACTGGCGCGAGCTTCACCATGACGGGTGCCTTCCGGCTGCTGCAGCTGGCCGAGCAGCACAACTTCGTCGTGGTCGAGGACGACGTCTCGCGCGAGCTGCTGCTCGAGCCGAGACCGTCGCTGGCGGCGCTGGCGAACCCGGGGCGAGTCGTGTACGTCTCGGGGTTTTCCAAAAGCGTGATGCCGTCCCTTCGGGTGGGCTACCTGGTGTCGACACCCGACCAGCTCCGGCAATTCGCGCGCACCAAGATGTCCCTGGGACTCACCTCGGCCGAGATCATGGAGCGCGCCGTGTACCAGGTCCTGTGCGACGGCCGGCACAGCGCCTACTTGCGCGGCGTGCGCGAACGCCTGCGCGTCGCGCACGACCAGGTCTGCCAGGCCATGGAGGCTGCCGACTTCGAGATCGCGCACCAACCCGACGCCGGCCTGTTCCTGTGGGCTCGGCCGCGCGTGCCGATCGCACACGAAAACGGTACGATCGGTCTCGCCGCCGAGGCCCTGCAGTCGGGCATCTGGCTGGCGCCAGGCGCATACTTCTATCCCGACGGGCGCGACGAAGGCTGGTTCCGGTTCAATGTCGCCTATTCGGGACATCCACGCCTGTGGAAATTTTTTCGCGACGCCGCAATCCAGCAGACGGCATGACCCATACCCCGGGAGCACAGCATGGCAGACTTCCGACGAAGCCGCCTGGATCACCGGCCAGAACCTCCGGGTCAACAGCGGCCTGATACGCCACCTATGACACCCACGCGGGTCGCATCCGCTCCACCCCGCGAGCGCCGCATCGCTCACCTCGACATGGATGCATTCTTCGCATCCGTGGGATTGCTGCGCTATCCGGACCTGCGCGGACAGCCAGTGGTGATCGGCGGGTGGGCGTCGCCGCCCGAAAACGGGCAGTACGCGCGGCTGCGCGACTACGTGGGCCGCGGCGTCATCACCACGGCCACCTACGAAGCACGCGCGCTGGGCGTGCACTCGGCCATGGGCATGATGAAGGCCGCACGCCTGGCGCCCGACGCCATCGTCCTGCCGGTGGACTTTCAAGCGTATCGCCACTACTCGCGCCTTTTCAAGGCCGCCGTGGCGGTCATCACACCCTGCATCGAAGACCGCGGCATCGACGAAATCTACCTGGATCTCACGGACCTGAACGACGACTCAATGGCGCTGGGACGCGCGCTCAAGCGGGCCGTGCGGGACGCCACCGGGCTGGTCTGCTCCGTGGGCATCTCACCCAACAAGCTGCTGTCCAAGATCGCGTCGGATCTGGACAAACCCGACGGCCTGACCATCATCGGGCCGGGCGACCTGGAACGCCGGATCTGGCCGCTGCCTGCCTCCAAGGTCAATGGCATCGGACCCAAGGCAACCCGCAAGCTGCAGACACTGGGCATCGTCACCATCGCGGACCTGGCCGCTGCCGCGCCGGATCTGCTGCAGCAGCACTTCGGATTGGGCACGGCACAATGGCTGCTGGACGTCGCGCACGGCCGCGACGACCGTCCCGTCGTCACCGAGTCCGAACCCAAGACCATCAGCCGCGAGACCACATTCGAACGAGACCTGCACGCCCGCCACGACCGCGCACTGCTGTCGCAGATCTTTCTGGAGCTGTGCGAGCACCTGTCGCAGGACCTGGCCCGGAAGGGCGTTCGCGGAGCCACAGTGGGGATCAAACTGCGGTTCGACGATTTCCGCATCGTCACACGGGACCTGACGCTCGATGCGCCCGTCACGGACGCAGAAGCCATTCACCGGGCGGCCGGCCAGTGCCTCAAGCGGGTCACGCTGAACAGGCGCCTGCGCCTGCTGGGCGTACGGGTCAGCAAACTGGAACCCATCGCCGCACCGCACGAGCCCCATCGGCCCGTGCAGCTCGAGCTCTGCTGACAACCCCGTACGGGTCAATGCGCATCCGAGTCGACGGGGCGGCCAGCGTTCCCACCGGCCTGATCGGCTCAAGAGATCTCGTCAAAATCGTATTCGGGCTCGATCGAGTCGCCGACCGCCAGCCAGGCCGTTTCCTGCGGCAACGACACGATGGCATTCACACCGAACAGCACCCCCTGCGGGAATTGCCGGTGCTGCGCCAGTGTGCGGCCCGGCTCCTGGGCGGTACCGCCCGTCTTCGGATCGACGTTCGGAATCGGGCACCATGCGCACGGCTTCACGAAGGCAAACCCCAGGCCACCTGTCCGGAACCCGGCCAGATGGTCCTCGTCGTAGGCCTCCAGGCCATCCAGCACGATGTTGGGACGGAAACGGCTCACATCCACAGGCGCGAAGTCCCGCGCCGCCAGCTGCCCGTTCAGCTCACGCAGCGAATTCAGGTTGACGACCAGGAAGGGAAAGCCATCGGCAAAGGCAAACTGGTGCTGGCCAGGCGGCGAGAAGGCCAGCGGCCAATCAGGATGCTGCGCCAGCCAGTGTGTCACATGCTTCGGGCTGGCCGGACGATGCGCCTGCGGATGCAGGTGCAACAGCCGGCACGAAAGCCCCAGAAACGCGCTCAGCCAGCGCGCTGCCTCATCCCCCTGATCGGCACCCAGTGTATTGGCGCTGAAGATGGCCACCGGCACAGCCGGCGCATCGGCGGCAGGCAGCGGAACGTAACAGTCCGGTTGGCCCGAAGCCCGCAGCCACAGGCCACCAGCGACTGGCTCCGGATGAATCAGGACCATGCGCGGATACTGGCGCTGGGTCATGAAAACGCCCTGCGCGTCCACAATGACCCAATGCCGGTCGTATTCCAGTCCGGCTTCTGTCAGGGCGATCTTCGAATGCGCGACCCCCGCACAGGACTTCACCGGATAGGAGTACAGGCTATGAATGGACGGCATTTCGAGCTCGGAAGTTCTGTTGAAGTCAGCAAGCCTCGGGCTTTAGCGCCGCAGTGCCTCGCTTTTGATCAGATCGTACAGGATCTGCGCGCTCGGCGAGAGCGAAGCGTTTTTGCGGTACAACAATCCAAGCGTTCGAAAGATCTCGGGCTCTATGAGCCCTATCCCCTTGGGGGTGGAGTGGCTCTCCTCCGCCAGGGCCAGCTTGGGAACAGCAGCCACCCCGAGCCCCGCTTCGACCAGGCCCAGCAGCGACGAAACGTGCGCCACCTCGAAGAAGCTGGAAGGCCTGGATGAAGCGTTGGCCAGGGCCGAATCAAGCAGCACCCTGTTGCCGCTATTTTTGCCCACCGTAATGAACCGTTCCGACTTCAGATCCCGCCAGCGCACTTGACGCCGCCCGGCCAGCCGATGGTTCGCAGGAACAGCAAGCACGAAGGGTTCACTCAGTATCGGTTCGAAATGGAGATCGGTTTCCTGAGTACCAATGAAATTCACGCCGAAATCTGCCCGGAGATTCAGCACATCACTCAGCACCGTGTTGGCACCCTCGTCCAGAATCTGGACGCGCGTGCTGGGGCAAAGTGCCGTGAACCGCACCACGACGCTGGGCAGGAAGTAATAGGCCACTGACGGGACACAGGCAACGGTCACGATTCCGCTATAGTGCGCGGCCAGTTCTTCGACACCCAGGACACCTTTTTCGATCTCGTCCAGTGCCCGCCGTGCCCGCTCCAGAAAGGCCCGGCCGGAGTTCGTCAACTTGACCCGCCGCGTCGTGCGATCCAGCAGCCTCGAATTGAGCGCCGATTCTAGCTTTTCGATCCGCCGGCTCAGGGCAGGCGGTGAAATGCTCAATAGATCCGCTGCTTC
>NZ_SCQN01000033.1 GCF_004321985.1 Castellaniella sp. | reverse complement strand
ACAGGACCGTGAAACGCCTTTGCGCCGATGATAGTGGATGAACATCTGTGAAAGTAGGTCATCGTCAGGCTCTTATCCTCCAAAGCCCCTGCAGCGTATACTGCAGGGGCTTTGTGTTTTGATGTTTGGCGGATTCGCGCCCGGCCGAAGCGGACTTCAGATCAGTCGGTTCAGATCAATCGGGAGTGGCTGACGACGCGCGGCTGGCGGGCATACTGGTCGAAGACCATGGCCAGTGCCCGTACGAAAACGCGCCCGCGTGGCAGGACTTGCAGGCTGGCGCCTTCGGTGGCGATCAGCCCGGCTTCGACATAGGGCTGCAATTGGGCCAGCTCGGCATTGAACATCGAATCGAAAGAGCGCCCATGGCGTGCCTCGAAGGCTGAATAGTGCAGCGGCATGCTGCACATGATCATCATGATGATCTCGCGCCGGATGGCGTCTTCCTGGCTCAGGTCGAACCCTTTTGCGCTCGGCAGGATGCCGTGTTCGATACGGTTCTGGTAGGTGGTCAGCGAGTGATGGTTCTGGATATAGGCGTCGCCGATCTTGCCGATGGCCGAGATCCCCAGGCCCACCAGATCGCAGTCGGCGCGTGTCGTGTAGCCCTGGAAGTTGCGGTGCAGGCTATGGTCCAATCGGGCCAGGTTGAGCTCGTCGTCGGTCTTGGCAAAGTGGTCCAGGCCGATGTAGACATAACCGGCGTCCTGTAGCCGCCGTACAGACATCAGGAAGATCTGCAACCGTGTCTCGGTGGATGGCAGGTCCTCGGCGTGAATCAGGCGCTGGGCCTTGAAGTGCCCGGGCATATGCGCGTAGTTATACAGCGCGATACGGTCTGGTGCGAGCTCGATGAGCTGATCCAGCGTGTGGTCGAAACTCGCCAGGGTCTGCTTTGGAAGCCCATAGATCAGGTCGGCGTTGATGGACTTGAAGCCGTACAACCGGCTGGCCTCCATCGCCGTGCGCACCATTTCATAGGGCTGAATCCGGTTGACGGCGGCCTGGACATCGGGGTTGAAGTCCTGGACACCGAAGCTTGTCCGGTTGAAGCCCAGCCCGGCGAGCATCTTCATCGTGTCGGCAGTCACGGTGCGTGGGTCGATTTCCACGCCCAGTTCCGCGTCTGCGGTGAATTCGAAGTGAGTGCGCAGGTGACTCATCAGTTCGGTGAGTTCCTGCGCACTCAAAAATGTTGGCGTCCCTCCGCCCAGATGCAACTGGATGGTTTTGCGGTTCGCCCCCAGGTGGCTGGCGACCATTTCCATCTCCCGCGCCAGGATGCTCAGATATTCCCCTGAACGACTGTGGTCCTGGGTAATGATCTTGTTGCATGCGCAGAAATAGCACAGCGATTCACAGAATGGCAGGTGCACATAGACCGAGAGCGGCGCAGGGGCTGGACTGTTTGCGCGTGCTTGAAGATGGCCGATATACCGGCTTTCGGAGTAGTCTTGCCGGAATCGGTCGGCGGTCGGGTACGACGTGTACCGCGGACCCGTCTGGTCAAAGCGGCGGATCAGGGCTTCAGAGATTTCAAGATCTGGAAGGGTCGCCTGGTCGCTGTTCGGCATGAGGGCTCCTGAGGAAGGTGGCAGACGCGGCTGCGCCGTCATTGCGCGCGGCTGATCATGTATTCGACGGCGGCGCGCAGGGTAGCGTCGTCGGCCTTGGTCCCGCCGCGGGCTGGCATGGCGCCCTTGCCGTGCAGGGCGACTGAGATTATTTTATCCATACCTTGCTCGATGATGGGGGCCCAGGCTTTTTTGTTGCCGAGAACCGGGGCGTTGGCAGCCCCGGTACCGTGGCAGGCGATACAAGCCGATTTGTAGAGCTTCTCGCCCCGCAGCATCGAGTCGGCGTTCGTCGAGACGGCATCGCTGGCCGTCGACAGGGCGGGGATCAGGGCTAGGGAAATGAGTGCGAGGCTCAGTGCTTTCAACATGGTATTCTCTCTTGGAGCGGCATGGCACCGCAGGCGCCATGCCGGGGGTGGGGGCTGGGTCAGCTCTTGATCGGGCTTGGGGCCAGAACCTGCTTCATCAGGTTGTCGTTCCACTGGCCGTCCACCGAGAATTGGGCGACTGCACCCAGTTCAAAGGCTTCGATCAGGTTGTGGTTCAGATAGGCGTAGGTACCGGGCTGCAGAAACGTGTACATGGCCGCCCCTGCGGAACCTCCGCGAATGAACCAGGTCTCCAGATTTTTCTCCGGGGGGTTGGCGAATTTTCCGGCCTCCCACACGTAGTCGCCGTGCCCGCCGATCAGATGTGGCCGGGTGTCACGGTTGGCCGACGCATGAATGATGAGCACGGTTTCACCGACCTTGGCCTTCATGGCGTGATTGCCGGTCAGTGCGCCGACCTTGCCGTTGAAGACAATGTGCGTGGGGATGAGCCCCCGCATGACTTCCTTAGTGTCGCCGAAGCTCTCCAGCGGCGTGTCGTACTTCTTGTATTGGCCCTTGTCGTCCTTCGGAATGTACAGGTCGAATTCACCCACCGTGTAGGCCCGGTCGTAGTGCAGCGGCCGGCCCTGTTCGTCTTTCAGGCCGCCGCGCGGTAGTACCATCAATGTGCCGCTCATGCCCGAGACGACGTGCCAGGGCACCATCTTCGGTGGAGCACAGTGATAGATGAATACCCCCGTCCGCGTAGCCTTGAACCGCAGCACGGCCTGCTCGCCGGGCTTGATGTGGGTCAGGTCGCCACCGCCCATTGCGCCGGTGGAGGCGTGGAAGTCGATATTGTGTTCCAGCGTATTGGTCCCCGGGTTGACGAGGGTCAGTTCGACGTAGTCACCTTCGTGCACGACCAGAGTCGGGCCAGGCATGGAGCCGTTGAATGTCATTCCTTGCAGCGTTGCCCCCGTTTCTTCATCGACGACAACCTGTTTTTCTTCTACCGTCAAGGTGAACTCGACCACGCGCGGCGCCGCTTTCGTGGCCTGCTCGTGTTCCATCACGAAGGGAGGCGCCACCAGTTTGGGCCGGATGCGCTCCAGTCTGTCCACGGGGATACTCTCGTGGCGCGCGGCGCCAGGGGTGGCCGGGTGGTTGGGGGAATTCTTCGCTTGGGCAGCGGTGGGCACCAGGATCTCCGTGGCGGCAACCCCGGCTGCTGCTGCAACCACTCCGCTTCTGAGCAGTTGGCGCCGGTTGGCGTCGAATTCGATGGGCTTTCTCATGAGTCCTCCTTGGACTACGGGTCGTTTGCCGGTGTTCGCGAGGTTTTTCGCGGACAAACCCATCTTGCCAGAATAGGGGTTAACCCTCGTTGATATATATCAAGGAAGATTGAGGGTGGTGTGACGGCCGTGTCCGCTCGCCAATGGAGAAGGACGGGGCCATATCAGAGGCCCGATCGGGCGCTCGTTACAGCCGGCGCAGCAGCTCGGTCGTTTCGAAGGCCGGCAGGCCCATGATGCCGCTGTGGCTGCCAGACATGTAGCGGATGAACGCAGCGGCACGTCCCTGGATGGCGTAGCTGCCAGCTTTGCCCATGGGTTCGCCGCTGGCGCAGTATTCACGGATGTCGTGGCTGCTCAGCGTGCGAAATTCGACCTCGCTGACGTTGACAATTTCGTCCAGTCTGCCGTTCGAGGCCAGCACCACGGCAGTGTGAACGGTGTGACGGCGGCCGGACAATTTCGCCAGCATGGCCGCCGCATCCTGTGCGTCCACGGGTTTGCCCAGTATCTGGCCGTCCAGGATGACGGTGGTGTCGGCACACAGGATAGGCGCCTGCGTCCAATTGTCGGGCCAGTGATCTGGAATATGCTCTGGCTGCCCGCCGTCGACCAGCCACGCAAAAGCCCGCTCCGCCTTTTCACGAGCAGTTCTGCGGACATAGTCTTCAGGCCGTTCGTCCGGCAGGACCGGCTCGTCTTCTCCCTCGGGAGAGGGGACGTGCAGAATCCCGTGAGCAATGCCGAGTTGATCCAGGATTTCGTGGCGACGGGGGCTGCCCGAGGCAAGCAGAATGAAGGGGTGCATGAGTCGTCGGGGGGGAGTCGGTCCGGGCACCGGTGCATTGGCGTGCGAGCCGGAGCATCGGGCAGGCTTTCAGGCGCGGTGGTAGGGATGCCCGGAAAGGATACTCCAGGCACGGTAGAGCTGTTCGGCGAGCAGGACCCGCACCATGGCGTGAGGTAGTGTGAGTGAGGAGAGTCTCAGGGTCTGCCGTGCGGTCTGTTTCAGCGTCGGGTCCAGGCCGTCGGGGCCGCCGATGATGAGTGCAATGTCCGAACCCGACGTCTGCCAGGTCTTGAAGTGGTGCGCCAGTGCCATGGTCGTGAGATCCTGTCCATGTTCATCGAGAACCACGCGGAAGGCCTGGGCGGGAATGACGGCTTCAATGCGCTGCGCTTCGGCTTGCATCATCTGGGGCACGGTCCGGCCTTGGGTTCGGGCGTCGGCCTTGATCTCGTGCAGCTCCAGCGCGCAGTCCCGGGGCATGCGCTTGGCAAAGTCGTGCCAGGCGGCCTGGACCCACTCCGGCATTCGCGTGCCCACGGCGATCACCAACAGTCTCATCGATCGGCGTCGAGCCAGGCGCCCTCGTCTGCCGGCGTTGCAGGGCCAGTGGGCAGCAGCTTGACCCGGACGGGCTTCGAGCCCCACAGCTCTTCCAGGTTGTAGTAGCTGCGGATCACCGGCTGCATGCAGTGGACCACGATGTCACCCAGGTCGACCAGCACCCATTCGCCCGTGTCCTCGCCTTCGAAGGCCAGAACGCTCAAGCCTTCTTGCTTGGCGCGTTCAGCGACGTGGCTGGCCATGGCACGCGTCTGGCGGTTGGAAGTGCCGCTGGCGATGATCACGCGGTCGAACAGGCTGGTCAGCCCCATGGTGTTGAAGACCTTGATGTCCTGGGCTTTGGTGTCTTCCAGGGCGTCGATGATGAGGCGTTGCTGTTTTTGAAGATTCATGAGGATAGTGGGGTACGGGAAGGAGTCACCGGTGACGATAAAGCTGGTGGGCGCGGATATAGTCCAGCACGCCCGGATCCAGCATATCATCCACCGGGTCGCCTGCGGCCAGCGATTCCCGGATCTGCGTGGCCGAAACGTTCCGGGCAGCGAAGGGGATCAGGCGCAGTGCACCGGGCGGTAGGGCCTTGGCGAGCACCGGAGGTGTCGTCAGCGACGTGCCGGGGCGCTGGGCGACGGCGAGTTGCACCCGCTTGATGATGCCGCGCCAGTCGTGCCAGGTGCAGAAGTTGGCCAGTTGGTCGGCGCCCATGATCCAGGTGTAGCGTGGGCCCTGCGGCAGGGCCATCAGTGTATCGATGGTATATGTCGGGCCGGTGCGCTGCAGCTCCAACGGGTTGACTCGTAGCCGGGCCTGGCCGCGGCATGCGATCTCCAGCATGCGCAACCGGTGGGTGGGCCCTGCGCTCAGCCGGCTGCGTTGCCAGGGGCGCGCGGCCGGCAGCAGCTCGACATGGTCCAGCGAGAGTGCGTCCAGGGCAGCAAGGGCCAGCGCGGTGTGGGCGCGGTGGACCGGATCGAAGCTGCCGCCCAGAAGGCCGATCTCGGGTACTACAGCCATTCGCGAGGCTTGAGGTAGGCGGCCAGTTCCGCCTCGGCCGAACCGGGTTCGGGGGTCCAGTCGTAGCGCCATTGCGCCTGCGGCGGCATGGACAGCAGGATGGACTCAGTGCGGCCGCCCGACTGCAGGCCGAAGAGTGTGCCTCGGTCATAGACCAGATTGAACTCTACGTAGCGCCCCCGGCGGTAGGCCTGGAAAGCTCGTTCGGGATCGCCATAGGGCGTGTCCATGCGTGCCTGGACAATAGGTACATAGGCTGGCAGGAAGCAGTTGCCCACCGCGCGGGTCAGTGCGAAGCTGGTCTCGAAATCGGGCGTATTCACATCGTCGTAGAACAGGCCGCCGACACCGCGTGTCTCGTGACGATGGCGCAGCAGAAAGTACTCGTCGCACCAGGCCTTGTAGTGGCGGTATTTGTCCTCGCCAAAGGGGGCGACGGCGTCGTGGCAGACCTGGTGAAAGTGGCGCACGTCAGCCTCTACTGCGTAGTAGGGCGTCAGGTCCAGACCGCCGCCGAACCAGAAGACGTCCTGGTCGGCGCTGTCGCCATGCGCCACGAACATGCGCACATTCATGTGCGTGGTGGGGACGTGGGGATTGCGCGGATGCAGCACCATGGAAACGCCCATGGCTTCCCAGCTCCGCCCGGTCAGCTCGGGCCGGTGGGCACTTGCCGATGGCGGCAGCGTGTGGCCGCGCACATGGCTGAACAGCACGCCGGCGCGTTCGAAGACCTGGCCCCCTTCACAGTAGCGGGTGAGACCGCCGCCGCCCTCCGGGCGCGTCCAGGGGTCGCGACCGAAGGTGCTTCCTTCCAGGTCTTCCAGTCTACGGACGATGTGTTCCTGCAGTGTGGAAAGAAATTCATGGACGCGATCGACGGGCACATGCATGGTGGTTCCTAGTCGTGTCGTGGGTGGTCGGTCAGGGCCCGCCAGCCGATATCGCGGCGGTATTGGCGCCCCTCGAACAGTGTAAGGTTGACCGCGTCATAGGCGGCCTGCTGGGCGCGGCGGATCGAGTCACCCAGGGCCGTGACGCATAGGACCCGTCCGCCGTTGGTGATCCGCTTGCCGTCCTGGATCGCTGATCCTGCATGGAAGGTAATGCAGGTTTCCGTGTCTGGGGCCAGTGCCGTGATGACGTCGCCCTTCCGGGGGGCGTCCGGGTAACCGGCGGCGGCCAGGACCACTCCGACTGCGGCGCGCCGGTCCCAGACGATTTCCGCCTGGTCGAGCGTGCCGTTGACAGCGTGCTCCAGCGTTTCCAAAAAGTCGCTTTTCATGCGCAGCATGATGGGCTGGGTTTCCGGGTCTCCCAGGCGGCAGTTGAATTCCAGAACTTTCAGAGGGCGCGTGGCGTCAGGGCCTTCGCCGATCATCAGGCCGGCGTACAGGAACCCGGTGTAGGGAATGCCATCGCGCGCCATGCCGTGGACCGCCGGCTGGATGACTTCGCGCATGATGCGGTTGTGCAGGGCCGGGCTGATGATGGGGGCCGGTGAATAGGCACCCATGCCGCCCGTGTTGGGACCGGCATCACCATCCAGCAGCCGCTTGTGGTCCTGGCTGGTGGCCAGCGGCAGCACATGTTGGCCGTCGCACATGACGATGAAGCTGGCTTCCTCGCCCTCCAGGTAGTCTTCCACGACGACTCGGGCGCCTGCGGCGCCGAACTTGCCGTCTGGGCCCAGCATGTGGTCGATGGCTTGCAGTGCCTCATCCAGCGTCAGCGCGACGACGACTCCCTTGCCGGCCGCCAGGCCGTCGGCCTTGATCACGATGGGAGCTCCGTGCGCCTGGACGTAGGCGCGCGCTTGGTCCGCATCCGTGAAGGTGCGAGAAGCGGCGGTGGGGATGTCGTGGCGCTGCATGAAGGACTTGGCATAGTCCTTGGAGCTTTCGAGCTGCGCGGCGGCGCGAGTCGGACCGAAAATGTGCAGGCCGGCGGCGCGGAAGGCGTCCACGATCCCCGCTGCCAGTGGAGCCTCGGGACCGACCACCGTCAGAGCGATTTTTTCTTGTTGTGCAAAGGCGATCAGCGCGTCCGTATCCTGGAGCGGCAGGTTTTCCAGCGGATACCGGTCGGCCGTGCCGCCGTTCCCGGGGGCGACGTAGATTTTCTGGACTCGTGCCGATTGAGCCAGACGCCAAGCCAGGGCGTGTTCACGGCCGCCCGCGCCGATCACCAGCAGCTTCATGCCGTTTCGTCGAAAACCGCAGTCGTGTAGACATCCTGGACATCGTCCAGGCTTTCCAGCAGGTCGATGATTCTCTGCATGCGTTCCGCGTCCTCGCCCTGAAGCTGGACTTCGGAGAGCGCCTTCATGATCACGTCGTGGACTTCAGGGACCAGACCGGCCGCATCGAAGGCCTGCTTGAGTGCGGGGTACTGGCCGGGCTCGCAGACCACCTCGATGACGCCTTCCTCGTCGGATTGCACGTCTTCGGCGCCGTTCTCCAGCGCGATGTCCATGACTTTTTCTTCGGACGTCCCCGGCGCGAAGATGAACTGGCCGCAATGCTTGAACATGAATGACACAGAACCGTCGGTGCCCAGGTTTCCGCCGTTTTTGGTGAGCGTGTGCCGGACTTCGGATACCGTGCGCTGGCGATTGTCCGTCATGCAGTCGATGATCACGGCAGCACCGCCCACGCCATAGCCTTCGTAGCGGATTTCCTCGTAGTTGGTGTCTTCCGCGTTGCCCGAGCCGCGTTGGGCGGCGCGCAGGATGTTGTCCTTGGGCATGTTGGCGGCGGTCGCCTTGTCCCAGGCCAGGCGCAGCCGGGGGTTGGAGTCCGGGTCCGGTCCGCCGGCGCGCGCGGCCACGGTGACTTCACGGATGATCTTGGTCCAGAGCTTTCCGCGCTTGGCGTCTTGGCGCCCCTTGCGGTGCTGGATGTTTGCCCATTTGCTGTGTCCGGACATGATGAGTCGTATCGAAGAAGATGAACCAGTGAACCTGGGATTTTAGCGCGAGTGGCTTGGCTGGCCAGGTCTCGTCGTAAATTATGTGGAACGGGCCGGGCGCATGCCGGACCAGACGATGGCGCCGATGATCAGGGCGCCGCCGACCAGGGCGTGAGCGGACGGGTATTGCGCGAACAGGATGGCCGCAAACAGGATGGCGTAGACGGGCTCGAGCGCCAGTACGATGCCGGCGGTCCGGGCCTTCAGATTGGCCAGGCACGACACCAGCAGCGAATGTGACAGGGCCGTGCAGAACACCCCAAGCATGAAGAGCCAGAGCCAGTCCAGCGCCCGGATCGTCGCGAATTCGCCCAGGCACCAGGGCAGCGTGAGCGCTGCAACGATCAGGTTTTGCCAGCCCGCCAGCTCGCGCGCTGGCATCTGGGTGACTGCCTTGCGGTTCGCCAGAGTCAGTAGCGCAAACGACAAGCCTGAGACAATGGCCCAGGCCAGGCCAATGGTGGCTTGGTCGCGGAAATCGAAAGAGGGGGTCACCAGTACCAGGCCGGTCGTCACCAGCAGCACCACCAGCCATTCAGACGCGCGGGTGTGTTCTTTGAACAGAAACCCTTCGAAGAGTGTGATGAACGCCGGGAAGCTGGCAAATCCGAGGGTGGCGATGGCGATGCCGCCGATCTTGACGGCCACGAAAAAGGTCGTCCAGTGGATTGCGAGCAACACGCCGGAAACCAGCAGTACCCAGAGCCGGGTACGGTCGCGTGGCAGCGTACTGGGGCGATGTCTGGCCCGCAGGATGAACATCGACAGCGCCGCCGCGGCGAAGGAAGCCCGGCCGGCAGTGATCAGTGTTGCGCTTCCATGGATCAGTTCGCCGAAGATGCCGGTCAGCCCGAACAGGACGGCCGTCGCGTGGATGGCGATCTGAGCTTGACGGGGATTCATGCTAGTCTGGTCAATGGATGAAAAACAGAGCCCTTGCGGGCTGGAGGATAAGGCAGTGGAAAAAGCTCAGGTGATTCGGGTGGAACGACATGGTGGCCCAGAAGTCATGCATCTGGCCCAGATCGATGTGCCGGCACTTGCTCCCGACGAGGTCCGGATCCGGCAAAAGGCGATCGGGCTGAATTTCATCGATATCTATTGTCGCACGGGTCTGTATCCCCATGAGTTGCCTCATGGCCTGGGCATGGAGGCTGCCGGTGTCGTCGAGGCGGTCGGTCCGGCGGTCACGCACCTGCGCGTCGGCGATCGGGTGGCGTATGGCCAGAGTCCCATCGGCGCTTATGCGGACGTGCGCAACGTGCCGGCCCGGTATGTGGTTGCCATCCCCGATTCGGTCAGCTTTGAGCAGGCCGCCGCACTCATGCTCAAGGGCCTGACCGTGCAGTATCTGTTTCGCCAGACTTACCGGCTCAAGGGCAACGAAACCATTCTGTTTCATGCGGCGGCGGGCGGTGTGGGGTTGATCGCATGCCAATGGGCCCGTGCACTGGGTGTGCGCCTGATCGGCACCACCTCGTTACCTGAAAAAGCTGCGCTGGCGCGTCAGCATGGTGCCTGGGAAATCATCGATTACACGCGGGAAGACGTCGCGGCCAGGGTATTGGAACTGACTGACGGGCAGAAGGTTCCTGTGGTCTACGACGGCGTTGGCAAAAGCACCTGGGAGACGTCCCTGAATTGTCTGCAGCCGCGCGGCCTGATGGTGAGCTTCGGCAACGCATCCGGCCCGGTCGAGGGCGTCAACCTGGGGATCCTGGCCGCCAAGGGCTCCCTGTATGTGACCCGCCCCACTCTGCACTGGTACACGATGACCGCCCAGGAAACGCAGGCGGCCGCCAACGAGATGTTCGACCTGGTGACTGGCGGCAAGCTGAATGTGGTCATCGGCCAGCGGTTTGCACTGAAGGACGCCGGTCTGGCCCATGAAGCCCTCCAGAGCCGCCGCACCACCGGAGCGACGGTCCTCACGTTGGATTGACGGCACGGGTTCGCCGGCGGTCGTGCCACAGCCGCCCGACCGGCGCGGCGCGTTCAGGCGTCCTGGTGATAGGAATGCAGGCGGTCGACCTCTTCTTTCGAGCCCAGGATCACGCCGGTGCGCTCGTGCAGGGCCTGGGGCTGGATGTCCAGAATCCGGCCGTGGCCGTCGGTGGCCCGGCCGCCCGCCTGTTCGATCAGGAAACTCATGGGATTGGCTTCGTACATCAAGCGCAGCTTGCCCTTTTGGCCGGTGGGCCGGGCATCGCGCGGATACATGAAGATCCCACCGCGGGTCAGGATGCGGTGCACGTCGGCCACCATGGATGCGATCCAGCGCATGTTGTAGTTCTTCTCCAGCGGGCCCGCTTCACCCTGGAGGCATTCTTCGATATAGCGGCGCACGGGGGCTTCCCAGTGCCGCATGTTCGACATGTTGATGGCGAACTCGGCCGTCTGCTCCGGCACGCGGATGTTTTCGTGGGTCATGAGCCAGGACCCCATTTCGTGGTCCAGCGTGAATCCCATGACGCCGGCCCCGACCGTCAGGACCAGCATGGTCTGGGGGCCATAGATGGCGTAGCCAGCTGCGACCTGCCGGGTGCCGGGCTGCAGGAAGTCGGCTTCGGTGATTTCCCGACCGGCGGCCTCCGCCGGTACTTGCAGCACGGAAAAGATGGTGCCGATCGAGACGTTCACGTCAACGTTGGATGAACCGTCCAGCGGATCGAACAGCAGCAGGTTCTGGCCCTTCGGGTAGTCGTTGGGGATACGGTGGATGGTTTCCATTTCCTCGGAAGCCATGGCGGCCAGGCTGCCGCCCCATTCGTTGGCTTCCAGCAGAATCTCGTTGGTCAGCACGTCCAGTTTCTTCTGGATCTCGCCCTGGACGTTTTCAGTTCCCAGGCTGCCCAGAACGCCGCCCAAAGCGCCTTTGCTGACGGTGGTGCTGATCGCCTTGCAGGCGCGCGAAACGGTTTCGATCAGTAGGCGGACGTCGGCCGAAACCGACTGATGCTGCCGCTGCTGTTCGACCAGGTATTGCGTCAGAGTTTTGTGTTTCAAGTGACTGTCCTTTTGATGTTCGGTATGGGGTCAGGCATCCAGCGCCTTGGAAACGATCTCGCGGACGTTGCGTGAGAGGCCGGGGTGTTCGCGCACGCGCCGCAGTGCCGACTGCATGCCGCTGCGGGTCGTTGGTTCGTGGCGGGCCCAGTTGTCGAACGCCCGCGACAGGCGCGAGGCGACTTCGGGGTTGAGCTGGTCGAGCGCCAGCACCTGCTCGGCCCAGAATTCGTAGCCTTCTTTTGTGTGCAGCGCACCGAGGTTTTCCAGGCAGAAGCGGAAGATGACCGAGCGTGCGCGATTCGGGTTGCGCAATGAGAAGTCGGGCAGCGCCATCAGGGCGCGCACGTCGGCTACGGTGCGTGAGGCGGCGCTCGCCTGGGCGCCGAACCAGCGGTCCAGGACCAGCGGGTCTTCGTGCCAGCGTGTGTGGAATTGTTCGACCAGGTCGTTGCAGTGTTGCGGGGCATGGTTCAGCAACACGGTCAGCGCGCCCAGGCTCTCGGTCATGTTGCGGGCCTGCTGGTATTGGGTGCGGGCCTGTTCAGCAGCCTGCGGCGCCTGCGTGGCCAGCAGATACTCCAGCGCCAGGTTGCGCAAGCTGCGGCGGCCCGCCGAGACGGGATCGGGCGAATACGGCGCATCGCCGTCGGCCAGGGACTCGTAGGTCTGCTGCCATTGCATCGCCAGGCCCGAGCCCAGCGCCTGCTGCGTCTGTTGCCAGGCGGCGACGACGGCTTGTGGATCAAGCGGCTCGTTGCGCTCCATGACTTCGCGTTGTGCCGGTAGCGTGAGAAGCTGCGTCTTGTAGGCGGCAGACAGTGTCTCGTCATCTAGGGCGGCGCGCCAGACCGTGAGCAGCGCAGCCGGATCGGGCTGCTCGGTGTTGGCGCGATGCGCGCGGATACTGTCGGACAGGTAGCGGTGAGCGACTTCCTGTATGGCGTCCCAGCGTGCAAACGGATCCGTGTCGTGGCGCGCCAGCACGACGAGATCGGCTGTGTTGCGATCCGCGTCCACGATCACCGGTGCCGAGAAACCCCTCAGCAGCGACAGGACGGGACGGCGGGGGATGTCGTCCAGGGTCCAGGACTGCGTCGCTTGCTGCAGCTCCAGAATCAGCGTGTCCTGCTGGGCCTTGTTTGTCTGCAGCACCATGGGGCTGCCCGATTCGTCCAGCAGGCCGATGGCGAAGGGAATATGCAGCGGCAGTTTTTCCACGGGCGGCGCCTGGTGGGTTTCCAGCCCAACGGGCGGGCACAGCTGTGACAGTGTGATCTGCAGGCGATGCGCGTCGGGATCATAATGGGTCCGTACCCGCACGCGTGGGGTGCCGGCCTGCTGGTACCATCGGCGAAAGACCGAGAAGTCGTGCCCGGGGTGCCGCGTCTCGTAAACCGATTCCATGGCAGCCACGAAGTCGTCGCAGGTGACGGCCTGGCCGTCGTGGCGACGGAAATATTCATCCATGCCGGCGCGGAAGCCTTCTTCTCCGAGCAGGGTGTGCTGCATGCGGATGACCTCCGCACCCTTTTCGTATACGGTGGCAGTGTAGAAGTTGGCGATTTCCTGGTAGCTGTCGGGGCGGATAGGGTGCGCCATGGGGCCGGCGTCTTCGGGAAACTGGGCCAGGCGCAGGGTGTGGACGTCCTCGATCCGTTTGACGGCCCGTGCGCTGGCTGCTGCCTGGGCAGCCAGGCCTTCGGCCAGCATGTCGGCCGAGAATTCCTGCTCCCGGAAGACGGTCAGGCCTTCTTTCAGCGAGAGCTGAAACCAGTCGCGGCAGGTGACGCGGTTGCCCGTCCAGTTGTGGAAGTACTCGTGCCCGATGACTGCCTCGATGCGCCGGTAGGTGGCGTCGGTTGCGGTAGCGGGGTCGGCCAGGACATAGGCTGCGTTGAAGACATTCAGGCCCTTGTTTTCCATGGCGCCCATGTTGAAGTCGCGCGCTGCGACGACCATGAAGCGGTCCAGGTCCAGTTCCAGCCCGAAGCGCCTTTCGTCCCAATGCAGCGCCCGGGCCAGGCAGTCCAACGCCCAATGGGTCTGTTCGCGGTAGCCCCGGTCGCTGTAGACCTGTAGCAGGACGATGCGGCCGCTGCGCGTGATCTCCGTGCGCTCCACGCAGTCGAAATCACCGGCCACCAGCGCGAACAGATAGCAGGGCTTTGGGTGAGGGTCGCGCCACAGGGCCTGTTCGCGGCCATCGGCCAGATGCGTCTGCTCGATCAGGTTGCCGTTGGAGAGCATCAGCGGATAGGTCTTTGGGTCGCCGCGCAGGACGACTTCATAGCAGGACATCACATCGGGGCGGTCCGGGAACCAAGTGATGCGGCGAAAGCCCTGTGCTTCGCACTGGGTAAAGAGCTTGTCGCCGGACACGTACAGCCCCATCAGCTTGGTGTTCAGCACCGGATGGCACAGGCTGGTGATGCGCAGGCTGAAAGGCTGGTTCGCCTTTGGGGGCGTCAAGCGCAGGGTATCGTCGTCCAGCTGGTAGTCGCCGGGTTTCAGGGTCTGTCCGTTCAACTGGATTTCGACGAGTTCCAGGTCTTCGCCGTGCAGAATCAGGGGCGCGGGTTCGGTGCCTACCGGTTCGATCCGCAGTTGGGAAATGACTCGCGTGGCCTGCGCATCCAGATCGAATTCCAGCCGTACCGTCGGCAAGCGGTATGGGTATGGGCTGTAATCCTGCCGGTGAATAGTTTGGGCGATATCCGTGCGCATGAAAGACCCCGAAAAAAATCATCTCGACGGCGGTATTGTAGTCGGCCGGGGGCAGGCCAAGCCTGTATCGGAGTGCTACGCTTGCTATCGCAAAGCAGGCGCTGCGCCTATGATGGAGAGGTTACAGACGCTTGGATGAGACGGCAGCATGCGGGGTATGGCAGCAGGATTCTCACACGTTCGGCATTCGATGCTGGTGCGTTGGGCCGTAGGCTTGTTTTTGGCGCTGTCCGTTGGCGGATGTGCATCGGTATTTTCTGCCCAGGTCTCGCGTTATCAGCAGTGGCCCCAGGGAACGGATGGGGCTGGCTACTGGATTGCGCCGGATGCGCAGCAGCAGAATAATCTGCAGTTTCAGACTTACGCGGATTCAGTCCGTGCTGCGATCGGCCCCACGGGGCTGGTCGAAGCCGCTAATCGGGCGCAAGCGCGTTTCATCGTCCATATTGAATATTCCAGCCCGCGCGAACGGGTCTGGGAGCAGCGCCCTGTGGATCCTTATTTTTATCCGGGTCCCTATTACCGGCGGTGGGGCTGGGGTTATGGGCCGGCCATGGAAAATGTGGCGGTGGATGTCTACCGGATGACGTTGTCCGTGCGCATCGACGATCAGTCGCAGCAGGGTCGTGAGGTTTATCGGGCGACAGCCGAAGCCGGCAGCCGTCGTGACCAGTTGGGTGCCGCCATGCCGTACCTGGCGCGGGCGTTGTTTGACCGGTTCCCCGGCCGCAACGGCGAGACCATCCAGGTACGGTACCCTGTGAAGTAAGGCTTGGTCAGGCGGCCTGGATCAGGAAGGTTGAGCGCGGCGTACCAGATGCTTCGGCATCGCTGATCCAGCGCGGCGGTTTGCCGCGACCAGTCCAGGTAGCCTTGGTGTCGGGGTGGCGGTACTTGGGGGCAATGACGCGCTTCGCGGTCGTCGCCTTGTTGGGGGCTGCACGACGCCCCGCCGGCTTGCGGCTGAAGGCAGCGGCGATTTCTTCGGGGGTAATGTCATATTCACGCATGGACCGGACAATCGAGGTAATGATCGGTTTGCGCTGTTTGGACTGTAGCGATTGCATTTGTTTCTCGAGTTTCGAGATTTCTTTCTCGATACGCGACTTTTGGGCGGTATAGTTGTTCCGGGTCATCAATGGCTCCGTGGAATGGGTTCGGAATGGTGCTGGTGTTTTGAATCGCCGACCATTTTAAACAAAGTGGATATTAATGTCTTGCTTTAGTGTGACTAAATTGCCTGATCTGGATGCTTTGTGGAGCGATTCATGAGTGCTCAGGATTCTTCGATGGCGGTGGCTGCCGTGCAGATGGTGTCGGGCATATCGGTGGCGCACAATCTGGATCAGGCGGCGCAATGGATTCAGGTTGCTGCCACAGATGGCGCCCAACTGGTGGCGCTGCCGGAATACTTTTGCCTGCTGGGGCGCCATGACGCCGACAAACTCGCAATCGCCGAAACAGCCGGCCATGGTCCGATTCAGGATTTTCTCGCGGATCAGGCACGGCGACACGGAATCTGGCTGGTCGGCGGTACCTTGCCCTTGAAAAGCCCCGACGTCGATCGCATCTACAACACATGCTTGGTATTTGGACCGGATGGATCGGTGTGTATTCGATACGACAAGATTCACCTCTTTGGTTTCAAGCGTGAGTCAGAATCCTATGACGAGTCGCGATCGATTCGGCCAGGCAGCGGAACGCCGCCGGTATTCGAGTCGCCCGTCGGCAGAACGGCGCTGGGAATTTGCTACGATCTGCGTTTTCCGGAGTTTTTCCGCGCACAGGGTGATGTGCGCCTGATGGTGCTGCCGGCCGCCTTCACTTGGACCACCGGTTCTGTACACTGGGAGATCCTGTTGCGGGCGCGGGCTGTCGAGAACCAGTGCTATGTGCTTGCGAGCGCCCAGGGAGGCCGGCACGAGAATGGGCGGCACACCTGGGGGCATTCGATGCTGGTCGACCCCTGGGGCGAGATTGTCGCCTGCATTCCAGAGGGCCCGGGAGTCGCGGCGGGAGTCGTGGATGGTGCGCGCATCGATACGGTACGGGAATCCCTGCCCGCGTTGCGCCATCGAGTCATGTGATGTTTGGGGATGCTGTTTCATGAAAATGCGTGAACCCGGGCTCGAAGCCCTGAATGCGGCGCGGTCGCTGTTGCTGGAGCCCTGGGGGCTGGATGAATCGGATCTGGCGCGTGCGCTGTCCGAGATCCATACTCACCGGGTTGATTATGCGGACCTGTATTTCCAATACAGTTGCTCAGAGGGTTGGAGCCTCGAAGAAGGCATCGTCAAGACGGGTAGTTTTTCAATCGACCAAGGGGTTGGCGTCCGCGCCATCAGTGGTGAGAAAACGGCCTTTGCCTATTCCGACAGCCTGTCGCGGTCGGCGCTGATGTCTTCCGCCCAGGCGGTGCGCACGATTGCCCGCCAGGGTTCGGGGCGGCGCAAGGTCGATGGCGGAGCACAGGCGACGCACGAGCTCTATCGGGCCGTGAATCCGGTCGACTCGCTGTCGGCGCCGGACAAGGTCGCGCTGTTGGAGCGGGTCGAGCGTATGGCGCGTGCGGCCGATCCTGAAATCACCCAGGTGATGGCGGGTCTGGCGGCCGAATACGACGTGATCCTGGTGGCGGGCAGCGATGGCCGCCTGGTTGCGGACGTACGACCGCTGGTGCGCCTGTCGGTGACGGTGATTGCCGAACGCGCCGGCCGCCGCGAGATGGGGCACGGTGGCGGCGGTGGCCGCACGGGTTTGGCCTATTTCACGGACGACATCCTGCGCGGCTATGTCCAGCGTGCCGTTCACGAGGCACGGGTCAATCTGGAAGCCCGGCCGGCGCCGGCCGGGCAAATGACGGTCGTGCTGGGATCCGGCTGGCCGGGTATCCTGCTGCATGAGGCCGTGGGTCATGGGCTCGAGGGCGACTTCAACCGCAAGGGTTCCAGCGTATTTTCCGGGCGTATTGGCGAGCAGGTGGCCTCTCGGGGCGTCACGGTCGTGGATGACGGTACCTTGCCGGATCGCCGTGGGTCCCTGAACGTGGATGACGAAGGTCACCCCACCCAGCACAATGTCCTGATTGAAGACGGCGTCCTGCGCGGCTATATGCAGGATTCCATGAATGCGCGGCTGATGAAGCAGGCCCCCACCGGCAATGGCCGGCGTGAATCATACGCGCATCTGCCCATGCCCCGCATGACCAATACCTACATGCTCGCTGGGCGCGAGAATCCCCAGGACGTCATCGCCTCGGTGGAACGCGGGCTGTATGCGGTGAACTTCGGCGGCGGCCAGGTCGACATCACCAGCGGCAAGTTCGTGTTCTCGGCTTCGGAAGCGTATCTGATCGAGAAGGGCAAGGTCACCTACCCAGTGAAGGGCGCCACGCTGATCGGCAGCGGGCCCGACGCCATGAGCCGCGTCGGCATGATAGGCGACGATCTGGCACTGGATTCTGGCGTAGGGACCTGCGGCAAGGAAGGCCAGAGCGTACCGGTTGGTGTTGGTATGCCCACGTTGCGGATTGATGGCCTGACGGTCGGCGGAACAGCCTGAGCCCGGTCGCGCCCGCCGTGCTGGCGGCTCAGGCGCAGTGCCGTCGGGCCACCGCCGGGCGGTTGGCGGTGGCCTTCAGGCGGGTTTCATGTCACGCCCCTGCGGAGACAGCGTCGTCCGTGCGGTTGAAGACCTGGCGCAGATAGGCCAGGAATGTTTCGTCCGTGCAGTGGATCTTTCCGGGGCTGTCGGGCAGTTTGGCGGTCGGCATGCCGTTGCAATAGAACAGCTTCATGACGATGTTCAGCGGCTCCGGGCCCAGGTCATTGCTCAGGTTCGTTCCGATACCGAAGGCAAGCTGCACGCGGTCGGCGAAATGCCGGTAGATGCGCAGCGCTTGCGGCAGATCCAGCCCGTCGGAGAACACGAATCGCTTGGTGGCCGGGTCGATGCGCAGCGCCTGGTAATGTGCGATCGCCAGCTCGCCCCATACGATCGGATCGCCCGAATCGTGCCGCAGACCATCGAACAACTTGGCAAAGTACAGGTCGAAATCGGCCAGGAATGCCTTCATCCCGACCACGTCGGTGAGCGCGATGCCCAGATCGCCCCTGTATTCCTGCACCCAGTCTTCCAGCGCAGTGCGTTGGAAGTCACGCAGCCGGACCTTGCCGAAGGCCTGGTATGACTGCAGGTATTCGTGCGCCATGGTTCCGACTGGAACCAGGTCGCATTCGCGGGCCAGGTCCACGTTGGACGTGCCCGTCACATATTGCGGAACCTGCTGGCGCAGCGTCTTCAGGACTTCCGCCTGCCAGGTGCGGGAGAAGCGGCGGCGCAGGCCGAAATCGGACATCTGCAACGGGAAGCGCCGCTTGGGTTCCCGGGAGAATTCGTGCAGCAGGTCAATTTTCTTTTGCAGGCGCCGGCGCCCCTCGGCCAAGACTTCCGGCTTGTCGTAGCGGCGAAAGTAAAGCTCGTTGACGATGGCCAGCACGAAGATTTCGAACGCCATGACGTGAACCTGGGGACCGCGCGCCACGATGCTGATGCTGTCTCCGTCCGGCCTGACCGTGATGAAGCGCGGCTGGAAATGGAACAATGAGAGAAAATCCACGAAGTCCGGCTTGATGTAGCGCAGCCCGCCCAGATAATCCAGCTCGTCTTGGTGAAACCGGAGGGAGCATAGGTGGTCGATCTGCCGCTGGACCTCTGCCACGAGCGGGGCTAGCGGAAATTCCGGCCGGGTACGGCAGATGAAGCGGTATTCAGCCTGCGCAGCTGGGTGTCGGTGCAGCAAGGCCTGCCACATCGTGAATTTGTACAGATCGGTGTCCAGCAGGGATTGAATGATCGGCTGGAAAGGGGCGGATGACATGCTGCAGCGTCTCGTGGTGTATCACAAGGCCATGTTACCGGATTTTGGTGGGCGGCTCCGCGACTGCGGATGTCGGTTCGCGAAACCCGGGGATATCGGGCCGAAACGAATGACGCCAGCCTTCGGGGCTGGCGTCGCTGGATTTCATTGGTGCCGGCTAGAGGAGTCGAACCCCCGACCTTCGCATTACGAATGCGCTGCTCTACCAACTGAGCTAAGCCGGCGAACTGCCCGCCGCAAGCGGCAGGCAGAGCGGATGAAGACGTATTTGCCGCCCCCACCAAAGCCAGCAATTATACATGGATTCAGTCCTTGCGGGCCTGGCGGTACGCGGCGACGGCTTCGGGGAACAGGTCCCAGCAAGCCATGAACAGGGCGGCAAACAGCGGCCCGATGACGAAACCGTTCAATCCGAAGACCGACAGGCCGCCCAGTGTGGAAATCAGCACCATGTAGTCGGGCAGTTTGGCGTCCTTACCGACCAGGATGGGGCGTAGCAGGTTGTCGATGAGGCCGATGACCAGCACGCCGAAGAGCGTCAGCACGATGCCTTGCCAGTACGCGCCGGTGACCAGGAAGTAGATGGCGACGGGTGCCCAGATCAGCGATGCGCCCACGGCCGGCAGCAGGGACAGGAACGCCATCATCACGCCCCAGAACAGGGCCCCCTGGATGCCCAGGAACGCGAACATCAGGCCACCCAGCAGGCCTTGCGTGGCGGCGATGACGATATTGCCCTTGACGGTGGCCCGCACGACGGTAGCGAACTTCTGGAACAGGTCGTGGCGATACGAGTCCTCCAGTGGAATCAGCCGCTTCATGGCCGGGACGATCGTCGGTCCGTCGCGCAGCAGGAAGAAGAGCAGGTACAGCATCACGCCCAGGCCGACCACGAACTGGAAGGTGTTCTGGCCGATGCTGACGGCCTGACGGGCCAGGAACTGGCTGCCTTGCAGCGCGCCGGTGGAAAGCTTTTCGCGGATGCTGAACAGGTCGCCCAGCCCGATGGAGGCTAGCCAGCCGTGCGCCGAAGGCGGCAGAGCCGCGATGATCTGCTCGTAGTATTGCCCCAGGTTGAACTGGCCAGCGTTGATGCGGTTGTAGATGCCGGCCACTTCGTTCGCCAGCGCCCCGGCGATGAACAGCACCGGAAGAATCACGATCAGCGTGATGCACAGGACGGTGAAAAACGCAGCCAGGTTGGCGTGGCGGTCTTTCATGGCGTGATGCAGCATCCGGTCGACGGGGCTGAAGATCACGGCCAGGACGCTGCCCCAGAAAATGGCTGGGTAGTAGGGTAGCAGGATGCTGGTGAAGGCGATGGAGACCGCCGTGAGCAGCAGCAGAAAACTGCGGAAGTGGAGTGTCGACATGGGCGCGCAGGAGTGCTCGTAGGGGGGTTGGGTCAGTGACGGCGCGTATTGCGGATCTGGTAGAGAATCACGCCGACCATCAGCAGCGCCACAGGGGTGCCGGCCAGCAGCGCCGTTCGCGGTGCCAGATCCACACCCAGTGTCAGAACCCCCTCGTATAGCAGCTTGAAGAGATTGAACAGGTAGTAGCTGATGGCAATGATGGACAGGCCCTCGACCGCCTTCTGGATCTTGATCTGGGTGTCGGCCCGGGTGCTCAGGCTCTGCAGGATTTGGCTGTTCTGGGCTTCCATCTCGACCTGCACACGTGCCTGCAGCAGATTGCCCAGGTGTGCAACCGCGCTGTCGATGCGGTCCAGCCGCTGGTCGGTGGATGCGCAGTAGCGCACCGTCGGGCGGAACCGCTGGGCGATGAAGGTCCCAAGCTGCTGGCAATCGCCCGTTCGGCTTTCGTGCAGATCGTCGATGCGCTCGAAGACGAGCTGGGAGTAGGCCTCGGTGGCGCTGAAGCGCAGGCGGGTGCGTGAACGGGTCTGTGTGACCCGGGCCGACAGCCGTGTGATTCGGTCCAGCAGGGCCTTGGCGTCGTGCGTATCGGTGGCCGCGTTGGCGTCGGACAGCGTGACCAGTTCGGCTTCGTATTGCCGAAGTTCCCCCGACAGTGCACGGGCCACGGGCAGCGTGAGCGAGGCCATCAGGCGGTATGTCTCGACTTCCAGCAGGCGCCGCACCATGCGGCCCAGGCGCCGACCATCGAACTGGCGGTTCAGGATCAGGATGCGGTTCAGGCCGTTGCCGTTCAGGCGCAGGTCGCTCCAGACCGTGGCTTTTCTGTCGTCCAGATTCGACCCCACCGGGTCATGAAAGCCGTAATCGTTCACGTCTCCCGTCCAGCTGGCTTCGGATTCCACCTGGATCTGGTCGGCGTTGATCAGCAGGGTACTGTAGGTTTCGGCGACTTCGCTCAGCACGGGCGGCAATGCCGGCCATGCCGAGGCACCTGCTTCCTGGGAGACCAGGGTGAGCGTCATGAATTCTGTGTGCCGTTCCCACTTCAGCCGGGCACTACCGACCGGGAACTCTCCCTGTGGCTGCGCGGGATCCGCCAGCGCAATGTGGCGATCGCAGAGCGTGCGGATGATGGCCTCGGCCGCCCCGTCTTCGTCCAGGAACGCCAAGTGGAAAATCTGCGCCGGCGCATCGAAGTAGATTGACGGGCGTGCGTGCAGCTCGTTGTGTAGCGCGTTGCGGTGCAGGTGCATGCGGGGTCCGGCGCGAGAGCAGAAGTGCCCAGTGTATCGGAAGTGAAAAAGAAACGCCGCAGGCGAATTGCCCGCGGCGTTTCTGGCCAGCAGGAAACCTCTGCGCACCGGGCGACCCGGAAGGGGGTCGCACGGAACGCCGGAGATTATTTGGCGGTCGTGGTGTGCTTCTTGGCCGCCTTGTGGTGCCTGATGGTCTTATGCGCCTTGACGCGGTGCTTGGTGGCCTGCTTTGCGGTGTGTTGTGTGGCTGCCGCAGGTGCCGCAGCAGGAGCTTCGGCCGCATAGGTGGGCGTCAGAGCGGCAAGACTGAGGGCGACCGCCGAGCAGGCAGACAAGAGGGCAATGCGGGAACGTGTCATCATGACATGAACTCCATAGAGGGTCCGGACGCCCCTGCGTCCGGGCGAGTGGAACAGGCCACCTGGCGCTATGACGTTCATCTGGGCGAAAGGTTCAGTGACCCTTCCCGGGTTTGGTGGATACATGTAAATATGTGCGACGAACCCGTTAACGGGCTGCAATGTGACTGCCGCCAGATTCGCGGTTCTTCACGTATGATCCTGTCAGCTTGGCCCAGTCTGCGACGCAGAATCTTACTCAGTTGACGGATTGCTGAAAATCTCCGACTGGGGCCCCAGAGTCACGCGGCAGGTGGATACAGCACGGACAGGTCTTCCTGAACCACGGCGCCCGGTGTCAGGTGTGCCGGATCGACGTGGCCCGCGCCCATGATGTGCAGGACCGGGATCTGCCGCGCCAGGAAATAATCGGCGATGATCCGCCTGTGGCAGCGCCACCAGACGGCTTCCGAACACATGATGGCGGTAGGCTGGCGCTGGCTCTGCGTGATCAGCTCGTCCAGGCCGCTGCGGAAGGTTTCAGTCAGGGCGTAGTCCGCGTAGTGGTGAAAGCTGTCGTTTTCCCAGAAGCCGTTGACTTGTGGCGGCGTGGTTCTGGATTTGCCACGCAGGCCGCCTAGGGATTCCATGTGCTGGTAGGCGATGTTGAAGGGCGCCAGGGACGCCGGCAATGTGTCGCGGTTGAATTGCGGGTTGGTTCTGGATCGAGGCACCGTGCGGACATCCGCCAGAAGCTGGATCCCGCTTTCTTGAAGCAATCGGACAAATGAGTCCAGGTCGTGTGTAGAGTGGCCTATCGTATACAGGGGCGATGACATTCGGTATTTCCTTTCGGCTGGCCGCTCGGCCCGGCAAACTGCCTGCGGGGCGCCGCCAGTCATCTTTCGACAATAGCCGCTTTGGCGCAAAATGACCAACTGTCAGCCGAATGTGACCCTCCGTCGGGTCCCGTGGACAGTGTTCAGGGTTATTCCGGATTACTAGTTATACGATGACGTATCACAATGATGGAGTAGCCTATTTGGAGAGTCGTGTGGTCGGAAACAAGTTTGAACGGATCCTGTTGACGGGGGCGGCCGGGGGGCTGGGGCGCGTGTTGCGTGAAACGCTCAAACCCATGACACGGATCCTGCGTCTCTCCGATATCCAGGGGCTGGGCAAGGCGGGGCCTTCTGAGGAATTGTGTCCTTGCGATCTATCGGATCGGCAGGCCGTGAGCGACCTGGTCCGGGATTGTGATGCCATCGTGCACATGGGGGGCGTGTCGGTGGAACGTCCCTTCGAAGAGATCCTGGAGGCGAACATCAAAGGCATTTTCCACATCTACGAGGCCGCGCGCGAGCACGGTGCGCGCCGTGTCGTCTTTGCCAGTTCGAACCATGCCATTGGCTTTTACCGGCAGACAGAGCGGCTGGATGCGCGCGCGCCCACGCGGCCGGACGGCTATTACGGGTTGTCCAAGGTCTATGGCGAGGCCATGGCCAGCTTCTATCACGACCGCTACGGGATCGAGACGATTTCCATCCGCATCGGTTCATGCTTTCCAGAACCCAAGGACCGCCGCATGATGCACATCTGGCTCAGCGCGCACGATCTGACCGAGCTCATCCGGCGGGGGCTGTTCACGCCCGAGATCGGCCACACCATCATCTTCGGCATGTCCGACAACAAGGAAACCTGGTGGGACAACCGGCTGGCTGCGCATATTGGATTCCAGGCGCAGGACACGTCAGAAGCCTATCGCGACATGATCGAGAAGCAGCCCATGCCTGCAGCCGATGATCCGACTATGGTGTATCAGGGTGGGGCATTCACGGCACAGGGGCCTTTTGAACCCGTGCGGAAGTGACTCCAGCCCGGCTCCACCTTAAAGTACGATGTCTGACCGTACCATGTCCGACCCTAAAGTAGCCTGAGAATCATCGTGAACTACACGTTCAATTTCCCCGGTTTGCTGCCCTATTGGAGGATGTTCCTGGACGGGGCAGTGACCACGCTGGAACTGACCCTGGCTTCCACGGTGTTCGGTCTGGTGCTGGGCATCCTGTGCGCAATCGGCCGCCGCAGCGTGATCGGCTGGTTGTCGCGGGTCTGCGGGGTCTACATCGAGACAGTCCGCAATACGCCATTCCTGGTGCAGATCTTCATTTTCTATTTTGGCCTCTCCAGCCTGGGCTACACCATGTCGGCCAATCTGGCCGCCGTGATCACGATGGTGATCAATGTAGGAGCCTATTCGGCGGAGATCATCCGCTCCGGCATGGACGCAGTCCCGCCGGGGCAGGTCGAGGCTGCCGAATGTCTGGGCCTGTCGCGCCCGCGCATCTACTGGCATGTGATCATGCTGCCCGCCTTTGAAAAGGTCTATCCCTCGATCACCAGCCAGTTCGTGCTCATGATGCTCATGTCATCAATCACGTCGCAGATTTCCGCCGAGGAACTCACCGGCGTGGCCAACAATGTTCAGTCCATCACCTTCCTGTCCCTGGAGACCTACATCATCGTTGCATTGCTCTATCTGGTTCTGGCGGTGCTGCTGAAGGGGCTGTTCTCGGTGGCGGGGCTGGTGCTGTTTCGACGGCGCTGGGTGGTGGCCCGCTCGGCCCGGGTGCAGCAGTTGCGCAACAAGGCTGCCTGAGGGGAGAACATGGACCATTTCACTTATATCCAGTTCACCTATCTGCTCCATGGTCTGGTCTGGACCTTGATCTTGTCGGCGCTGTCTTTCGTGCTGGGCGCGGTGGCGGGGTTTGCCGTGATGCTCGCCCGCATTTCGCGCTTTCGTGTGGTGCGGGCGCTGACTGCCTTCTACATCGGGTCGATTCAGGGCATCCCGCTGCTGATCCTGCTGTTCGTGGTCTATTTCGGGGTAGGGATCTTTGGCATCAATGTACCGCCGCTGGTGGCGGCGGGAATCGCTCTCATGGTGTATGTCAGCGCCTTTCTGGGGGAGATCTGGCGCGGTAGCGTGCAATCTATCGAGAAGACCCAGTGGGAAGCTTCCGAGTGCCTGGGATTGTCGCGCTGGCAGTCCCTGATTCTGGTCGTGATTCCGCAGGCCGTGCGCTTGTCTCTTCCGGCGACGGTGGGGTTCCTGGTACAGGTCATCAAGTCCACGTCGTTGGCTTCGGTCGTCGGGTTCGTGGAACTCACCCGCGCAGGCCAGATTCTCAACAACTCGCTCTTCCAGCCTTTCCTGGTGTTCGCGCTGGTGGGTGGATTTTATTTTCTGCTGTGCTTCCCCCTGTCCCGGTGGAGCCGAGCCATGGAAAGGAAACTGAATGTCGGCCGTCGTTAGTCTGCAGAATGTGCACAAGAGCTTTGGCGAGAACCAGGTCCTCAAGGGGGTGTCCTTCGACATCGAGCGGGGTCAGGTCGTCGCCATCATTGGCCAGAGCGGCTCTGGGAAGAGCACGGCCCTGCGATGCATCGATCACCTCGAGCGCATCGATGAGGGCAGCATCCAGGTATGTGGCCACATCCTGGGCGGGTCGAAGGTGGATCTGGGGCAGTTGCGCAAGGACGTTGGCATTGTCTTCCAAAGCTACAACCTCTTTCCACATCTGACGGTGGGCCGCAACATCATGCTGGCCCTGCGCCATGTGCGCAAGCTCGGGCGCAATGTCTGCGAAGAGCGCGCCCGCCGTGTGCTGGATACGGTCGGGCTGCTGGAAAAGTACGACAGCTACCCTGAGCAGCTCTCGGGTGGGCAGCAGCAGCGCGTGGCGATTGCGCGGTCCCTTGCCATGGAGCCACAGGTGATGCTGTTTGACGAGGTCACCTCGGCACTGGACCCTCAGCTGACGGGCGAGGTGCTCAAGGTCATCGAAAAGCTTGCCCAGGGCGGCATGACCATGGTGCTGGTCACGCACGAAATGGCGTTTGCGCGGCGGCTGGCCAATGTGATCATCTTCATGCACCAGGGACAGGTCTGGGAGCAGGGCGGGCCGGATATCCTGGTCAACCCCAAGACGCGGGAATTGCAGGATTTCATCGGCAACGGGCTTTGAGAAGTTGAGCTCCCAAGGGGCCGGCCAGCGAAAGTTGAGACCGGCCCGCTCACTGAAAGTCCCGGCTGTGGGTGCGCAGAGTACCCAGCAGGGTGCTCAGGTCCACCAGCCGGCGTGCCTTCAGGTGGAAGACCCCCTGCTGGCGTTGCCAGATCCCGTAGACGCCCATGAGTGAGGCGTGCAGCAGCGCGCTGCGGTTGGTGGCGGCCTCGCGTGCCGGAACGATCACGTTCACTGGACCAGTTTCGTCCTCCAGGGTCACGAACACCGTGCCGCCGGCCGTCTGGGGCCGCTGGCGGGAGACCACCAGGCCGCAGGCCCGGGCCAGGCGACGATCTGGAAATCCGGCGTTCAGCGCCTGCGCCGTGCAGAATCTCCGCTTGTCCAGTTCGTCACGCAGGAACGTGATCGGATGGCGTCCCAGTGTCAGCCCCAGGGTGGCGTAGTCCGCCAGGGTTTGCTCGCCGTCGCTCAGGGCCGGCAGTGCGGGGGTGTCGCGTTCGTGGATCGGAGCCTCGCGCAGCAGGCGGGGGGCGTGGATCAGCGCAGCCTGCCATTGGCCGGTGCGGCGGTCCGAGGTCAGCGTCGTCAGGGCGTTGGCGCGAGCCAGCGTCTGGAGGTCCTGTGTTTGCAGGCTGGCGCGGATGCGCAGGTCTTCGATGCTGGTGTAGGGGCCGGCCTCGCGGGCGGTCGTGATCGCCTGCATGGCACTTCTGGACAGCCCCAGGATCTGGGAGAGTCCCAGGCGCACGGCTGACCGCTGCCCGGTTGAATCAGGGGCAGCGGGTGTGCCGGAGGAGATCGCAGCCGGTTGGACGTAGGGGGCCCCGCGAATGTCCATGATTTCTTCCAGGGTGGCTTCAGGGGCGCTGTGGTTCACGCATACCGGGAGCACGCACACACCGTGGCGGCGGGCATCCTGCACGAGCTGGCTGGGGGAATAGAACCCCATGGGCTGGGCGTTGAGCATGGCGGCCAGGTAGGCTTCCGGTTCGTGGCACTTGAGCCAGGCGGATTGCCATGCCAGCCGGGCGAAGCTAGCCGCGTGGCTTTCCGGAAAACCGTATTCGCCAAAGCCTTCGAGCTGGTGAATCAGCCGCTCGATGTAGTCCTGGGAATAGCCCCGGGCCAGCATGCCCGCCTGCAGCCGGGCGTGGAAGGCGTTGACCGACCCGGTGCGGCGCCAGGCGGCCATGGCGCGGCGTAACTGGTCCGCCTCGCCCGGCGAGAAGCCGGCCGCCGCGATGGCCAGCTTCATGGCCTGTTCCTGGAAGATCGGAATCCCCAGCGTGCGCTCCAGGATGTGGCGTACAGCGTCGGAGGGGTAGTCCACGGCTTCCAGCTTCTGGCGCCGACGCAGGTAGGGATGAACCATGCCGCCCTGCATGGGACCGGGGCGCACGATGGCCACCTGGATCACCAGGTCGTAGAAGCAGGCAGGCTGCAGCCGAGGCAGCATGCTCATCTGCGCGCGCGATTCGATCTGGAAGACGCCTACCGTGTCCGCCTTGCGGATCATGGAAAACGTGGCTTCGTCGTGCGAGGGGATCTCCGGCAGGGTCCAGGGAGATTGCCGCCGCCGGGCGACCAGTGCCTCGCACAGCCGTAGGGCGGTAAGCATGCCCAGCGCCAGCACGTCGATTTTCAGCAGCCCCATCGCGTCCAGATCGTCCTTGTCCCACTGGATGACGCTGCGATCCGGCATGGCCGCGTTTTCCAGGGGAACCAGCGTGTCCAGGCGATCCTGGGCGATGACGAAACCCCCTGGGTGCTGGGACAGGTGGCGTGGAAACCCTGTGAGTGCCTCCTGGAGGTTGGCCCATTGCGCGGCCTGTTCCGGATCGCACAGGGATTGCAGCGTGGCCAGGGTTTCCCGGGGGTCCCGGACGTGGCGCAGCAGCTTGCCGGCGCGCGTGATCAGGTCCATGTTGATCCCCAGGGCACGCCCGGCATCCCGCAACGCGCTGCGGTGGCGGTAGCGTGTCACCACGGCCGTCAGCGCGGCACGGTGGCGGCCGTAGTGGGCATAGATGTACTGGATGACTTCCTCTCTGCGGTTATGTTCGAAGTCCACGTCGATGTCGGGCGGCTCGCCGCGCTCGCGGCTGATGAAGCGGGCAAACAGCAGATTGGACGCCAGCGGATCGACCTCGGTGATGCCCAGGCAGTAGCAGATCAGCGAATTGGCGGCCGACCCCCGGCCCTGGCAAAGGATGTTCCGGCTGCGGGCAAAGCGCACCAGGTCGTAGACGGTCAGAAAGTAGGGCTCGTAGTGCAGTTCCTCGACCAGAGCGAGTTCCTGGCTGAGTTGCTCGTTGACAGCGGGCGGCACCCCATCTGTGTAGCGGCGGTGGGTGCCCGCCAGACATTCCCTGCGCAGGTAAGCGGTGGGCGTCATGCCGGTGGGCACGATCTCCTGGGGGTACTGGTAGCGCAGGCTGTCCAGCGTGAAGGTACAGCGCCGGGCCACTTGCAGGGTCTGAGCCAGGGTGTCCCCCGGGTAGAGCCGCGCCAGGCGCAGGCGGTTCCGCAGGGCGTGTTCCGTGTTCGGACGCAGGAGCTGGCCGCATTCCGCCAGGGGGCGGTTCCAGCGCAGGGCACATAGGCTGTCGTGGACGGGCTGGCGCGATCGCACGTGCATTTCCGCAGCCCCCAGTGCGACCAGTGGGACCTGGTGGCGGAGCGATAGCTCGCGCAGCGCCTGCAGGTGTGCGGCGTCATGGTCTCCCTGGAGCAGATGCAGGCCCAGCCACAGCCTGCCCGCAAATACTGTCAGCAGGCGCTGCAGGGTAGGTTCGCAGCGCGGGAGAAAGTCGTCGGGATCCGGGCGCATGATCAGCAGGCATCCGGGCAGGCCAGTCAGATCGGTCTGGTCTTCGGCGGGGGCCAGCAGGTTCCTCAGGGTGAGGTAATAGCAGCCCTTCGTGCTGTGGCGCCGCGCGTGGGTGATGAGTCTGGACAGGTTGCCGTAGCCGTCCCGGTCCTGGGCCAGGATGATCAGTGTCCAGCCGGGGCTGTCGGCCAGCCGGAAGCGGCTGCCGATCAGCAGGGAGAATTGGCGTTCACGTGCAGCTTCCCAGGCGCGGACGACGCCGGCCAGGGAGCATTCGTCGCTCAGGGCCAGGGCCGAATAGCCCAGCGCGACCGCCCGTTCCACCAGTTCTTCGGGGTGGGAGGCTCCCGTCAGGAACGTGTAGTTCGACAGGCAGTCGAGTTCGGCGTAGTCGGGCAGAAACGTCATGGTGTGGGTTTCTCGGCCAGTCGCCCGGTCCGCCGTGGGGGCGGCCACGGGTGCCGGGCGTCAGGCGAACAGCCCGTGGAGGAACCAGCCGCCGGATCGCAGGTCCTGGTAGATCCAGTAGCGGACGGCCCGAGCGTCGGTGGCGATGAAGTATTCCCGACTGGTATTCCGGGACCGCCACCAACCTTCTTCGATGCGTTCGGGACCGGACAGCAGCCGCAGGGGGGCACCGCGCCAGACCGGCTGATCCCGTGCGGTTTCGAGTGGCGCAGGAGTCTCGAGCAGCCAGAACGGGCGGCTGCCCGGCCAGTGCGCGTGGGGGGAGGGCCAGGACGGCCTGGTTCGTTGTGGCTGGCTGAACCAGGCTTCGGCGCGTTCGGGCAGCGGCCAGTCCTGCAGCCTGGGGAAGTGCAGGCAGGTGGCACCCAGCCGGGCTTTCAGGACGTCCAGCAGCCGCTCTTCGCGCTGCTGGTCCACCTGGGAGTCGGGCAGCAATGAGGCGGGTAGGGATTGGCGAGTCTGGATATTCAGGCAGCGCAGGGTGACGCGGTGCACGGGCCCCGGCAGGTCGAGAGACTGGATGCGCAGGCGACACAGGCGCAGGCAGGCCTGCAGATCCCATTGGGGTCTGGAGAACGACAGTGTCAGGCGGGTCTCGGGCGTGGGGGATCGCGTCGGATCGTGCAGCAAGATCCATTCCATCTGGTCGGTGGCGGCTTGGTGGGCCTGCAGGTAGCGGCACAGATCCGTCAGCAACGGCGTCAGCGCCGTTTCGATGGCGGTGAGGCTAGTGCCCCGGAACTCGGGTTCGCAGGAGGCTTCGAACCCCATCTGAGGAGGAACCCAGGCGGCGGGGCCGCTTGTGTGGTAGGCGCGATCGAGCTGTTCGAGGACCGTGGCCAGCCCGCGCTGGGCAAGGCCGGCTCGGGGCAGCCGGCGCAGCTGCCCCAGCGTGTGGCAGCCCCAGTCATCGAGCAGCGCGAAGGCTGTGGGCGCGAGGGTGAGCGCGGAGCAAGGCAGGCGGTCCAGGTACCGTTGCATGGATTGCCTGCGCAGCGCACGGCGCGGACCCCGGTCCTGTCTGGCCAGCAAGGCAGCACCCCAGGCGGTGGGGGCCATTCCAGCACGGGTGCCTGACGGGCAGGTCTGCATGATGCGGGGCCAGAGTTTTCTGGGCCCGTCGAACAGTCTGAGGCTACCGGTCAGATCCAGTGCCATGAGTTGCGGTGCCAGCATCGTCAGGCGCGGTGTGTAGCGAAACAGGTGTGCCAGCAGTCCTGGGCAGGCGGCCAGGGGGAGCGGCAGGGCCAGGCTGATCCAGATCATGATCGTACGGATACAGAGTCAGGTCCCGGGCTGAAGGAATCGGACCGGGACATTTCAGGAAAGAGGCCCGCAGCCCGCCGGGGATGGCCCGTAGATCGACGCGCAGGCTGGCGGGGCTGTCTCGGCGGGCCGTGTCGTGCGGCCTGTACAGCACCACCAGCGCCGATCCCCGACGGGCCAGCCTGTGCCATTGCAGCAGGTCCGCATAAGGTGTGGTGTGCGCCCAGCACAACAGGGCGGCACAGGACTGGTAGTGCAGGATCTGAGTGACTGCCCAGGTGGTGTCGCGGGAGGAGGACGTGCGTACCCAGACAACGTCATTGGGTCGCAGACCCCAGGCGGCCCAGCACTGCATGGAGGGTGCGTAAGGGGGATTGAGCAGCAGGGTGGGCTGGCAGCGGTCGGCCAGTCCCTCCAGGGCAGGACAGAGCAGATGGACCTCGCCGATGCCGGCGTGTTCCGGCAGCAGTTCGATCAGCGCGCCCAATGGCCAGCCGCCGCCCAGCGCTTCGTCCAGGCCGCTGTGGCCGGTCGGCAGGTGCCGCAAGCCGCCCAGCGCGAGTTGAGAGGCGCGCCAGAGCGTGGGGTGGATGCGTTCGGGGTGGAGCAGGCGCATGACGGATCACATTTACTGTATTTATGTACAGTATATGCGATCCGGTGGATATTATCCCGAGCCTGTCGTGGGCGGCTCGGTCTCGCTGAGATGCACCCGGCGGGGCTCTGCCTGGCGGCCCGTCTTACAGCCATTTGGGGGCGCTGGTGGCCTCATGGGTGCGTAGCTTCTCCAGGAGGGCGGCCGAGTCCGGATCCACGGAGATTGTCTGCCGGTGGGCGGGTGGCAGAAACTGGGTTTCGACCATGCTGTCCAGGAACTCCAGAAAGGGCGAGAAGAAATCCGCGATGTTCAGCAGCCCCAGGGGCTTGTTCATTTCCCCCAGCTGATTCATCGACCAGACCACCATCAGCTCCTCGACGGTTCCGATCCCGCCCGGCAAGGCGATGAAGGCATCGGCCAGTTCGATCATGCGCGCCTTGCGGACGCTCAGGGCCGGTACGATTTCGTGCCGTGTCAGGCCCGGGTGGAATTGTCCACGCGCGTGCAGGCCTTCGGTAATGACGCCGTGGACCTGACCGTCCTGCGACAGTACGCTGTCGGCCAGCACTTTCATCAGCCCCCGGTTGGAGCCCCCGTAGACGAGCGTGATTCCGGCGCCCGCCAGCGTGCGGCCCAGTGTCTCTGCGCCTCGTGCGTAGGCGTCCGTCGCCCCCAGGTTCGAGCCGCAGAAGACGGCAATGGTCCGCAAGGTTCTGGTCATGGATGGATGAGTGGTCGTGCGGCGGGCGTGATCGCCTCGCGGCGGGTTGAGGGATCCGCCCTGCAGGGGCTGGGAGCGGATCCAGTATACGGCCGGGGGATGCGGCCGGGCAGAAGGATGCTGTAGACGGAAGACTGCTGTAGTAAGCTCGAATCCTTTTCATCCCTCCGGGAAAATCATGCGGGAGCGATCTTGGGTATTGTCCAGTCTGGCCGGCGGCGTTTGCGTCCTGCTGGGCATCGGGCTGGCACGATTTGCCTACACGCCGCTGATTCCCGCCCTGGTCGATGAACATTGGTTCTCCATCGCCCAGGCCAACTATCTGGGCGCCATCAATTTGCTCGGATATCTGGTGGGGGCCGCGCTGGCGCATCGCGTGACGTCGATCGTTGGCTCGCGCCGGGTTCTGGCGGTTGCGCTTGCCGTCACGGTGGTGAGCCTCTATGCCTGTCTGCTTGACTGGGGCCCCGTCTGGTACGGAATCTGGCGTCTGGCTTGCGGTGTGAGCGGTGCCGTCCTGACCGTCGTGGGGGTCTCCGCAGCGCTCGCCGCCGTGCCCCGGGAGCGCCGTCCGGCGGCTTCCGCGCTGATTTTCTCGGGCATAGGGCTGGGCATCGCCGCCAGCGGCACCGTGGTCCCGTGGCTGATTCACTACGGCATCGCTGCAACCTGGGTGGCGCTGGGCACGCTGGCGGCCATGCTGGCGCTGTGGGCGTGGGTGGCGGTGTGGCGCCACCTGGCGGTTTCGGCGGGGGTGGCAGCCGTACATGCGGCCGGCCAGCCCGCGCGCTGGTCGGTGGCTGGTGTCCTGCTGATTCTGCTCGCCTACGGGCTGGATGCCGTGGGCTTCGTCCCGCATACCCTGTTCTGGGTGGACTACATCGCCCATGAGTTGGGCCGCGGCCTGACCGTCGGTGCGGCGTACTGGACCGCGTTCGGGCTGGGGGCGGCAGTGGGTCCATTTGTGGCCGGCGCGCTGGCGCATTGGCTGGGGTTTCGCCGGGGGCTGGCGTTTGGCCTCATCATCAAGGCGGTGGCTGTGGCGCTTCCAGTCCTGTCCGGATCGCCCGCCGCGCTGCTGTTTTCGTCGGTTCTGGTGGGGTTGCTGATTCCGGGCACCGTGGCGCTGACCTCGGGTTCCGTTATCGAGCTGGTGCCGCCGGAGCGCCAGCAACAGGCCTGGGGCTGGGCCACCCTGTCGTTTGCTCTGCTGCAGGCTATTGCCGGCTACGGTATGTCATGGGACTACGTCGTGCTCGGCAGCTACCGGCCGTTGTTTGCCATGGCAGCGCTGGCGCTGCTCGTCGCGGCGGCTTGCGCCGCCGTTGCCGCAGTGTGCCGGGCGCCTGGGATTCCGCGCGGCGCTCAGGCCTGATCCGAAAGCACGATCTTGCCCGTCTGATCGTTTGCTTCCATTGATACGATCGCGTCGGCCAGTTGCGCGAACGGGAACACGTGTCCGATGACTGGGCGCGTGCGCTCGTTGACGAACAGCGGCAGCACGTCGCGGGTGACACCCTGGACGATGGCTTGGCGTTGCGCCGGGCTCTGCCGTTTGGCGGAAACGCCGAACAGATGCAGCCGCTGGCTGTGCAGGGCGGCCAGGTCCAGTGGCCCGCTGGTGATGCCGTCCAGGTATCCGACGGTGGCCAACCGTCCCTGGTAGGCCATGGACCGGACGCATTCGGCCAAGACTGATCCACCCACGATGTTGACCACCAGATCGGCGCCGTGGCCCTGGGTAGCCGTCATGACGGTTTCGTGAAAGTCGGGTTGCCGTGTCGGTATCCCGCAATCCAGGCCGTAGGCGGCCAGCGCGGCCAGCTTTTCCCGCGAACCCGAGGTGCCGATCACTCGCGCACCCAACGATTTGGCCAATTGCAGCGCCGCCACGCCCACGCCCGAAGAAACGCCGGTGACCAGCAGCCATTCGCCGGCCGCCAGGTGTCCCTGCATGACCAGCATGTCATACACGACCAGGGTGACGATGGGGACGGCGGCTGCCTGGATCCAGGAGAGCGAGTCCGGTACGAGCATGGCGTCGTGCGTGTCGATCAGCACTTGATCGGCGAAGCCTGCCTCGCAACGCCCCATCACCCGGTCGCCGACGCGGAAGCCTCGGCATTCCGGGCCTGTTTCGAGGACTTCACCCGCAGCCTCCCACCCCATGGCGACCGGGTCCTGCGAGCCTGAGCGGCGCAGCGCCAGGAGCTCGCCACGGTTCAGGCCAGCCGCCCGTACTTGCACCAGCAGTTGGGAGTTCCCTGGGGACAGGGGCGGCACTTCTTGTGACTTTGTGTGAATCTTGCCATCGAGAATCTGGACGTAATGCCGCCGCATGGTGCCTCCTGGAGGAAATCGAGTGACCCAGGCGGTTACGATAGCACCGGATTGCCGGTGCTTGACCGGGATACGTTCTATCATGGGTAGCGATGAACGCCGGGAGCCTGCCATGGACCAGAATGCCAATCTGATGATCGACCGCCGCATGCACGATCTGGGAGGTGGCTTTACGGTGGGTCGGGTCCTGCCTTTCAGGAAGCGCCGGATGGTGGGGCCCTTCATTTTTTTTGATCATATGGGTCCACTGGACCTCGCGCCAGGCGTTTCCCGTGCGCTGGATGTCAGGCCCCACCCGCACATTGGGCTTTCCACCGTGACCTATTTGTACAGTGGCGCCATCACGCATCGCGACAGCCTGGGGTCTGAGCAGGAAATCCGTCCCGGCGAGGTCAATTGGATGACGGCCGGGAAGGGCATCACGCACAGCGAACGCCTGGAATACGCGCGTGCGCATGGCGCCGTCATGCACGGCATCCAGTCGTGGGTTGCGCTGCCTCGCGAGCAAGAGGACATGGACCCCACCTTCCATCATCTGCAGGGCAACGCCCAGTTGCCCGAGATTCACGAAAACGGTGTGACCGGACGCCTGATTGCTGGTTCCATTGACGGGTTGACCGCAGCGGCCGTCACCTATTCGCCGCTCTTTTATCTGCACTGGGAAATGGAAGCCGGTGCGCGTCGAAGCCTCAGCGCCCAGTATTCCGAACGCGCCGTCTACGTTGCCAGAGGCGAGGTCGAGCTTGACGGTCAGGTGCTGACCATGGGGCGCATGCGGGTGATCGACGACGTGGAAGCCGTGCAGATCGTCGCCAGGCAGCCTTCGACGCTGATGCTCCTGGGCGGCGAGCCCATCGGCGAGCGCTTCATTTTTTGGAATTTCGTTTCTTCATCCAAAGACCGGCTCGAGCAGGCCAGCGAGGACTGGCGCGCTCAGCGCATGAAGCTTCCCGTCGGAGACGATCAGGAATTCATTCCGTTACCGGAAACCAAAGCCTGAGCGTCATTCGTTTGTTATAACGATCTCTGTCGCGTGTCTTGGGGAGCAGAGAAAATGTCCACCAGAATATTGAGACGATGGGGATTCATCCTGTTCCTTACGGGCCTTGGTCTTGTCGCGGGGTGTTCGACCCATAGCGGTTCGTCCCGGCCATCCGGCAGCAGCTACAACCCGTGCCGTCTGAATCAGGCAAGCTGCAACTATAACGGGCAGTACGAACCCGGCGAGCGCGACTATGCCGAGCAGGAAGCAAAGCGCCTGAACCGGGCCGAAGTCCAGCGACTGAAGCGGGGCTTCTGAGATCTCGCTGTGGGTTGCGCCCTCGCGGACCCCTGCGACGATCCGATCTGACGTCATCCAGAGATTAGCAAGCATGCCCCCGCAAAAGCTGCGGGTGGTCGTACTGACCCCACTTGATATTTAGTTAGAGGGCTAATATTATTGAAGTCACCCCATTCCTGACACGGGTATGGGGACAGCGGATAACTTCAGGAGACATGCAGATCATGACCGATGGCGAAAACGAGTTGCTGTGCCGGGTGGAAGGTGACGCTCCGATGGGGCAGCTGATGCGTCGTCATTGGTTACCGGCCTGTCTGACCGAAGAAGTCAGCGAGGCCGATTGCGATCCCGTCCGGGTGCGCATCCTGGGTGAAGACCTGGTGGCATTTCGTGACAGCAAGGGCCGTGTGGGGCTTATGGCCGAGCATTGTCCCCACCGGGGTGCGTCGCTTTTTTATGGGCGTAATGAAGAATGCGGCTTGCGCTGTCTTTATCACGGCTGGAAGATGGACGTGGACGGTAATGTGCTCGAGATGGTGTCGGAGCCTGCCTCCAGCGACCTGCCTAAGAGAGTTCACCACCTGGCTTACAAGACCCACGAGTGGGCCGGCATCGTGTGGGCCTATCTGGGGCCCCAGGACCAGGTCCCGGAATTCGTGCCGCCGCCCTGGGCGCCCAACGACAAGGTCCGCGTGAGCATCGCCAAGGTCATTGTCCCCTGCAACTGGGCGCAGATCCTTGAAGGCAACATCGATTCTTCCCATAGTTCCAGCCTGCACTCGTCGGACATGGTGCCCGCCCGCGTCAGCGGCAGCGAGGCGACCGACAAAAAATGGCTGCGGCCCAGCACTGACAAAGCTCCGCGCTTGCAGGTGGAGCATACCTCTTATGGTTTCCGCTATGCGGCCATCCGGCGCCCCATCACCAACGCCGACGAAACCGATTACATCCGTTCCACCGTTTTCATTGCGCCTTCGTCGGCGCTCATTCCGCCGAATAATCGTTACAACGTCGCCAATTTCAATGTGCCTATTGACGATACGCATACTGTCTTTCACTTCATTGCGTGGGGTAATCCGCTGACCACTCCCGATACCGAAGCTTGGCGACGCTTTCTGGGCCAGAGTGTGGGGTCGGATCTGGACCCCCTGTATCGGCCGTATCGCAACGCGGAGAACCGCTTCTGGCAGGACCGGCAGGCCATGCGCGCGGGCAACTTCACCGGCATCAAGGGCTTCCCGAATCAGGATCTCGCGATGTGGACCAGCCTCGGCCCCATCGCCGACCGGACATCCAGGGCCGAGACCCTGGCTGCGGGTGATCAGGCCGTGGTGGAGTTTCGCCGTACCATGCTGGAAGCGGTACAGGCCTTTCAGGCAGGCAAGCCGGCCATCGGGACCGGAGACGGGCATGTCCATTCCTCGGTCTGTTCCTTCCAGGGCATCTTCCCCAAGGACACGGATTGGCGAAGGTGCGACATGCACCCGGTCTCGGGCCTGGACGCTTCGTAAGCCCGTATTGACGGTCGATGACAATAGGCCGACGCGACATCATGCAGCTACTCGACGAAGCAGGGCAATCACATCTCGCTGACGCAGGCGTGGAAAGCGTGCTGTTGCGCATTGCAAAGAGGGACCAGATTGCCGACGGTATCTACGTCTTCGAGCTTGTCTCCGGCACTGTGGAACCACTTCCCGGTTTCACGCCTGGCTCTCACATCCGGGTGCACACGCCCAATGGCGTGCTGCGCAAATACTCTTTATGCAATGCGCCTGAAGATGCCGACCGGTATGTCATCACCGTCAAGCGCGACGAACACGGTCGCGGGGGCTCCATGAGCCTCGTGGACGACACTGCCGTGGGTCAGATCCTGCAGGCGCAGGCGCCGGACAATGCCTTTGCCTTGGTGGATGACCCGGGCCGCCTCATCTTTATAGCGGGCGGCATCGGCATCACACCCATTTTGTCCATGATCCGGTCGCTGGGCGCCGATCCCGTGGTGCCGTGGGCGCTTTACTATCTGACGCATGGCGAGGCATCAACAGCCTATCGGGCGCTGCTCTCCACCCCGCGTTACCAGCCGCATGTCACGTTCCACCATAGCGATTCGGGACGGGGTCGCTTTGACCTGTGGCCTGTCCTTGAAAAGCCCAACCAGGGGCATGTTTACTGCTGTGGCCCGCGCAGCCTTATGACAGATGTGCGGGACATGTCGGGCCACTGGTCGAATAGCCGCATTCACTTCGAGAGCTTCATCGAAGGTGGCGAAAAGAAGCCGGATGACAAGCCGTTCACTGTGACGCTGGCGCGTTCTGGCCGAACCTTCGAGATCCCGGCTGGCCAATCCATTCTGGCGGTCCTTCGCACGGCGGGTGTCGCAATCCCGTATTCCTGTGAAAGCGGCACCTGTGGTACCTGCAGAACCCGTCTGTCGCAGGGCGTGGCCGACCATAGGGATATGGTGCTCATGCCGGAGGAGAAGGGTGACCAGATCATGGTCTGCGTCTCGAGGGCCAAATCCGATGGTCTTGTCCTGGACCTCTGAAAACCATGACGCCACATACCACGGAATTAAGAATCGGGGTTATCGGGCTAGGTCGGGCGTTTTCCCTGATGCTGCCGACTTTCATCGCGGATTCGCGGGTCAGGCTGGTCGCAGCCAGTGACCCTCGGGAGGCTGCCAGACGGCAGTTCCTGGCAGATTTTGGCGGCCCCGTATACGCGGAGGCGGAAGATCTCGTTCGCGACGAGACGGTTGACGTGGTCTATGTCGCCAGCCCGCACCAGCTTCACCGGCAGCATACGGTGCTGGCGGCGGCGGCCGGCAAGCATGTACTGGTCGAAAAGCCAATGGCCCTCAGCCTGGCCGATTGCGATGCCATGATCCAGGCCTGCCGCGCTGCAGGCGTCCATCTGATCGTGGGGCATTGCCATAGCTTCGACACGCCGTACCTGTATGTGCGGGATCTGGTGGCAAGCGGCCGATTTGGGCGGGTCACCATGATCCAGGCGCAGAATTTTACGGATTATCTGTACCGGCCGCGGCGGCCCGAAGAGCTCATCACGGCAGAAGGCGGCGGCGCGGTCTTCAGCCAGGCAGCACATCAGGTGGATATCGTTCGCCTGCTTGCCGGCCGACGCCTGGCCCGGGTGCGCTGTGCATTGGGCAATTGGGATCCTGATCGGCCAACCCAGGGAGCTTACAGCGCGCTGTTCATGTTCGACGGTGGGGCCTATGCGTCCATCAGCTATAACGGCCATGGTCACTTCGATACCGACGAATGGATGGGCTGGATCGGAGAAATGGGCGCCACGAAGGACCCCAAGGCGTACGGTAGCGCGAGGCGCAGGCTGCACGCGATTCAGTCTTCGGCGGAAGAAGCCCGCCTGAAAGCGGCGGGGACCTACGGAGGGCCTGATTATGTTCCACCAAGTGTCACGCAGGAACACCGGGCTTTCCAGCACTTCGGCCCTATCGTCGTGTCTTGCGAGCACGCCGACCTGCGCCCCATGCCGGATGGGGTTCATGTATATGCGGATGAGCAGCATACCTTCATTCCGCTGGCCGCTGGCCCCGTGCCACGCGTCGAAGTCATCGACGAGCTGCGCAGGGCAGTGCTGGACGATTGTCCGCCGTTGCACTCCGGTATTTGGGCGAAGGGTACGACTGAAACCTGCCTGGCGATGCTGGAATCGGACAGCGCCGGGCAAGACATAGCGTTACGCTATACCTGATATAGTAACGTCGTCATTTTTCCTATCGCAGACGACATGGCAGCGGAAAACAAAGAGGGAAACTCGGCGCACTGGGAGGAGATCAATCCCAATGACCGGCTGGCGCACCTGGTGCGATATGTGGCACGTTCCTTGGTGCGCGGCTTGCAGATGCGTCTGGCGGAACACAACGTGCTGTTCGGCCACTGGGCGTTCCTGCGCATTCTATGGGAAGAAGACGGGCTCACCCAACATGAGCTCAACAAGCGAGCCGGGCTCATGGAACCGACCACGTATTCTGCGTTGCGGGCGATGGAGTCTCTGGGCTACATCGAGCGCAGGCATCTGCCGGGCAACCGCAAGAATCTCTATGTCTTTCTGACGACGACGGGGCGGGGTCTACGTGGCAAACTCGTGCCATTGGCCCAGGAAGTCAACGCCGTCAGTACACGGGGTTTGTCGGAGGACGATGTCGACACCTGCCGCAAGGTGCTGCTGGCCATTGCCGCCAACATGGTTCACGATGAGGCGCAATCGGAGGATGTGGGGCGGCGCCTGCCGTCCACACGGGAACTCTCCAGCTGGATCCGCCAGGCGGAGCTTCTGCGGGCCGACGACGCCTGAGTGTCAGCTCATTCGACCACGCACGCTCCGCTCCAGGCCCCACAAGAGAATCGACCCCCCCATGGCCACGAGGAACAGAATTGAAATCATGGCCATCATCTCTGCGTACCGGCCAACGCCGTAATAGTCCATGATGACCTTGCCCATTCCGCTCTTGGCAGCGAACAGCTCGGCGAAGATGACGTTCACCACCGTCAGGCCAAAGCACAGGCGGATGCCTGTGAGCAGCGGCAGCGATACGGCCGGCAGGTAGACCCTGACAAACGCCCGCCACGGGGGAACGTTGAGCGACCGCACGACTTTGGCGTAGACGGGTTTCATGGTCCTGATTGCGACCATCACGTTGATCAGCACTGAAAAAATGCCGCCGATGAACCCCATGGCGATGACCGAGGCGTGCCCCAGGCCAAGCACCAGCAGCAGGATGGGGTAGATGATGATCTTTGGCGTTGCGCCGCCCACCACCACGAGCGGGCTGAATACCGCGTACCAATAGGGGCTGCGGCCTATGACCACGCCCAGGACCGTGCCGACGAAGACGGCCATTGCGAAGCTGATGGCCGCATTGCCGAAAGTGGAGCGGACGGCCGTCGCCAGGTCTCCGCCTAGGGTGCCAAAAGCCTGCAGCGTCTTGAGCGGTGCGGGGACGGCAAAGATCAGTCCGGAGGCCAGCTGCCACAGCAGAAAGACGGCGATGGCGACAAGCAGCATACCGCCAAAAATCACACAGGAATTTCGGCTCTGCGACATGGAGCGGCTAGCCATTGTTGATCTCCCCACGGATGCGTGCTTCGCCTCGTGTCAGGATGACCGTGACGATGGCAGCCAACGCAATGATGATCGTCACATAGGCGTACATCTCGTCGATCTTGAAACCGTCGTAGTCGTAAGCCACCCGGAACCCCAGACCGATGTTCCCCACCATGAATTCCATGACGATGACACCCACGAACGAGTAAATCAGGCAGAGCTTGAAGCCCGCGAAGATCATGGGCGCTGCCGCCGGGAAGATGACTCTGCGGAAACGCCGGGCTCCGGTGCAGCGAAAGCTCGCGCACACCCTGAAGTAGATGTCGGGCACTTGTTGAAACGCGGCCCAGCTATTGAGGATGACCGGGATCAGGCCCATGGAGGCTGCGATCAGAATGACGGGGGTGGCGCCCAGGCCGAACACCACCAGAAGAAACGGGTAGAACAGGACCAGCGGCATGGCGTAGGTGCCGACCAGGTAGGGCTCCAGCACCCTGCCCAGCAATGGTGTGCGCCATAGTCCGAAACCGATGGGGACGCCCACTGCGATGGCCAGAAGCACGCTCAGGACGACTTCCCATGTCGTGCGCCAGAGGTCCGGGAATACTTTGCCGGATACCACGATCTGCCAAAGAACCCCGGCGACCTTGGTGGGTGAGGACAGAATGACCGCAGGAACCAGGCCCAGGCGGGTGATGGCCTCGATGACGGCCAGCAGCGCCAGGACGAGAAGTGTAATGGTCCACCGCGGCCTCAGGGGCCACCAGGAAGTCTGCGTTTGCATGTCGGGGTCCTTCAGGCCATGTGCTGCGCAGATTCCTGCGTAGATTCCCATTCCGAGCGCATCACGTTCCAGAGATGGCCGGTGTATTGCGCGAAGGCATCGGTGGCCAGAATAGCGATATCCCGCTCGGCAGGAAGGTCGATGTCCACGACCTCGATGATGGTGCCTGGCCGACTGGACATGACCCAGATTTCCTGTGACAGAAACACCGCCTCGTTGATGTCGTGGGTGATGAACAGGATGGTCTTGCCCGTTTCGCGCCAGATACGGCGCAGCTCGGTGCCGATGAACATGCGGGTTTGCGGGTCGACTGCTGCAAACGGCTCGTCCATGAGCAGGATGTCGGGATTCAATGCCAGAGCGCGAGCAATGGCCACGCGCTGGCGCATCCCGCCCGACAGCTCCTTCGGGTATGAGTACTCGAAGCCCTTGAGCCCGACGAGTTCCAGTGCTTCTTGTGAGCGTTTGCGGCATTGCGGCTTGGGCAGATCCTGCATCTCGAGCCCGAACGAGACGTTTTCGAGAGCATTCATCCACGGAAAGATGGAGTCCTCCTGAAACACCATGCCGAGGGACGGGTGTGGTGAGGTGATGGGTACGCCCTTGAGCAGCAGCTGTCCGCTACTGATGGGGTTCAGCCCCGCAATCATGCTCAGCAATGTGGATTTACCGCAGCCGCTGGGGCCGACAACGGTGACGAAATGGCCCTCTGGGATAGTCTGTGTGACTTCGCGGACAACTTCGATTTTCTGGGTGGAACCGTCTTTTTGGCGGATGGAATACACCTTGGAGACTTGTCGTAACTCAAGGAATGCGGGGCTTGCCATCAGGTCTTCCGTTAAAATGGGGTACGCAGTTTTTCAGGCAGATAATTCTGGTTCACCAGCTTGCCCATGTCGATGGGCTTGTCGATCAGGCCACTGTCCACCATACCCTTCATGACGGTGTTGAAAGCGGCCGTATCGATTTTCATGTCCCAGACGTCGTTCTTCAGGTATCCCTGGATCCCCGCAAGCAGCACGGCTTTTGAAGATTTGTAGTGGCGAGTACCGATTTCTGCGGCCTTCTCAGGGTTGGCCTTGATGAACTGGACGGCTTCATCCAGCGCGGAGAATAGCCCTTTGATGGCTGCCGTGTTTTTCTGGGCAAATTTCTTGTTGACGGCGATGCCTTCCAGGTAATAGTTCTTGATGTAGTGGCTCGGATCCAGAACGACGACGGCGTTGTCGTTGTGAATCTTTTCGCTCAGGAACGGTTCCATGGCCCAGCCGGCCGTGATGATCTTGCCTTTTACTGCCGTCCAGTTGTCCCCCATGCCGCCTACTGAGACAAACGAGACGTTCTTGACTCCTGCGCGCTTGATACTTTCTTCGGCGAGCCACTGCGAGGCTGACCCCGCCTTGCTGTAGCCCAGTTTCTTGCCTGACAGCCCCTCTGGCGAAGTGATGCCGCTGGCCTTGTCGGCAATCCAGACCATGACGCTGGCCGATCGCGCCCAGCCCTCGATCAGTTCGATATTCGGATCGGTGTGAGCCGCCAGGATGGCGGCGGGCGTACCGCCTTCCGCCATGTCCACGTCACCGGTGGAGAGCAGGCGCAGGGTGCTGCCACCGCCGCTCCCGCTGATGTATTCGACAGAAACCCCGTGCTTCTTGAACAGACCGTTGTCCTCGGCGATATAGGTAGGTAGCGTCGAGAGCAGGGCGCTGCGGTGGCTGACCACGAAGCGGATCTTTGTCTGGGCTGGTGTTTCTTGGGCGGCCGAGGCGGCGGGGCTGATCGCCATCATCAGACAGCCGAGCATCAGGCTGCCCACCATTGCCAGCGCGCTGACAGACAGAGGATCTCTGGTTTGCTTGTCCATGTCTTTCTCTCCACTCAGGGGAATGTGAATGTGATCATGCATTCGTGCAGAATCAAACGCACGTTCATGCCGTCTGCTGACGAGTTGAGGAGCCTGACTTGTTGACTTCTCGGTAGGGTTATCATATTCATAGAGATCTAACGACAACAACGCGTAGAAACCCTAAACTATGCTTTATGTTCTGCGAAGTTGGCTCATAAAGCTCGCGTTGCCCCGCCCGACCTCATCTTCGTCCATCGCACAACACGCACAGGGAGATTCTTCAGATGGCTTCTTCGATTCATCGCGAGCAGTCAGGCGCGGCATTGGGCCAGCGGCCGGAGCCGGGTTCGGCACTGGCAGGAGGCCACTCCTTGATCGACGATCTGGTCACCGCCAACCATATCCTTTTCCACCAGGGCGTCCTGGATGCGTTTGGTCATGTGAGTGCCCGCGACGACCGTGACCCGAGTCGATTTCTGCTTGCGCGCAACATGGCACCGGCGCGGGTCACGGCCGGCGATGTCCTCGAATTCACGCTGGATGGCGAGCCGGTGGACGCAGCCGGGCGCAGGGTCTATCTGGAGCGGTTCATTCACGCTGAAATCTATCGTGCCCGCCCGGACGTGATGGCGGTCGTGCATAGCCACTCGCCGTCGGTGGTGCCCTTCAGCGTGAGCCGCCGGACCCCCATGCGCCCCATCTGCCATATGGCAGGCTTCATGGGTGTTCATGTCCCGGTGTTCGAGATCCGTGAGGCGGCGGGCGATGGCACGGATCTGCTGGTCACCAATGGCGATCTGGGGGCGGCGCTCGCCCGATCATTGGGGCAGAATGCCGTCGTGCTGATGCGCGGGCACGGTTCAACCGTGGTGGCGGATTCGCTCAAGCGCGTCGTCTACCGCGCGGTGTACACCGAGGTCAATGCTCGTGCGCAACTGCAGGCGTCCCAACTGGGAGACGTGGTTTACCTGACAGAGGCCGAAGGCCTGAAGACCACTGGCGCGGTCGAGGGCCAGGCGGGGAGGGCCTGGGACCTCTGGGAAGCAGCTGCCCGGGCCGACCAATGGCTGCGCGCCTAGCGTCTCCGGCCTGGCGGGGCATGCGTCTGCGTTGACGCCTTCGAGTCGGGGGACTACCGTGGACGGCGTGCTCCCGCCCCTGCCGGTCCGAACGGACTGCGGGCGGAGCCTTTTCAGGTAATGTCATGACCGTTTTACAGGAGGCGGCGCCGCCCTCCGTTCAATTTGCGACCGAGCGTCGCATGCTTGCGCTGGTGTGTTCTGCCGCCTTTCTAGTGTTTGTGCAGACATTCATGGTGGCCCCCCTCATCCCACGCCTCTCCACGGTTTTTGCAAGCGCCGTTGGTTGGGTGGCGCTGGCCGTGCCAGCCTACGTCGTGCCACAGGGAATCGCCACCTTGTGGGGGGGCCCCCTCTCCGACCGGTTCGGCCGGCGTGGTGTCATCCTGGTGTCGCTGCTGCTCTTCGCCGCGCTGACCGCCCTGACAGCTTCAGCGCAACATGTCGGTGGGTTCATCGCGTGGCGGATTGTCACGGGGGTGAGCGCGGCTGGCATTGTCCCTATCAGTCTGACCCTGATTGGCGACGTCGTGCCATTTGAGCGGCGCGGGCGCGCGGTGGGGTGGCTCTTCGGGGCCATCGCGGGCGGCACCGCGACCGGCGCTGCAGCGGGCGCGCTGCTCGAGCCGATGATCGGCTGGCGCAGCCTGTTTCTGGGGGTTGCCGCGCTGTGTGCGCTATTGGCTGCCATGGCCGTGGTGGGGCGGGCCCTCCCTGCGCTGCCTCGCTCATCGACCAGACAGCGCCAGGCAGTAGTGCGCGGCTATCTGGATCTGCTGTCCCAGTCACGAGCCCGACGCACTTATGGGTATGTGATGCTCAATGCGATCCTCATTTCTGGCGTCTTTACCTGGTTGGGGGTTTATCTTCATGGCCGCTTCGGGCTGGACGAAGTCGGCATCGGGTTGGTGTTGCTGGGATACGGCATTCCTGGCCTGCTGTTTGGGCCACTCATCGGCAGACTGGCCGATCGGTATGGCCGCGCGCGCATCATTCCGCTGGGTGTGGCCATCACGGGGCTGTGCGCGCTGCTGCTGGCGCTGCCCCTGCCGTTGAACGGCGCCAGAGTCGCCATCGTTCTGCTGTCGCTGGGCTTCGATCTGACTCACCCGTCGCTGGCGGCCATCACCACGGACTTGCATGGGGGGCGCGGTCAGGCGGTGGCGCTCATGGCGTTCTCCCTGTTCACTGGGTTCGGCCTGGGAAGTCTGCTGTTTCAGTCCGCCATGGTTCTGGGGTTTGCCGGCGCCCTGGGGCTGTTCGGGGTGGTTGCGTGGGTCGCGGCGATTGCCGCCATCTTCCTGTTCCGAGCGGAACGCCCGCGCAAGGTTGCTGGCCGATGATGTATTCTGGCCACTCGTCGTCCGCCGGTCCTGGACCGGCGGCAGGATTCGATGCCCGGACGGTTGCAGCATTCCATGTCAGATTCCCAACCCATCCTGCTGACTGCGCAGGGCTTGAGCTGCGCCGTTTCGGGACGTCAGTTGTGGCGCGCCATTCGGCTGGAGATCGGAGCTGGAGAGCGCTGGGCGGTGACGGGTCCCTCGGGCAGCGGCAAGACCGTATTTCTGCGCACGCTGGCGGGGCTGATGCCGCGCCAGACGGGCGAGATCTGTCTGCGCGGCAGGCCGTTCGATCAGGTATGGGCGCCGGCCTGGCGTGCGCAGGTCGTGTACGTCCCGCAGCGTCCAGCGCTGCCGGAGGGCAGCGTGCAGGCAGCGCTGGCTGCCCCCTTCGGATTCCGTGTCCATCGCGGCCGTGCTTTTTCACCTGAAACGGCTGGCGGCTACCTGTCGCAAATCGGGATGGCGGCAGACTTCCTCCGGCAGGACGTGGCCACGCTGTCGGGTGGGGAAGCCCAGGTGGTGGCCGTGCTTCGCGCACTGCTCATCCAGCCTTCGATCCTGTTGCTGGATGAGCCCACTGCATCTCTGGATCCGACCCGCGCGGCAAACGTCGAAGCACTGGTTCACCATTGGCAGACTGCGGCGTCCGGCCGCGCATGCGTCTGGACCAGCCATGATCCTGCGCAGCTGACCCGCGTGAGCGATCTGCGGCTCCCCATCGGGAGCCCTCCATGAAACCTTCCTATCTGGAGATCGGCAACTGGCAGCTGGCTTTTGCAGCCGGCCTGATCGTGATCAATCTGCTGTTGTCGGGCTGGCTGCGCCTGGGGTTGACGCGCAGCCTGTCCATTGCCAGCATCCGCATGGCGGTGCAGCTTCTGTTGGTCGGCCTGGTGCTGGATTACATCTTTGCGCTGGATCGGCCGCTGCCGGTGGTGGTGATTGGTCTGGTGATGACCGGATTTGCCGGGGTGGCCGCCGTCAACCGCACCCGGCGGCGTTTTGCGGGCATCTATCTGAACAGCGTGCTGTGTGTCTTTGCGGCGTCCTATGTGGTCACCGGTGCCGCGCTGCTGGGCATTCTGAATGTGGAACCGTGGTATCGGGCGCAGTATGCGGTTCCGTTGCTGGGGATGGTGCTGGGCAACCTGATCAACGGTGTTTCGCTGGCCCTGGGGCATTTCATGGACGGGGCCATGCGTGACCGCAATCTGATCGAGAGCGACCTGGCGCTGGGGGCGACACGCTGGGAAGCCGCCCATCCGCTGATCGTGTCCAGCCTCAGGACAGGCATGATTCCCACGATCAATTCGATGATGGTGATGGGGATCGTCAGCCTGCCCGGGATGATGACCGGCCAGATGCTGGCGGGGGCTGCACCCGCGTCGGCCGTGCGCTATCAGATCGTCATCATGTTCATGATTGTCGCGGCCACGACGCTGGGCACATTTGGCGTGGTGCTGCTGGCTTTCCGCGTGGTGTTCAGCCGGCAGCACCAGTTGTGCGCGGATCGGTTGAGGCTACCCTAGGAAGTCTTTCTTGCCAATTGGCGTGCCGGCGACGCGCAGGATGTCGTAGGCCGTGGTGCAGTGGAAGAAGAAATTCGGCAAAGCGTAGTCGGTCAGGTAGGCCAGACCCTTATAGTGCAGCTCTCCGGTACGGGTGGGGCGCGTCAGATCGCGGCTCTCGGCACTGTTGATCTGTTCGGGCTTGAAGGTGTCCAGATAGGCGATGGTTCCGGCGATACGGTCCTGCGCCTGTTTCAGTGTGGTTTCGGAATCGGGGAAGGCCTTGGGGTCGGTATCGGCCATGCGGGCAGCACTGCGGGCTGCCGTGTCGCAGGCGATCTGGACCTGCTTGATGAGCGGCAGCATGTCGAAGATCAGCCGCTGATGCAATAGGCCGTCGGGCGCCGCCCCCTTATCCTGCGCGTGAGCCTGGCCCTGTTTCAGGACGTTCGACAGGTTGTGCAGGGCGCGCTTGAAGACAGGGATGGAAACCTCATACATTGTGATGGCCATGTGAATGCTCCAGAAGAAGACAGCGGACCCCGCGTGTCGCGTGGATCGTCCGACGACAGTGTGCGCGGATTGGCCAGGTGGCAAGCGGGGAGCCCCGGGTGTTTGACGGGGTCCAGGAGGGGATTGTAGTAAGGATTCGGGAGAAGAAACGTTCCATCGCACGCACGATGCTGCTTTAGAATCCCGGAATCCCCCTTTCCGGAATCGTTGAAGATGTCCCGCGCCTCGAAATCAACCTGGCAGATTGCGGCTGAGGCCGATGAGCCCACGCTCTCCGAACAGGACGGTGTGCGCTATCTGCATTTTGGTTCCGAGTGGGTCCAGGGTGCCATGCGTCTCGCTCGTCCGTCGGAACTGGTGCTGGCCTATACCGGCCAGATGATGGCCTGGATGCTGTTTCTGAAGGCGGGCAGCCGGGATCGGCTTGGGATACTTGGGTTGGGAGCGGGATCGCTGCTGCGTTTCGCGCTGCGCCACACGCGGGCTTCAATCGAAACGGTGGAGCGCAATGTGGCGGTGGTGGCTGTGTGCCGGAGCTACTTTCGGCTGTCGGAGTCGGCACGGTCCAGGATCGACCTGGGGGACGCTCGCGATTGGGTCGCCGACCCGGCCCGGGTGGGGCGCTACCGTGTACTGTTGGTGGATCTGTATGACGCCCAGGCACAGGGACCCGTCTGCGGCGACGTGGACTTCTACCGTGATTGCTGGCGCGCCCTGGACGAAACCGGCATCATGGCCGTCAATCTGTTTGGCCATCATTCGAGCTTCGGGTCCAACCTTCAGAACATTCGGGCGGCTTTTCGCGATCAGGTGGTCTGCCTGCCCGAAGTGGACGAGGGCAATACGGTGGCGCTGGCCTTCAAGGGCGCGTTCGTGCCGCCCGACCTGCACGACTGGCTCAGCGGCGCCCAGGCGTTAGAGGCGCGTACCGGGCTGCCGGCACAGCGCTGGGCGCATGCGTTGCTGGCATCACCCGGGTTGTGGCAGCGGTGGCAGGGCGGCGCCGGCGACCCGGATGACGCTTGATCTTCATTTGACATCGGTTCTTCCAAACCCCTATAATCCACGTTCTTTCAGGCGGTTAGCTCAGTTGGTTAGAGCGCTACGTTGACATCGTAGAGGTCGCTGGTTCGAACCCAGTACTGCCTACCAGAACCTGTGCAATGGTTGCCTAACCGGGTTGCCAAACCATGCACTGACAGCCGCGCAAACACTACGTTTCGCGGCTTTTTTGTCGTGCAAAGCGGCGCCAAAATTGATTGTTGGGGGTTGGATTGCTACACTTGGAGATTCCTCCTGCATGGCAATTTCAGACAGATTTCGGCGCGGCGCAGGCCGCGTTTCGCATTTTCGGGACACGTTTAAATGGTTTGTATCACCCTTCCTGATGGTTCGCGGCGTGAATTCGATCACCCGGTATCCGTGCACGACGTTGCGAATTCGATTGGGAAGAGCCTGGGTCGGGCAGCACTCGGCGGGCGGGTGACGGTCCCGGGGCAGCCACCCAAGCTGGTCGACACCAGCCATGTCATCGACCACGATGCCAGCCTGAACATCATCACCGAAAAAGATCCCGAAGGCCTGGACCTGATCCGCCATTCCACGGCGCACCTGTTGGCCTACGCGGTGAAGTCCCTGTTTCCGGATGCGCAGGTCACCATTGGGCCGGTGATCGAGAACGGCTTCTATTACGATTTCTCGTACAAGCGTCCCTTCACGCCCGAGGATCTCACGGCCATCGAAAAGAAAATGGCCGAACTCGCCCGCCTGGACGAGCCGGTGGTTCGGGAAGTCTGGAATCGGGATGATGCCGTCAAGTTCTTTCGGGGCATCGGTGAGGCCTACAAGGCCGAGATCATTGCGTCCATTCCGTCGGATCAGGCGATCAGCCTGTACCGCGAGGGCCAGTTCGTGGACCTGTGCCGCGGGCCGCATGTGCCGTCCACGGGCCATCTGCGCGTCTTCAAACTCATGAAGGTTGCCGGCGCCTATTGGCGCGGCGACAGCAACAACGAGATGCTGCAGCGGATCTATGGCACTGCCTGGACCCGCAAGGAAGACCAGGACGCATACCTGAACATGCTGGAACAGGCTGAGCTGCGCGATCACCGCCGCATCGGCCGCGAATTGGATCTGTTCCATTTCCAGGACGAGGCCCCCGGCCTGGTCTTCTGGCACCCGAAGGGTTGGGCCGTCTGGCAGCAGGTCGAGCAACACATGCGCCAGGTCTACCAGGACAACGGCTACCAAGAAGTCAAGGCACCGCAGATCCTGGATCTGTCTTTGTGGAAGAAGACCGGCCACTGGGACAATTACAAGGAAAACATGTTCACGACGGAGTCGGAGAACCGTGTTTATGGGCTCAAGCCCATGAATTGTCCCGGGCATGTGCAGATCTTCAAGGCGGGCCTGCATTCGTATCGTGAATTGCCGCTGCGCTATGGCGAATTCGGCCAATGCCACCGTAACGAGCCTTCGGGTTCGCTACACGGTCTCATGCGGGTGCGCGGCTTCACTCAGGACGACGGCCACATCTTCTGTACAGAAGATCAGTTGCTGGATGAATGCGCGGCTTTTACCAAGCTGCTGCAAAAGGTCTATGCCGATTTTGGCTTTACCAATATCCTGTACAAGGTCTCCACCCGGCCCGAGAAGCGCATTGGTGCCGACGAGGTCTGGGACAAGGCCGAGCATGCGCTGAAACAGAGCCTGGACATGTCGCATTGTGCCTACGAGATTTCCGAGGGCGAGGGTGCTTTCTATGGCCCCAAGATCGAATACACCCTGAAGGACGCCATTGGCCGTCACTGGCAATGCGGTACCATCCAGGTAGACTTTTCCATGCCGCAGCGCTTGGGCGGCGAATATGTGGACGCACAGGACCAGCGCCAGCCGCCCGTCATGCTGCATCGCGCCATCCTGGGTTCGCTGGAGCGCTTCATCGGCATTCTGATCGAGAACCACGCTGGCGCCTTGCCCGCGTGGCTGGCGCCGCATCACGCAGTCGTGTGCTGTATCTCCGACGGCTCGGCCGCGTATGCGGAACAGGTTGCGCAATCCTTGATCAAACAGGGGTTCCGGGTGTTTTCGGACTTGCGCGGTGAGAAGATCACCCGCAAAATTCGCGAGCACAGCCTGCAGAAGATCCCCTATATTCTGGTGGTTGGCGACAAGGAACGCGATTCGGGCGCCGTGGCCGTCCGCGGGCGCGGAAAGCTGGACTTGGGCGTCATGCCGCTAGACCAATTCGTACAGCATCTGCAGCAGGACATCCAGTCGAAGGGGCTGGATCATACCGAAGGTGTTCAGGCCCAGGCCTGAAGCCTTCACTTCCGTCAATACTAGGAGTTTCAGACATCGCAACCGAAAAAAAGCACCGTGTCAACGGTGAAATCCGAATCCACGAAGTTCGCCTGATCGGCGTGGAAGGCGAACAGCTCGGCATCTACCGGACTTCAGACGCTTTGGCGCTGGCCGAAGAAAATGACGTCGATCTGGTGGAAATCGCCCCAACGGCGGATCCTCCGGTCTGCCGCCTGATGGATTACGGCAAGTTCAAGTACCAGGAACAGAAGCGCCAGCAGGAAGCCCGCTCACGACAGAAGGTCATCCAGGTCAAAGAAGTCAAGTTCCGGCCGGGGACCGACGAGGGCGACTATCAGGTCAAGCTGCGCAACCTGCGCCGCTTCATCGAGGACGGCGACAAGGCCAAGGTCACGCTGCGGTTCCGGGGCCGCGAAATGGCTCACCAGGATCTCGGGATGCGTGTTCTGGAACGGGTGCGCGATGATCTGGGTGATCTGGTACAGGTCGAGGCTATGCCCAAGCTCGAAGGCCGCCAGATGGTGATGGTGCTGGCGCCGCGCCGGAAAGCCGGCAAGCAGGGCGATGCTGCCTGATCACGGCCTCTGATCCGCCCGTTCCGGCATGGGGCAGGTGGGTAGGCCCTTACTCGAGGCGTTCATGCATTTTTTGTTCATCATCGATCCCCTGCCGGCCCTGAAGGCCTGGAAGGACTCTTCGGTGGCCATGATGCGCAGCATGGCTGCAAGAGGCCATCGCTTCAGTTTTGCGCTGATGGGCGACCTGTTCGTCCAGGTGGGGCAGGTGCGCGTCGCGGCGACGAGCATGCGCCTGAAGCCCGACGCCGACTGGCATTCGCACGATTGGTGGTCCCAGGACGGCCAGCCTCGCGATTGCGCGCTGGCGGATTTCGACGCCGTGCTGATGCGCAAGGACCCGCCGTTCGACATGGAGTATGTCTACGCGACGCATCTGTTCGATCGCGCTGCTGCACAGGGAGCACGCGTCTTCAATACCGGCGCCGGAATCCGCAATCATCCTGAAAAACTTGCCATCACGGAGTTTCCGCAATACACGGCACCGACGCTGATCAGCCGCGACATGCAGCGCTTGCGGGACTTTCACGCACAATACCGGGACGTCATCGTCAAGCCGCTGGACGGCATGGGCGGCAGCGGTGTCTTCCGCCTGCAGCCTGGCGAGCCCAATCTGGGCGCCATTCTGGAGACGCTGACGGAATTGGGCACGCGGACCATCATGGCGCAGCGCTACATTCCGGAAATCGTCGACGGTGACAAGCGCATTCTCATCATTGCCGGCGAACCCATTCCCCATGCGCTGGCGCGCATGCCCCTGAAGGGTGAGACGCGTGCGAATCTGGCCGCAGGTGGCCACGGGGTTGCCCAGCCGCTCACCGATCATGATCGCGAGATGGCCCGCACGGTCGGCCGGGCACTGGCTCCCCGGGGGTTGCTGCTGATCGGCCTGGACGTGATTGGCGAGTGCATCACCGAAATCAACGTCACCAGCCCGACCTGCTTTGTCGAGATCACGGAGCAGACCGGTTTCGACGTCGCAGCGCACTTCGTCGGAGCGCTGGAGCAAGCCGTAGGGACCGCATGATGAACGCCACCCGTATCGCGCTGATCATGCACAAGCCGCTGGGGGCGGCCTTCGATGCGTGCGCCGCCCATATCCTGGGGCGCAAGCCCGACCTGCAGGTCTTCGACGTCGAGCCCGATGCGGATCCGGAGCCCGAATCCGAACGGGTGCTGGCGTGGTTGCGCGCGGGTGGGGTGGAGACGCCGGTCCTGATCCTGTGCGATCTGTACGGCGCGACGCCCTTCAACATCGCGGCAGCGGCGCAACGTCGGGCGCTCGAGGAAGGCTATATCGTGCACCTCCTGACGGGCACCAACGCCTGCATGGTGCTGAAGGCCTTGACGGACCAACAGGAAAACCCTGATTCTCTCAGTGAGCGCGTGCGTCAGGGGGCGCTGCGCGGTATTGTGAATGCTGAACCCCCGCCAGAATGCTAGCCAGGAGTCCGAGCACATGCCATCCATCGATCTGGTCGTCACCAACAAGCTTGGCCTGCATGCGCGCGCAGCCGCGAAGCTGACTCAGCTTGCGGCACGCTTCCAGAGCGAGATCTTCATTTCTCGGGGTGCGCAGCGGGTCAACGCCAAGAGCATCATGGGGGTGATGATGCTGGCGGCAGGACTAGGTGTGACGGTTCGTGTGGATGCCAACGGGGGCGATCAAGATCAGGCATTGACAGACATCCGGGTTTTGTTCGATCGCAAGTTCGGGGAACCGGAATAGTGGGGTGACAGACCCATGGAAGCGCTTGCTGAAGGCTTGACGACCTCTTCTTCAGAATCTCTTTCTTCCACCCTGTGTCTCTACGGCCAGGGCGTCGTGCGGGGCTATGCCATCGGGCGCGCCGTTGTCATGAGCGCAGCAGCGCTGGAGGTGGCGCACTACCGGCTGGCACCCGGCGACATCGAGGCCGAGCAGCACCGTTTCAGCCAGGCGGTGGAAACCGCCGTGCGCGACCTGCATCAGATGGTCGAGACCTTGCCGGACGATGCGCCGCGCGAAATGGGTGTGTTGCTGTCAGTGCATGCAATGCTGCTGCAGGACCCCATGCTGGTGCAGTCGGTGTGCCAGCTCATTTCCGATCGCCAGTACAACGCTGAATGGGCGCTCACGACCCAGGGGCAGATTCTCGCCGAGCAGTTTGCCACGATGGACGACGATTACCTGCGCGAGCGCAGCGCCGACGTGCGCCAGGTGATTGAACGCGTGCTGCGGGTGCTGTCCGGTTCCAGGCACTGGCTGCCGAACCTGGATGCCGTGGATTCCGACGGCAGCCTCATCGTGGTGGCTCGCGATATTTCCCCAGCCGATATGATGCGGCTGCGTGGCGGCAAATTTGCGGCCTTTCTGACGGACCTCGGCGGAGCAACTTCGCATACCGCCATCGTGGCGCGCAGCATGAATGTGCCGGCCGTGGTGGGCATGGGGTGGGTGCGTATGCTGGTGCGCGACGGTGACCAGCTGATCGTCGACGGTCTGAACGGCATGGTGTTGGTAAACCCGCCTGCCTCCGTGCTGGCCGAATATCGTGAACGACAGACTGCCTTCCTGCGCGAGCGCGACGAGCTCAAGGCGCTGCGTTTTGCACCGGCTGTGACGCTGGATGGGGTGCGGATTCGCATGGAAGCCAATATCGAGCTGCCCGAAGAAGCGGCCGACGCATTGGCGGCGGGTGCCGAAGGCATCGGCCTGTTCCGCAGCGAATTTCTCTTCATGGGACGGCGGGAGTTGCCCGGCGAGGACGAGCAGTACGAAGCTTATACTTCGGCCGTGCGGACGATGGCGGGCCGGCCCGTCACGATCCGGACGCTGGACATTGGCGCCGACAAGACGCTGGATGGCGAGGCGACCGTGGCGGCGAATCCTGCCCTTGGGTTGCGGGCGATTCGCTACTGCCTGGCTAATCCGGAACTGTTCAATACGCAGTTGCGAGCCCTGCTGCGGGCGGCCCGGCATGGTCCCGTCCGCATTCTGCTCCCGATGATTTCCAGCCTGCAGGAGATCCAGGCAGCGCGCCGGGCGTTGGATCGTGCTGCCGAGGAGTTGCGTGTCGCCCGCGTGCCCCACGAAGCGGATGTTCAAGTAGGCGCCATGGTGGAAATTCCAGCCATGGCCATCGCGATCGAGCCTTTCGCGGAGGAAATGGACTTCCTGTCCATCGGCACCAACGATCTGATCCAGTATGTCCTGGCGATCGATCGGGGCGACAAAGATGTGGCTGCGCTTTACGATCCCATGCATCCGGCCGTCCTGCGCCTGATTGCGCACACCATCAACGTCGGTGAGCGGGCCGGGAAACCCGTGTCGGTCTGCGGAGAGATGGCTGGCGACGTCGGGATCACCCGAATGCTGTTGGGGTTGGGGTTGACTGGGTTCTCCATGCACCCGCAGCAGCTTTTGGATGTCAAGAAGGAAATCCGCCGGGCGCACACCAATGCGCTACGCGTGAAGGTGGCAGCGGCCCTGAATCGGGCCGAGCGCATCGATCTGGCCGATCTGGCCCCTTGAGCCTTCCATCGCGTCTTCCGTTGCGGCACCGGCGGCGGTTCTGTTGCGGATGACCTTCCGATGCTCAGCGTTTTGTGTCCAGTTGTTCAACTCCCGCGAAGAACGACGGGCTGCTCCCGGGGTCCTTCCCCCTTGGGGGTTCCGCCCGCGGGTTCGACGCAGCCCCGGTCCTCATGAAATCAGTCATTACATATCAGGGTTTACCCGGGATTCTGGGTGACTAGAATTGTAACCAAGCCGGTTGTAACAAGCCGGTCCTGCTGATTGAGGATCCGCTGAACAAGTCGAGCGGAATTTTTGAATAGGGAAGATCATGACCATGACGCGTAATACGCTGACACTCGCTGCTGTACTCGCATCGCTGAGCCTGTTGGCCGCATGCTCCAAGAGCGACGATGCGAAGACGCCGCCGCCGGCCGCGCCTGCGCCTTCGACGACGCCCGCTCCGCAATCGTCGGCACCCGCTGCACCCGCTCCAGCTCCCCAGAACCAGAGCGCGCCGGCTGGCCAGCAGTCCATGGGCGACAAGCTCAAGGACACGGCTGCGGCTGCCAAGGAAAAGGCTGCAGTAGCCGGCAGCACGATTGCGGACAAGGCGGGCGAGGTTGCCCATAAGGCCGGCGAAGCGGCCAATAGCGCCCGTGAATCGGTGAAGGAGGGCGCGGCCAAGGCCGATGCGGCCATCCAGGGTGCTATTGGTAGCGACACGAAGAAGTAGTCGCAGCACATCGACCGGCACGCATGTCTTTCTGAGTCGCGAATCGTCAATCGGAACGACTGGACAGAAACGACCATGGGCAACGCCCCCGATGGACGAATCGGGCGCGTTGCCATGTATTTGCATTGATTCATCCCCTACAGTACTGAAATGTATGGGGCGCGCTGTCGGCGCGCCTCGCCAGTGTGGGGGCCTCATGTCGCTTGCCGTATTGTCCAGCCGGGCGCTTTTCGGCCTGCAGGCCTGGCCGGTTCAGGTCGAGGTCCATGTAGGGGGCGGTCTGCCATCGTTTTCGCTGACCGGGCTGCCCGGCGCTGGAGTGCGTGAAAGCCGGGACCGTGTGCGTTCAGCAGTCCTCAGCAGCGGTTTCGATTTCCCGGCCGGGCGGATCACGGCCAATCTCGCGCCAGCGGATCTGCCCAAGGACTCCGGGCGATTCGATTTGCCAATTGCCCTGGGCGTATTGCTCGCATCCGGACAGATTGTCGATGGCGCCGGCGAGGCGCCCGACGTCCGCCACGTGGTGCTTGCGGGTGAGCTGTCTTTGACCGGCACGGTGGTGGCGGCCCGTTCCGCGCTGGCGATTGGGTTGGCCGTGTCGCAGGACGACCCCGACGCCGTACTCATCATGGCGCCTCAGGCTGCTTCCGTCGCGGCGCTGGTGCCCGGGCTGCGCGTACTGGCGGCGCCCAGCCTCCACGCGGTTGCCGAACATTTTCAAGGGCGTGCACCGCTGGCAGCGGCGCAGCCTGCCGGCTGGGCGAGCGCGCAGCCGACTGAAATTCCCTGCATGGCCGATGTCCGGGGCCAAAGTACGGCGCGCAGCGCGCTGGAACTGGCGGCTGCCGGGGGCCACAGTCTGCTGTTCTGCGGTCCGCCGGGGGTGGGCAAAAGCATGCTTGCCCAGCGTTTGCCAGGCCTGCTGCCTGATCTGTCGCCTCGCCACGCACTGGAAGTCGCTGCAGTGCATGGTCTGGCGCGGCCGCTGGAGCACCTGCCCCGTGTGCCGCCGTTCCGGTCGCCACATCACGGGGCATCCATGCCGGCGCTGGTTGGAGGCGGGGCACATCCTCGGCCAGGAGAAATCACGTTGGCTCACCGGGGCGTGCTGTTTCTCGATGAACTGCCGGAATTCGAGCGGCGCGCCCTGGAGGCCTTGCGGGAGCCACTGGAAACGGGGCACGTCACGATTGCGCGCGCCGCCGGGAGCTGCCAGTTCCCGGCGCGGTTCCAGCTGGTCGCGGCCATGAACCCATGCCCGTGCGGATATCTTGGGCATGCACGCCAGTCCTGCCGCTGTACGCCCGAGCGCATCCTGCAGTACCGCAGCCGGCTGTCGGGTCCCCTGTTGGATCGGATCGACCTGCACGTCACGCTGGTTGCCGAACCGCGCTGGTTCGAATCGCCTGTGGGAGAGTCTACCGCGGTCGTGCGCAGCCGCGTCCTGCGGGCGCGCGCCGTCCAGCAGGATCGCCAGGGCTGCCTCAACGCCCAGCTGGATGCAGCGGGCCTGGAGGTCCATGCGGGCGCGGATGACAAGAGCCGGGCGTTGCTCGCCGGCGGGGTGGATCGCTGGGGCTGGTCGGCGCGCGCCACCCAGCGCATCCTGCGCGTTTCACGCACTCTGGCGGATCTGGGGGATGCCCGAAGTATCTTGCCTGAGCACGTTGCGGCAGCGATGCGGTTTCGCCCCGATGCCGCAGGGCGAAGCACTGGGCCGTGACCGGGTAAAATAAGGCTTTACGTACCAGGAGTCCGCCATGATCCCGCCCAACCAATGGTTCGACGATTTTCAGAAGAACATGTCCGAACTGCTGGCGAAGACCCCGGCAGCCGATATCGAGCGCACCATGAAGACCTTCATGACGCAGACTTTCGCCCGCATGGACCTCATCACCCGCGAAGAGTTCGACGTGCAGGCCGAGCTCTTGGCGCGGGCTTTGAAGCGGGTCGATGCCCTGGAGGCACGGATCCAGGCTCTGGAAGATCCGGTCGACAAGCCTGAATAAATCATCCTATAATCAAGGGCTTTTTTCGTTTTTCGATAAAGCACTGTCCCATCGCGCTTGTTGCGCGCGTGGGTCACGGTTTCACGCAAATGCCGGGTCAGAAAAGCATCCGAATGCCGGATCACCTGGGTTTGCCAAGTCAACAGAGTATCGTCATGCCCAAGATGAAGAGCAAAAAAGGCGCCTCCAAGCGCTTCAAGATGCGCGGTAGTGGATCGCTCAAGCGGGGTCAGGCCTTCAAGCGCCACATCCTGACCAAGAAAACCACGAAAAGCAAACGTCAATTGCGTGGTTCGGCCGCTGTCCATGAAACCAACGTTGCCTCGGTGAAGGCGATGTTGCCTTTCGCCTGATCGGAGATTTCACATGCCTCGCGTCAAACGCGGCGTCACTGCTCGTGCACGCCATAAAAAAGTCATTCAGGCCGCCAAGGGTTATCGCGGCCGCCGCGGGAACGTATTCCGTGTCGCCAAACAGGCTGTCATGCGGGCAGGCCAGTATGCCTACCGTGACCGCCGCAACAAGAAACGCACTTTCCGTGCCTTGTGGATTGCCCGTATCAACGCGGGTTGCCGCGAGCTGGGGGTGACCTACAGCGTATTCATCGCGGGGCTGCGCAGGGCCTCCATCGAGCTGGACCGCAAGGTCCTCGCAGACATGGCAGTCCACGACAAGGCCGGATTTGCGGCCGTCGTGGCCCAGGCGAAATCCGCGCTGGCGGCCTGATCGACACAGTTTCGTTTTCGATTCTGTCTCATCGCAAACGGAGCTCACTCGGGCTCCGTTTGCGTTTTGGAAGCTATACGACATATGGACACTACGCTAGCCTCGCTCATTGAACAGGCCGGAGCGCGTTTTGCGCAGGCGCATGACGCCGCCACTCTGGAAAACGAAAAGGCCGCCTTTCTGGGCAAGCAGGGTTCGCTCACGGCCTTGTTGAAGGGCCTGGCAGCGTTGCAGGGTGACGAGAAGCGCACCCGGGGCGCGCAGATCAACCAGGCCAAGCAGCAGGTCGAGGCCTTGCTCAACGAGCGGCGCGCGCAGCTCGCGCAGGCCCAACTGGATCAGCGCCTGGCGGCGGAAACCATCGACGTCACGCTTCCCGGGCGCGGCCGAGGTACGGGCGGCATTCATCCGGTCATCCGCACTTGGCAGCGAGTCGAGCAGATTTTTCGCTCCATCGGCTTCGATGTCGCAGACGGCCCCGAGATCGAAGACGACTGGACGAACTTCACGGCCCTGAATAATCCGGAGAATCACCCGGCGCGTTCCATGCAGGACACTTTCTACGTGGACATGCAGGATGCGCATGGCCTGCCGCTGGTGCTGCGCACGCACACCAGCCCCATGCAGGTGCGCTACGCGCGGATGAACAAGCCACCCATCAAGGTCATTGCCCCAGGCCGTACCTATCGTGTGGACAGCGATGCCACCCATTCGCCCATGTTCCATCAGGTCGAAGGCCTGTGGATCGCAGAGGACATCTCCTTTGCGGACCTGAAGGGTGTCTACACGAACTTCCTGCGCGCCTTTTTCGAGACCGAAGACCTGACGTTGCGCTTTCGTCCGTCCTTCTTCCCGTTCACGGAACCGTCCGCGGAAATCGACATGATGTTCACCTCCGGGCCGAACCAGGGGCGCTGGCTGGAGATTTCCGGTTCCGGCCAGGTCCATCCCCAGGTCGTGCGCAATTTCGGTCTGGACCCGGAGCACTACATCGGTTTTGCCTTCGGTTCGGGGCTGGAGCGCCTCACCATGCTGCGATACGGCGTCAACGACTTGCGCCAGTTCTTCGAGGGTGACCTGCGCTTCCTGCGCCAGTTCAACGCCTAGCCCTTTGTCGATACGGAATCCGAATCATGCAATTTCCAGAATCATGGCTGCGCACCTGGGCCAACCCCGACATCGATAGCCAGGCGCTCGCGCATCGCCTGACCATGGCTGGCCTGGAGGTCGAGGACGCAGATCCATTTGCTCCCGCGTTTTCGGGGGTCGTGGTCGCGCGCATCGAGGCCGTCGAGAATCATCCTAATGCGGACAAGCTGCATGTCTGTCGCGTGAATGACGGATCGGGCGAGCCGTTGCAGATCGTCTGCGGTGCGCCCAATGCCGCAGCCGGCTTGGTCGTGCCGCTGGCGAAGGTCGGCGCCGAGCTGCCGGGCGGGATGCACATCGCGCCGGTCAAGATGCGTGGGGTGGTTTCCAACGGCATGCTGTGCTCGGCGCGCGAGCTGGGGCTGTCTCAGGATCACGCGGGCCTGCTTGAGCTCCCGAGGGATCTGGAACCTGGCCGAGATCTGCGTGAGGCGCTGGATCTGGACGATACCATTTACCTGCTGAAGCTCACTCCCAACCGCGCCGACTGCCTGTCCATTGCCGGCGTCGCACGCGAAGTCGCCGCGCTGACCGGGTGTGCCTTGCACGTCCCCGACATCCCCCATGTGCCCGTGACGATTCCTGATCGCCTGCCGGTGCGGATCGAGGCGTCCGATCTGTGCGGCCGATACGCGGGCCGTGTCGTGAAAGGCGTCAACGCGCGTGCCGCCACCCCCGCCTGGATGAAGTCCCGCCTGGAGCGCGCCGGCCAGCGGTCGGTGTCGGCGTTGGTGGACATTTCCAATTACGTCATGCTGGAACTGGGTCGGCCCAGCCACGTGTTCGACCTGCAGCGCATTCGCGGCGGGCTGACTGTGCGTTGGGGTCGGGACGGGGAACAGCTCGAGCTGCTCAACGGCGAGACCATCACGCTGGCGCCCGATGTGGGGGTCATTGCGGGCGACTCTGCGCTTGAAAGTCTGGCGGGCATCATGGGAGGCCAGGCTTCCGCCGTGACCCTGGATACCACGGATGTTTATCTGGAAGCGGCCTTCTGGTGGCCCGAAGCCATCATGGGTCGCCCGCGTCGCTACAAACTGACATCCGAGGCGGGCCACCGCTTCGAGAGGGGCGTGGATTTTTCCACGATCCCGGAACATCTGGAGATCATGACGGGGCTGATTCTGGACATCTGCGGCGGCCAGGCCGGTCCACTGGATGACCAGATCGCCAAGCTGCCCGCCCGCGAGCCGGTCCGCATGCGGCTGTCCCGCTGCAACAAGGTTCTGGGGCTGAGCCTGGCGGCGACAGCGGTTGCCGACGTCTTTTCGCGCCTGGGCCTGGCTTTCGAGCAGCATGGCGACGACTTCGTCGTGACGCCGCCGGCAGCGCGCTTCGACCTGACCATTGAAGAAGACCTGATCGAGGAAGTCGCCCGGATCCACGGGTTCGACCTGATCCCCGACGAGCCGCCCTTGGCGCCGGCGCGGATGCGGATCCAGCCCGAAACGCTTTATGGGCTGCATGCCATGCGCGCCGAGATGGTCGCGCTGGACTACCAGGAAGTCATCAATTTTTCGTTCGTCGAAGAAGCCTGGGAACACGACTATTGCGGCAATGAACAGCCGATCCGGCTGCTCAACCCTATTGCGAGCCAGCTGGCCGTGATGCGCTCCAGCCTCATCGGCGGCTTGCTGGACAACATCGCCCATAATGCCAAGCATCGCCAGACCCGGGTGCGGCTTTTCGAGGTGGGCCGCGTGTTTGCGCGTGACGCATCGGTGCCGGATGGCGATTTGTCTGTTGCAGGCGTCGCGCAGCCCACGCATCTGGCGGCTGCCGCCTGGGGGCCGGCGGTGTCCGAACAGTGGGGCGCGGCCACGCGTCCGGTGGACTTCTTCGATGTAAAACACGATCTGGTGTCGCTGCTGGGTGTGCGGGCTGCGGGGCTGCGTTGCGAGCCGGCCCAGCACCCCGCGCTGCACCCGGGGCGTAGTGCGCATCTGGTGCTCGATGGCCAGCCCATAGGCTGGCTGGGCGAGGTCCACCCGCGCTGGGCGCAGGCGCTGGATCTAGTGCATGCACCAGTGGTCTTCGAGATCGACACCGCCGGCATTGCGCAGCGCGCCTTCCCGGCGCCGGCTGACCTGTCGCGTCAACCGACGGTGGTGCGGGATCTGGCGATCTGGGTGGATGCAAAGCTGGCCTGGCAGGCAGTCCTTGATACACTTGAACACGAGGTGTCTGCAGATGAAGCCCTCGCGGTCGTGAAAGACATTAAACTGTTCGACATCTGGAGAGACGCTGAATCCGGCGATCAGCGCAGTCTGGCGTTGCGCTTCTGGTTCCAGGGGCAGGACACCACCCTGGATGATCGCCAGATCGAATACTGCATGCAGCGTTTGACTCAGGCGCTAGCCCAGGCACATGGGGCGCGTCTGCGCTCATAGGAGGACTTATTGGTGGAAACCGATCGGACATTGACCAAAGCCCAGCTCGCCGAACTGCTGTTCGAACGCGTGGGCCTGAACAAGCGCGAAGCCAAGGACGTCGTCGATACCTTTTTCTCCGAGGTGCGGGATGCCCTGATTCAGGGAACCGAGGTCAAGCTATCCGGTTTTGGCAGCTTCCAGGTTCGTCACAAGCCACCCCGTCCGGGGCGCAATCCAAAAACGGGAGAGGTCATCCCGATCGCCGCACGCCGCGTGGTCACCTTCCATGCCAGCCAAAAGCTGAAAGACAGCATTGCGGCGACAGGAGGTGACGAATGACGCTGGCGGCTCCTTCGGCTCCGTTGCCCCCCATTCCCGCCAAGCGCTATTTCACGATCGGCGAGGTCAGCGAATTGTGCTGCGTCAAGCCGCACATCCTGCGCTACTGGGAACAGGAATTCACACAGCTCAAGCCCGTGAAGCGGCGCGGCAACCGCCGCTATTACCAGCACCACGAGGTTTTGCTGGTGCGGCGGATCCGCGATCTGCTGTACGAACAGGGCTTCACCATCGCGGGCGCGCGCAATCGCCTGGGCGATGGCAACGACGTTCCACGTGACCAGGATGCTGCCGTGCGCCTCTCCGGCGCCGAGCTTCAGGCGTTGCGCGCCGATCTGACGGCCGCACACGATGGGCTCGCACGGGCCCTGGAAGGCGCGGCGGCCTCGCCGCCAACCGAAGGTCACCTCGACCTTTGAATCGCCCGCCCGCTGGCGGGCCGGTTGCACCAAATCAGTGCCGAATAGTTGGCATGGTTTTTGCTTGAAAGAAATTGCTCATTCAGCAAACCACAGGTGCGACCATGAATCCCGACATGAAGATAGTGACTGCCATCATCAAGCCCTTCAAGCTCGACGAAGTGCGTGAAGCGCTCTCGGACATCGGGGTGCAGGGCATTACGGTAACCGAGGTCAAGGGCTTCGGCCGCCAGAAGGGCCATACCGAGCTGTATCGCGGGGCCGAGTACGTCGTGGACTTCCTGCCCAAGGTCAAGATCGAGGTGGCGGTGGACAACGCTCAGGTCGAGCTTGTCGTCGAGGCGATCGAGGCTGCCGCGCGCACGGGAAAAATTGGCGACGGCAAGATTTTCGTTTCCGCAGTGGAGCAGGTCATTCGCATCCGCACTGGCGAGACCGGCGTGAATGCGCTGTAACCGCCACTCTCCATTGACCGGAATAAGAAAGGATTTGCCATGAAAAAACTGATTGCTTCGTTGCTGGGGCTGGTGCTGATCGCCTCTACTTCCGTGGCCTTTGCCCAGTCCGCTGGCGCGGCAGCCGCGTCCAGGCTGGACTCCGGCGACACCGCCTGGATGCTCACCTCCACACTGCTGGTCATTCTGATGACCATCCCGGGCCTGGCGCTGTTCTACGGCGGTCTGGCGCGTTCCAAGAACATGCTGTCGGTGCTGGTGCAGGTTTTCGTGATCTTCTCGCTCATCAGCGTGCTGTGGGCGCTGTACGGCTACAGCCTCACGTTCGGTGGGCAGGGGTTGTTCCTGGGCGGGACGAGGAGGCTGTTCCTCTTGGGGGTTACCCCAGAGACACTCTCCACCGTCCTGCCGACGGTGCCGGAGTATGTGTTCGTGGCGTTCCAGGGCACCTTTGCCGCCATTACCGTGGCACTCGTCGTGGGGGCGTTCGCCGAGCGCGTCCGGTTTTCAGCGGTCCTCATCTTTGCGGTGCTGTGGTTCACCTTGAGCTACATCCCGATGGCGCACATGGTCTGGGGCGGCGGCCTGCTGGGCCGGGACGGCGCGCTGGACTTTGCGGGCGGCACTGTGGTGCACATCAACGCGGGTGTTGCCGCCCTCGTGGGAGCCTACATGGTGGGCAAGCGCATGGGCTATGGCAAGGATGCCATGACGCCCCATAACCTGACGCTGACCATGGTGGGCGCCTCGCTGCTCTGGGTGGGCTGGTTCGGCTTCAACGCGGGTTCGGCAGGTGCGGCCAACGGGGTTGCGGGCCTGGCCTTCATCAATACGGTGTTGGCGACAGCCGCTGCCGCCTTGTCCTGGCTGACCGGCGAAATGTTGCGCAAGGGCAAGGCGTCGATGCTGGGCGCCGCGACCGGCGCTGTGGCCGGTCTGGTAGCCGTCACTCCGGCCGCCGGTTTCGTCGGCCCGCTGGGCGCCATCGTCATGGGCCTGGTGGTCAGTCCCCTGTGCCTGTGGGGGGTGGGCGGCCTGAAGCGTCTGCTGGGTGCGGATGACGCGTTCGACGTCTTCGGCGTGCATGGCCTGGGCGGTATCGCGGGGGCCATCCTGACTGGGGTGTTTGCCTCGAAGGGGCTGGGCGGCACGGGCGGGCTGACGCCCGACAGCTTCGCCATGTGGGCCCAGATCTGGGTGCAGGTCAAGAGCGTGCTGGTCACTGTGGTCTGGTCGGGGGTCGCGGCCTGCATTGCCTACAAGGCGGCGGACCTGATGGTGGGCTTGCGCGTGTCGGAAGAAGATGAGCGGGAAGGCCTGGACATCACCTCGCATGGCGAGATGGCGTACACCCGCTGATTTCGCCTAGTGCGCCGTCGTGACCGTCTGATTGACGACGGTGCGCGGCGTGGTGTGCAGGCTGGCGCTGATCAACAGTGCCGCCAGCACCACGATGACCAGCCCGACGACCACTCCGATCTGGAAGGCCCGTTTCGAGGGCCGCCAGGCAGTCCTCAGCTTCGTTTTCGGCAGCGACAACAGGCCGTGCAGCCATGGCGGGCAGCGCAGCCACTGTGGCCACGACGCCTGCCGGGGCTCGCCGGTGGAAGGGTGGGGCCGGGTGCGTGATTCGCCGAGTACCGGTGCCGGGGCGGGCGCCTCGAACGTCATGCCCAGCGTCTGCTCGATCTGCAGCAGGACCTCGTCTGGCGGCGGGGTGGCCGGCAGCGCGTCCACGATGCTCAGCAGATAGGCTTCCCATTTCAGCGCGCGCGCCGCTGCGGCGTCGTTGTGGGCGAGCAGTGCCTGTATCCCCTGGGTCCGCTCCGGCAGGTCCAGGCCCAGCACGTAGCAGGCGATTTCGGGATCGGAGTATGAGCGCTGCTGTTTCATGCGCACACCGCGTCGTCGATCTGGGCGAGGGCGGCTTCGATGGAGGCCTGGATGTCGGGCTCGGAGCGGTCCAGCCGGTCTGCGATATGTGCATAATCGCCCCCGTGCAGGTAGGCCTGCAGCAAAGCTTCGAGCTGTGGCGGCGGCAGGTTGGCCAGTGCGCCGACTACCGCGCCGGACTCGGGGCTGATTTGCAAGGTGGGCAATGGCTGCTGGTCCGCCTGCCGGCCCGAATCCCGTTCCGCGCGCAGGCGCTTCAGCGCCCGGTATCGCAGAATGCTGTACATCCAGGCGCGCGCGGTCCCCAGCGCGGGGCTGTAGCCGGCCGCGTTCCGCCAGATGAGGACGAAGGCCTCATGCAGCACGTCGGGGGCGGCTTCATCTCCGAGCATGCAGCGCGCCAGCGTGAACATGGCGGGTGCTTCATACGTATACAGCGCGAGAAAGGCGGAACGATCACCGGCCGCACAGGTGACAAGCTCGGCCTCGTAGTCAAAGACGGAAACGGTCATGCTTCAACCCGGTGGGTGCCGGTGCGCAGGCCGCGCAGTACATCCAGGGCACCGCGACGGGATGAGCACCGTGAGTCATTCGGAAATTCCCCCATTGTATGCGCAGAGCGTACGACGTCGGAATGGTCACTTAGGGTTTGACCTAAACCGTACCAAAGCAGTACTATTTGGATTCCTTAGGCTTACCCTTGGATGGACCGATGCTGCGGATCAGCAAGATCGTCGATTACGGGATCCTTGTGCTCACGCACATGGCCACCGAGCCGACTCACGTCTGCAGCGCAGCGGATCTGGCCGTCGCCCTCGGGTTGGGCCAGCCTGTCGTGAGCAAGGTCCTGAAACTGCTCGCGCAGCACGACCTGGTCGCCAGCACCCGGGGCGCCCATGGCGGGTATCGCCTCGAGCGGCCCGCCGAAGACATCAACATCGCCCAGATCATCGATGCGCTTGAAGACCAGCCGTTCGGCCTGACGGAGTGCACTGCGCTGCCGGGCGTCTGCACCGTCGAAGCGGCCTGCCGGATCCGGCCCTACTGGCAGCGGATCAACGCAGTCGTGCGCCGCACGCTGGAGTCCGTGTCCGTGGCTGACATGATCGCCCATGATTTGCCTATGCCCACCACCGTCAAAGCCGGGGCGCGGCGGGCTGTTTCGAACATTCCGAACTGGAGTCTGTCCAAATGAGTACTGTGAACGACAAGCTCGATTCCTTTCTCGACCGTGGCTACGATGCGGGGTTTGTCACCGAAATTGAATCGGAGACCTTCGCCAAGGGCCTGGACGAGGACGTGATTCGCCGCCTGTCCGCGGTCAAGCACGAGCCCGAATTCATGCTCGAGTGGCGCCTGAAGGCTTACCGCGCATGGCTGAAGATGACCCCGCCGTATTGGGCGAAGGTCCATTTCCCGGAACCCGACTTCCAGGACATCAGCTATTATTCGGCACCCAAATCCAAGTCAAACGAAAGCGCCCCCAAGAGCCTGGACGAGGTCGATCCCGAACTGCTGAAAACCTACGAAAAGCTGGGTGTTCCGCTGCACGAACGTGCCAAGCTCGCCGGCGTGGCGGTTGATGCGGTGTTCGACTCCGTGTCGGTGGCGACCACCTTCCGCAAGCAGCTGGCCGACGTGGGGATCATCTTCTGTTCGTTCTCCGAGGCCGTCCGGTCCCATCCGGATCTGGTCCAGCAATACATGGGATCGGTGGTACCGCCGGGTGACAACTTTTACGCGGCCCTGAATTCAGCGGTGTTTTCCGACGGCTCCTTCGTGTACATCCCGAAGGGCGTCAAGTGCCCGATGGAGCTGTCCACCTACTTCCGCATCAACAATGCTGATTCCGGGCAGTTCGAGCGCACGCTCATCATCGCCGACGAGGGTGCGGTGGTCAGCTATCTGGAAGGCTGTACGGCGCCCATGCGCGACGAGAACCAGCTCCACGCGGCGGTGGTCGAACTGATCGCGCTGGAAGATGCCAAGATCAAGTATTCCACCGTACAGAACTGGTATCCGGGGGATGAAAACGGCAAGGGCGGGATCTACAACTTCGTGACCAAACGCGGCGACGCGCGCGGTGCCCGTTCACGCATTGCGTGGACCCAAGTCGAGACCGGATCGGCCATCACCTGGAAGTACCCCAGCGTGATCCTGCGCGGGGACGACTCGGTGGGCGAGTTCTATTCGGTGGCTGTGTCCAATCACTACCAGCAGGCCGATACCGGCACCAAGATGGTGCACATGGGCAAGAACACGCGCAGCACCGTGATCTCCAAGGGCATCTCGGCCGGGCATGGCAGCAACACCTTCCGCAGCCTGGTGCGCATGACGCCCAAGGCGGAATCCGCGCGCAACTACACACAGTGCGATTCGCTGTTGATCGGCAAGCAGTGCGCCGCGCACACCTTCCCGACGATCGAGGTCCAGAACCCGACGGGGAACGTGGAGCACGAGGCGACCGCATCACGCATTGCCGAGGACCAACTGTTCTATGCCATGCAGCGCGGCCTGTCGGCCGAGGACGCCGTGTCGATGATCGTCAACGGCTTCTGTAAGGAAGTCTTCAAGGAATTGCCCATGGAGTTCGCAGTCGAAGCGCAGAATCTGCTCGGCGTGAGCCTGGAAGGTAGCGTCGGTTAAGGAGCCATCATGCTGAAAATCAGAAATCTGCACGCAACGGTCGAGGGTAAGGAGATTCTCCGTGGCCTGGATCTGGACATCAACCCGGGCGAGGTCCACGCCATCATGGGGCCCAATGGCGCTGGCAAGAGCACGCTGTCGCAGGTCCTCACAGGCCGTTCCGACTATACGGTGACCGGCGGTACGGTGGAATTCGACGGCCAGGATCTGCTGGCGCTCCCAGTCGAAGAACGGGCGCGCTCCGGTATCTTCCTGGCGTTCCAGTATCCGATCGAAGTCCCCGGCGTATCC
>NZ_SCQN01000067.1 GCF_004321985.1 Castellaniella sp. | reverse complement strand
GGATATCAAACCCGGCAACCTTTGGCTTACTCCAGAAAACAAGGTCATCGTCTTTGACTTAGGTGCCTCTCACTGGGAAGACGAAGCTCAAACTCAAGCCCACTTGGCAAGAACTCCCGGCTATGCGGCTCCTGAACAACATCAACATATTGATAAACGAATTCTCTCTGAAGCTACAGATGTTTATGGACTGGCTGCCTCCATGTATTCATTTTTGTCAGAAGTCTCTCCTTTGCCTGCTCCAGAACGGCTTGAAGAAAGAGATTCCAAGAAGGACCTGACGACATTAAGTAGAGTTCTTTATCGTTCAGTAAATGTGGATCTCGCTGAGATTATTGATCGTGGCATGGAACTAGAACAAAAAGATCGCTATAAGAGCATGCGAGATTTCAGGAAGGCTCTGCAGAATTGTCCTCAATTATATGATGTAAAGGGACTCGCTTACAAAAATGACTTGATTGCCCGCATGTTTGATGGCAGATAACAGCTTGAGGAGTCAAATGGTTTTCAGGTAATCAGCCCAAATCACTTTTGACCAAACTGATTTGGTTAAAATTTAACTTTTATCTTATACCTTATAGCATCAATTAATTCTACAGAAGATGGCAATGAGCGAGATTATCTCCGAAAAAGTTCAAAAGAATGCGGACGAAGTGTTCAAGCAAGCTAAAAATATAAGTAAGCGCTATATTGCTCCTGATGACGATCTTGATCGTAACGATATGGGTGCGACTCTTGAAAACGATATGATTTTACAAGAGAATCTTAAGATTCTTAACTCTAAAGTGGATGTCAACTATCGCGTCGAAAGGGCAAGTCAGCTTCTTCTTCCACGTTTTGGCCCCCTAACCTATCTCTCAAAGACGACCACATTCATTCTCTTTGATGTGCCTGAATTAAAAGCAAAGATTCCAACTGCAGCTACTGATGGCATTAACGTCTGGATTAACCAAGATTTCTTTGAAAGGCTGAAAGCTCTAGAGGCACGTCCGACATCCCTTGGTGCGGATATTCTTTTCATTTTGCTTCATGAATTGAGTCATAAATTCGGCAAGCATTTGGATCGTATGTATATGTATCCGGGGGACATTGCCAATATTGCTCAAGATTGCTGGATTAACGCGAACTTGATTTCAAGTTTTCCTAACTATGCTCCTTCGTTGCCTTTGCGCCGTTCTCTAATCGGTTCACAACCAGAGGACTCTATTTATCTAACCATGTCTTCAGAAGCTATTGCTGATGGTCTCTTGCGAGATAGAGCGAAACCAGACAAGCAAAGTGGTGGCAAGGGTAAAGGCAAGGGCAAAGGACAGGGCGGAGGCGGAAGTAGCTCTGGTAGCGGTAGTCCAAGTAGCGGATCTGGTGGAAGTCCGAGTAGTGGCGGTGGTTCAAATAACGACAACTTTGATTTTGGCAACCAATTTGAAAATGGTGAATCCCATACAATTACTCCAGAAGAAATTATGGAAATTCTTAAGGAAACGGGCTTAGGTCCTCTTGGAGAAAACCTTGGCTATCCTACTGAAGATGCCAATACACCAGAAGGAAAGCAAGCCTTTGATAAATTGGATGAGGCTAATAAGCGTGTTATTCAGGATGCCGTTTTCCGTTCCAACGAAGACGTAAAGCGTCATGGCGATAAAACTCCGGGCGCTCACATGACTGGAGAATTAGCTCAGAAAGTAGCTCTTAAATCAAAGGGCAAAGTAGATTTCCGTGCTATTGCTCCTGAAATTTTCTTTGGTAAGGGACCTAAACAAAAGCATTATTCAGATGAAGTCGGAAATATGTACTACATGGAAGAACTGGGCGATCTTTTGGGAACTCCCGGTGAAGGCTTATGGCTTGGCTCTCCATTACCGCATTCGTTACAAGGTAGAACAATTAACATTGTAGATACATCAGCTTCAGTGTCCGATGAGGAACTCCAAGACGCCATTACCTTATCTGTGGATATGGTATTGTTGAGTGGTAACGATGATATTAACTTCAAAGTGTTGATGTGTTCAGCAGATACAGTCGCTAGAGGCGAAGCCTTTGAAATTAATGAAGAGAATGCGGAGTCCTTACGCATGGAAGGAGTCGAGATTTTTGGTCGTGGTGGTACAGATTTTGATGGCCCTCTTCGTCAAATGCTTGTCCATCCCACGGTTAAAGACACCATAGTACATGCTGTTGTTTACACAACAGACTTGGGCGCTCCTATTCCTGATTTTGAGGCCATGGAAAAAGAAGGGTTGCTAAGTCCTGAAACAAAAATCTTTTTCGTGGCTACCAGTAGTGCAACTACGGAACAAATGGAAGCATTTCAAAAAGAACTGGGTCCACGCGGAAGGGTTATTCCTTTACGAGAAGGTTCAGTGCTTGATTTAAGCGATGAAAGCGCTCCTACAGCCAATTTTAAAAGTAAAGCAAGAAAACCGGGTATAAGATAATTCTAATTTAGAAAAACTCTGTTACCTTACTAACTACATTATTTAACTAACCGATAAGAGAAAACAATGGCTAATGTTGAAACCCGCCAGACCTATCAAGAACTCATGCATAGGCACAATATTCCTGTACGCTTCGTGGGTGACGAATTAACCCAAGAAGTTGTTAAGGGATTCCTTATTAACTTTATGGCTGATCCTCCGAAAGGCGTTTTGACTGACAAGACCCCTGCTGGCGCTGAGGCTCTCGCAAACCAGAAAAGGCTTAAGGAAAAAGCTATTGCTGCTTGGAAGAAATTGACTGGCAAGGCTCCTCTACTTGATGGTGGTCGTGTAGCACCTCCATTATTCCTTGGTCCTCCGGGCTTTGGTAAGACTGACACTTATAAAGCGGCTGGATTACTCTTGGCTGATTTGATGGAAATGGAACTCGTTTTGGATCCGGGCGTTGATAGCTATATCGACCGCAATACACTTGTTCTGTCTTTCATTGATTCTTCAGGTTCCAACTCTTCACTGGATGCTGGTGGTATTCCATTCAAGGATCTGTTGAAGACTGTTGATTTCAACAATCAGCAAGTCGTTACTCATGTCATGAACATGATGTTGAAACCTTCCTTGGCTGCTATCGGTAAAGCTGGTGCAGGTATTCTTATTCCTGACGACATTGGTAACTATGCCGAAGCCGTACAGCAGGCATTCTTGTCTGTTGCTTTGGAACAAAAGTTAGGTGAAAAGCGTTTTACTAACATGGCTGTTGGTTTCGCTTCTAACTTAGGAAAGATTGACAAAACTGCGGCAAGGGAGCTTTCTCGTGCTATCACAGGTCGTTGTGAAGTTATGGGTATTATTACAAACCCCGAAGATGTTTACAACTATTTAAAGACTAAGTTGCCAGTAACTTCGATTGACGCGTCTCCAATGATTTCTGCGCTAAAACGCAACGAACGCAACATGGATTATGTCGCTTCTGATGGTTCCAATCCTGCTGAAATGCATATTGTTCCTGAAGCTGGTGATCGTGGTGGTTTTCCTGCTCCCCGTAATATTGCGGCCGCTTGGAAGAAAGCTCGTCACTACATTAACGCTCATGATAGTCTTTTGGATGCTATGCCAGAAGTGCGTTCCTGCTTAGTTGCTAACTTAGGTTTGACTTACGGTGAAAAGCTTTCCAACAGTATGGATATTTATGCTCGCGGTGCTGCTCCAATTGCCGATAAGCTCATCAACTATGACAACTGGGATGAGGCTGCGTTCAAAAAGTCCATGGGCGTAAAGAAAGTCAACGGCGAGGATAGCAATTTGTTGCTCACCGTGGAATCACGTCAGTTCCTGAGTGACTTGGCAAGTGCTTTCACCGACTATGCTACTAACCGTGCGTTGATGGTTAACCCGAAAGATAAGCAGGGCAAATGCTATGCACCTGATGACACTGAAACTCTTAAGCGTTTTTTCAAGGGACTAAATCAGTTGTCTCGTGTTCCGGGTTTCCCAACTGATGAGTTTGCGACTATTGCTATCTCTGACTACTTCTCTGTATTGCCTCGTAAACTTGGCGATAGCTCAGAGTTTGTCAAGAATGAAGATGGCACCGTCAAGACAGGACAGTTGAGCCGTAAGACTTGCCACAGCATTGCGTTGAAGGCTTCTGAAATGGACATCTCGCTTGAGTTGTTCAACTCATTGAAACGTATCGCAACCGCTGACGACAAGAAGCAAGATGCTCGAGTAGAAGCGCCTTCAATTTAATTAGAAGGATGCTAAGAAAAGACGAAAGGAGCCATTGGCTCCTTTTGTTTTTGCATGAAACCGAGTTCAAATTTTTAGTCTCAATAAGTGCGAGAATTTTTTAATAAGGAATTAACAAATTGACTCTACTACATATTTCTGCTATAATGAAAGGAACTTTTATCCAAGGCTCAACCATGTCTATTATTGTCACCCTTTTGCTTGCTTTAGTGTTAAGCAGAATAACATCTTATCTTATGAAATGGCATTATAACAATGCTATTTCAGAGTGGCAATCAAACGCCTTAGAAATGGTGAAAGATCCCATTCATCTTAAAGATGACGAGTTTACATCCAGTCGTTTTAGCTCCCTAAATAGCCTCTCCTTGAAGAGTCTGACCAAACGTGAGCGACTACATCAATACATTACGGATGCCTTCTGTTGCGGTTTTATGGGCGTCTCTGCCTATCTTCTGGGGGATAGCTTCAATATAGTGTCATTAGTCATTCTTACTGGTCTTATTTTACTGCTTGCATGTCATGTACTTACAGATTGCCATAGCCATATCCTTATGGATGATATTACCTATATTTTGCTGTGGGCAGGCCTTTTGTCGCATATCAAGGGCATACCATCATTATTGCCGTCCGTAGATATGCAATCTGGAGTTATTGGTGCTTTTGTCGGTTACATGGCTTTCTGGTTGCTGGCGAAAGTATTTAAAGTGCTTCGTGGCATTGACGGCCTTGGTATGGGTGATTTCAAATTAATGGCCGTATTTGGTGCTTGGTTAGGGGCAGAACCACTGATTTGGGTGGCATTGGTGGGATCCTTGGTAGGTTTGGTTGGCATGATTGTCACAAAAATGCTACCGGCTTCCGATAAGGACATTGCTGTAAACTTAAATGTCTCTAGCGATAAAGAAAAGGCTCCTATGGAATTTCCGTTCGGTCCTTCTCTCTGCATCGGTTTTCTTGTTGTCTTATTAATTCATATGTCAGGCCATGCTAGCTGGCTGAGGTTGCTGTGAGCCAAAATCTGAAAACCAATTGGAATAAGATTCTTTCTTACTGGGAATCATCTACAGAAGAGGATGTGAAAAACATGTTGCCGAAATTAGCTGATTCAGGCTATTTTCTTGGATTTAAAGCAACTCCTGAAAACCCTCATCCTGTGACTGAGGACGATTCCCCCTTACCTTTTTTGCTTCAAAAAGAGTGGTTCGGAGTCTTTGAGGAATTGCTGACTTACGAGGTTTCTATTGATCTTATTTCTGAGCGCGACAGTGGGACAGCAATGTATCAATTGCTGAATAATCGAAAGCGATGGGCAGACGATGATGAACGTGTAAGGATTGCCACTTACCTTACGCGACAGGGTGCCGATCCGAGAATTGGATACAACGGGCTTAATAATGCCATTGAAGAAGCGGCTTATTGGGGCGATTTTGCCATTTATGGCCTCTTCTTACGCAAATATGAAGAGGCTTCTACGGAGAAACTGGTCAACCTTTTGAAATTTAATCCAGATAATCCAGAAAGAGAGGCTGCTATTAGTAGAACCGAACTTGCGGTTCTGTTACGGGAAGCAAAAGAAGCTAAAGAGAGGGGAGTGTCTGAAACTGTTGAAGAAAACAATACGGTTGCTGAAAACGATCTGCCAAATAAAGAAATCAATACACAGAATGAGTCTGGCGAAACTAATAAAGTTGAAATTGAAAGCCAAGAAGAAGTCTTGGATGACGCTGATGGGCTGGCCTTGCTTGGTATAGATCCAGATGGAGGCAATAATAAAGAAACTTTAGATGAATTCAATGAACTTGAATTGGAAGAACAAGAAGATAGTTCAAATGAAGAAGATATTGGTTTCCTGAATGAAGAAGGCGAAATTGATGAAAATGCTAGCCTTCAACCCGTCGATCCTCCACCGCTCGCCAAACGCCGTAGAAAAGTTCTTCCTCCAGAAGAATAGAAAGCACTCATCACGAGTGCTTTTTATGTCAAATTGTTTAGCAGTAATTACGCTGTAGTTTTTCCAATACGTTCTTTCAAGCTTGCCATATCAATACTACCTGATAGTGCTACAGTTCCTTTTCCGCCAAAGATTTTGCGAAACAGTCCAATAAACAGACCGATCACCAAAGATAAACCAAAAAGGATGCCTAATGAGTACGCCCCAAGCAGAACCCATGCTTGACTGTGATAAGCGTCATACATCGGGCGAATATACTGTGAACCGAAATAGGCTACCAATCCGGGCAATGCCAACATCGCAAAGGCACCCACTACATACATAATGTTGAGAAGTGCCCTTGTGAACAAGCTTCCGACGAAACCATACGTCCTAGCCCATAACTTCAGTCCGCTATAAAGCAAAGTCGTACAAAAGATGGCTAGATGTCCCACAAAACTGACAGGAACCACCACTGCATTAACGGCACCTTTTACTGCCTTATCAATAGCGCTTGGCTTATGGATAACAACTGGCTTGGTAATGTAAACAATCTGTGGATAGTTAAACCCGCCATTATCATTGGGCGTCAAACGAACACGAGGACGTTCAACCTTTTCTTGGGAAGCATCCACTTGAACAACATTTTCCACCTTGCTTTTCAAGAGGCTGGCGGTAGAGAATCCAGTTTGCGTTTCAGTGCTTGACATTTTGTTCACCTTATAAAGTACTGTTTGAGATATTTTTCAATGTATATAACGAATCCTAACATGATTAAAATCAAAAAACAAGGATTTTAACATTTGATATAAAGAGACAATCCAGACACAGAGTCTATAAGTGACAGTTCTTCCAAAAATTGATTACCATAACCAAAGTATAAAGTTTAATTCTGGAGAAAAATGCTATCATATCCTTGACAAGATGGCTTCCACAGTGAAAACAAGCACCACCCCTTCATCATCAAGAACTAAATTACATGTCAAAGATTAAAGATGCAATTTTCTCTCCTATTAAATGGGGCAAAGATCAAGCGAAAACTTTTACCGATTGGGATTACCACTTCGGTAAGGGGGGTACTGTATCCGGTCTTAAAAAGGACTTGGATATCAAAGACCAAATCATTAACAAAAAATATCGCAAGGAAACCTTTGAAGACGCTACGAATCGTCTCAAAATGGGTGAAGCTGATCTTAAAGATTCGTATGACTATCACAAAAACATGTTCAAGTTGTGGTTCAGTTTAGGTGTTTTAGCTGCCCTAATCATCGTCACCATCATATTCCATAGAAACTTTGTTGTATGTCTGCCTGCTTCGGCCTTCATGATTGTTTCTTTTGGTTTCTGTTACCGTGCCTCCTATCATTGCTATTGTATTAATCACAGAGTGCTTTCAGGATTGTCTAAGTGGAAGTCATCAGGTGAATGGTTTCCAAGACCTTTCGTATTCAAGGATAAAAATCAGGCTATGATTTCCAGAGACAGGAAGTTGAATCATGGAAAATCAGAAAGTTCAAAATCATCTAACGACAAATCTTCCAGCAAAAATGGAAGCAATCAAAAG
>NZ_SCQN01000032.1 GCF_004321985.1 Castellaniella sp. | reverse complement strand
CGCTCCGATAATTCAGGCGACAGACAGCCCGCAGGGGCTGTCTGTCGCCTGAATTATCCAAGTCTCGCCATCAGGTGTTGGTGCAGGTTCAATGGGGCGCGGCGATTGCGCACACGCAAGTAGCGACCGTCAGGCTGGGCCGCCCAGGCGAGCTGATTGTCGCGCCACGCGAATGTGAAGGCCTCGTCGATGACACGGCGGCGCAGCGTCTTGTCCAGCACCGGAAAGGCGAGTTCCACCCGGCGCAGGAAATTACGGTCCATCCAGTCGGCCGACGACAGATACAGCGGCTCGGCACCGTCCTGATAAAAGTAGAACACCCTCGAATGCTCCAAAAAGCGGCCAATGATGGAGCGTACGCTGATGCGTTCGGACAGCCCTGGGACTCCCGCCTGCAGCGCGCAGGCCCCGCGCACGATCAGGTCGATCCGCACGCCGGCCTGACTGGCTTCGTAGAGCGCCTGGATCACAGTCGGCTCCAGCAGGGAATTCATCTTTGCCCGGATGCGCGCCCGCTTGCCGGCCCGTGCGAATTCGGTCTCGGCATGAATGAGGTTGAGAATGGTCTCGTGCAGGGTGAACGGCGACTGTAGAAGCAGCTTCAGGTCACGCCGCGCGCCCAGGCCTGTGAGCAGCGAGAACACCTGATCCATGTCTTCGCAGATCTGCTGGTTGGCTGTCAGCAGCCCAAAGTCGGTGTACAGACGCGCCGTGCGCGGATGGTAGTTGCCCGTTCCCAGGTGTCCGTAGCGGCGGATGCGCCCGTCTTCGCGGCGCAACACCAGCGCCATCTTGGCATGGGTCTTGTGCCCCACCACGCCATAGCTGACATGGGCGCCGACTTCTTCGAGCCGGGCCGCCCAGTTGATGTTGGTCTGCTCGTCGAACCGCGCCATCAGTTCGACCACAACGGTGACTTCTTTGCCCGCGCGGGCGGCCGAAAGCAGCAGCCCCATAAGTTCCGAATCCTCTCCAGTCCGGTAAATGGTCTGCTTGATAGCCACTACCTGTGGATCCAGAGCGGCACTGCGCAAAAACATCAGTACCGGCTGAAACGACTGATAGGGGTGATGCAGCAGCTGATCGCGTTCCGAGAGGGCTGCGAACAGGTCTTCAGGACGCTCCATGTTGCGGTCGAAAGGCGGCGGTATGCGCGGCCGGAAGACGGGATATTCCAGATCTGGGCGACTGACCTGGTTGCAAAGCTGCATGAGGCGGCTCAAATTCACTGGCCCATTGACCCGGTAGGTATCGGCTGCCGCCAAGCCGAATTCGCGCTGCAGAAACAATTCCAGGTCGGGCGGCATGGCGTGGGCGATTTCCAGCCGTACGGAGGCGCCGAAATTGCGCTGAGACAGTTCGCCCTGCAGCGCCTGGCGCAGATTGGTGATTTCTTCCTCATCCACGAACAGATCGCTGTTGCGCGTCACCCGCCACTGATAACAACCTTGCACGTCCATGCCCGGAAACAAGTCGCCCACGAACGCATTGATGAGCGTGGTCAGCAGCATAAAACCGTCGGGTATTCCGGAAATCTCCGACGGAATCTTGATCATCCGCGGCAACGCCCGCGGCGCCTGCACGATGGCGATGTGACCTTCCCGGCCGAACGCATCTTCGCCGCTGAGCGACACGATGAAATTCAGGCTCTTGTTGTAGACGCGCGGAAAGGGGTGGGCGGGGTCTAGCCCGATCGGAGTGAGCAGCGGCATCACGTCGCGGCGGAACATGCCATAGGCCCATTCGCGCTGCAGGTCGGTCCAGCCTGTGGAGTACACCAGGCCCACGCCATGCTCCATGAGCTTGGGCATGACTTCACCCGTCAGCAGCCGATTCTGCCGATCCACCAGGGTGTGCGCGGCGCGCTGCACCCGATCGAACGCCTCGCCGGGAGTCAGCCCGTCGACCCCGCGCAGATCCGGAGTCTGGCGTTGCTGCTCCTTCAGGCTCGCTATGCGGATCTCGAAGAATTCGTCCAGGTTTGACCCCACGATGCAGAGATACCGCAGCCGCTCGAGCACCGGTACGTCCAGGCGCTCGGCCATGGACAGTACCCGCTCGTTGAACTTCAGGACCGACAGCTCACGGTTGAGCAGAACCGGCGTCTCGACAGTCTCTCTCATTCACACCCCACAGTCCCAGGCTGACTCAAACACTATAATCGCACAGTGCGACATTCTCGGGTAAGCGACATGGACGACCGGTTGGCCTCGATCGACCTGGGTTCCAACACCTTCCGCCTTTCGGTCGGTCGCGTCGTGCGCCATGGCGACGCTATCCAGATCTACGCCGAAGACAAGATGCGCGAGCTGGTCGCCATGGCCAGCGGGCTGGACGAGCACAAGCGCATCAACGATGCCACCATCGAGCAGGCCCTGGCGGCCCTGCGGCGGTTCGGCGAACGACTGCAAGGCTTCTCTCCCGCCAACGTGCGGGCGGTGGCCACCAATACCTTTCGGGTCGCGCGCAATGCGGCCGAAATCCTGCCCAGGGCCGAACAGGCGCTGGGCTTTCCCATCGAGGTCATCTCGGGCCAAGAAGAAGCGCGCCTGATCTACCTGGGCGTCACCCAGACCCTGCCGCCTTCAGACCGCCGCCGCCTGGTGATCGACATCGGTGGTGGTTCGACCGAATTCATCATCGGCCGTGGTGCGACGCCGCTGGAGCTGGCCTCGCTGGAACTTGGATGCACGTCCTGGACGAGACGCTTCTTCCCCCAGGGTCGAATTACCGCCGCACGCCTGAAGCAGGCGACACTCGCCGCCCGGGAGGCAGTCCAGACCATTGCACGCCGCTACCGCCGCACTGGGTGGGACAAGGCCTACGGATCCTCAGGCACAGCCAAGGGCCTGCTGGCAATCCTGACCGAAAATCACTTGAGCCCGCACGACATCACGGCGGCGGGGATGGAGCGTCTGGCGGCGGCGCTGGTCGAGATCGGCGAGGTTCGCCTGCGGGACTGGGCGGGGCTGAAAGAGGAACGCGCATCAGTGCTCGCGGGCGGTCTGGCCATCATGATGGCGGCATTCCAGGAACTGGGTATCGATCACATGGGGGCCGGGGACGGCGCCCTGCGCGTAGGCGTGCTGCACGACCTGCTGGGGAGGGATTCGCACCACGACCAGCGCGATGACACAGTGCGCCAGGCCATGGCGCGCTACCACATTGACGGCGAACAGGCAGACCAGGTGCGTGCGACAGCGCTGGCGCTGTTCGATCAGCTGGATCTGCCGCCGGGATCGGCAGCCCAGGACCTGCGCCGCACCCTGGGATGGGCGGCCCAGCTGCACGAAGTCGGGCTGTCCATCGCACGCAACGATTATCACAAGCACAGCGCGTACATCCTGGAGCATGCGGACCTCCCGGGATTCTCGCGCGACGACCAGATGCACCTGGGCTTCCTGGCCAGAGGCCAGCAGGGCAGACTCCACAAGCTTCGCGGCTACACAACGGACCGCCCACACTGGCTGGCGCTGTGCTGTTTGCGGCTGGCCGTTCTGCTGCTGCGCCGACGTGAACCGCTAGCCGTGCAGCCCATCACCCTGCGGGTCCAGGCGCGGACCATTGCACTGAGCATCGCGCCGGCATGGCTCGCAGCCCATCCACTGAGCGAATTCTCGTTAGAGGCGGAAATCGGAATCTGGCGCATGGCCGGCTTTACGCTGACGCTCAACGAGATTGACTACACAACATGAGCCACGGCGCAGGCGACGGTGGCTCAGTAGTCATTCCATGCCAAAGTGCCGTCGGTAGCGGCTGTCCAGCCACTCCAGGTCCAGCAGGATGGGAAAATCCGCCGTGTTGAAGTCGGGATCCCAGGCTGGCGCACCGCAAATCGTGCAACCCAGCTTCAGATAGCCTTTGATGAGCGGTGGCAGGCGCACCGGACGACTGCTGTTCAAGCGGTCCAGCGGATAGGGATGCAGCGGCCGAATGCGCGGTACCGACGGGCGCTGCGCCATGAGCGACTGAGCCTGGCGCCAGACCTCAGAAGCCGTCTCGCCACCGTCCCGAAGACTGACGCTGGCGCAACCCAGCATATAGCGGTAGTCCCCCCGCATCATGACCTGGGCCAGCCCCGACCACAACAACATGATGGCCGTCCCGTGACGAAAGCCGGCGTCGATACAGGAACGCCCGACCTCCACCATCCGAGAACGCAACGGAGCCAACGGCTTCAGATCGAACTCGGCATCCGAATAATAGCGGCCCACCTGAACAGCCGCCTCCGGCGTCAGCAGCCGATAGGTACCGACGACCTGATCGGAGCCGGCCTCTCGCACCATGAAATGAATGCACCAGGCGTCGAAGCAGTCCACATCGCGATCGCCTTCGGCCTCGGGGAAGTAAGCTCCCATGTCCTCGGTGAACACCCGAAAGCGCAGGCGCTGAAGGGCGGCCAGCTCATCCGGCGTATGGGCCAGGCTGAGCGTCAGTCCGCTCGCTTCCAGGCCAGCCCATTCCATGTGGCGCGTTGGCGCCACAGGCAGATCCAATTCCTGAGAGAGCATCGTCGGTCCTCAAGAATAATGGCGCCCCGTAGAGGTGCCAGGTTCATCGGCAGAATGCCATTCAGCCCAGCTTGACTGCGACGAGCTGACGCACACCCTCCTCGGCCAGTGCCTCGTCATCGGCCTCGACCATCAGGCGCAGCTTGGGTTCAGTGCCAGAGGCACGGATCAGCACCCGGCCACGATCCCCCAGATTGCCTCGGACGGTTTCAGCCGCCCGCTGGAGACCGGCATGGGTACGCCAATCCAGCCCCGGAGCCAGCGGGACGTTGACCATCCTCTGCGCATACATCTTCAGATCGGCCACCAGCGCCGCCAGCGAGGTCTGGCCGGCATGCCGCATGGCGGCAAAAACCTGCAGCGCCGCCACAATCCCGTCACCCGTCGTATGACGATCCAGACACAGCAGATGGCCGGAGCTCTCTCCACCAAAGAGCCAGCCATGCTCCTGCAGTTTTTCCAGGACATAGCGGTCACCTACTTGAGCGCGCTCGAAGGCAATCCCCAGTTCACCCAACCGGCGTTCCAGGCCAAAGTTCGTCATGAGGGTTCCGACCACGCCCTGGATGGGCTGTGTGCGGGCCCGATCGCGCACAATGGCATAGAGCAGTTCATCACCGTTGTAGAGTCGTCCGCTCGCGTCCACCATCTGCAACCGGTCGGCATCACCATCCAGTGCCACACCGTAGTCAGCGCCTAAGCGCGTAACGGCCGCCACCAGCGCCTCCGGGTGCGTGGCTCCCACTTGTTCGTTGATGTTGAAACCGTCAGGCTCACAACCAATCACAGAAACCTCAGCCCCCAATTCCCGGAAAACGTGCGGCGCGATATGGTAGGCGGCACCGTTGGCCGCATCCACCACCAGTTTCAGGCCCTGCAGATCCAGTTCATTGGGAAACGTGCTCTTGCAAAATTCGATATAACGACCTGGCGCATCGTTGATGCGGCGCGCGCGCCCCAGCCCGGCGGAATCCGCGCAGCCTAAGGGTTCGTCGAGCATCGTCTCGATGGCAGCCTCAGTAGCATCCGGCAACTTGACACCCGCCGCAGAAAAGAACTTGATGCCGTTATCATAATAAGGATTGTGTGACGCGCTGATGACCACCCCTGCCGCCAGGCGCCAGGCGCGTGTCAAATAGGCCACAGCCGGGGTCGGAAGCGGCCCGGCCAGCATCACATCGACACCTGCTGCAGACAGGCCGGCCTCCAGCGCCGATTCCAGCATATAGCCAGAGATCCGCGTGTCCTTGCCGATCACCACTGTGGGGCGCCCCCCGCTGGGGTTGTCTCGCGCCAGCACCCGCCCGGCGGCATAGCCCAGCCGCAAGGCAAACTCCGCATTGATGCGGTCGCCGCCCACGATACCCCGCACGCCGTCGGTCCCGAAATATTTACGTGCACTCATGCACGGACTCCTTGTTCAACCGCTGCCCAGACCTGAAGGGCCGATACCGTATCGGCCACGTCGTGGACACGCAAAATATGAGCGCCGCGCGCGGCCGCCGCCAGCGCGGCCGCAACGCTGCCGCCCAGCCGCTGCCCGGCCGGGCGCCCGGTGACTGCGCCAATCATGGATTTGCGCGAAACCCCAACCAAACAAGGAAAATCCGATCCCATGACTGCCGTCAGCTCACGCAGCAATGTGTAATTGTGCGCCACCGACTTGCCGAATCCGAACCCAGGATCGAGCACGATACGATCGGCCGATACCCCGGCTTCCTGCAGCCGACGAGCGCCGGCCGACAGATAATCATGGACCTCACGCACCACGTCGTCATAGGACGGATGCTGTTGCATGGTACGCGGCTCACCCTGCATGTGCATCAGGCAAAGTGCGCAGTCCGACGCAACCACGGCCTGCACCGACAATTCCGAATCAAAGCCGCGGATATCGTTGATCATGTCGGCGCCAGACCGCAGGACCCCCCGCATGACCTCTGGCTTGCAGGTATCGACCGACAGAGGAACCCCGCAATCACGCAGTGCCTCGATCACCGGCAGAACCCGCTGCAGCTCGTCGGCGGCAGGAACAGCTGCCGCACCGGGACGCGTGGACTCACCGCCGATATCCAGGATATCGGCACCGTCTTCAATCAGGGAATAAGCGTGAGCGACCGCTGCCTGGGGCGTGAAGTGCGCGCCCCCGTCCGAAAAGGAGTCGGGCGTGACGTTCACGATCCCCATCACGAGAGGGCGCTCCAGGGACAAGCGGAAGCGCCCGAACTGAAGATGATCAGGCATATACGGTAGACGCCGGATCAGACCGGTGTCGTTGCTGGCCCCTGGTCATTGCTGGCTGCGGGCTGCCCGGCAGAGGGCGGATTGTGCGTGTCGTTGCCCGTGACGGATGTGGGCTTGGGCGCACGCGGAGGCCGACCCGCCATGATGTCGTCGATCTGATCGGCGTCAATGGTTTCCCATTCCAGCAGCGCATGCGCCATGGCATGCATTTTTTCCTGGTTGGATTCAATGAGGTTGCGAGCCACGGAATACTGCTCGTCGATGATCCGGCGGATCTCCGCATCGACCTTCTGCATGGTGGCCTCAGAAACATGCGTGGTTTTGGTCACGCTGCGGCCCAGGAAGACCTCACCTTCATTTTCGGCGTAGACCACCGGCCCCAGCGAATCCGTCATGCCGTAGCGCGTGACGATGTCGCGCGCGATGGCGGTTGCACGCTCGAAGTCATTGGACGCGCCAGTCGTCATCTGATGCATGAAAACCTCTTCGGCAATACGGCCGCCGAACAGCACGGCGATCGTATCCAGGAGACGTTCCTTGTCCATGCTGTAGCGATCGTTCTCCGGCAGCTGCATAGTCACGCCCAGCGCCCGGCCGCGCGGAATGATGGTGACCTTGTGAACCGGGTCCGTCTTGGGCAGGAGCTTGGCCACCAGGGCATGACCAGATTCGTGATAGGCGGTGTTGCGGCGCTCTTCCTCGGGCATGATCATCGAGTGCCGTTCAGCACCCATGATGATCTTGTCCTTGGCTTTTTCCAGGTCGGCCATCCCCACGGTACGGCCATTTCGGCGCGCGGCGAACAGTGCGGCCTCATTGATGAGGTTGGCCAGATCGGCCCCCGAAAAGCCCGGCGTCCCGCGCGCCAGCACGCTGGGATCCACGTCCTGCGCGATCGGGACCTTGCGCATGTGGACCTTCAGGATCTGTTCACGGCCCCGGATGTCGGGAAGCGACACCACGACCTGACGGTCGAAGCGCCCCGGACGCAGCAGCGCCGGATCCAATACATCGGGCCGGTTGGTGGCTGCAACCACCAGCACACCCTGTCCGGTCTCAAAGCCGTCCATCTCGACCAGCAGCTGGTTCAGCGTCTGTTCGCGTTCATCATTGCCGCCACCCAATCCGGCCCCGCGTTGGCGACCCACGGCGTCGATTTCATCGATGAAAATGATGCAGGGAGACTGCTTCTTCGCGTTCTCGAACATGTCGCGCACGCGGGCCGCGCCCACACCCACGAACATTTCCACGAAATCGGACCCCGAAATACTGAAGAACGGGACCTTGGCTTCGCCCGCGATGGCCTTGGCCAACAGCGTCTTCCCGGTCCCCGGGGGGCCTACCATCAGCACGCCGCGGGGAATGCGCCCGCCAAGACGCTGGAATTTGGTGGGGTCCTTCAGGAAATCGACCAGTTCCTGGACGTCTTCCTTAGCTTCGTCGCAACCCGCCACATCAGCGAAGGTGATGTTGTTGTTGTTTTC
>NZ_SCQN01000076.1 GCF_004321985.1 Castellaniella sp. | reverse complement strand
ATCGAATCCATTTCCAGAGGTAAATGCAATGTCCCTGACCAACGAACAGATCGTTGAAGCCGTCGCCGCCAAGTCGCTGATGGAAGTGATGGACCTGGTGAAGGCCATCGAAGAGAAGTTCGGCGTGACCGCCGCCGCCCCGGTGATGGTTGCCGCCGGCCCGGCCGCTGCCGGCCCGGCTGCCGAAGCACAGACCGAGTTCGACGTCATCCTGAAGACCGCCGGCGCCAAGAAGGTCGACGTGATCAAGGCTGTCCGCGCGATCACCGGCCTGGGCCTGAAGGAAGCCAAGGACCTCACCGAGGCCGGCGGCGTCCTGAAGGAAGCCGTGTCGAAGGAAGATGCCGAGAAGTTCAAGAAGGACCTCGAAGCTGCCGGCGCCACGGTCGAACTGAAGTAATCGGCGCCCTTGCGCGCCATCAGTTTGATCTAGCGTCAAGCAAGCCTGGGGGCGCGAGCCCCCGGGCTTTGCCTGCTTTAAATGAAACGAGATGGGGAATGGAGAATAGGGAATCGGAAATCCGGTTAGATCCTGCCGATTGACGATTCCCTATTCTCGATTCCCTGAAATCCCATTCAGCCGGTGTGTGCACCACCGGCGCCACTGCGAACCGAGGCGCTACCGATCATGGCCTACTCGTTTACCGAGAAGAAACGCATCCGCAAGGACTTTGGCAAGCGTCCGCCCGTGCTGGGCGTGCCGAACCTGCTGACCATCCAGACTGATTCCTACCGGGAATTCCTGCAGGAGCACGTCGCGCCGAAACAGCGCGGCGACAAGGGTTTGCATGCCGCGTTGAAGTCGGTGTTCCCGATCTCCAGCTACTCGGGCAATGCCGCACTGGAGTACGTGGACTACCGCCTGGGCGAGCCGGCGTTCGACGAGCGCGAGTGCCGCAACCGCGGCATGACCTTCGGTGCGCCGCTGCGCACCACCGTGCGCCTGGTGATCTACGACAAGGACAGCCCGGCCTCGAAGAAGGTGGTCAAGTACATCAAGGAGCAGGAGGTCTACATGGGCGAGATCCCGCTCATGACCGACACCGGCACCTTCATCATCAACGGCACCGAGCGCGTGATCGTCTCGCAGCTGCATCGTTCGCCGGGGGTGTTCTTCGACCACGATCGCGGCAAGACGCACAGCTCGGGCAAGCTCTTGTTCTCGGCCCGCGTGATCCCCTACCGCGGCTCCTGGCTGGACTTCGAGTTCGACCCGAAGGACGCGCTGTTCACCCGCATCGACCGTCGCCGCAAGCTGCCGGTGACGGTGCTGCTGCGCGCGCTCGGCTACAACAACGAGGAGATGCTGGGCATCTTCTTCGAGCACAACGTGTTCCACCTGGGCAACAAGGGCGGCACCACGCTGGAGCTGGTCGCCGAGCGCCTGCGCGGCGAGACGCTCTCCTTCGACCTGGCGATCGGTGGCAAGGTGCTGGTGGAAGCCGGCAAGCGCATCACCGCACGCCACGTGCGCCAGCTGGCGGCCGAGAACATCACCGCGCTGGAAGTGCCGGACGACTACCCGGTCGGCCGCATCGTGGCCACCGACATCGTCGACGCCAAGACCGGCGAACTGCTGGCCTCGGCGAACGACGAGATCACTGCCGAGCAGATGGAGAACTTCCGCAAGGCCGGCATCGAAGTCGTGCCGACGCTGTACGTCAACGATCTCGACCGCGGCGCCTACATCTCGCACACCCTGCGCATCGACAACACCAAGACGCCGCTGGAGGCGCTGGTGGAGATTTACCGCATGATGCGCCCGGGCGAGCCGCCGACCAAGGACGCTGCGCAGAACCTGTTCTTCAACCTGTTCTTCACCTTCGACCGCTACGACCTGTCGGCGGTCGGCCGGATGAAGTTCAACCGCCGCGTGGGCCGCAAGGAAATCCTCGGCCCGGGCGTGCTGTACGACCACAAGTACTTCAGCGAGCGCAAGGAAGAGGAGTCGCAGCGGCTGGTCAAGGAG
>NZ_SCQN01000084.1 GCF_004321985.1 Castellaniella sp. | reverse complement strand
TACTAAGGCGAACATAAGTAAGCGAACATTTTCGCTTCGTCGCTGTCCAAGGATAGGATGTCGATGAGGAGAGGGAAATGCGCGCTACCGATGGTCGAAAGTTGTCCCACGAGACGCTGGAGGCGATGCGCCTTCGGGCGGTCGAGGCGGTGGAATCCGGGGAGTCGCCGGAAACCGTGATCCGGACGCTTGGGCTGTCGCGGCCACGTATTTATGAGTGGCTGGCCGCCTTCCGTGAGGGCGGGCTGGAGGCGCTGCGAGCCAAGCCCATCAGCGGACGGCCGCGCAAACTCGACGAGCGTGCCATGCGCTGGATTCATGCAACGGTGACCACGAAGAACCCGCAACAGCTGAAGTTCGAATTTGCGTTGTGGACACGGGCGATGGTGCGTGACCTGATCGCCCGGCGGTTCAAGGTTCGTCTGTCCGAGGTATCGGTCGGACGCCTGTTGCGCGAACTGGGCCTGTCGCCGCAACGACCGCTGGCGCGTGCCTACCAACGCGACCCGGCACGCGTTGAAGCCTGGCTGCATGAGGAATATCCAGCGATCCGCAAGGAAGCCAAGCGCGCCAAGGCGCAGGTGTTCTTTGCCGATGAGGCCAGTGTGCGCTCGGACTACCACAGCGGCACGACGTGGGCACCGCTCGGGCAAACGCCCACCGTGGAGCGGACGGGCGCGCGTTTCACCCTGAATTTCATTTCGGCGGTCAGCCCGCGGGGTGAGCTGCGGTTTGCCTGTTGCCCAGGCACCCTGACGACCGCCAAGTTCATCGACTTCCTCAAGCGGCTCATGGTCCATCGCGATGCGCCCGTCTTCCTTGTCGTCGATGGCCATCCGGTGCACCGTTCACGCGCCGTGAAGCAGTTCGTCGCCGGTACTCAAGGGCAATTGCGCTTGTTCCAGTTACCGCCTTACAGCCCGGATCTGAATCCGGACGAGTTGGTGTGGAATCACCTCAAACGCCACAAGCTTGGTCGTTTGGCCTTGAGCGGGCCGGACCACCTCAAGCGTCATGCCATGGCTTTCCTGCGCGCCCTGCAGAAACAACCGGCCTTGGTGCGCGGCTTCTTTCAACACCCCACCGTCCGCTATGCCGCCTGATATGTTCGGATACTTTCTTTCGGCTTAGTA
>NZ_SCQN01000083.1 GCF_004321985.1 Castellaniella sp. | reverse complement strand
GCCACCGGTTTGCCTGAACTTTGCGCGGCGGCACCGATCGCGCCCTTGGCGATCACCGCGCCGGTCGGCTGGCCGGTGGGCGAGCCGCCCGGCGGTTCGACCGAAACCGCAAGTGCGGCGGTCGGGCCGAGTTGCGCGACCAGCGCCTTGCTCAGCGCGATCGTGGTCGGCCCACTGGTGGCGATCATGCCGACCGCGATCGGTTTCTGGCCCGCCGGGATCAGCCAGAGTTCGGGTGCGCGTCCAGCGGGCAGGGTCTGTGGCTTCGCCGGTACGATGACCATGCGCGCATGCGCAAGATCCATGGTCGCGGTCCAGCCGACCTGGCCATCCGTCTGGGTAATCGTGGAGGCCATGTAGGCGGTGCCGGGTGCCGTGGACGGCGCCACGGTGGTGCGTGGCACGACGATGAAGGCGACGATGAAAGCCACGGCCACGGCGGCGGCGCCCAACGCAAACCCTCGCCACAGCGCAAGGTTGGACCACCAGCCGGCTCGCGCAGGCGGCGTGGATTCGCGCCGCGCCGTCTGCATGCCCAGTGTCTTTTCGATGCGAGCCCATACCTGCGCCGGCGGCGCGGTCGCGGGGACATCCTCGGCCAACGGCAACAGGCAACGCTGCCAACGCGCCACGTCTTCCGCCGCGTGCGGGTCGGAAGCAATCTCACGCTCGACCGCCGCGCGCGCATCCGCATCCAGCACGCCGAGCACGTATTCGGCGTAACGCAGGTCTTCGCTGCCGTTGTCGGACACGTTGTGGTCGAGAGGGGTGTTCACGGGTTCGCTTCGGTTTGTTCCATACAACTGCGCAGCCGCACGAGGCTGCGCCGGATCCAGCTTTTCATGGTCGCCAGCGGCACGCCGAGACGATCCGCCAATTGGTTATACGTGGCACCGCTGAAAAAGGCTGCACGCACGGCCTGGCGCTGTTGATCCGCCAGCGTGCCGAGGCAGCGTTCCAGGCGTTGGCGTTCCTCGCTGGCTTCGCTGCGGGCCGGCGGATCGGGGTCGGGATCCACGATGTTTTGTGCGGCCGCGTCGTCCAGGGGTTCCTCGCGGTGTCGGCGCAGCCGGTCGATGCACTGGTTGCGGGCGAGCGTGATCAGCCAGGTCATCGCCGCCGCGCGCGCGGGATCGAAACTGGCCGCGCGGCGCCAGACATTGGTGTAGACATCCTGCAGGGCATCCTCGGCTTCACCGCGCTCACGCAGCATGCGCAGGCACACGCCGAACAGCTTGTCCGACGTACGTCGATACAGTGTCGCGAACGCCCCACGATCACCGCCCGCGCAGGCGCGCATCAGTTCGGTGAGTTCGGCGGCATCGTCCATTGGCGAGGCA
>NZ_SCQN01000031.1 GCF_004321985.1 Castellaniella sp. | reverse complement strand
CCTCGTATTTCGAAAACAACCGCAATATTATACTCATCAATCGCGCCTACTGCATTGCAAATCCGAAGGGCTTCCCAGGCTATGGCCCGAATGCCTGGGGCCTCACCGCCAGCGACACTCCCGAAGGCTACGAAGCTTCAGCTCCGGACGAGTTCGGCGACCACGGAACCCTGACGCTGACGGGCGCTCTGGCTTCCTTCCCATACACGCCTGAGGCCTCGATGGAAGCTTTCAAGCATTACTATCGCGATCTGGGTGGTGATCTCTGGGGCATCTACGGCCCACGCGATGCCTATAATCCTGGCGCTGGTTGGGTCTCTCCCATTTACATGGGGCTCAATCAAGCGCCCATTGTCGCCATGGTAGAAAACCACCGTACTGGCCTTCTGTGGAAGACTCTCATGGCTGATCCGGAGATCGCAGCGGTACAGAAGAAAATCGATGCTGTAACTCCGAAATAAGGCAACTCTCCGCTGAAAACAGGCGGAGAGCGCAGCAGAGACAATGCTCCTTAAGTGTATCCGGCGTGATCTTAGTTTTATCCCCACGTTGGTGGGTGTACGCGGCGGCGCAAAAATAGACCACGAAGCGGTGCGTGAGCGCCGGTTCGTGGCGGAGTAAAAGTAGTCCACCCCGCCAGGCAGTAACTTTCACAGACACACAGGTTCTTTTCGGGGTTCCGGAGGAGTTTCGGAGCTCACAGGATACGTGTTTTCTGTGGGATACCGGAGGGATGAAGACCGTGGAGCTTTATGCGCGTATACGGCGGGCGGTGCTGGTGGACGGGATGAGCCGGCGGGCGGCGGCGCGGGAGTTTGGCCTGGCCCGCAAGACCGTGACGAAGATGCTGGAGTACTCCCTGCCGCCTGGTTATCGGCGGCAGAAGCCGGTGCGAAGGCCGAAGTTGGGCCCGTGGCAGGGCGTCATCGACGCGATTCTCGAGGACGACAAGCAGCGACCGCCGAAGCAGCGGCACACGGCCAAACGGATCTTCGATCGGCTGCGGGCCGAACACGGCTACAGTGGGGGCTACACCATCGTGAAGGACTACGTGCGCGACGCCAAGCTGGGCGGCCGCGAGATGTTCATCCCGCTGAGCCATGCGCCCGGCGAGGCCCAGGCCGACTTCGGCCAAGCCGACGTCGTCATCGCCGGCGCCGCATCACGGCACACTACATGGTCTTCGACCTGCCGCATTCCGACGACTGTTTTGTGCAGGCCTTCCCGGCCGAGACGGCCGAAGCTTTCCTGGAAGGACATGTCCGCGCCTTCGAGTACTTCGGCGGCGTGCCCACGCGCATCCTTTACGACAACACCACGCTTGCGGTGGCGCGCATCCTCGGCGACGGCGAGCGGCAGAAGACGCGAGCATTTTCCGCATTGCAGAGCCACTACCTGTTTGCCGACAAGTTCGGCCGGCCCGGCAAGGGCAACGACAAGGGAGGCGTGGAGAACCTGGTCGGCACGGCGCGGCGCAACTTCATGGTGCCGATTCCGCACGCGGCAAGTTGGGAGGCGTTGAACGAGCAGTTCGTGCGCGACGCGATGGCCCGCCGCGCCTTACGCCTGCGCGGCCACACCGAGACCATCGGGGAACGCTTCGAGCGTGATCGCGCCGCGTTGCTGCCACTGCCACGGGCGCGCTTTGAAGCCTGTGACAAGACCACCGCGCGCGTCAGTTCCATCTCCCTGGTCCGCTACAAGACCAACGACTACTCGGTACCCACCCAGTACGGCCACCGCCAGGTGCTGGTCAAGGCTTACGTTCATCGCATCGTCATCGCCTTGGGCCATGAGGTGATCGCCGAGCACCAGCGCAGCTACGATCGCGAAGCCACGGTCTACAACCCGCTCCACTATCTGGCGCTCCTTGAACATAAGTGCCGCGCGCTAGACCAGGCAGCCCCACTTACCAACTGGCAACTGCCGGATTGCTTCGCTCACCTGCGCCGGCTGCTGGAAGCGCGGCTCAACAAGCGCGCCGCCAGAGAGTACATCCAGATGCCGCGGTTACTCGAGACCTTCCCGCTGGCCGAAGTCGCCGCCGCCATCGAACATGCGCTCGAGCTGAACGCCATCAGCTTCGATGCGATTCGCCATCTGCTGCTCTGCCGCGTTGAGCGGCGTCCGCCCAGGCTGGACCTGACCAACTGGCCGCATCTGCCCCTGGCCGCGGTGCGCTCCACACGCGCCGCCGATTACATGAGCCTGCTCAGCGCCCCGCCTGAACCGCCGGCGATGGAGGCTGCGCTATGAGCTCACCGCCGCCAGACACGCCGCAGGTTCTGCTTGAACATCACCTGAAGGCGCTGCGCATGCCCACCATGCTGCGGGAGTACGACAAGCTGGCCCGCACCTGCGCGGTTGAAAAATCAACCTTTCCGCAGTATCTGCTGCGGCTCACTGAACTGGAGCTGCTCGACCGCGACCGCCGCGCCGTCGAGCGCCGCATCCGCCAGGCCAGGTTCCCCGTGATGAAGAGCCTGGACAGCTTCGACTTCCTCTCCATTCCTGCGCTGAATAAGACGCTGGTGCTGGAACTGGCCCGCTCCGAGTATCTTGATCGCAGAGAGAACGTGCTGCTGCTCGGCAACAGCGGCACCGGCAAGACCCACATCGCTCTGGCGCTCGGTCTGGCTGCCTGTGGAGTGCCCGGCAAATTCTGTACCAGTGGGAGTGAGACAAACTGGTATGGAAGGAGCATGGAATGGGCAAGCCGAGGAAGCACACGCCTGAGCAGATTGTGAATACTCTGCGGCAGATCGAAGTGGCTGTGGCGAACGGAAAAACACACCCGGTGGCAAGTCGCGAAGCCGGTATCACCGAATAGACCTACTACCGCTGGCGCAAGGAGTACGGTGGCTTGAAGGTGGACCAGGCTAAACGGTTGAAGGAGCTGGAGCAGGAGAACAGCAAGCTAAAGCGCCTGGTTGCTGAACTCAGCCTGGACAAGCAAATCCTTCAGGACATCGCCCGGGGAAACTTCTAAGCCCGGAGCGGCGCCGTACCGCTGTGGAACATGCCAGGCAACAACAAGGGGCAAGTGAGCGTCATGCGTGCCAACTGGTTCACCAACCACGCGGCACGCAACGCTACCAGCCCACGCAGCGGGACGACGAAGACGCGCTGACCCGGGCCATTATCGCACTGGCCAGCCAGTACGGCCGGTATGGATACCGACGCATCACCATTGAATTGCAGAAGATGGGCTGGAATGTAGGCAAGGATCGCGTGGAGCGGATCTGGCGTCGCGAAGGGCTGAAGGTGCCGCAAAAGCAGAAGCCCCGCGGGCGCTTGTGGCTCAACGACGGCTCCTGCGTACGCTTGCGGCCGGAGCGGCGCAATCACGTCTGGTCCTACGATTTCATGAGCGCTTTCACTCATGACGGAAGAACGGTGCGGTTCCTGAACCTGATCGACGAGTACACGCGGGAGTGCCTGGCGATCCATGTTGGGCGCCGGATCAACAGCAATCAGCTGATCGAGCTCCTGGCCGATGCCATGATCGCGCATGGCATCCCCGAATACATTCGATCAGACAACGGGCCTGAGTTCGTGGCCAAGCAGTTGCGCAAGTGGCTGGCGAAAACGGGAGCCCTAACGCTCTACATCGAGCCAGGATCTCCTTGGGAGAACGGCTACTGCGAGAGCTTCAACTCCAAAATGCGCGATGAATTCCTGAACGGAGAAATCTTCTATTCGCTGAACGAGGTGCGGGTGCTGACGGAACGCTGGCGCGTCTACTACAACACCGAGCGTCCACATTCTTCTCTGGGCTACAGGCCGCCAGCCCCGGCAGCACTGCAGACCGAAACTTCCCAGCGGTATGGAAAAGTGGAAAGCAAAGAACGCTTCCCACTTTCCCACACCGCCTACTACTGCGACGGGCAGATATCCTCTTCTCCCGTTGCGCTACACTAACCATCTCACTGGTACAAAATACCGGGCAGGCCA
>NZ_SCQN01000030.1 GCF_004321985.1 Castellaniella sp. | reverse complement strand
GGATGCTGTACGAAATGCAATCACGATCCATGGCGCCAAAGGCAATCCTGTTCAACAGGACCAATACCATTCTCACGCAGGGTGCCGAATTCGCGAACATCGCGCTGTGCGACAGTTGTGCGGAAGGTGATATTACGAAGCTGATCATGACGGGCGATCACCTCGTGGTCGACCCCGCAGCAGGGCTCATTACCGTACGACGCCCCTGACGCATCGCTGGACTCGCGGCGCCGGCGATATGGACATTCCGGGATGGGCGTTGCATCCGTTGCGGGGGCGCGATGCGTATGTATTCCGCCGCATCCGGGCGAAACACTGCGGGAAGATGTACTGCCGGCGCTTGGGCTGTCCGTGGCCGAGGCCGGCGGCTTCAAACGGGTTGACGTCGCGTGTGGCAACCGTGAAGCTGCGCGCGGCGGCCGTGGCAGTGATGTGGCCGTTCGCTTTGCCGATGACCTTGCCTTTCGCCTTTGCCCGCGTCATCGAAAGCACGCTGCGTTGTTGCCACAAGCGACGAAGTCGCCATGGACATTCTTGTCAGGTAAGAAAAAGTTCGCGCCCTCTCAGGGCCGCGTCAGATGGTCCAGTCTTCGATGGGCAAGCCGGCCATTTGACGAATGGCTTGGTCGTTTGTCACCAGTACGGCGCCCAGGCTTGCCGCATGCGCGACGATCAGCAGATCCAAAGGGCCCAGTATCTTGCCTGACTTGGCGAGATTCGCTCGAGCCGACCCGTAACATTCAGCGGCAGCGCCGTCCCAAGGTAGCACTTCGACGCGCCGCAGAAACTCTCGTACGGCAAGGTGTAGCTGTTTTGCGGCCGGGCGTTTCGCCAACCCAAAAAGCAGTTCGCCTTCGGTGATTGCCGAGATGCAGAGGGCAGCCATGGGCACATCGACCAGGCGCTTCAAGACGCCTGGGTGGGATTTGAGCAGATGACTGACCGTGTTGGTGTCCAGCATGTACCGCTTCATTCGCCCGAACCTTCGAGGGGGTCTCGATCATGCGCACCCTGAGCGCGGTCCGTTTGATCCAGGAAATCGTCGGGAACCGCGGCCGCCTTCAGCGCCGTGAAAAAGCCGTCCCAGGTGGCGGGCCTGCGTGACAAGATCACGTCTTTTGTATCCGGGTCTTGGCGGATGAAAACCTCTTTGGTGTCGAAGCGAAAGGCCGCTGGTAAGCGTACGGCCTGGCTGCGGCCATTAATAAATAATTTGGCGACTTTGCTCATGGCGGCACCTCCGTTGATGAACGATCATATAGCGTATTGTAGTATATATCATGGTATATGTCATGATTCATCTTCAAGTCTCGGCACGACGTCATTACCCGATAAATACTCCCCCTATTCAAAGTGTCTGATTGGTTCCAGCTCATACTTCGACGCCGGCCATCATCTGCGCGTACGTACCCTGGCGCACGATGCCGCCCCTGCCCAGTTCCACCACCTGGTCGCAGTGCCGCAGGGTGGAGAGCCGGTGGGCGATGATCAGAATGGTCAGGCCGGC
>NZ_SCQN01000029.1 GCF_004321985.1 Castellaniella sp. | reverse complement strand
TGATCGTGGCCATCAACAAGGACGCCGAGGCGCCCATCTTCGGCGTGGCCGATTATGGCCTGGTGGCCGACCTGTTCGAGGCCGTCCCGGAGCTGACCAAGGCGCTTTGATCCGATCACACTCAACCACATCCAATCACCACGCAAGCAAGCTCCAGACGGCCGCCCCACAGAGATCAGTTGTCGCGACCCCCAAACAGATTGCTGGCAACAAGGGCCATCCAAAGTGATCAACAAGGTATGCGCAACGCTGACCGAGGCGGTATCGGGCATTCAGGACGGTTCCACCGTGATGATAGGTGGGTTCGGCCTGGCTGGAATGCCGGTAGAACTCATAGACGCCTTGCTGGCGCAAGGAGCCCGTGAACTGACCCTCGTGAACAACAACGCCGGAAACGGAGACACGGGGGTCGCGGCGCTGCTGAAACACGGGCGCGTGCGAAAGGTCATCTGTTCCTTCCCACGCCAAGTGGACTCCTATGTGTTCGACGCGCTGTACCGCTCCGGCAGGGTGGAACTCGAACTGGTACCGCAGGGCACGCTTGCCGAGCGCATGCGCGCGGCCGGCGCAGGCATCGGCGGCTTCTTCACGCCCACCGCGTACGGAACGCAACTTGCCAAGGGCAAAGAGACCCGCGAAATCGACGGCAAACACTATGTGTTCGAAAAGGCGCTGCAGGCCGACTACGCCCTCATCAAGGCCTATCGCGGCGACCGCTGGGGAAATCTCGTCTACCGTAAATCGGCGCGCAACTTCACACCCGTCATGGCCTCGGCCGCGACCTGCACCATTGCTCAAGTCCAGGAGGTGGTGCCGCTGGGAGCGCTGGACCCCGAGGCCATCGTCACCCCCAGCATCTTCGTTCACCGCATCGTCGAATGCCACGTCGACCAGGAGGCCGCATGAACCACCTCACCCGCGAGCAAGTCGCCCAGCGCATGGCGCACGACATCCCCGACGGAGCCTTCGTCAACCTGGGCATCGGCGCGCCCACGCTGGTCTCGAACTTTCTGCCCCCCGACCGCGAAGTCATTCTGCAAAGTGAAAACGGCATCCTGGGAATGGGCCCCGCCCCCGCCCCCGGAGAGGAAGATCCGGAACTCGTCAATGCCGGCAAGAAGCCCACCACGCTGCTGGCGGGCGGCGCCTATTTTCATTCGGCCGACTCCTTCGGCATGATCCGGGGTGGTCATCTGGACATCTGCGTCCTGGGCGCCTTTCAGGTCTCGGCGCGCGGAGATCTGGCCAACTGGAGCACCGGCGCTCCCGATGCCATCCCCGCCGTGGGCGGCGCGATGGACCTTGCACTGGGTGCCAAGCAGGTCTTCGTCATGATGGACCATCTCACCAAACAGGGTGACAGCAAGATCGTGCCCGAATGCACCTACCCGCTTACAGGTGTCGCGTGTGTAAGCCGGGTCTATACGGATCTTGCGGTCCTCGACATCACGCGAGAAGGGGTGGCCGTGCGCGAGATCTTGGCGGACATCACCTTCCAGGCCCTGCAAGGCGTCACAGCCGTCCCCCTGCTGAAGTTCTAGGCCATATCCCTTACCCGCCTGCCGACACCTTCGCCTGCAGACCAACCCGAGTCCGCCTGTACAAGAGCGGACCAACCAGGAGACTCTCCATGAAACTTCACACTCTGGCCGCTGCGCTCCTCGCAGCTGGCGTAGGGCTGGGCACCAGCACCGCCGTACTCGCCGCCGAAGGTATTTCGGATAACGTAGTCCGCATTGGATTCATTGGTGACCTGTCCGGCCTGTACGCCGACGATGATGGCAACGCTGGTGCCGATCTCATCCGCCAAGCTATCAAGGATTTTGGCGGGACGGTAGGCGGGAAGAAGATCGAATTGCTGGTGGCGGACCACCAGAACAAGGCGGACATCGCCGCCTCCAAGGCGCGTGAATGGTTCGACCAGGAGCATCTGGACATGCTGGTCGGCGGTACCAACTCCGCCACAGCCCTGGCCATGGCCAGCATTGCCGCTGAACACAAGAAGCCTTTCTTCGTGGTGGGTGCCGGGACCTCGGCGCTCGTCAACGAACAGTGCACGCCCTATACCATCCAGTACGCCTACAACACGGTGGCCCTGGCACGCGGCACCGGCTCGGCAGTCGTTGCCCAGGGTGGCAAATCGTGGTTCTTTCTGACCGCTGACTACGCCTTCGGCAAGTCACTGGAAGAAGATGCCGCAAAGGTGGTGAAGAAATCAGGAGGCAAGGTACTGGGCAACGTACGCGCACCCCTGTCGACCTCGGACTTTTCTTCCTTCATGCTGCAGGCACAGTCATCGGGTGCTCAGGTCCTCGGATTGGCCAATGCGGGAGGCGATTTCATCAATTCGGTCAAGGCCGCCAAAGAATTTGGGGTCTCAAAGACCATGAAGATCGCGGCACTGCTGGCGCTGATCAACAGCATCCACACACTGGGTCCCGACAACACGGCGGGCATGTACCTGACCATTGCCTGGTACTGGAACCAGAACGACGCCTCACGCGCCTGGGCCAAACCGTTCTTTGACAAGTACCACCGTGCGCCCTCTTTCATTCAGGCAGGCGACTACTCGGCCACCATGGCCTATCTGAATGCCGTCAAGGCAACAGGCACGGACGATGGCGACTCCATCATGAAATACATGAAGTCGCACAAGATCAACGACATGTTCGTGAAGAACGGCTATGTCCGGCCGGATGGCCTGATGATGCACGACATGTTCCTGGCGCAGGTCAAGAAGCCCGGCGAATCCAGCATTCCCTGGGATTACTACAACATCCTGAAGCGCCTGCCCGCCAAATCCGTCTACGGAACGGAGGCTGAATCCACCTGCAAGCTGGTGAAGCACGGATAAAGCTCCGACAGAAGACCAGCCAGGTGGGCTGGTCGGCCGGCGGGCTCAGCGGGTACGGAGCCTGGCCGGCGGCAGGACAATCAGCCCCCGGCGGCTGCCGCGCCCGCCCGCGTCTGAACCAGCAAGGCACTCATGCCATCTTGCACGACCTCGCCCTTCTGGTTGATGAGTTCGAAGCGGCGGCCGATCTTGCCGCTGTGACCGCTTTTCCCCACGGACAGATCGGTGATGGTGAGCCTGAGGTGCACGGTATCGCCCACGAACAGAGGCGCGGTGAATTTCCACTGCTCGAAGCCGAACATCGCGATGGCCGATCCGTGGAAAATGCCCATCTCATGCAGCATCCCGGTGCAGACGGCCATGCCCAGCACACCATGCACGATCCGCTTGCCATAGCGCGTGCCTGCCGCGTATTCCGCATCGGCGTGAATGGGGTTCCAGTCGCCCGAGAGCATCGAAAAGAAGGTCAGATCGGCTTCGGTCAGGGTACGCCCCCCGCTCTCGAAGGTCTGCCCGACCGAAAAGTCGTCGAAATATAGTGTCGTCATGCAGTTTCTCCTAATTTTTCCATCGCCAGATCCCGCAATTTGGCGCGTTGTATCTTGACGCCGTTGGCACTCTGCGTGGTCGGGAACGCGTCCACTGACCAAATCCTCGCCGGGACCTTGAAAGGCGCCAGCGTGGCCCGCACTGCCGTTTTCAGTGCGTCCTCATCTGGCTTCGCACCCGCTTGCCGCATCGTCACGAAGGCCACGCAACACCGTTTGCCGTCCAGATCGACACTCACCACCTGAGCATCCGCAATGCCGGCTTGGTCCTTGAGGACATCTTCGATTTCGACCGGACTAACCAGATAGCCCGCCAGACGCATAGCATCACCCCGACGCGTGAGATATACGAAGCTTCCATCCGGTCGCAAATAGCCGACATCGCCCGTGGAGAAATAGCCCTCGGCGTCGATCACCGCTTGCGTGGCGTCGGGCCGATTGAAATAGCCCAAGAAATTGGTGTCCGCACGGATTTCAATGACGCCGCTCTCTCCTACCGGCAGGAGTGCCCCGGTATCGATGTCGCGGACGCGGATCTCTGCGGCCGCATTGGCCGGCACCCCTCCTCCCAGAAGCAGCTCATCGGTGGATTGTCCCCGCTGCAAGGAGAACAGCGCCTGAACCTCGCTGGATCCATAGACACCCGTGAGCGGAACGTGACGCTTCCAGGCCTGTCGCCCGAATTCATTCATACCGGGATGGAAAGCAGCAAACCCGAATACCCTGACCGACGGGAACGGAGCGTCGCTCGCATCCTGCTCGAGGATCCGGCGAAACATCTCGTCGCTACCAAACATGTGCGTGACCTGATGACGCCGGATCAACCCCGCTGCACGCGGCCCATCGAACGTATCCATGAGCACGACCGGACATCCGGCAGCAAACGCACCCATCGCAGCGTTGAAGCCGAATACCCCGCCAAACGGCAAAGCCGCCAGCAAGCACACCTTCGGATCGGTCAACCCGTATGCGCGGGCAACCCTTTGACTATGCACCGCAATGTTGCGCTGCGAATGCATGACCAGCTTGGGGCCACTGGTCGTGCCGGAGGTCGTGAACAGAATGTTGAGCCCGTCCGCCGTCCCACAAAGCGGCGCCTGGTCGTCGGGCAGCGCATCCAGACTGAAAGACACGGTGGGGCACCCCAGGACCGTCTCCCGAAACCCGCCAGCGCCGGCGCGCACGACGACCACCTGCCTGAGATGACGCGCAGCGGCCCGATCGACGCCCGACAAAATGCCGGGAAAGTCGATCTTGCGGAAATTCGGTTCCAGCACCAGCACTGTGGCACGCGACTGCTCCAGGATGTAGGCCACCTCATGAGCGCGATAGCGCGTATTGATTGTCATGAGCGAAGCGCCCAGACGAGACAGCGCAAAATACAATACCAGCCAGTCCAGCCGGTTCACCATCCACACAGCGACCATGTCGCCCTTCTTTACGCCGTGCGCCGCCAGCCAGGCGGATGCCCCGCCGCACAAACGATCGAATTCGGCATACGTCACATTCCGGTCGTCTTCGATGAGGGCCACTTCATGGGGCCGGACGCGCACGTGCTCGGCCGACACCTCGACCCACGTGGAAAACTCTTGCATATCAGTACAGTTCCATCAATTTTGCGTTATCGCTCAGTTCAGCGGGCAGCGCTTCCTTCACCAGCACCCCGGACTTGAGGACAATGACGCGATCGGCAATCTTCAGGGCTTCCTTGACGTTCTGCTCCACCAGCAGAATCGACATTCCAGTCGACTTCTGCAAGTCGCGCAGCGGATACAGGAGATCCTGGAACAGCTTGGGCGCCAGGCCGATGGACGGCTCGTCAAGGAGCATGCAGCGCGGCTTGATCAGCAGCGCCCGCCCGATCGACACGATCTGCTGCTGCCCGCCCGACAGAGTCCCCGCCCGCTGCTGATAGAACGTCTTCAAGGCGGGCAGAATGGACATGACCCATTCCAGTCGATCGGGACGATCAGACCTGGGAATGTTTGCCGACCACATGCTCAGCTGAAAGGTCTCGGCTACCGTGAGGCCCTTGAACACGCCCCGGCCTTCGGGGACCAGGGAAACGCCGCTGGCGCTTTGTGCGCGTGGGTCGATGGCACCTAGCACCGCATCGTCCCGGAACACCTTTCCGCCCTGATAGGGAATCAGGCCGAACAGGGTCTTCAGCAAGGTGGACTTGCCCGCCCCGTTGTGACCGATGAGGCACAGGACCTCATTGGGCCGCAGCTCGAAACTGAAGCCCTCCAGCACGGGACGCCCGCCATATCCGACGACCAGGTCTTCGGTTCGGAGCACTGCGGCGCTCATGCGGTCTGCTCCCCGAAATAGATCGCAGCCAGGTGCGGGTCCTTGAGCACCGACTGCGGATCACTATCCGCAAGCAGCCGGCCCTGGTCCAGGAAGGCGATGCGATCGGAAATCCCCACTACGATGTCCAGGTTGTGCTCGATGATGCAGACCGTCACGCCCTGGTCGACCTCGGAACGCAGCAATCCCAGGAAGTGATCGTAGGACCGGCGATCGAGACCCGAAGCCGGTTCGTCCAGAAGCCACATGCGGCTGTCGGTGGCCATGATGCGCGCAAGGCTCAGGAATTTTCTTTCCGCATAGGCGAGGTCGATGGCACGAACATTGGCCTTGTCGGCCAGGCGCGTCCGTTCGAGAATCTGCCTCACCCTGTCACGACGCTCAGCCATTTTCGCCCTGCCTCCCGGCTGCCACAGCCAGGAGGCGGGCTCCATGACGGTGAGTACGTTCTCCTCTACCGTCATCTGGTCGAACAGACGCAGATCCTGAAACGTCCGGCTGATGCCCTCGCGGGCGATCTTCCAGTGCGGCTGCCCCACAATGGACTTCCCACGCCACAGGATATCCCCGGCAGTGGGCTGCAGGTGACCGGTGATCAGATTGAAGAGTGTGGTCTTGCCCGCGCCATTGGGCCCCACCAGGGTGGTGACGATCCCGGCGCGCATGTCCAGCGTCACATCCTGAGTAACCTTCAGGCCGCCAAAATTCTTGTGCAGGCCACGCACACTGAGCAGGACCTGATCGCTTGGGCCGCTCATCTCGGGGCCTTTTTATGCGCGCCCACGAGCCCGCTGGGACGGAAGATCATCAGCAGCACCATGGCGGCCCCATAGGCGATCTGCTGGACTGAGCCGACTTCGGTCGAGGGCAGAAACGACAGGTAGCTGAACAAGCTGGGCAACAGCATCAGCAAGATCGTGCCCACTACCGGCCCGAGCAAGGTGCCAGTCCCGCCGATGATGACCATAGCCATCAGCAGGACCGAGGTGTCCAGTGTGAAGCTCTCGACATTGATGAAACCCAGATAATAGGCATAGATGGCTCCGGCAACAGCTGCCAGCGCAGCCGACACCACGACCAACAGGGTCTTGATCAGGGCAACGTTCTTGCCATACGCCGAGGCTGCGGATTCGCTGTCCCGGATGGCCTTCAGGCTACGCCCGAAGCTGGAACGTGCCAGGCACGCGATGATGAGCAGCACAAGCGCACAGCAGACAACTGCCAGAAGGGCATACTGTCCCGGGTCCGAGAGCACGGCACCGAACAGGTCTGCGGGCGGAATACCGATGACCCCTCCCAGACCGCCGGTGAACGATTTCCATTCGGCAAAGACCGTGACCCCCAGCACCTGCAGCCCCAGCGAGGCCGCGACGAAGTATTCACCCCGCACTCTCAGCGCGGGCAAGGCCAGAACCAGCGACAGCGCCGCCGTCACGACCATTGCTACAGGAACAGCCAGGAAGAACAGGCTGCTGAAATGCAGGGCGAAGTACGCCGCCACATAGGCGCCCACACCGAAGAACACTGCATGCGCCATGGAATAAATACCGGCATACCCCATGATGAAATTCAGAGTGACGGCCAGAATGGCGTTGATGGAGATCAGGGTAACGAGATTGAAAACGTACGCAAGCATGTGACCCGCGCCTCAGGATGCCATCGCGCGGCCGAAAAACCCGGTCGGCCTGAAAACGATGAACAGGAACAGCACGACGAAGGTGACCGCCTCGCTCCACTGGGAACCCAGGAACATGAGCGACAGATTCTCGGCAATGCCCAACAACAGCCCGGCAAAGGCCGCGCCGCGCAGACTGCCCACCCCGCCGACGATGGTCGCCGCCAGGCTGATCAGCATGACATGGTGGGTGATGGACGGATTCATCCCGGAACTCGCTGCGGTCAGGATCGCCGCAGGCATGACCAGAACGGAACCAATCACGAAGGCGATCGTCGACAGCATGCGTGGACTCATGCCGTACACCCTGATGAGCTCCGGACTCTCGGAGAGTGCCCGCAACCCCATGCCCAGGTGCGTCTTCGTGAAGAAAAAATGCAGGGCCAGGAAAAATACCAGCGCGCAGACGATGGCAATGCCCGACAGCGGCGACACATACAGATCGGGCGCGGCCTGCACGCTCATCGCCAGGGGTGTGGACACGGAAACGAAGCTGCGGCCGAAGATCATGCCAACCAGGTTTTCCACGATGATGCCGATCCCGAGGGATGCGACGAAGATCGTGAAGAACGAACCCTCGTGGCGCTGGATCGGCGCGTACACACAGCGATCCATGAAGACACCAAAGAGGACGGTCGCCAGAGATGCCGCTGCGATGGACAAGACCGGCTGCACGGATAAGACGGAGTACAACTCGTAGAAGATGTAGGCACCAATGGTGAAGGTCGCCCCATGCGCGAAATGGAAGATCCGCGTCGAGCCGAAAATGAGGGAGAAACCGACGGCGATCAAGGCATACAGCGCACCAACCTGGATGCCGTTGATCAGAAGCTGCAGGAACAGCATGGCCGGCCCCCCTGACGTCGGGTCAGCGGCTGCCCGTGGAGGATTCCTTCACGACCTTCACGACCTTGCTCGGCCCTCCGGTGATCTCATTGATCTGCATGGGACTCACTACCGTGCCGTTCTGGTTGAAATGCACGTTGCCACCCACCAGCTTGAAGGTCCCCTGCGCTTGCCGTTGTGCCAGAAGGTTTGCTCCGGTGATCGCCTGACCCTTGGCCTGCAGCTCATGGGCCAGCAGACCAAACAGCAGGACCGAGTTGTAGTAGTTCGCCACGTAGGCGGTCGGCATCTTGTTGTATTTGGCCTTGTAGTCATCCACGAACCGCTTGGTGACAGGATCGGTGGACGCCCAATCGATATTCTGGGTCGTGTAGAGCGCGCCTTTAGCCTCTGGCAACGCATTGATTTCGGGAATCGAGAAAGCCGAGTAGCTGACGATCTGCTGGCTCACGCCATTGTCACGCAACTGTTTGACGATCTGCGACTGCTGGGCTCCATAAGACGCCACATAGATGACATCAGGCCGCGCCGCGCGAACCTGGGCAGCCACCCCGCTGAAAGACTGTGAAGACGCAGGAACGGAGAAGGAATTGACCAACTGGCCGCCGACTTTTGGCAGCGTAGCGTCCAATTCCTGCTTGACCCCCGCACCCAGCGGATCGTCCACATAGACCAGGACGAAGCGCTTCAGGTGACGCTCCTGGACCAAGTACGGCAGCACTGCGTGGACCTCGTCATTGGCCAGCGGAATGATGTTCCAGAAATAGGGCCCCAGGTCGGCCAGATCAGGCCCCACGCCGCCGCCGTTGATGGCGACCGTCTTCGTGCGCGTGGCGATGGTGGAGATGGCCTTGGACACGCCCGTGAACGCCGACAGCACGTAGGGAACCTTGTCCACGTTCACCAATTTGTTCATGCCAATGACACCCCGCTGCGGCAGGGCTTGGCTGTCTTCGTATTTGATCTTCAGGGTACCGTCGACCAGCTTGTCAGCGTTGACGTGATCCGCCGCCAGATTGGCGCCCGTGCCGAAAATCTCGCCATAGGCCGCGTTCGGGCCGCTGAGCGGGAACAGCGCACCGATCGCAACTTCGGCCGCCAGGACGGGTGCAGAGGCGAGGGCCAGGGCAAACAGACTGGCCGACAACAGACGCTTTGATTTCACGTTCATCTCCTTGAGCCATCGATGCCCGATCCACGCAGCAGCGCGTCCGGCATAACGGTAATTGCCGACAAGTTTCAGCCATGAACGCGCCGCCCACAATTTCCTTTTTGCGAACAGCCTGTTAGCGAAGCTTTAATGCAGGAAAACCCGCATTCTTCCAGGAGCCCGGTTCGGCGCAGCGGCGGCGCCGAACCGGTCCTCTGTTATTTCTGCGCCCTGACCTTGGCCACCTGGTCGGCAGTCACCTGCTTGCCCTGGTTGCCCCACGAGGTCCGCTCGTGATTGACGATGTCGGCCACGTCAGCGTCCTTCAGCGTCGCCCCGAAGGCCGGCATGGGACTGGCGTAGGTGACCCCCATCACGGGTTCCCCCTGCAGGCCATTCAGCACGACGTGGATGTGCTTGGTCGCATCCGCATCCAGCACCACAGGATTGCCCTTGAGCGGCGGGAAGGCACCCGGCAATCCGGCGCCAGTCGCCTGGTGGCAGGCAGTGCAATTGGCCGCATACAGCGACTCGCCGCGCTTGGCATCGAACACATAAGGCCCCGCCGGAGCGGCCGGCACAGCGGCCGCTGGTGCCGCAACAGGCTGCGCAGGCGCTTTTTCAATCGGCGGCTTCTCAGCCGACGCGCCACCCGGTGCCTGAACGTTCAGAATCCCCACGGCGCCCAACGACATGTGCGCCATCGAATGGTCCACGAAAGCATAATGGCCGGCGTCCGGCACCACCAGATCGAACACCGCACCCGCACCCGGTCCCACTGTGTAGGTGGAGACGCCGCTCTGGGCGTGCGCCGGATCACCATCGGGGTAGACCTTGTCGAAAATCGCGCCGATCACGTGGAACGAACTCCACAGGCTGGGACCCGCGTTGACCATGTACAGGCGCACGCGCTTGCCCGGTTCGGCCAACAGCGGATGATCACGATACTGGAACGCCGCGCCGTTGAAGACCACCTCATCCGGCTGTTCCTTGGTCATCTTGCCGAAGTCGGGCCCCATCACGTTGCCCGAGATCTGCTGGGTGTACCACTCGCCCTGCACCAACACATAACTTTTGTCGGCGGGCGGCAGTGGTTCGGCTGGATCCACGATGATGGCGCCATACATGCCGTTGGCCATGTGCAGCAACACGGGCGGCGTACCGCAGTGATAGACGAACGCGCCGGGAATCTTTGCCACGAAGGAGAACTTGATGGTCTCACCCGGTTTGATATCCACGAAATGCAGGTTGGGCGGCGTCATTGCGGCGTGGAAATCGATGGAGTGGTGCATGGTGCCGTGATTGGTGAACACCACATTCACGGTCTGCCCTTGGCGCACGTGGATCACCGGCCCGGGAACCGTATCCCCGAAGGTCCAGGCCTGGTAGTGCACACCGCTGGCGATTTCCACCGAATGGTCGGTGGCATCGATGTGGATCGTGGCCTCGGGGCCTTCCTGGACCGGTGGCAGCGTGGCATCCCGCGCTTTTGCGATCGGCTTGTTCGAAGCCAGCGACAACGGCGAGACGGCGGCGGCGGCCGCAGAGGGCGAAGGCGCCTGCACATTCATGCTGCTATGCAGGCCCGCAATCAGGAAAAACAGTAACAGCGCGATTCCAAAAAGCACGGGGCCCTGGATGCGCCAGGACACAGGCTGCGCACCCGTCGCTGGATCCGGGTTCCACTCGGATACGCAGCGCCAGCCACGCCAGCGCCGTTCGATATGGTAGTCCAGGCTATAGGGGCTGGAACCGAAGCGGTAATTGATGACGATGAGGGCAATGAAGATCAGCACATAGCCGATGCCGATGCCCATGTTGCTGGCACCGACGGCATACGGGCCGCCAAAGCCCTCGGCCGTGCTCCACACCAGCAGGCTGAACAGCGCCCCCGCCACATACACGGTCTTGCGCGCGAATCCCAACACCAGCGCCAGTGCCAGAGCGGTCTCGATGATCCGTGTCAGCCAGATGAACAGCCCCGCATTGGGCGTGACAATCGCAATCCAGTTGTTGAACCAGAAAGCCGACCAGGCCGGCTGCCCCTGGGCCGCATTGTGCAGATAGCCGACGTAGTGCGCAGCAAACTGGTCGGTCCATGTAAAGGCGGCATTGATGACCCAGATAATGCCGAAGGCCACCCGCAAGGCCGAGCTGGCCATGGCTGGCCAGGCGTGTGGAGTCTGTCCGTTATTCTGTCTGTCTGACATGCGATCTCATCCCGCAATAAGGCGCCCCGTCAGCGTCCACCCCGAGTGGGTCTCTGCCAACCAGTCGTTCTGACCTGGTTGGCGGCGCTGACCTGGCAATTGGAAGCTGCAATGTATAGATCTTTTTTGAACCCGAGTGTTAACAAAGCAACACTCTTTGGGACGGAAAAATTATCCTATGTCAAAGAATGGCCATCAACCCCTGTTACGAAAGCAACGACCCATGAGGGGCCGCAGGCCGAGCCAGGAAAACGCTAAGGTTCGGCTAAGTCTGTCCCGGTATCTTTTGCGCTGCGTGAATACCCACGTCATTGCGGAGAAATTTCATGATGGACACCCTCGCCAAGCGCCGCCCTGGCCCTACGGCCTCAGCGGCACCCGCCTGCGGCGATCAATACCAATCCGCCGTCATATTCATGCACTGGCTCACGCTGCTCCTGCTGATTGCGGTCTATGCCTTCATCGAACTGAAGGGCTTCTTTCCCAAGAACAGCCCGACGCGCGACGCCATGCAGGCCTGGCACGAACTCACGGGCATCACCGTCTTTGGCGTCGTACTGGCCCGCCTGCTGCTGCGGCGCCTCTACAACCAGACCCCGACAATCGTGCCGGAACCACCGCACTGGCAGTACGCCATGGCCAAGACCATGCACGTCACGCTCTACGCCTTCCTGGTCATCACGCCCATTCTGGGCTGGCTCACCCTGAGCGCAAAAGGCGAGCTGGACCTGCCTCTGGGCCTGCACCTGATGCCGCTCATTTCGCCAGACAAGGCGCTCGGGCGAAATCTGCAGGAGATTCATGAGACCATAGGCAATATCGGCTACTACCTGATCGGCCTGCATGCCCTGGCGGCGCTGTTCCACCATTACTGGGTGCGCGACAATACCCTGCGGCGCATGCTGCCCTCCAGATGGTCCATGTGACAAAGAAAGCCCATGCGCGTATTGCTGGTCGAAGACGATCCCATGATCGGGGCTGCCGTGCAGGCCGCCCTGAAGGACGCGTCCTACGCCACCGACTGGGTACGCGACGGCCTGAGCGCGCTGACCACAGTCCGTACGCAGCACTACGACCTGATACTGCTTGATCTGGGTTTGCCGGGACGGGACGGCCTTGAAGTCCTGACCAGCATCCGTGCCACCGGTGACCCGGTGCCGCTGCTCATCCTCACCGCGCGTGACGCGCTTGATGCGCGTCTGCAGGGGTTGGACGGCGGGGCGGACGACTACCTGTTGAAACCCTTCGACATGGCCGAGCTGCTGGCCCGGATGCGAGCCGTCCTGCGCCGCAAAGGCGGCACCGGGTCACCGGCACTGACCAACGGCATGGTGACGCTGGACCCGGTGACCAAGATGGCCAGCGTACCGGATCGAGAGTCCGCCGCATTGTCCGCACGCGAGTTTTCGCTGCTGCAGGCGCTGTTGATCCGCCCCGGAGCCATCCTGTCACGCCGCGAACTCGAAGACCGCATCTACGGCTGGGGCGAAGAGGTCGAAAGCAACGCTGTGGAGTTCCTGATCCATGGTCTTCGACGCAAGCTGGGCACTGATGTCATCCGCAACGTCAGGGGACTGGGATGGATGGTCTCAAAACCCACCTGAGCGCGCTCGCCTCGCGCGGCCGGGGTTCGATTCAGCTGCGGCTTTCGCTGGTGCTGTCGCTAGCGATCCTGGTCATGGCTGCGGCCGCAGGCACAGTGGCGTTCTTCTCGGCCCGACATGAGGCCCACAAGCTGCAGGACAGCATTCTCTACCAGATCGCGGGGGTGCTGCGCCAACAGCCAATCACAGGAGTCCGTGTGCTGCATCTGCGCGACCGGGATGACGACACCCAGGTGCTGGTATGGCCGCTGCAGCCGGATCAGCCAAACCTGCACGTCCCCAAGGACGATGACGACGCGCTGACGCTGCCAAACGACCTGCAGGCCGGCCAGCACACGCTCGTGGTGGGCCGGGAAACATACCGCATCGTGGTACCAAAAACCAATGGCGGGCAACGTATCGCCGTTGCGCAGGAAACCCACTTCCGGGACAAGATCGCAACCACCAGCGCATTCCGGACCGTCATGCCCTTCCTGTCCTTCGTTCCCATCCTGGTGATCATCGTCATATTCCTCGTGCGCAGCATGTTCCGCCCGATCGCAGCGCTCTCGGCCAGTATCGACCATCGGGACGACCAGGACCTGCGACCTATCGGGGACCATCAGCTTCCCACGGAAGTGCGCCCGTTTGCCCGCGCCATTGACCGGCTGCTGGGGCGTGTGGGCCAGTCCATGGAGGCTCAGCGCCGCTTCGTGGCAGATGCGGCCCATGAACTGCGCTCCCCCATGACCGCACTGTCGCTGCAGGCGGAGCGTTTCACCCAGACCGACATGACCCCCGAGGCACACGCGAGGCTGGCCGAGCTGCGGGCCGGAATCGAACGGGTCCGCAAGCTGCTCAACCAGCTTCTGGCGCTGGCCCGTGCACAATCACCAGCCACCCACGCCCCCACCCTGGTCTCCGTCCAGGAGACCTTCCGGCGCGCGCTGGAAGACCTGATGCCCCTGGCGGAGGCGCGGCACATCGATATTGGCCTGGAAGGGACCCAGGACACACAGATCCGGGTCAACGAACTGGAGCTCATCACACTGGTGAAGAACCTCCTGGACAACGCCATCCGCTACACCCCCGAAGGCGGGAGCGTGAATCTGGCCGTCACACAGGATGCGAAATCGGTCACGCTGCACGTCTCCGACACCGGCCCCGGCATCGCGCCAGCCGAGCGCGAGCGCGTGTTCGACCCTTTCTATCGTATTCTGGGCAGCGGCCAGACAGGCTCCGGGCTGGGTCTGGCGATCGTCCGAACCATCGTCCACCGCCTGGGCGCGGACATGACGCTGGATTTCACCGACCCCGCTCACCAGCACGGTCTGCACGTCTCGGTGCGCTTCCCTGCGCAGGCTACGGGCAGCGGCCAGACGGAACCGCTCAGGGATTTTCCAGGTTGAACTCACGTGACTGTTCGTCGTACCCGAACAGTTCCCCATAGCGGCCCCAGGAAATGATGGCCCGCATGGTCTCCTCCGCCCGCTCTTCAGACATGGTGTCTTCCAGCTCGGCCGAAAACCGGACGAAAGGCGCCCGGTGACTGGGGCGTTCTTCGAGCACACGCCCGATCAACGCGGCCAGCGGCACATGGGCCAGCAGCTGCTGGCCGAACAGCCGCTTGCGGGCATCCACATCGGAATCCGCAAAGCGCCGTCCGTCGTCGGTCAGATGAACGTCGCCTTGGTCCATGGTGGCAAAACGCAGCAACTGCAGCGTCTCCATAGCTGGAAACAGCTCGTCGGCCTCCATCTGCAGGCGCGCCGCCAGATCAGGGAGATCCGCCCGCCCTTCGTACGGAGCCGCCGTCAGAGTCTCCATCATGCCCGCCAGGCGGTTGGTCGAAACGCTGGTCAGCGGCATGCCGATGCCGGTGGCCGCCGGTATGCCGGCCAGTCGCCGGCCCAGGTGCTCGTCAGGCACGGTCTGTGTCATCAGGCCGTAGATATCGTCCACCAATTGCCGGAACTGAGGACTGAGCCGATTGCGAGGGCGCGGCAGATCCACGCGGATCTCGGTGGCGACGCGTCCCGGGTTGGCCGAAAACACCAGCAGCCGGTCGCACATCAGGACCGCTTCCTCGATGTTGTGCGTCACCATCAGGATGGACTGGATCGGAAGCTTGCCCGACATCCAGAGCTGCACGATATCGGTACGCAGCGTCTCGGCCGTCAACACATCCAGCGCCGAGAACGGCTCATCCATCAGCATCAACCGAGGATGCACCACCAGCGCCCGGGCAAACCCCACACGCTGACGCATTCCCCCCGACAGTTCCTTGGGGTAGGCACTCTCGAAACCATCCAGCCCGATCAGGTCGATAGCCTCCAGCGCCCGACGCCGCCCCTCGTCCTTGGGCACACCCAAAGCTTCCAGCCCAATTTCCACGTTCGCCAGCACAGTCAGCCAGGGGAACAGAGCAAAGCTCTGGAACACCATGGACAGCCCCTTGCAGGGCCCAGAAACCCGCTCTCCGCACCAGTGGACCGTACCGCCCGTGGGTACGAGCAGGCCGGAAATGATGCGCAACAGCGTGGATTTTCCAGAACCCGAGCGCCCGAGCAGACCCACGATCTCGCCGGCGTCGACATTCATGGAAACGTCGTCGAGGACCACCAGATCGGCCTTGTCGCTCTTGTGGTAGATCTGGCGCACGCCAGCCAGGCGCACCAGGGATATCGGGGTGGCTGCGGCCTGCAGCGGCGATTCAGTCATCATCGCGTGGCTCCTAATCCAGACGAAGCTGGCGGTGGGCGAAATGGTACAACGGATGCCAAACCGCGCGGTTCAGCAAGGTCACCAACGCCGTCATCACGACGATCCCCAGCACGACGCGGGGAAAATCTCCCGATGAAGTCGCATCCGCAATGTAGGCACCCAGGCCATGGGCACGCAACGTGGTGTCGCCCCAGCTTGCAACTTCGGCCACGATGGACGCGTTCCAGGAGCCGCCACTGGCCGTGATGGCACCCGTCACATAGTAGGGAAGAATGCCGGGCAGAATCACCTTGCGCCACCAATTCCAGCCGCCGACGTGGAAATTCGCCGCGGCTTCCTTCAGATCCCCAGGAAATGCGCTGGCGCCAGCGATGACATTGAACAGAATGTACCACTGGGTGCCTAGCACCATCAGGGGCGAGAGCCAGATGTCCGCCGTCAGGTGAAAATGCACGATGACCACGACCGCGAACGGAAACACCAGATTGGCCGGGAACGCCGCCAGGAATTGCGCCAGCGGCTGGACGCGCTCGGCCACCCTGGGGCGCAGCCCCACCCAGACCCCGACCGGCACCCAGACCACGGTCGCCAGAATCGTCAGGACCACCACCCGAAGCAATGTGATGAGTCCCAGCGCGAGCACCTTGCTGAATTCCGACCAGTTGGCGCCTGTCGCGATAAACGCAACGATATGCCAAATCATGACCATGGAAACGATCGCCACGGCGGCCTGCCAAATCCTCCCCATCCATAGACCGCCGCTTTCGAGGCGCCCCCGGATCAACGGCCGGGGCGCTGCCGCGGCACGATGGCGCAGCAGGCCACTAAAAAATTCCCCGATGGGCGCGAGTCCCGCAGGCAACAGCCTGGACCGGCGGATCAATACCAGCAGCCAGGAGTGACCTCCTGGATCGGTTTCCGTCAGCTCCACGCGGAACTTTCGGCTCCAGTCTACCAGCGGACGAAACAGCAACTGGTCGTACAGCAGGATGACGGCCAGCATGGCCCCCACGGCCCACGCAATGGCATGCAGATCCTGGCGCGCGATGGCCAGTGCCACATAAGAACCGATCCCCGGCAACGTGATCGTCGTGTTCCCGACCGAAATGGCTTCGGATGCGACCACGAAGAACCAGCCGCCAGACATGGACATCATCGTGTTCCAGACCAGACCGGGCATCGAGAACGGGACCTCCAGCCGCCAGAACCGCTGCCAGGGGGATAGATTGAAGCTGCGGGAAACCTCCAGCAAATCAGCCGGCACAGTCTTCAGCGACTGGTAGAAGCTGAAGGTCATGTTCCACGCCTGGCTGGTGAAAATCGCGAAGATGGCCGCAAGCTCCGCGCCCATCACACGCCCGGGGAACAGGGCCATGAAACCCACCACCGTGAAGGAGATGAATCCAAGAATGGGCACCGACTGCAGGATGTCCAGCAGTGGAATCAGGACCTGCTCGGCACGGCGGTTCTTCGCAGCCAGCGAACCATAGCCGAACGTGAACAACAGAGACACCACCATGGCAGCCAGCATGCGCAAGGTCGTGCGCAACGCATATTCTGGCAAATTGGCGGGATCGAGGGAGACTGGATGCTGCTGCAGCGTGACCAGCGGTGCGAAGGCTTCACGGCCGCCCTTATAGACCAGGATGAGCCCGGTCAGGATGAGCGCAAAGGCGAAAACGTCCCAAAGATTCGGGGCATACCGGCGGGGACTCCCCACTTCCATTGCGGGGTGGTGAACAACCATGCACGACAACCTGAATCAAGGGTGAATCGGACAGCCAACCAGCCGAAATCGGCAAGCCGTGCGGTTAATGTGCCAGGCGCACGAAACTCATGACCTTGGCGGGCGGCAGATTTCCCCAGACGAACTGTCTACCGCACTGTGCAAAACTGTCTGAAACATCTGGGGGCTGGCCATGCAGCGCATAGGTGAACTGCACCAGGACGCCACCCGGACGAACCAGGTTGCACCACTGATCCAGGATCGCGACCACGTCATCGGCAGCCAGCGAACGCAGCGGCAGGCTGGATACGACGGCATCGACCGGCACACCCATGGGCAACAGGCTCTCCAGAGCGGTTGCATCCCCCTGTAACACGGGAACGGTCGGAAAACGTTTGCGCAAGTGATGTACGAAGGATGGCGAGCGCTCGACCACACGCAGCCTGTCCGGTGAAACGCCCTTTTCGAGCAGCGCCTGTGTCACCGCGCCCGTACCAGCACCCAGTTCCACCACCAGTCCGTCGCCCTGGACAGGAATGCGTTCCGCCATGCTGCGCGCCAATCGATGGGAACTGGGACAGATGGCACCCACAATACCGGGCTGTGCCAGCCATTCGCGCAGAAACAGGCCGGGCGATGCCGTACCGACCACGCGCTTCAGCCCCCGGATCCCGGTCAGAGAATAGGCCCGCAACCCTTCGAGCAACTGGATGGTATCCACCCCCGTCATCTTCAGCATGAAGAATCTCCGTCTAAGCCTTTTTTATGAGACAGCGTTGTGACTTGGCAAATCGTGCGCAAGCTGCAGGACCGGTACCACCTGCCTTGACGCCCGACGGCAACGATTTTAGTGCGGTGATGTGAAAAACGGCACCACTTTTTCCGAAACTGTTCGTGGCCGCGCAGTATAATGAACCATGCTGCTCAGCAACCTTCCCATAGTGACACCCCCTGTCACATCCACCAAATCGGTGGATCTGCAACGCATCCTGCGCGCAGTCGCCAGTTCGACCGCTATCGAAACCGGCCAACCCAGTCGCGAAATCGAACAGACACTGCGGTCGGAAACGCTGTTTCGGTCGCTCGAACTCGCAACCCCAGTCCCATCGGCCTAGCAGCAAACGGGCCGGCTGGTTCCTGCAAAGGCCCACGCCCATACAGTCGCGTTACGGCAACACCTGCGCAACACACGCACACATGGGCGTGTAGTTTCCGGTCATTCCTGCCTGGATCGCAAGAATATATCGGGCACGGTTCATCTCCCAGGCTCCATAGTCCAATGGGCCCATACCGGCCTGTGAAGCCATCACGTCTGCCAGCAATCTGGAGATTCTTCCATTGCCCTCCCGAAACGGATGAATCAGGATGAATTCCACATGTGTCCTGGCAACGGCGAAGATCAGGTCCTGGCGATCCATCCCGTGACAAGGTGTGTGGCGAAACAATACGTCGCGCTCGAAAACCCGCAGCAGATCAGGAATACGGTCGGCAGCGGCAAAAGGAAACCCATCCTTGCTCATATTTACAGAACGCTCATGACCGGCCCAGTCATACAGATTTCCCAGCCAGCGTCGATGCCAGTCACGGATCAAACGAACGGTCAGCGGGCCCGTAGGCAAATGATCCCGCAAGACGAACAGATAAAGCTTATGCAGCAATTCGAGCTCGGCAGCATCCATGTCGCGGCGATTAACGATGGCGAGTCGGTTTCTCAGGACTTCACCATCTGAGCCTGGCTGAGTGCTGTCCTGCTGTCGGCTGACCTCATATCGGCTCATCATCCGGGCTCCTTCGTCGACCATACATGTTTATGCCCATTGTCCTCAATCCGGGTGAGAAGGAAAATGGGGTATGACGACACTTCTACAGACGCTGCCCGAGCAGCCGCTGGCCGTGGTGGGCGATATTCACGGCGAGAGCCAGGCACTTGACGACCTTCTTGGTCATCTGGAACGACAACCTGGCGCCGACAAACGTCTGCTGGTGTTCATCGGCGACCTTTGTGACCGGGGTCCAGACAGCGTCGGAGTCATCAATCGTGTCCAGGCACTGGTGAATCAGGGTCGCGCGTTGGCTATCCTGGGAAACCACGAAATCAATCTGCTGGCCAACGACGCCAAAGACGGATCAGGCTGGTTCTTCGACAGCCGAGAACAGTCCGATGCACGCTACTACGCCCCATTTGAGCGCGCCAGTGCCACCCAGCGGCCCGCAATACGGGAGTTCCTCTGCAGCCTGCCACTCGCCATCCAGATGCCGGGCCTGCGCATCGTCCACGCAGCCTGGGATCCTCCCTCCATCGCGGCCATCGCCGAAGCGCCTGCTGGCAGCATCCTGGAAACCATCCACGACTGTCAGCAGCACGTTGTGCGCGAGGCCCAGAAAGACAACCTCCATGCACGCTACCGAGCCGAAATGGACCGCTGGGCCAGCCAGCTGGAGAACCGCAATGATCCTCCTCCCTATCTGGACGCTGTTGCCGACTACGAAGCCCTGGAGCACCGTGTCAACCCCATCAAGCGCCTCACATCAGGCATCGAGGCGCGCAGCCCGCACCCCTTCTTTTCAGGTAACCGATGGCGATATTCGGATAGGACAGCCTGGTGGCTGGACGACCCGGACCCGACGCCTGTTCTGATCGGACACTATTGGCGGCTGTTTCAGCCCCCACCCAGCCTGAACAGTTGGCGCTACAGCATGCTTTTCAAAGGCGTCGCACCAACCGAATGGCATGGCCGCCATCATCAGGCCTTCTGTCTGGACTATTCGGTTGGTGCTCGCTGGCGGGACCGCAAAGACCACGACGGCTCAGCCATGCCCACCCATTTTCGGCTGGCGGCCATGAACTGGCCCGAGCGCTCGTTGCTCTTCGACAATGGCGAACAGTGCGAGACAATCATGCCGGCAGCCTGTTGATAACGTCAATGAGAGCCATGTGTGGGTTTCCTGTCGGTAAGTTGTTCATAAACCCGACCCTTTTTAGGATCAGCGATTTCATCCCCAATCCGTCCCCTGCTGATCCACAAAACTGAACACAGATAAAATTTACATAACTAATTGATTAAAAAAGGTTTTTGGCGTTATGCCACTTATCCACAGACACCCATTAGTCTTATCAGTTTGATATAAGACATAGAAGTAAAACCTGAAGGCTCATCAACTCCACCCCCGGTCTTCCAGACCGATTCGGGCGATGGTTGACAGTCTTTTGAGCTGTGGGTGTTGGTCATTTCAAGGTCTGCAGCTTCTCGACTGCTCTGTCCAGCGTGGAGTCCTGCTTTGCAAAGCAAAGGCGGAGCAAATTGTGATTTGATGCGGCAGCATTCGCATCGTCGTAAAACGCCGAGACGGGAATGGTTGTTACCCCAACATCCAGCGTGAGGCGGACGGCAAGATCTTTTTCCGGACCAGTGCCTAGCGCAGACGTGTCAACCAGCAGAAAAAAGGTCCCTGCGGAGTGCATTGGTTTCAGGCATGTAGTGGCCAGCCCTTTGAGAAGGCGGTCGCGTTTCTTCTGATAAAACGCTGACAGGGTTGAGATCACGTTTGAGTGTTGAAGGTAATTGGCAATGCCGACTTGCATGGGAGTGTTCACTGAGAACACGAGAAACTGATGAACCCGGCGAATTTCCTGCATGATCGATTCTGGTGCGCAGCAATAGCCGATCTTCCAGCCCGTCGCGTGAAACGTTTTGCCGAATGAAGAGATGAGCACACTGTGTTCAACCAGTGCTTCCCGCCGAATGGCGCTACGCTGTTCCTCTTCGTCGAACACGATGTGCTCATAGGCTTCGTCCGACAACACGACGATCTGTGGATGTCGGTCGATCAGGTGCTCCAGCTCGTCCAGGTCGCTGTCCTTCAGGATCAGTCCGGTCGGGTTGTGCGGAAAATTGAGAATGATCATTCGCGTGCGGTCTGTTGCCGCAGCGTGAATGGCGTCCCAGTCAACAGCGAATTCCAGCCGATCCGCTGTCGGCGGCAGCATTGGCACGCGGACATTCCGGCCACCCGAGAGGATGACGGCTGGTGCATAGAGGTCGTAGGCTGGGTCGATGAGAATGACCTCATCGCCTTGCTTGACCAGAGCCTGGATACTGGCCATGAGCGCTTCAGTTGCGCCGGCAGTTACCGTAATTTCGGTTGTTGGATCATAGTGTCGGCCGTGCTGGGCCTGGACCTTGTTGGCGATGGCTTCCAACAGAATCGGCATTCCAGCCATTGGGGCGTATTGGTTGTGACCTGCGAGCATTGCATCGGTGACTGCCTGCAGAAGGTTTGCGTCGGGTTGGTAGTCGGGAAAGCCCTGTCCGAGGTTGATGGCGTGCTGTTGCTTTGCCAAGGCGCTCATTTCGGTGAAGATGGTGATGCCTACGTTTGGGAGCTTCGATTGCAGGTTCATGTTTAAATGTGTTGTTTATTGGTTGAATTGGAAGATTGGATGGTGATTCTGTCTGCATTCTGCTGCAGAGGCGGATACAATTTCGCATAGGGGTAAACTATGATTTGACTTTTGTCTACCCATGGTTATGCTCCCTGATGCAATGCAATTCAAGCGGTACGCACGTTTCGCATCGGTTGGCCCGGTGGCTGTTTCGCCTGGCGTGATCTGTATCGTTTCAGCGTTCTTGATTCATTGTTTTTTCTCATTCATTTAGGACGTTTCAGATCATGGCTCAAACGGGCAAAGTTAAATGGTTCAACGCTGAGAAGGGTTTTGGTTTCATTACCCCCGACGCAGGCGGCTCGGATGTGTTCGCACACTTTTCCGCCATCGAAGGTCGCGGTTACCGCAGCCTGAACGAAGGCCAAGCCGTTCAGTACGAAGTCAAGGACGGCCCGAAGGGCCCGCAAGCTGCCGAGATCCGTCCGCTGTAAGCGTTACGGTACTTGGATTGAAAGGCACCCTTTTGGGTGCCTTTCTTATTGGGCAGCTTGAAGGTTTTACGCTGGTTTTACCTATGTTGTCCACAGTGTTATCCCCTGCTTGAGGTTTTTGGATTATTCAGGTTTGTCGAAGCGCTGTTACTGTGGGTTTGGTCACGATTTCTGCTTAATCTTTTCGTGTCGCAAACGGGTTGAGCATCATTGCGGCTTCGCGGGTAGGCGGGTGCTGGATGCTGACGAAGGGAGAGCGGGGGAATTCGTCGACGGACGACGACCGCAGGGAGAACGGCCGGCGACGCCCGATCGGACGAGGCAGATCCAGGGAGCCCGAAGGGCCACCCGCCGTAGCGAAGCCGCAATGATGCTCAACCCGTTCTCGTGGGATATCGGCAGATCGTTAGATTCTTTTCAGATAAATTTAGTGGGGTCTGGATTGGGGTGGTACGCCGTTGTTGCTTCGGCCATCGTTTATGTTTCACGTGGAACAATTAGTCTGACCTGACCAACGTGGCTGTCGCAATAGTGTTCCACGTGAAACATCCTTATCCTTGGTTGCTAGAGGGGTGGGAAGTATAATCACCCGACATTTCTGATTGAATTCCATGATCTATCCCGAAGAATTTGACGTTCTAGTTATTGGCGGCGGCCATGCTGGGACCGAGGCCGCGTTGGCCGCTGCGCGCATGGGGGCATCCACCCTGCTTTTGACTCACAACATGGATACCTTGGGTCAGATGTCCTGCAATCCCTCCATCGGAGGTATTGGCAAGGGACATCTGGTCAAGGAAGTCGATGCTCTGGGCGGCGCGATGGCGTGGGCGACGGATTTGGCGGGCATTCAATTCAGGATTCTGAATCAGTCTAAGGGCCCTGCTGTCCGCGCTACCCGAGCCCAGGCCGATCGGTCGCTTTATCGGCGGGCTATCCGGATGATCCTGCAGGCAGAGAAAAATCTGACCATCTTTCAGCAGGCTGTCGTGGACCTGGTGCTGGAAGGTGACCGCGTGGTTGGTGCGAAAACGCAGATCGGGCTGGATTTTCGTGCGCGAGCCGTTGTTCTGACCGCCGGGACTTTTCTGAACGGGCTGGTGCATATAGGATTGGAGCATTATGCGGCTGGCCGTGCCGGGGATCCGCCTGCAACCAGCTTGGGACAGCGATTGAAGGAGCTCAAGCTCCCTCAAGGCCGACTGAAAACCGGGACGCCGCCGCGCATCGATGCGAAGACGATTGACTTTAGTAAGACGGAGATTCAGCCAGGCGACTCGAATCCCGTGCCGGTGTTCTCCTTCCTGGGCTCGTCGGATATGCATCCCGCCCAAGTCCCTTGCTGGATTACGCATACGACAGAGCGATCGCATGAAATCGTGCGCTCGGGGCTGGATCGTTCCCCGATGTATAGCGATCGCGGAACCATCGAAGGGGTGGGGCCCAGGTATTGCCCGTCTATTGAAGACAAAATTCACCGCTTCGCGGACAAGAAGAGCCATCAGGTATTTTTGGAGCCAGAAGGGGCTTCCTCGTGCGAAATCTACCCCAACGGGATTTCAACCAGTTTGCCGTTTGATATTCAGTACAAGCTGGTCCGGAGTCTTCCAGGTCTGGAGAATGCCCGCGTCATGCGGCCGGGCTACGCGGTCGAGTATGACTATTTCGATCCGCGCCATTTGCACCCCTGGTTCGAGACGCGGGACATCAAGGGCCTTTTCTTTGCAGGTCAGATCAACGGAACGACAGGTTACGAAGAGGCTGCGGCACAGGGGCTGTATGCTGGCGCCAATGCTGCGCTGCAGGTGATGAATCGGTCGCCCTGGGTGCTGCAGCGCAGTGATGCCTATCTGGGCGTGCTGGCCGATGATCTTGTTACTAAAGGTGTAACTGAACCTTACAGGATGTTTACATCGCGGGCTGAATATCGGCTGAGTCTGCGAGAAGACAACGCGGACTTGCGTCTGACGGAGATCGGGCGCGGGCTGGGGCTGGTGGACGACGCCCGTTGGGATACCTTTCGCCGAAAGCGCGATGCCGTGGCGGCGGAAATCGAGCGCCTGCGCAGTACACACGTCAGCCCTGCTGTGCTTGATGCGCAGACACAGGACGCTCTGTCTGTGCATCGGCTGGACCGGCATCCCAGTCTGCTGGATCTGCTCAAGCGGCCCGATGTGAACTATGCCGAATTGATGCAACTGAAGGACTCCAGTGGTGCGCCGCTGGCGGGCCCGGGGTTGCAGGACGCCGCACAGGCCGAGCAGGTGGACATCCGGATCAAATATGCCGGCTATGTGGACCGCCAGTCGTCCGAGATCGAACGCCAGCGCAAACAGGCTGAGCAGCCCATTCCCGCCGACTTCGACTACGAGCATGTCACGGGGCTGTCGATCGAAGTGCGCCAGCGCCTGAAGCTTTCGCGCCCCGAAACGGTAGGACAGGCCGGCCGAGTGTCCGGCGTGACGCCGGCCGCCATTTCCCTGCTGCTGGTGCATTTGAAGCGTCATCTGCAAGGGCGCAAGGCCGCATGAGTGGCCCAGCCGAAGAATTGCAGGAGCGTCTCGTACGCGCGTTGCGGACCCTGGATCTCGCTGACGAGGTGGAGAGGGCGCCGCTCATGCTCGGTTACCTGGCACAGCTTCAGCACTGGAATCGCGCCTACAACCTGACCGCCGTGCGGGATCCATCGCAGATGCTGGTGCAGCATGTTTTCGACAGCCTGGCAGTTGTGCCTGCCTTGCGTGCATATCGAAAGGGCAGCAGTACGGCGGTGGCGGACATTGGCTCCGGCGCCGGTTTGCCGGGTATCATCCTAGGCATTTGCGAGCCCGGTTGGACGATCACCTGCGTAGACACGGTAGGCAAGAAGGCCGCATTTGTCCGCCAGGTGGCCGGGGTGCTGGGCTTGGCCAACGTGAGATCCGTGCAGGCCCGGGTGGAATCACTCGAAAGCCTGCAGGCCGACATCGTGATTTCACGCGCGTTTGCCTCGCTGGCAGACTTCGTGCGGGTTGCCTCGCACCATTGCGGTCCGGGCGGGGTGATGTTGGCGATGAAAGGGCAGTTTCCGGATACCGAGCGTGCGGCGCTCGAATCGACAACGGATTGGTGCGTGCGGCGCAGTCTGTCGCTTCACGTTCCTGAAATGGAGGCACAACGCTGCCTGCTGGAACTCGGACCGAAGGAACCCAATGACTGATTCCACTTCCAAACCCGGTGCGCGCGTATTTTGCATCGCCAACCAGAAGGGCGGGGTGGGCAAGACCACGACCGCCATCAATCTGGCGGCGTCGCTGGCTCAGCATCGCAAGCGCGTGCTGCTGGTGGATCTGGACCCACAAGGCAACGCGACCATGGGTAGCGGCATCGACAAAAACAATGTCGCCGTGAACCTGTACCAGGTGCTGATCGGCGAATCCACGGTTGAACAGGCCACCGTCCGGTCTGAATCGGGCGGCTACGACGTCCTGCCGTCCAACCGGGAATTATCCGGGGCCGAAATCGACCTGGTCCAGATGGAAAATCGCGAGAGCCAGCTGAAGCAGGCGCTACACCAGGTCAGCAACCGCTACGACTTCATCCTCATCGATTGCCCACCGACGTTGTCGCTGCTCACGCTCAATGGCATGGCTGGCGCTCATGGGGTCATCATTCCCATGCAATGCGAGTACTTTGCGCTCGAGGGTCTGTCCGATCTGGTCAATACCATCAAGCGCATCTACCGCAACCTGAATCCCGACCTGGAACTGATCGGTCTGCTGCGCGTCATGTTCGACAGCCGCGTGACCCTGCAGCAGCAGGTGTCCGATCAGCTCGAGTCTCATTTTGGTGACAAGGTCTTCAAGGCGATCGTGCCCCGCAACGTTCGCCTGGCCGAGGCGCCCAGCCACGGCCTGCCGGGCGTGATTTACGATCGCTCTTCACGTGGCGCCAAGGCCTATCTGGCCTTTGGCGAGGAGCTCATCCGCCGGGTGGGCGCCAACCGGCGTGCCGCCGCATAGACAGGAGAACATCATGGCAACACGCAAGAAGGGTCTGGGCCGCGGTCTGGACGCCCTGCTGGGAGCCGACAGTGACGCGCTGGCCGCCGTCGGCAGCCGGCGGGTTGATGCGCCCAGCCAGCTTCCTGTCTCGGCCCTCTCCGCCGGTCGTTACCAGCCTCGTACGCACATGGACGAAACCGCGCTCAACGAGCTGGCGGACTCCATCCGCACCCAGGGCATCATGCAGCCCATCCTGGTGCGGCCGCTGCCTGATGCGGCACCTGGTCAGTACGAGATCATCGCGGGCGAACGCCGCTTCCGCGCGGCGCAACTCGCCGGCCTGGATCATGTGCCTGTTCTGGTCCGTGAGGTCGCTGACGAGAATGCGGCCGTCATGGCGCTGATTGAAAACATCCAGCGCGAAGACCTGAATCCACTGGAAGAAGCGCAGGGCGTACGCCGCCTGCTGGACGAATTCGGCCTGACACACGAACAGGCTGCGACGGCGATCGGCCGTTCGCGTTCCACGACGACCAACCTGCTGCGCCTGCTGAACCTGGCGGAGCCGGTACAGACCATGCTGCTGGCGGGCGATATCGACATGGGCCACGCGCGTGCGCTGCTGGCCACCGATGCGGCGCTGCAGATCATCCTCGCCAACGAAGTCGTTGCTCGCCGCCTGTCCGTGCGTGAAACCGAGAAACGAGTGGCCCGCGCCTTGCGGGAGCAGGACGAGGCGCTTGCCGCACCGACGGGTCGTGCCGCCCGTGCGGCAAAGAGTGCAGGCAATGGCGACCTGCTGCGCCTGGAAAAGGCGCTGTCCGACCACCTGGCGACCAAGGTCCGCATCCGGACGGGCGCCCGCAAAGGCGGCCAGCTCGTGATCGACTTCACGAGCTGGGACCACCTGGACGCGCTGCTGGAGCGCCAGGGTCTGGGCGATATTCTGGCCCGCCAGGATTCGGCGGCCTGATCGTTCGCGGGTTTGGGCCGGCGGGGCGCGCTGATTGGATGCCTGCGTGTCGTTGCTTCCACGAGGTAGCGCGTCTGCGTGAGGCGCGGAAGGACGGGCAACCGTGAGGCGCCGGTGGCTTCCGAAGGGAGGGCGGGGAATTCGTCTGCATCCGACCCTGCTCGGATGCAGACGCCCGCCTGGACGAGGAAGGACCGGGATGAGACCGGACACGGAAGGGTCCTGAGGACCCTTCCGTGCCTGTCGAATCGGAGTGGCCTGCAGGCCACGACGTGGGGCTGTTGCCCGACCAACGGGAGGGCCGCCGACCAGGGCGCCCGTCCTTCCGCGCCTCACGCAGACTGTCTTGCCCACCGATACCAGTCTGCTCGAGAGCCCCGCTCTGGTCCGGCGGCAGGCCCTCTCAACTTGACACCAAAAAATAACTTCCTCATAATTCGAGATTCGCTTTGGTGGGGTGCCCGAGTGGTTAAAGGGGGCAGACTGTAAATCTGTTGGCCTTGCGCCTACGTTGGTTCGAATCCAACCCCCACCACCAAGTGATCCCCTGGCTGAACAACGGGGGGCTGTCGCAGGGTACCGAATCGCGGGTGTAGCTCAATGGTAGAGCAGAAGCCTTCCAAGCTTATGACGAGGGTTCGATTCCCTTCACCCGCTCCAGCGGGCCGGGTTCGACAGCAATCGATTGAATACCGCCCATGTGGCTCAGTGGTAGAGCACTCCCTTGGTAAGGGAGAGGTCATGCGTTCGATCCGCATCATGGGCACCACAACTTTCAGCTACTAGCTCTCAATTCCCCCAGTCAGGAGTCAGCCATGGCAAAAGGCAAGTTTGAACGGACCAAACCGCACGTGAACGTGGGCACGATCGGACACGTTGACCACGGCAAGACGACGCTGACGGCGGCGATCACGACGGTGCTGGCACGCAAGAG
>NZ_SCQN01000028.1 GCF_004321985.1 Castellaniella sp. | reverse complement strand
AGTTTGTCGGCGCAGATCCAGCGGGAGCGCAAGGCCTACTACGACATCCTGGAGCGGACCCAGAAGCGATCGGTGGACGTCACCGAGTGGCTCGCCTGGTTCCTCGACACGCTCCATCGCGCCGTCGATCAGGCGCAGCACACGCTGGATGCCGTCCTGACCAAGGCGCGCTTCTGGCAGCACTTGGGCGGCAACACCCATGAACGAGCGCCAGGTGAAGCTGCTCAACCGACTGCTCGACGGCTTCGAAGGCAAACTCACCAGCAGCAAGTGGGCGGTCATCGCCAAGTACTCGCCAGACACGGCGCTGCGCGACATCGCTTTGCCCGCGTTTTCCAGACGGTCCCAGCTTTCCAAAAAGGCTGTAAGCACTTTTTTCATGCTAGCATTTCTAGGCTGTCCAGGCTAGTTCAGAAAATCTCCGTTTCACGGATTTCACGCTATGGCATTTCTGAATACACAAGTGAACGCCACCTCCGACAAGCAACTGCAGGTCAACAAGGACCGCGCCCACAGCCACAAAGAAGCGTGGTTCCAAGCCATCTTCAATCAGGCGTCAGTCGGCGTAGCGCTCACCGACATCACAACGGGGCGCTGGCTACAGATTAATCAGAGGTATTGCGACATCGTCGGCTATACCCCAGACAAGCTGCGCCACATGGCTTTCCAGGATCTCACGCATCCAGACGACCTTATAGCCGACCTCACACAGGTCGCGCGGCTGCGAATGGGGGAGATTACAAGCTTCAGCGTGGAGAAGCGTCTATGCCACAGGGACGGCCGAATCGTGTGGGTCAACCTGTCCGTATCTGCAACGTGGGCCGCAGGTGAGCCACCAGGCGCCTATATCGCAATCATCCAGGACATCACGGATCAGAAATTCGCTCAGGAAAAGGTGAACACGAGCGAGCAAACTTTGCGCGGCATCTTGGATCATCTCCCGGTTGCAGTCGTACTGATCGCTGCCGATCAGAGGATCACATTCCGAAACCGGTGCTTCGGAGCGTTATTCGGCTACACGGCGGAGGACATCCCGGACCTGGAGAGCTGGTGGCTGGCCGCATTTCCCAAGGGCCGCACACGCGAAGAAGCCCGTAGGCTCTGGATCCGCAAGTGCAAGCTTGCGAGCGAAGGCGACGGCACGATAGAACCATACGAGAGGGAGGTTCTCTGCCATAACGGCGAAATTCGGTACGTCGAGGTCAGCGGCGCCCTCACGAGCGCCGGCCAGATCGTCACAATGGAAGACCTCAGCGCCCGTAAAGCAGCACAGCAGCGTATCGAGCGACTCTCTTACTACGATTTGCTCACCCAACTCCCGAACCGCCGCCTGCTGGTCGAGCAAGCATCCAAGACTCTCGCCGAGAGCACATCGAGTGGCTGCTGGGGCGCAGTGCTGCTTCTGGATGTGGATCGTTTCAAGCTCCTGAACGACACTCAGGGCCGCGACTACGGCGATGCTTTACTTCAGCAAATCGCGCAGCGCCTGCTCGGCTTCACGGAAAACCGCTATCTCGCTGCGCGCCACGGAGACGATGAGTTCGTCATCGTTCTGGACAACCTCGCTACGCAGCGGGAGGACGCTGCGGCGCGAGCAGCCGAGCGCGTGCGGCAGCTGCTGCAAATCCTGCACGCGCCATACAAGCTCAAGGGCGCATCCTATCGGGCGTCCGCTTGTGTGGGGGTCGTGCTGTTTCAGGGTGAGCAACATGGTATCGACGAGCTTATTAAACGGGCGGATCTTGCGGTCACTCAAGCCAAAGCTCACGAACGCGGATCATTTCGCTGCTACGATTACCAGATCCAACTCGCCGTCAACGAACGCGCGCAGATCGAGGCCGACATACTGACGGGCCTTGAGCAACGGCAGTTCGAGCTCTTCTACCAGCCACAGATGCACAAGACAAATCTCGCCGGAGCCGAGGCCCTAGTGCGCTGGCACCACCCCTCGAAGGGCTGCCTGTCGCCCGCCTATTTCATCTCTGTCGCTGAGGAAGCGGGTTCGATTCTGCGGCTGGGCACCGAGATACTGCGCAGCGCCTGCAAGCAACTCGCCGACTGGGGTGGCCGCCCGGGCTTGAGCAAGCTGACGCTTTCCGTCAACGTCAGCCCCCGGCAGTTCTACCAGAGCGACTTTGTGTCCCAGGTTCTGCAGATCCTCGCACAGACGGGCGCGCGGGCGCAGCGCCTAAAGCTGGAACTTACCGAGCGGCTTCTGATTCGCGACATCGAGGAGACAACTCGCAAGATGGCAGAGCTGAGAACCCACGGCGTGAAATTCTCGCTAGACGATTTCGGAACCGGGTACTCATCGCTTGGCTATCTGAAGCGGCTCCCACTCGACGAGCTGAAAATCGACCAGAGCTTCGTGCGAGGGGTGCCGACCAATTCCAACGACTCCGCCATCGTGCGCAGCATCATCTCGCTAGCGAAGAGCCTTGGGCTCTCGGTCATTGCCGAGGGGGTAGAGTCTGAGGAACACCGTCTTTTCCTCGAACAAAACGGCTGCGAGCGGTACCAGGGATACCTGTTCGGGCAACCGGTCCCTATCGGCACGTTCGAGGACCAGGTAAAGGGCCTTCAACGGCCGCCCGGTGAAAGTGACAAGTAGACAACCAACGCCCCGCGCGCTTATTATCCTGCACCCCCGCTGCCGTCTCCAATGTCGAACCCTACCCGACCAGATCCGCGTCTAGCCAACCACGCAGGCTGTTGACGAAAGCCCAACCCTGCGCGCGCGGCACGTCGCTCAGCTCAATCACCTGCTCGGCCAGGCGCCCCTGCTGCACGAGCACGTGCCGGCCTACGCCAGGCAGCAAACCACAATGCAGCGGCGGTGTAACCCAACGATTGTCCAGTAGTGCGGCGATGTTGCCGTGTGTCGTCTCGGTCAGCTCTCCATCCTCGTTGAACAGCAAGGTGTCGAATACAGAAGCATCGGCCGGCCGTAAAGCAGAATAGTGTTCGCGCCGCGACGTCTTGAAGCGCACCCAGTCCCCGTGCACCATGGCGTTGGTCAGCGGTTCGCGGGCCAGTTGCAGGCGCACAGGCGTGAGTGTGAGCGGTAGCGGGTGGGCTTCCGTCGCCAAGTGCCCGTTGCACCTCAACGCCAGCCGTATTCGCCAATCGCCTTGCGCGTGCTGTGCACAAAGCTGTGCGAGCATCTGCGTGATGTCGGGCTCGGGCCAGGGGTAGCCAAAGTGATGGGCCGCCGCCCGCATGCGAGCCAGATGCAACGGCAAACGTGCGAAGGTGCCACCACGCAGCGCGAATGTTTCCAAAATATCGAAATCCACCATCAGATGTGCTCCGGAGAATGGCTCCAGTGTGACCTCAGCCCAGAAACGCGCGTTTGTAGCACCACTCCCGCCATTCGGCTTCGGCAGTACTGCCGATCGTGATGCCGCTGCCAATGCCGCAGCGTAACTTGTCGCCGCGCACTGTTACCGTACGAATCGGCACGTTGAAGGTGGCATGCATACTACCCGGCGTTGCATCCGGCCGCACGATACCCAAGGCGCCGCAGTAAACGCCGCGCGGGCAGGGTTCCAGTTGCCGGATCCAGCGCATAGCCTGGCGCTTGGGCGCACCGGTGACCGAGCCGCACGGAAACAGCGCACCGAATACGTCCGCCAGCTGCGCACCGGGTCGAGTGAGGGCCTCTACGTCCGAAGTCATCTGCCACACCGTAGGCAGCGCCTCGGCGTGAAACAGCCGCGATGCCTGCACGCTATGCGGTAGCGCAATACGTGAGAGATCGTTGCGCAGCAGATCCACAATCATCACGTTCTCGGCCCGCTCCTTGGGCGAGGAGCGCATGGCTTCGGCGCGGGCCGCGTCTTCGGCCGGTGTGGCACCGCGCGGGGCGGTGCCCTTCATCGGCCGGGTGAGGATGCGTGCGCCATCCCAATCGAAGAATAGCTCCGGCGATACCGACAATACCTGCTCCTTGCCGCTGTCGATGGCAGCCACGTAGCCCGCAGGCTGCACTCTGCGCAGCGCTGAGAACAGCGTAGACGCGTTGCCTCGCAAGCGGCCCGCCAGTTGCGTGGTGAAATTGACCTGATAACAGTCGCCCGCCGCAATTGCTGCCTGGATGGCAGCCACTGCCGCATCGAACGACGCCCGCTCGATACCAGGGAGCCAGGTGGACAACGGCGCTTCCGCGGCGGCATTTTCTTCCCGCCAATCTTGTACCTGTTCGTGTACGCCAAACCACGCCAATGGCTCCCCGTAGGGCACGGCGTGCAGGGTATCAGCAAAGGCCTTATCGAAGGCTTGCGCAGCTTCGTAGCGCAGCCAGCCTACGCACCAGTGCCCGGCTCGCGCAGCCTGCTCCACTGCGTTCAATACCGGCATCACGTCATCCGGGTGGTACGCGGCCAGCACCGCCGACGGCGCGTCGAAACGTCGCCGCAGTCGAGGTGCCGCGGAATTGTGCGGATCTGGGAAATCGATGCAGGAATTCATTGTTGGATAACTCTCGGATCGGGGGTAATCCCCCCATTCTCAGTGGTGGGCTTTCGTAGAGTATGTGAGGAGGTGGAGATTTCTCTTCTGCGCGAGTTTCAACCCGCCTAGTGACTTGTGGGGTCGTTCACTGTTGTGGGTCCGGAGCCACTCAGTGGCGCCTTCCTGGACATCCTCCAGACTGCCAAACAGGTTTTGGGCCGGCCAATCGTAGTGTACTGTCCGGTTATGGCGTTCGACACAGGCATCTTGCTGAGGATCGCCTGACTAGGCACGGATGATGAGCGTGATGCGCCGCGCAACGGCTCAATCCAGCAGCATCTTGCCGAAGTATTCCCGGCCATAGTACCTTCTGAACACGCCTCCAGACGCCGGCCATTTCCCGTTATTATTGTCACAAGCTCAGGCCACCTTTGAACCTCCTCTCGATGCTCCAGCACTAGCAGGCATCTCCCCGGCCCCCTCATGTGAGCCTCCCGATCAATGAACAGGTGCGAAACATGCAGCATCATGGTTTGGAGTTACCAGGATTTAGTAGACGCCCGATTCCCGCTTGCAATGTACGGCTTCAAACTCGTTTGGGCTGATCCCGCCAAGATGGCTGTGTCGCCGTGCCGAATTGTAGAAATCGTCAATGTACTCAGCCAAATCAAGCAAAGCGGTTTCTTGGTCAGCATAGATGCGCTTCTTGATGCGTTCCTTCTTCAAGCTGCTAAAAAAGGACTCCGCCACAGCGTTATCCCAGCAGTTTCCCCGTCTGCTCATGCTCGGCTCAAGATGATTGGCCTTGCAAAAACAACGCCAGGCATCACTGCCATACTGCGTGCCTTGGTCTGAATGAATGAGGGTGTTCCGAGGTCGGCGGCTTCGTACTGCGTTGGCAATGGCGTCAAGCACTAATTCGCGGTGAATGGTCGGCCGGGCAGCCCAGCCAACGACCTTCTTTGAGAAGAGATCTATGACCACGGCCAGATAAAGCCAGCCCTGCCAGGTCCGGATGTAGGTGATGTCTGTTACCCAGACCTCATTCGGCCTGGACACTGTAAATTGGCGTTGCAACAGATTGGGGATCAACGCCAGCGGCTTGGAGACCGGGATATGACGTATGCGGTATCCGTGCAATGCATGCAAACCGTTTTCTCGCATGAGACGTGCAACTCTATGCTTACTGCATGTTTCCCCACGCTCACGCAAGTCTTGCAGGATTCTCGGAGCGCCGTAGATGCCATGGCTGGCTGTGAAGGATGCCCGGATCAGTGTGAGAAGCCTAGCATCTTCCTGCGCCCGATCAGAGACTGGGTGCTGAAGCCATGCGTAGTAACCTGATCGTTCGACGCCGAGGACTCGACACATAGTCGTCACATTGAATTCGTCGCTATGCGATTCAATGAACTTGTATGTCTGCCTCACCTTGCCTGGAGCCTTGATTTTAGACATGGCGAGCACCCTTCAACCATTGGCTGGATACTATCCCCGTCTACTAAATCCTGGTAACTCCACCATGGGCTGGATCAACATCGCAGGCCACTGGCTACGTACACGCATGCTCGTGCCAGCGCAGAAACACGCTTTCGCCACCGGCCGCGTCTGCCACCTGATATTTCCGCACCGGCGCCCCATCCGCAGGACAGTCACCGATATCGCTACCTGGATCATCAAGCAGACCGAGGCCGACATGCACGCCATCGACCAGATCTACCCGGCGCTCGGCATCGCCCGCCTGCTGCGCGCGTGACGCCGCCGTCCAACCGGCGGCTATATACACATTTCCCATATATCTTTTCGTCTTAAGTAAAATTACTTATGTAGAAACGGCTTTGGACGAGGCAGATGAAATTGATTCCGGGACGGGTGCTGAAGGGGCTGCGCCGCAGCTTTGGGGCTGCGCTGCTTGCGGTGGCGACCAGCGTACAGGCGGCCGGCGTGCCTGCGGCAGCACCCACCGGGGCGGCGGTCCAGATCGGCTACATGCCGATCATCGCTGACACGCAGGTGTTCGTGATCGCCCAGGGGCTTACGCAGGAAAAGCCTTTTGCGCAGGCGCGCATGATTGAGTTCCAGAGCGGTCCGGAAATCGTCCAGGCGCTGCTTTCCGGGCAGCTGGATGTGGCCTATGTTGGCGCCGGCCCGGCCATGGTGGCCCGTGCGGCGGGCGCGGATGTCCGCTTCGTGGCTGGCAATGACTGGGGCGCGACGCGGCTGCTGGCGGTCGGTAAGCTGGCCGAAGCGTTCGCCAAGGGCTCGCCGGAGCAGGCGGTAGCCCGCTTCACGCAAGAGCAGGGGCGCAAGCCGATTCTCACGACTTTCCCGCTGGGTTCTGTGCCTGCTGCCGCCCTGCGCAACTGGCTGCTGCATCAGACGCACGTGGGGTTCGATGCCGTGCAGCTCGTGTACCAGGGTGAGAATCAGGTCGTGCAGGCGCTCCTGACCGGCGCGGTGGATGGCGCAGCTGCCCTGGATCCGGCCATCGACATTGTGCTGGCGCGTCGCCCGGATGCGCGGGTCGTGGCAGGGGACCAGGTGCTGTTCCCGGAACAGCCCGGTGCCGGTCTGCTGGTGCGCGAGGCACTCATTCGCGAGCATCCGGCCTTTGTGGAGCAGCTGGTGCGTGCGCAGATCGAGGCCACACAATTGCTGAAACAGCACCCGGAGAAGGCGGTGCCTGCCGTGCAGAAGTATCTTGGGGGCGGGCGGCTGTCGGCCGCTATCGTGCGCGAGTCGATGAGCCACGTGAAATACGAAGCGGATCCGCGCGAGCTGCAGCGCGGCACGGAGAAGCTCTACGCGTTCCAGAGCCAGCAGGGCGTGCTGAAGAAGCCGCTCGACGTCAGCACCTTGTTCGATGCCAGCTTCTATGAGCGCCTGACGCACGGAGAGCCAAATGGCACACACTGAGATTGCGGTTGCGCACCGCCCCCTACCGCTGGCTGCCCGGCACCTGGCGCTACCTGCAGGGGTATGGCAGCGCGGGACGCGGGCCGTGTTCGGGCTGGGCGGGCTAGCCCTGTTCGTGGTGATCTGGAAGCTCGCGCAAGAATCCGGTCTTGGTCATCACGGCACGATTCCCGATCCATTTGCCTTGCCTGAAGCCCTCGCGAGCGAATGGCGCTCGGGGCGGCTCATGGCGGCAGTGGAATCCAGTCTGGCGCATTACGGGTGGGGTCTGCTGATGGGGACGGCACTTGGGGCTGCCCTGGGGCTGGTCTGTGCGCTCTCGACCACCCTGGAGGCGCTTCTGGCAGGGGTCGTGCGGGTTCTGCGGCCCATCCCGCCGCTCGCCTGGGTGATCTTTGCCATCGCCTGGTTCAAGATCAGCCACGAGGGTGCAGCCTTCGTGATTTCCATTGGCGTGTTCTGGGTGAATTACTTTGCCACTTACTCCGCCGTGCGCAACGTGGATCCCAAGTACGACGAACTCGCGCGGGCGTTCGGGCAAGGGGCCTGGTACCGGCGCCTGCCGGGCATCATCCTGCCGGCCTCGGCGCCTGGCATTCTTGCCGGCATGCACACGGGTATTGGCTCGGCGCTCATGGCGTTGATCGCGGCGGAGCTCATCGGCATGCCGGGGATCGGGCAGGAGATGAATGTGGCAGCTGGCGTGGGCGACTACGCGACCGTGGCTGTCTACATGCTGGTAATTTCGGCCATTTACGCGGTATGCGACAGTGGTTTCGTCTATCTCGAGAAGAAGGTGCTTCAATGGCGTCCGTCCTGAGCGTTCGTGATCTCGCCTATGGCTATGCCGGCAGCGCGCAGCCCGTCTTTCGCAACCTGGACCTGCGCGTCGAGCCCGGTGAGTTCGTGGCCATCGTGGGGCAGTCGGGGGTGGGGAAGTCGACGCTTCTGCGCTGCGTGGCGCAACTGGTGCCGGCCGCGCGTGGCGAAGTCGAGTTGGCGGTGCCGTCGGAAGCCACTGCGCGCCCCTTCGGCTTTGTCTTCCAGGATACCCGACTGATGCCGTGGCGCCGGGTACGCGGCAACGTCGCCTGCGGCCTGAAGGGCCTGCAATTGGATGCGACGCAGCGCGATGCGCGGCTGCGCGAAGTGCTTTCCCTGGCACGCATCGGGGAATTGGCAGACCGCTGGCCGCGGCAGCTCTCCGGCGGGCAGGCGCAGCGCGTCGGGATCGCCCGGGCGCTCGCCCTGCATCCGCGCGTCCTGCTCATGGATGAGCCCTTCAGCGCCGTGGACGCAATCACTCGCCAGGCTCTGCAGGACGAGCTCTTGCGGATCTGGGAGCAGCGCCATCCGGCGGTCCTGTTCGTGACGCACGACATCGAAGAGGCCGTCTACCTGGCCGACCGCGTGGTCGTGCTGGCCGGGACGCCTGCGGGCGTCGTCACCGATCGCAGCATCGACTTGGCGCGGCCGCGCGATCGTGCGGCGCCTGAACTGCAGGCCGTGGCGCGTGAGATCACGGCGGCGCTCTAAGCCGCGTCGCTGCCAATGCGGCCGGATTCGAGCGGCACCTTGGTGTAGAACAGCCGGATGTCTGTCTGGCTGTGCAGCAGCGCCAATATCGCGTCGCATTTCGCTTCCGAGACGACCATCGAAACTTCGATGGGTTGATCGGCGAGCTCGAAAAATCACGCAGAATGCACGCGTCGGCCGGTGCCCAGGCCTTCTTACGCGGCAATGACCGTGACACCACGGATGTTCAGCGACCAGGCTGCTTCCATGAGCCACTGGTGCACGGGTTGCCCTTCATGCGTTCGGTCCTGCAGCGTGAAAAAGGTGAGTTGGAATCCGTTCATGGGGGTACTCCTGCAATCCTACGGTGCGCCGCGCGGCTCGTCAGCCGCGCGCGCGGTACTGGACGATGCCGATGCCGGCGAGCGTCAGGAAGATCGAGCCGAACAGGTGCAGGCCTATGTGGGTGGCCGCCGACAGAAATTCGCGCGCCTGCAATAGTGTGGTGGCTTCTAGCGAGAACGTCGAGAGGGTCGTCAGGCCGCCCATGAAGCCGGTGATAATGAACAGTTGACCTCCTCCCGAAAAAGTGGACAGTTCAGAAGTAGAGAATGCCGGCGATACTAGCCCTCAGGAGGGTGTCGCCATGAAGAAGTCGAAGTTCACCGAGGAGCAGATCGCATTCGCGCTGCGCCTATACCACACAGTTCAAGACCGATCTGGTCGCCCAGCGCATGGACCCGGCCGTCTCCCTGGCGGCGGTCGCCATCGAGCAAGACCTGAACCCCAACGTCTTGCGCCGCTGGGTCATCGAGTGTCGATGGACGCATAACATGAGAATCTTGGAGGCATAAGTTGAGAAGCCTATGGTTCCTTTTCCCTTGATGGTGTGGGATGTCGTGAGAGATTAGATCACTCTCTTGTAAGTCAGATCTACTTGTCTAGGCGTAGGTTTTGGGTCATCTGTCGGTCCTCACAATTAATGAAATTTCCTTCTCACAATTAGCGAAAAATCTGTAGCAGTGCGGCTAAACTGTAGGATCGCGCGAAAGCCAGTCGCTTTACGCCGCCTCACCGATCATCCGTTGCGGCTGAGCCTTTCGCAGATGACAGCTTCCGGCTGAAAGCGGTCATCGAAGCTGAGAGCGCCAGATAGTCTTAAATAGCCAATTAAACTACTTTACCCTCACGCTAAGATCACACTTTCCTCACTAATCACCTGCGATAGGCC
>NZ_SCQN01000027.1 GCF_004321985.1 Castellaniella sp. | reverse complement strand
GCGGTCGAGTTTCTTGGCTCTTTCGCGCTGCTGGCCAGCAACATCCAACGGGTCCGAATAATTCATGGATGCACTCTAACGGCTGGCGGCGAGGGTATTGATACCCCTAGCCGCCATACAACAACGAGGCAGCACTGTCGGCGGTGTCACCGGCAGCGCCTGGGGTGTCCAGAGCCAGGTCGGTGAGCTGCACCGACAGGCTGCGTTCCGGGTCGTCCGCATCCCCATCGTTGACTACAGACGTGCGCGTGACGACGCCCACGGCGCGGATCATCACTGGCGTGCCGGGTGCCGGCAAGTCGGTGAGCCCCAGGGCCGCGCACTGGTCTTTGTCCAAGTTGATCGACAGGCCATAACCGTAGTCATCGGCCATCTGGTCCATCGCGGACCAACAATCAGGCCCCATCTTGGGCTGGCGTTTCATACTGGTAAGGTCGCTCATGCTGGCTCCTTAGTAGCCGCTGTACTGGCGTGTCATGTCGGTCAGTGCGTTGGCGCCCGACGTGTCGGTGGCTGCAAGTTTCTGCGCCGTGTCCGCACCTTGGTTCAATGCGGCCATCTGGGCTTGCTGCGCCTGGGCTTGTGCCCGTTGGGCACGCTGCGCCTTCACCTTGTCCGGGGACAGCAGCAGCCGCGGATCCAGGCCCAACGAGTCGGCGTAGATGTCGGCCCAGGCGTCCCCGTCCAGGTTGTCCAGGACTTCGGGTTTCAGCTGGGCGACTCCTGCCAGGCCAGCCGTGAACCGATCGATGCTGTTGGTGTTGATGGCCTGCTGCGCCTGGGCCAGCATGGAGATCAACGCCACGCTGATTTCCCGACCTTCCAATTCCGGCGGGGGCGCGGGGGCAATGCCTGCGTCCATGATGTAATCGAAGGTGATTTCAACCAACGGATTGATCAGCTCGTTGGTCAGACGCTCAAGCACGGGGCCAAGCATCAGCATTTTTTCCTGCTGGCGGGCTGACACCTCGGTGGCTGTCATGCGCCCGGTATCGTTCTGGGCGACCATCAGGAAGATGTCGACATAGAAGGTGTCGTTGATCCGCTGGCGCACATCCTGGATGTCGCTCAGCAGGGCCTGCAGCTCCAGCTGGACGTCAAACATCGTCTTGATGCCACCGCCTTGGCCCACCGCATCGACGAACGACACACCACCCGGCATGCGCTCCACGTCACGGTTCTTCAGCGACCCAGGCACCTGCAGCGGCGGATTGGTCTGGTAATCGATGCCCTGGGCCTTGCGCAGCTGTTCAAACTGCAGCTGCTTGATGTCGCCCAGCGATTCCATGCCGGGGGAGTTGCCATAGATGTCGCCGCCGGAGATAGCCCAGCGTGGCGCCACTGCTGCAAAGCGCTTGAACCCGGATTCGCGCAGGTACTGGTCAGGCTGCGAACCGCGCTCGAAGTACACCGAGCGCCAGGCCATGTTCTTCGCGTCACTCTTTTTGGGATCACGATCGGTGCGAGGCTCTATGGCATGCACCACCGTCACCCAGCTGTCCAGGTTGCCGTTGTCGTACTGGCTCTGCACCATCGGCGTGCAGTTGTCGTACCCGAATTCCGTCACCACTTCGTGGACGGTCTTCTGGAACTCCCGATACAGCGTGTTGACCTGGCCCTTCCAGTTGGTGGCCAGGCAGTATTCGCCACAGGTCAACGGAAAAAGCTGGATGACATTGTTGTAGTCCGGCACGATGAGCGCGCAAGCGGTGCCGTACACCGCCAGCTCTTCATACATCGAGTGCAGCACGCGGTAGGTGTTCGACCGTGCGAACACCGTCAGCATCAGGCCCGACACGTCGTTCAGCCATTGCTTGACGGCGGGGGATTTCATCAAGTTCGGATCGGTTGTCTCCAACCGGAACCATGGCCGGGCTGGGCTGGTGATACCCGACATGAGGCCCGCGGACAGCACGCGCATCGCACGTGTGGCTGTGTTGTCGTAGATGTGGCCATTACGCTCATTGCCTCGGTCGCGATCCTGGACGAAGAAGCGCCCAGAGCGCGGCATCATGTAGTCGCTGAGATCCTTCCAGTGCGTCCACCAGCTGGCCCGCTCGGTGACAAGCTGCGTCCAGCGGGTCAGGTACTTGTGGCGTGGGACAGGCGGCGAGGCAGGTTGAGCCACGGCTTAGCTCCCCAGAAGCGTGGATTTGCCCAGGGTTAGCGCACCCGGCTGCACGCCTTGCGGTCCAGTCAGCATCGTGCCGCCATTGCCCCCCTGCGCAGCCTGCTGGATGGCAGAAAGCATGGCACTGGTGTTCGGACGCTGAGGATTCGCGGCATTCAGTTGCTGCTGTGCCGTCTGTTGTGCATTCGCGGTCTGTGCCTGAATCGCTTCATTCTGTGTTTGCGCTTGCTGCTCGGCGATCTTGGCCGTGGCTTGGTCGGCCTGGGCCTGTTGCTGCACTTGCTGTTCAGCCTGCTGCTGCGCATCCTTCTGCGCACTGGCGGCGCGCTCGCCTGAGTAAATGTTGTAACCAGCCCCAAGGACGGCAGCGGTTGCGGCAATAGCGGTTGCGGCGGACATGTTTATTCCCCGGTGATGGTGACGTGATTGACGGCGCCGAGCTTGCGTGACATCAGCATGTCCACGTCGTCAGTGAATTCCGCTTCCGCCTCTTCCACGGTCTTGGCCTGCGTGGCAAAAACCATGGTGAGGTGCGTGTCAGCGTGCGCGACAATGGCCTGGCTGCGCTGCGCGCTGGCAGCCAGCACGTGGTAGCCAGTCAATGTGCTGGCCACATCCCCGATGTTGACGGTGGCTTCGCCGCTGAACACCAGCAGCGTCGGAACCCGGACGAACGCACCAGTCAGCACGGTGCCAGCGGGGATGCAAATCGTGCGCGAGTACATGCCGCCATGCAGCACGTGATCGGTAGCGATATCGACCTGGGGGAATTTCAGCAACTCGCTTTCCAGGCTGCGCACCTTGTCAACAGCCTGTGGGCTCATTGCCAGGATGCGATCCGTGGTGTCGGCAAGCTCAAACTCGCTCATGCCAGCCTCTGGAAGAACACCGTGTTGGAATGCTGGTAGCCTGAGCGAGACAAGACGCGCTCCAGGCGCCCACCGGCCGGTGCTGATATGAAAATGCCACGGGCACCCACATCATGCGCCACCGTCTCAGCGAGTTTCCGCAGCTTCTGGCCAACACCACCGTGCCGTTCAGTGGGGTACACGAAGAATGATTCCGTGCTGGCGATGACCTGGTTGCCCCAGTGTGGAACCGGGGACGTTATCAAAATGATGAAACCCACCAAGCGTGCACCACGCCATGCGGCCAGGAAATGCGCGATCCCTGCAGCCTCCATGCGAGCGTAGGCCGGCACGTCCAGAACTGCAGGACCAAGCTGCGCCAACGCCGATTCAGCGGCGTAGGCCTGCACCAACTCATCGAGGTTGGGCGCGGCCGCCAGCTCAGCAACTGACGATAGGCGAACGGTGACAATTTCCATGGCCGTAAGCCTACCCGGGGCTTTGCCGGGTATTGATACGGCTAGAACGGCCGGTAGCTGCGGGCCTTGTCCATCTGCGCCATCGGGTCGTAGGCGCGCACATCCTGGGTGTGTCGCGCGGCGCGCAAGGCATCCAGCTTGGGTGTATCCATGAGCGCCAGCACGTAGGCGCTGCCATAGTCGGGCGAACGGCCAATCTTGGCGATGATCTCTTCGCGGCTGGCGACCATGATGGTGGCGCCCGACATCGACCAGGTGGGGGCGGTCAAGTCCGCGAGCAAGCGCGGATCCGGTGGCAGTGCAATGCCGGTGTTGCTGGCAGGATCCAGCGCCTCACGCATGCGCCACCAGAGCTCACTGCGCAGGTTCTTGAATCGCAGCCGGCCAGACTTGTCCAGGCCACGTGGCGCCTCAGCGACATTCACGCCCACAATCTGCTGTCCGGCCTCGCGCAGGAAATCGTACGGACTGGATCCCACGCCAATCACATCCAGGTGGATGACGGCCGAGTCGCGCAGTGCGGCGATGGTCAGGCCAGCCACCGTAGGGCCGTCAGGCGTCTGTGCGCCGGGATAGGTCAGGGGTTCGTTGAACCACATGTCATGCCGGCGCGCAAGGATCGTGCTATCACGGCCGCCCCGCGCCACATCCACCCCCAGGCTATCCATAGGGGGAAGTCTCGCCGGCTTGACCCAGCGCGCCTGTGCCGTTTCCACCCACGCGGTCGGGATGACTTGCCAGGGATCATCCTCAATGCCCGCGTTGAAGTCGCCGTACAGCATCTGCGTGCGCAGCGGTTCAGGCAGCGACTGCAAGACCGATTCGTAGCCGGTGCCGGTCAAGAACGGATTGTCACTGATGCGCGACGGGATGAACGTGCGGCTGCGTGGAACGATCCTTTCACCATCACGGGTGAAAGGCGTGCCATCGGGCACCTCCACCTCATCGCCATCGATGACGGCGAACCATCGCAGTTCCCCAGGCTTGGCAGGGTTCGGGTGCTTCTTGTCCAGCCACGGCGCGAAGAACGCGATGACCCAGCGGCCTTCCGGACTGGTGGGTGGGTTGAACGTCATCAGGACGCGCGAACGCTGGGTCGCTTTGGCCGTACGGTTCCACCCCATCACGAACCGCGCCTGGTGCTCACGGATCTCCGTGGCTTCGTCCAGCACGATCAGATCGTGCGGGCGACCTTGCCAGCGCTGCTCATCGCCTAGGTTGTCCAGGCCACCAAATTCAACCAGTGGCTGCGTGCCCAACGGCACACGCCATATCGCCTTCTGGCTGTTCAGGCCCGCCGCGCTGCCCGTGATTTCCATGAGCCGCTGCGTCAGGCCCTCCGTCTGGGCCTTTTCGCGCCGCAGCATCAGCACACGGTCATGTGCCGTGATGGCTAGACCCAAGGCAAGATCGGACTTACCACCCCCGGCCGCGCCGCCGTAGCCCACGATGTCAGCCGTGCTGTGGTAGGCATCAAACTGCGGGCCTGGAAGCGGGCGCCAGGGCGTGATGCGCATGTCCTCGGTCAACAAGGCGTCGACTTCCGCACGCTCCTGGGGGGTGAGGTACGGCAAGAGGTCAAGGATTTCAGCCACGCTCATGGCAGCTACACCAGGCCAGCAAATGTGTCATCGTCCTGCGCAGCCTGCCGACTACGGGCGATCGCCGTGATGGCCGCCAGGCGCGCCGCGCGTTCCGTGTCGCTGATCTGCACCGGGCCACCGTCGGCGCCAGTGAGCTCCACAGATTGCTTGTCGCCGTACTTCTTCGGATTCCACTTCGCCAGCAGCTGCAGACGTGTCCAGATCTGCAGCTTGGCGCGGCCAACAGCGACCTCGTTGGTCAGCATCCCCTTCTTGGTCATCACCCAGTCATGGGTTTCGTTGTCGCTGATTTCCAGGCACTGCGCGGCCAGCGCGTCGTGTCCAATGTCCCGGGCGCGCGCGATGTTCACGGCAAGATCTTCGTGCACACGTGACCAATCGGATACAGTCTGCACGCCAGGCATGTGGTCATCGCGGCAGATAACCGCCAAGGGTTCGCCTGTGGAAAGCCGCTCGCATATTTCTGCGGCCAGTTCGGGGGTGTAGGTGCTTTTTCGTGCCATGTCGCGATTTCAACCCTGATCACTTTGAGTATTGATACGGGGTCTGGCACCGTGCCCGGCCGTTGCAGATCGCTTGCACCGTGGCCTTTGGCATGTCCATCTTGCGCGCTATCTCGCCGTAGCTTGCGCCCTGGTCACGCAATGCCAGCACCAGGTCAACTTCATGGTTCGTGTATCGAGCCTTGGGATGGTCTTCGCCGATAGGCAAGCCGTGCTCGTTCAAGGCGACAAGTTTGGACATTTCCGAGACTCCTTAAACGTGCAAAAAATTACCAAGACCACTAGACCGCCTGTGACCCCTGTTTTCCTATAAAACCCCTAGACCCCTAGACTTATATATGCGCGCTAAGTGAATAAAAAGGTGGTCTAGGTTGGCTAGGTGGTTCAGAACCAAGAAATTCAAGGCTTTCCAGCAGACCACGCCCGAAAATCAGGTTGTCACAGGTGGGCTATTTTTCAGGAACCACGCCCTCACTTGCCTATTTCCCGCCCACCGACGCCCGCGTACATAGCCTAATTTCTGCAAACATTTACCGATTCGCATTTCTTCGCGTTTTCCAAACATGCGAGCCTCCAATCGAAGCGCTCCCACTGCAATATCGGACACTTGCAAAAATTCGCGCATTCGTGGCGTGCTGCCCAAATTGAAGTCATCCGGCGTACCCAGCCACTTGGCGATGTCGTCTTCCCAGGGGTCGCTGACCATGTGTTCGGCGTGCACATCCTTGGCCAGACGCTCAGCATCATCAAAGGCCACGCCACCGGCCAGGAACAGATCCCGGGCCTCGGCCCATAGCTGCAGCCGGTCACGTTGCAGGCGAGCGACATCCACCTGCCCAACCCTCACCGGCAACCAACGGCGGTTGCCCGTGTCGTCAGCCAGGAACTCGTCCTGGTTGGTTGTGCCCACCATCACGACACGGCGGGCGTAGGACGCGGCGAACTCCCGGTACTTAGGCACCCACTGCTCATGCGTGCGCGCCACGAACGCCTTGATGGCCTCCAGATCCCGGTTACCCAGGCCGCGCAGCTCCGATATCTCGGCGATGAGCTTGCCGCGCAGCCGGCGAGCCTGGTCATCGTCGTGGTCATTGAAGCTGACCTCAGCGAAAAAGTCCGGGCTAGGCACCATGGCGGCCACGCCTGAAGACTTGCCCACTCCCTGGGGGCCCACCAGGATAGGCACCATGTCGGCCTTCACCCCAGGCTCCACAACGCGCCCGGCCAGCGCCGTCCACAGATAGAGGCCCACCGCCCGGGTGTACGGTGTATCGGCGGCACCGAAGTAGGTGAGCATGAAGCCTTCCACCCGGGGCACACCGTCCCAGGTCAAGGCATCCAACCACGCCCGTGCTGAGTCAAACTGGTTTTCGTCAGCGACCTTTTCCACCACGTCGCGCACCAGCTCCCGGCCCACGGGCTTAAACCCGCCACGCTCCAGCGTGATGCGCAGCTGCGTGTAGTCCACATCCCGGAAGGCGCGCCACTCGCCCGGCGCATCAGCCAGCATGATGGCCCCCTGGAAGCTGTCGTATCCCAGGTGCGTGCCGCATTCATCCGGCCGGCGACAGGCCAGGGCGACGTTTTCGACCGTGGCCAGGATCGCACCCTTGTCGTTGCGCTCATAAGCTGGAGGTGGGGGTGGAACCGGCGTGCCATCTGGCTGGGTGGTCGGGATGACGTCGAACCCCGCCAGCGTGTCTTCCTGGTAGCCGATGGCTGCGAAGAACTCAATGTCCAGCCGGTCGGCGCAGTGGGCATGCAGGCACTTGAAGTGCCCCCGATCATACCCGCCGGTGCCTGCCGGAAACCATACCGTTGCATCAGTGCCCGTGGTGTCGCTGGTGTGCTCGTCCTCCCAGGGGCAGGTGATGATAAGGCCACCGTCCCGGGACTCGCCCAGCACCCGGCCCTGGTCGATCAAGAGGCTGGCCACCGGATCATCAACGGCCACCAGGTCACCGCGCTGGCGGGGTCGCAGGGCCTGCGCCTGGTCAAGCGTGGCCTGGTCGATGGTGAGTGTCACCGCATCGTCCAGTAGCCCGGACACGAAGCCGCTACGCACAGGCACCGGATCCACCACCCCAGGTTCGAAGACGGGTGCTGCCGTGTAATGCACCTGCACGGGGTTCAGCACCGAGTCATCCAGGGCAATGGCTATAGTCTTCACCCAGGCTTTCAGCTGGGCCGACGTGTAGGGGGTGGCGAGCCAGAACCAGATATGGACCTTCAGCACGCCGCCCTTGGTGGCATGACCCGCGCTGTTTGACAGCTGCCAGTGGTAGGCCGCGCCCTGGAAGCACTCGGGCAGACAGGTGGCGATGTACTCATCGATGGCCGGCACCGGATCGCGCACGGGGTCAGCGGTGAGTGGTTGGAAGTCATCCACTTCGACCAGCACCCAGTGGTGGGGCGTGTCATCGAACAGTTCCAATAAGCGCCGCACCCGGCCATGCTCAGGCGCCAAGCCCACCTCAGCGGCATGATCGTCGCCCAGGTACGCCCCACGGATGACGCAAGCGTGGGGGTCATCCTGCAGCTGGGCGAGCTGGGCCGACAGGTCGGCGATGCCGGCCAGTGGTACCGATGACTGGGTGAAGAACTTGGCCTGGTCGTAGGCGGCTATCGTGCCGTCGGCGCGCCAGGTCTTGGCCAGCAGGTTGGACTGGTGGCGCAGGATTGTCAGCGTGTCTGTCATGCCGCACGCCCCCGCTGCTTTCGGGATCGCGTGTACTCAGGCCACAGCAAAGGCCAGTCATCGGGGCGAAGGTCAGCCCGGGTGACGGCGCCACCCGTGGCCTGCTCAATGGCGATACACCGTTTCATCGGCACCCTGCGCGTGCCGGCGCACCACTGGCTGATGGAGGCAGGCTTGACGCCCAGCTGTTTGGCCAGCATGAGGGTGGACCCTCGCCCCCTGCGTTTCAGGTAGGTGCGCAGATTCATGGGTTTCGCTAATTCGTGATGTTCAAGCCGTAAAATTAGCGTAACGCGAACATCTAGTCAATAGCGTAACGCGAGCTATACTGTTTGCGTTTTGCTAAAGGAGCTAATATGGCCGACATAGATGAGGCTCGCCGCAAGGCAATGAGCCTACTGGAGAGGGAAGCCGGCGGCCCAGTAGCAGCCGCAAAGCGGGCCGGCATGGGTTACGCGCAGTGGGTGAATTTGCGCTCAGGCGCTGCCGATAGTCGCACAGGCAAACCGCGTGGCATGCGAAAGCAGACAGCGCGCAAGATTGAATCCGCCTTTGGCCGGGATGAAGGATGGTTGGACTACGCCGACCTGGTGGAAGACTTGGATGTTGGGCTACACAAGTCAGACGTCGAATTTGAATTGGTGAAAGAGGCCTGGGCGGTTGCGGGCCCAAACAGCCGGATCCAGGTGCTGACCTGGGCGCGGGCCACGCTGGCCGCGTATCGGGATAAGGGAAGATCATGAAAGAAATCTTTGTGGTGGTTAGCCTATTACTGCTCGCAGGCTGTGCCAGTTCCCCCACACTCACCGACCGTGCGGCCCGCGTGCAGGTGCATTCACAGGTGTCCACGCTGCTGACGTCCTGCCAGAAGTTGGGGCCGGTGACAGCCTCCGCCGATTCAACCTATGGTTGGAATCGACCCGTCCAGGCGAAAAACAATGCCCGCGATGCAGTTGCTGCCAAAGGCGGCGACACGCTGGCCATTACCAACACTGACCAGTATGCGAAGCCCGACGTCGATGTGACCGTGGTCCAGGGCGTGGCGCTGCGCTGCTACTGATTCGTCGGGGGATAAACCATGGCTTTCTTACGTGAACGTGCTGATCATCGTTTGGCGCTTGGATCTCATAGAACCGACGCCACGTGGGTGGGGTGGCGCGGTCATTCGAGTTTTCTGGTGCGTCGTGCTGAGGCACAAGAACATCAGGACGATGTGGAGTTTGCCGCTTTTAAAACTTGGTGGGATGCGAAGCATCGACTGCCAGGCCTGAAAAAGCTGCTGGCTGGTAAGGGAGTGCGCCGCGTCGACTGGGAGGAAGTGTATCGTGGCTGGGTGGCTCATTCCACATGGGAGCGAAAGGGAAGCCAGCATGGATCCTTGTTTAGCGGCGCCGACTGGACTACGACCCTTGGTATTTTGTTTATTGTTCTGTTTTTGGCGCTGATCCACTAGATCACTTACCGCGTTCCAAGTAAAGCCCGCTACGTGCGGGCTTTTTCATGTCTGTTACATAAAAATTCGCGTAACGCTATAGAAAATATGTTTGCGTAACGCTAATATTGTGTCTGTGGTTGAACAACACCTAGGACACAACATGAAAGCAACTCCGATTATCCCGGGCCGCGTCTATCAGGTGCGCTACCGGCAGACAAGCATGGTGGTCATGGCGTCGCACGGTTGTGATGCCATCTGCATCGCGCTGGAAGCGTTCGGGCTGTGCGAGAAGGTGGCTGCATGAGCACCCCCATCACCTTCTCCATTCCTCTGGCCGAGCTTCAAGCCGTCGCGCTGGCCGCCGGGGACAAGGACGTTCGCTACTACATAAACGGAGTGGCCTTCGAGTTCGCCACCGATGGTCTGTATCTGGTGGCCACCGACGGTCACCGGATCCACGTCATCAAAGCAGCAGTTGAGGAAGCCTTCGGGCTGTCGGGACTGACTGGCCAAACTCTGATCGTTCCCAACGAAGTCATCAAGTCGATCAAGTCACCAGCCCGCGCCAAGCAGACCCGGATGACCGTCGCCGTCGAACCCTCAAAGAACGACAACGGTGAAGCCACTCATCGCATTACGTTCACTGCTGGCAACGACAGCGACTCCAAAACCGGGTTTGCCATCATCGGTCACTACCCCGACTGGTGGCAACGTCATCGTGCTGGATCTGCCCAATTGGTTATTTCCCCACGCAAGCGAAGACCTTGACGACCTTGTGTAAGGCCGCCTTCCACATCCACCAGTAGGAGTTTGACTCTATGTTTCCGATCACCCTCACCATCAACAACCAGTTTGAACTGAACGCCATCATGGTCGCCCTGGGAGCGTCCAAACCCAACACTGGGCGAGAAGCTATCCACGCGGCCGTCCAGGCGCCACAGGAGGCCACCGAAAAAAAGCCGAAGACGCAGGCGTCTACGTCTGCGAAGACACCGGATGCGCATGCCAGTACCCAGCCTACTGTCTCAGCCCCAGCGGTCGCTGCGTCATCATCCGGGGCAGGGAACTCCGACGCGGCACAAAGTGGGAGTGACGAAGGCGCCTGGAACACCCAGGACGGCTACAAGGATTCTGCCGAGTACCAGACCGTCGCCAAGGCGGTAGTGGACTTGGCTCGCACCAAGGGCCGCGAAGCCGCCGCCGCACTGCTGGAAAAGATCGCCGGCGTGAAGTCCCTGCCCGAGTCCAAGCCGTCGCAGGCTGACGCCATCGTCGCGGCATTCAAGGCGGGGGTGTGACATGAAAATCACATCCGAACTGCTGAAAGCCAAGGGCGCATGCGCCGACGGGTTTGGCTGGTTCATCAAGCACTTTCCCGAAGGCGAGGCGGAATACCAGGCCGTGCTGGATGCACTGGCCAACGATGATCAGGTGTGCTACGCCCAGTGGCTGTTCCAGCACGTCGGCGCCGATGAAAGCGCGGTCATGGAACTGGACGCCGTAACTGGACGCCGTCACATCTTTGTGGCTGGCCGGCTGAAATGCCGGGGTGCCATTGCGATCAGTGGCTACCTGTTCGCTGGCGGGGGCATCAAAGCTGGCGAGGGCATCGAAGCTGGCGAGGGCATCGAAGCTGGCGAGGGCATCGAAGCTGGCGGGGGCATCGAAGCTGGCGAGGGCATCGAAGCTGGCGGGGGCA
>NZ_SCQN01000073.1 GCF_004321985.1 Castellaniella sp. | reverse complement strand
GACTCTCCTCTCGTGTGCTTGGCGGCTCACGAGTTGGAGTTTCCCCGATGGACTCCTGTAAACGTCAAACTTCTACTGCCTCCCCGGCAGAGCCGGGGGGACTCCCTCGTTGGTCTAGGCCTCTACAACGAGGCATTGCGCGACTTCCCGCTGAAGAGCCACGTGGCGGCGGACACCGCCATCCCCACGGCGGCACGGTGGAAGGCCGCCGATGCCGCCGACGTCATCGTCAGGCAGGCCGCCGACCGCCGCATCGTCCTGATCAACGAGGCGCACCATGACGCCCACACCCGGCAGCTCACGCTGGCCCTGCTGCCTCGCCTGCGCGCACTCGGCTTCGACCATTTCGCGGCCGAGGCGTTGCTCGACAAGGACGCCAGCCTGATGGGCCGCGGCTATCCGACCGCGGACAGCGGCAGCGACTACCTGCACGAACCCTCGTATGGCGAAATCGTGCGCACGGCGATCAGACTGGGCTTCAAGGTCGTGTCCTACGACGTGGACAGCCGCAGCACGCAGGAGCGCGAGACCGGGCAGGCCAACAACCTGTACCGGAAAGTGTTCGCCAGGAGCCCCGATGCCAGACTGTTCGTCCATGCCGGCTACGCACACATCGACAAGGCCAAGGGGCGCCTGGGCAGCACCGCACCGATGGCCATGCAGCTGCAACAGCTGACTGGCATCGAACCGCTGTCGATCGATCAGACCCAGTTCCGCGAGCAGATTCCCAGCGAAGCGGACCCCTACACGGCACTGGTCGGGAACTTCCCTTCCAAGGGCCCCCTCGTGCTGCTCGACCGCAGCACCGGCAAGCCATGGAGCGCACATCCGGAGCAATACGACATCAACGTGCTGCTGCCACCCGCCGCCGGCCAGCGCGCCGTCGAGAGCGGTTACACCCAGCCTTCGACGATCGTGCACGACATGGTCCGCAACCAGCCCATGCTGGCGCACTTCGTCAACACGCAACGACCGGAGTGGCTCACTTTGCACGACGAACGCCACCCGTACACCATCAGCACCACCCTGTGCCGGGTCACCACGCCCTGTGTCGTCGACGCGCACTACGTCGATGAAGGCAACGACGCCATCGCTGCCGACCGCTACGCCTTCATGCAGGGCGACACGACAAGCAAGCTGTATCTACGACCTGGCCGTTATCGACTGCGCGCCTGGGATACTCGCGGCAGGACCCTGGCTGAGCAGGTCATCACGGTCAACGAGCGCTAGGCCATCGGAAAGCCGCTGGCGTTGCCTGGCGTGGCATCGTGGAACCCCGGTCCGGACCCGCATAACGCATTGCAGGTGGAAAGCTCATGCATCCTGCCGCCACATGGGTCCTGCTGACGCTTGCCATGGCTTGCAGCGGTGCTCACGCCGCGCAAAAGGGAGCGCCATCGAACCTGTTCGATGAGCTGCAGCCGTTGACCGGCGAACTGGCCCGGTACGAATACCTCATCGCGGCAACGCCGCAGTTGACCGGCAACGACCAGTTGCTCGCCCAGCAGATGCTGGCCTTCAGCGAAAACGAACTGGGGCTCTACAGCGAGGCGGTTCGCGATTTCCCGCTGCGCAACGAACTGCCAAAAGGATTGACCGCCCCGCAAGCCGATCGCTGGCAGGCGGTGGACGCGGTCGATGCCATCGACACGCTGGCCGGCAACCGGCACCTGGTGATGGTGAACGAGGCCCCACGTCCCGGCCCTACCGATTGCGCAGCGTGGTGCCGATGGGCGGACCTTGAACGAGCGCGCCATCGTGGTCGCGAGGCCCTGACGCGACCCACCCTGCGGCGGCCAGCGATGCGGCAATGGGCTGCTGTTTCAACCTGGCCGTCAGCAGCGGCCCTGGTTAAGGGTTTCCCTTCAAACAGACATTGAATCAATTGATTTGCATGTGATTTGTCGAATTGATAACCTCGCTGCGTCGCACCCCGAGGTCGTCTGATGCAGCAGAACCCCTCCGTTCCCGAAACGGCCGTGTTGCCGACGCATCGAGCCATGCGGCATGCACTGCTGCTAGCGGCCGTGTTGTTGCTGGCCGCGTGCGCCAGTGGTCCGCAACGGCGACCACCCGGCTCGGGAACATCGCACTCCGCACTGGCCGGCCTGCCGCCGCGCGTGCCTTCGGCCGCCAGCGCCGGCGAGGCGAACGACATCCTGTTCCGCGCGATCGGCCTGGTCGGCACACCGTACCGCTGGGGCGGCAACACGCCCGCCGGCGGCTTCGACTGCAGCGGACTGGTCGACTACATCTACCGCACCGCCGCCAACATCCAGCTGCCGCGCACCTCGCACGAGATGGCCACGATGGATGCCCGCAAGGTGCGCCAGATGACCCAGCTGGCCAGTGGCGACCTGGTGTTCTTCGACATCGGCGGCGCGATCAGCCATGTCGGCGTGTACGTCGGCAAGGGCCGCTTCGTGCACGCGCCGAACAGCGGCGGCACGGTGCGGCTGGACGACATCGACGGGCCGTATTGGGGCGGGCATTTTGCCTATGGGAAGCGGGTGCTGGATTGAGGGTTCCGGCGGGTGAACTATCGGGATCAAGGTTAGCCTGGCGATCCTCTTCCCTGAAAAGCGGCATGGCAGTGGGGGGTTTGAGGTGATCTTGTGCTTTCCCTCTCCAACTCTCCCCCGGAGGGGGAGAGGGCAAACGAATAACGGCGCCCGAC
>NZ_SCQN01000066.1 GCF_004321985.1 Castellaniella sp. | reverse complement strand
CGCGTTTTCAACGGTGAACTTTTCAGGATAGCGAATAGCCAGCTTATTGATATTACGACGCATACCCTCATAAGGATCCAACCCCGTTTCGTCTTCAATAATGACGGCATACCATGAAGTTCCACAACCACCAGCGCCATCAGCCATTTCTTCCTGAAGATTGACGGCATCCAATTCACCACCATTCAACCCCTTGAGATAGGCTTGTGCCAATTCCGAAGATTCCGTAAGAACACCAAGGACACCGTGGGTGATACGAGGAGACACTTCGTCAACCACCTCTTCTGGAGTATGGCGATTACGTTTCATCGTGGCGATGGCAGTCAACAGTTCATCGGTAAGGCTATCAAACTTTTCATCATATTTGGTGGACTTCTTGTAATAAATTTTCTTCTTGAGGCAGTCCAGAAGTTCACCACAAGCAATAAAGGCTTCCAGTAGCGCCTTGTACTCAGGCTTATTAGCCTTGACTTCGTCAACAATGGATTCGGTACGAAGCGCGAGTACCTTGTATTCTTCAAGAGTGAGCTTGGTGCCTGCGGGGATGAGTTCCTTAACTTCTTTCTTTGTGTCCGACATGATGAATACCTTGTTTTATAAAGTATGCATGATAACATATTTAACAGAAAATTTTAACTTATTTTTCGTCTTCTGATTAATTTCGCTTGCTTTGTTTAAGCCAATTTAGTATAATGGTTCAAATAGCAATTACCTCCGCACATAACAGAACAACTGGAAGGCTCATATGAACAAGACACCTTACGAACAAGTTTATGAACTCATGACTTCGGCACGATTCGCTGGCAATGATGAAGCATCAGTAGCAAGGAATCAAGCAGCTTTCCAGCTTGATATTCAAGGTTTGGTAGCGGAAGACCTTGGAGTACAAAGTGTTACCGATTATGAGTCGGAGATCAGTAAGCGTGTGGCCTTCATCAAGCAGATGTTACTGAATAGCCACACGCAGTCTTTAGTTCTTGGTGTGTCAGGAGGCGTTGATAGCCTTTGTGCTGGTCTTATGTGTCAGCGAGCAGTCAATGAATTGAATGCCCTTGCTAAGGGGCTACCATTGCCACAATATCGTTTTGTGGCCGTCAAGCTTCCTTATAAGGTTCAGTCTGACCACGACGCAGTTGACATGTCATTGAGTTGTATTCAGCCTTCACAGATCGAGGAAGTCAATTTGGAAAATCCAGTGGATGCTATTCGTGCGGGAATGTCACCGACTTTCAAGAAGGAAGGTTTAACTTCCAGCAAGGTGGATTTCAATATCGGCAATGTGAAAGCACGTATGCGTATGCTCATCCAGTATTGTGTCGCAGGATCATGTCATGGACTGGTTGTAGGCACCGATCATGCCTCAGAGGCAGTTACAGGGTTCTTTACGAAGTTTGGTGATGGCGGGTTTGATTTTTCTCCGTTACAGGGATTAGTGAAGGCACAGGTTAGAGAGATTGCCAAGCGTTTAGGCGCACCGGAATCGCTTTATCAAAAGGTGCCTACGGCTGACCTTGAAGATTTGGCAGAAGGGATCCCTGATGAGAAAGCTCTGGGCGTTTCTTATGAGCATATTGACGCTTATCTCTTGGGCAAGGATGTCAGTAAGGATGTTTTTGACACCATTACTGGACATTACATGAAGACTCAACACAAGCGTATGTTGCCTACACTGATGGTTTAATAAGACACTATTATTGAAACCTAAAGTTAAAGAAAAGGAGCCAAAAGGCTCCTTCTTTTTTACATCTTATTTTCCAATGGCACGATGATAAACAATTTCAAACGCCTTCTCAAGGTCAATTCCGTGAGCATCCGCATATTCCTGTGCTTTTGCCAAGACATCAATAGATCCGACAAACTTGTGTTGCATCCGTGTCCGATTTTCTGCGATATCAATGCGTTCC
>NZ_SCQN01000070.1 GCF_004321985.1 Castellaniella sp. | reverse complement strand
CAGGGGGCTAGTCCACATCAGCAGAGGATCCAACTATTTTTACAGAGTGGTCCATAAGACCTCCATAAATCACGTTTCGTGATATCGCATATAACAATAAATAATTGTTCTTAATGCGACAAGGTCGATAGAATCATCTGTATTAAAAGATTAAATATTTGAAAGAGACAAAATAATCAACCCATGCGTTGACGAGCCTAGGCTTCTCAATTTCTGTTTTTTCCGCGCAATATGGGTTCTTCCCTTCAGGCAGCCTCTCGTTCCTGAAACTGAAAGTTAGTTGTTATGATCATGGCCCGGGCTCAGTCCTGGAAGCCTTTAATTGTGCACTAGCGTTGGAGGTTTATTATGCGGCGTGGAAAAATTTACGGAATTCTGCTTGTCAGTTGTGTTTCTATCATCTGTTTAGGCAGCGCGCCAGCGGTTGGTGCGGACCTGCCTAAGACGCATTTAAAAATTATTGGCCACAATAGCCCCCAGTTAGCGTCTAAGGACGAGTTGAAATTTTGGAATACCACGGTGCCCAAGGCATCGGATGGGAGGATCACGGCGACTGTCACTCCGGTGGATCTTGCGGGTATCAGCGATGATGCTCTGCTGCGGTTACTGAAACTTGGTGTCATGGACGTTGCGGGTTTCGACCTCTCGAAGATGGCCGGAGATGATCCACACTTCGCGGGCTGCGATATCGCAGGGCTGGCCGCCACCCCAGACGCAGCGAGGAAGGCCTGTAATGCTTACCGCGACGTCATCGACCAGCAAATGCAGAAGAACTGGAATGCCAAGCTGTATGCCATCGGTGCGAATCCGCCGCAAGTGCTCTGGTGTCGCGACGTCATCACCGGTATAGCGGATCTCAAGGGAAAGAAAGTCCGCGTTTTCAACAACTCGCTACGGGATTTCATGACCAAGATTGGCGCCACGCCGATTTCCATGTCCTTTGCTGAAGTAGTACCAGCTCTAAATAATGGCGTCGTTGACTGTGCAGTGACTGGAAGTCTGACCGGGAACATCTCCGGCTGGGGTGAAGTCACCAAGTCAGTATTCATGATGCCTCTGGGGTGGAGCATTAATGTAGAAGCCTTCAATCTCGAGTCGTGGAGTAACTTGACACCTAGCGTCCGCGAATTCCTGATTAAGGAGAGGACCACCTACGAGGACGAACTCTGGAATACGGTCAAGACCGCCACGGGCGAAGCAGACAACTGTAATACGCATAAAGAGCCCTGCACCTTGGGTAAACTCATCAATATGAAGGTCGTGCAGATGTCGCCCGAGGATGAAGCTACCTACAAGAAAATTGTCTCCACTAGTTCCGTTGGCAGCTGGGCGAAGCGCTGTGGGAGAAAATGTGCTGATCAGTGGGAAGAAACCGTAGGTAAGGTGCTCGATATCGGACTCCAGACAAAATGAAACTGTTACGCATGTTCTGCCGGGCCAGTTATTGGTTCGGCGGACTTTTGATTCTTCTCTCGTCCCTGATTATTGGCGTCGATGTCATTATGCGTCAGTTTTTTTCCGCCACTATTGGGGGTGCGAGTGAGCTGAGCGGGTATGCGTTGGCAATCGGGACCACCTGGGGGTTAGCAGGAGCATTACTGGACCGCGCGCATATACGGACGGACTCAGCCTACATTATGTTTCCGCTGAAACTGCGCATTTTTCTGGATATTCTGGGAATCATTCTGCTCGCGCTAGTCTTCGCTGTCATTACCTGGTATGGGATGGGTGTATTAACGCAATCGATCATAAGTGATACGCACAGCCAGTCAGCGCTGGAGACACCCCTAATAATCCCGCAGGCGCTTTGGCTACTGGGCCTGATTCTATTTCTTCTAACTTGCATGATCGTACTGTTCCGGTCCTTGTACCTGGTATCTAGGAAACGCTGGATAGACGTAGAACAGCTGATCAGCACCCGCTCCACCCGCGAGGACGTACAGGAAGAGGTTGAGGACTTCGACCGGCGACAGGCCGAATGGGGGCAATCGTGATAATAATTGTCGCATTAGGAACGGTCATCGGCCTGCTCGCTTTGGCAGTGCCGGTCGCCGCGTCGCTCGGTACGCTGTCCATCGTCCTGGCGGACTTTTTCTCTACGCGCCCAATACTACGGGCGCTTGGCCAAGTCTCCTGGAGTACGTCCACTGACTTTCTGATTGTCGCGATCCCCTTCTTCGTCCTGCTGGGGGAAATCCTGTTGCGCTCGGGCATGGCTGAGCGTATGTACAAGGCACTCGCCCTCTGGGTCCCTTGGCTGCCGGGCGGCCTGATGCACACGAACATCGCCAGCTGCGCCATGTTTGCCGCCACGTCGGGCTCCAGCGTGGCCACTGCGGCGACCATCGGGACGGTTGTGCTGGATGAGATCGAGCGCAATGAATACCCGGAGCGGCTTTTTCTGGGTTCGATCGCTGCCGGTGGCACCCTGGGCATCCTGATTCCGCCGTCGATCAACATGATCGTCTACGGGGTTCTCACGGATACGTCCATCCCACGCCTCTACCTGGCCGGCGTCGTACCTGGCCTATTGATGGCATTGCTCTTCAGTCTGATCATCGTGGCGTATTGCATGCTGTTTCCGGCCAAGGCGGGGCGTAGGATGCAGGCGACGTGGGCTGCGCGCATCCGCAGCCTGCCGGACCTGCTGCCGCCGATCTTCATCTTCGCCGTGGTGATCGGTTCCATCTACGCGGGCTGGGCTACCGCGACCGAGGCTGCGGGGCTCGGCGTCATCGCGGCCTTGATCGTCGCCGCCTGGAACAAGCGACTCACCGTACAGATGCTCCTGCGCGCTTTCGAAGGCACGATGCGCACCAACGCCATGATCATGGCCGTTCTGCTGGCTGCTTATGCGCTGAACTTCATCTTGGCGGCGGTGGGGCTGACTGCGGACATGCGTCGACTGTTTGTACAGATGGACCTGTCGCCGGTCAGTCTCCTGCTGGTCGTTGTCCTGATGTATCTGATCTTGGGCATGTTCCTGGAAACTCTGTCGATGATGGTCCTGACAGTTCCCATCATTGCGCCTGTCATGGTGCAGGCGGGCTTCGACCCGGTGTGGACGGGGATCATCGTCATCATCATGATGGAGGTCGGGATGATCACGCCGCCCGTAGGCATGAATCTCTTCGTGGTCCAGGGCCTGAGGAAAAAGGGTGTCATCACGGATGTGATCCTGGGAGCGCTTCCGTTCCTGATCGGCATGTTCGCCGTGGTGGCTGCGATATCGGTCTGGCCGGACATCGCCCTTTGGCTGCCGTCGGCCATGCGGGGGTAGGCAGTGGAGCTAGGAATGCGTTTTTCGCTTGGTGGCCGATGAGGCATCGTCCGCTCAGGGAATTAGCTGCAACGGGGGGTCTTCCGACCGTCGTAGGATCCATGTGGAATTCTAAAAAAACAGGGAGTTGATGAATGACAGCTGTCAGTCTCATGACGCCGGACGATGCTGCGGTCGGCGGGCATTATTCGTCGGTCGCCAGGATCGGTGACCTGTTGTTCACCGCGGGCCACGTGCCGCGCGACCGGCACAGGAAGATCATCGGCCACAATATAGAGGAGCAGACGGCGGCGGTGCTGCAGAACATTGAGGCGACCCTCAAGCTTGCCGGCGCGGTGCCAACGGACATATTTCAGGTTCGGGTCTATCTCACTGACCTACGGCTCGCCGGCCGGTTCAATGACGCTTATTCGGCGTTCTTCGGGTCGCACAGGCCTGTGCGCACCGTTGTCGGCGCTCGATTGAACGAGGTCCTGGTCGAGATTGACGTCGCCGCAGCGATCGGGGGCGCGGGATGAGGATCTGTTCCGCGCCGCCTTCGTGCTATTGGCGCTGACGCGGCCAGAACCTGAAGCAATTTCCCGAAGCCCACCGCAGAGTGGATTCCACGCGGCATGTCCAGTCGATGGACAGGTTTCGCGAGGGGGGCTTTTGCTCATGCGCCTCGCAGAAGCTGCCTGGACGGGTAGCGACCACTTATAGCGAGTCATCATGGAAAAGTCTATTCGAATCAGCATTCTGACACCGTCATCCAACATCGCACTGGAACTGCTGGTCTCCTCCATGATCAGTGCGTTCCCAAACATAAGCGCACACTTCGGACGATTCCCCGTCACTGAAATATCGCTGCGCAATACTGCCCTGGCGCAATTCGACACCTCGAGGATCCTGGAGGCAGCCAAGCTGCTGAAGGATGCGAGGGTGGATATCATCGTTTGGGACGGAACTGCAGCCGGCTGGCGAGGCTTCTCGGGGGATGAGGCGCTCTGTCAGGCACTGACCGCCGCGACAGATTTGCCAGCCACCACGGCCATCTTGGGGATGAACGAGGCCATCGCGATGGCCCGAGTGCAAACCCTGGGGCTGTTTTCGCCCTACCTGAAGGATGTTCAGGAACGAATCATTCAAAACTATCGGGACCTCGGTGTCCAGGTGATCGCCGAGCACCACCTGGATCTGAAAGTCAATTTCGATTTTTCTCAGGTTCCCGAACGGAAGTTGTACGAGATGGCGTTTTCGGTCGCGCACAAACGGCCGGACGCCATCGCGTTTTATTGCTCGAACCTAATGAGCCCTCAACTCGCGGCCCCGATCGAGGGCGCCACTGGGATTCCCGTCTTCGACGCCATGTCGACGGCAATCTGGAAAGCGTTGCGCATGCTGAACGTGGACACGAGTGGGATTACCGGATGGGGCAGTCTTTTCAAGGTCGGCAGGCAACAGGGGTGAGTGGCGGAGTCCATCCCGCAATGGCATCCCGAACATTAATCTGATCAAAAAAGGAGCAAGACGTGAGTAACGAGAAAATCGTCAAAATCGAATCCATCGTTGGCCGGACGATCCGCCGGGACATCTCCAGAATGGTCGACTTCGCGCGCGGTAGCCTCGAAGCATCTGCGAAGTCCATCGCCGCTACCCCGAACGCGCACGTCGGTATTGTCACCGGCTTTTTCATCCGGCACGCCAACCCGCCGTCGCCGGAGACTGATGGCTTGATTGGCACGGGATTCATGGCTGCCAATCTTGCGGCTGCGGGTGTCAAGGTGACGGTTATCACCGACGCGCCCTGCGCGAAGGCGGTCTGGGCGGTGCTGGATGTGGTGCCCGAACAGGTAGGGTTCGAAGTGACTAGTGTGGATGCTGAATCGGTGCGCAGCCTCCGTGACAAGCTGGCGAGCGGGGACCGACCGCTGACGCATCTCATCGCTATCGAGCGCGCTGCGCCGGGCTCCGATGGGAAACCGCACCGTGAGCACGGGTGGGACATCTCGAATGACACCGCGCCGTTGGACCTGCTATTCGAGGAGGATGGTTGGAAACGCCCCTGGGTGACTATAGGTATCGGCGACGGCGGGAATGAGATTGGCATGGGTAATTTGCCGGCGGCGATCGTGAAGTCCGACATTCCGAATGGCGAACTTATTGCGGCCAGGACCAAGGCAGACCACCTGGTAGTTGCGGGAGTGTCGAATTGGGGCGGCTATGGCCTTATCGCGGCACTGGGCGTCCTATCGGCGGGGAGTGGAAGAAACTTCATCAAGCATTTCGAGCCGGAGCTGGACAAGGAAATGCTGCGATCGGCGGTCGAGTTGGGCCAGGCCATTGACGACAGCCGCGTGGACAGACTGGGAACACCGCAGATGAGCGTGGATCGGTTGCCGTGGAGCGAACACGGCGAGCTTATCGCGCAACTGCGCGATGTTGTATTGCAATGAGACTGGCAAGCGTGTCGACCCATTCGATTGGGGCTGGAGAACACTGTGAAGATTGAAGACAGCATTGGTTTATATGGCGATATCAAACTGCCCGACCAGGCGGTAGATACACCCGCGTTCGTGATACTCATGGACGAGGTTCAACACAACCTGGAAAAGACGATCAAGGCCATTGGCGGGGTGCAGAGGCTGATTCCGCACGTCAAGACGCACCGCGCACCTTGGTTGGTCAACTACCAGATCCAGCACGGCGTCAGTGCGTTCAAGGCGGCGACGCCGCGCGAAGTGGAGATGGTGCTGGACGCGGGCGCCCCGGAAGTCGTATGGGCGTACCCTACTGCCACCCCCGCGAACATCGGACGAGTGATGGATGCTGCGAAGCAACATCCTCATGCGAAGGTCGTGGGCCTGATTGACAGCGCGGCGGGATTGGCGGAATGGAAAAATCAGTTGAGTCGCTCGCCACTACTGAATGTTCGGCTACGAGTGGATCTCGATCCTGGCATGGGTCGCACGGGAGCACCGATGTCGGATGCCGCCCTGGAACTGGCCCGGTCCATCAACGAAATGGAACGATTCGATGGATGGCATCTTTACGACGGCCACATCAAGGACCCGGACCGCGACATCCGGATTGCCAAAGTCGCAGAAATCCGGGATAAGGTGAGGGGGCTGGTCGCCGCTGGCCTGCGCGAGACCGGCTGTGGCGACCTGATCGCGGGCGGCAGCTACAGTTTCGAGCTGTGGCCTGCTGACGAGGCTGCGCGGGTATCACCGGGGAGCTGGATTTTTTCGAGCTGGGAACATCAGGCGGATCTACCGCACCTCGGCTGGCAGGTAGGAGCCTATGTGCTCAGTTCCGTGGTTTCCGCGCACGATGGGACCGTCACACTGGATGCTGGCTCCAAAGCCATTTCCCCGGACATGCCGATGCCCACCCGTTTCGTCGGGGGTGGTGTGAAGATCGTGGCAATGAAGGAAGAGCACAGCGTCGTGGAATCACACACGCTCAAAGTAGGTGACCTGGTCGCGTTGGTCCCGCGCCACGCGTGCACCACCGCCTACCTGTACGACAAGGCGCTCGTTCGGACACAATCGGGCGAATGGCAGATCCGGCCACAGCTCGGGAACGAGCGATAACCGAGATAGCCGCTCGCCGCGCGCGGGCGGCAAAGACTACAAGGCCAGCGGAAGGCGCACCGCGGCGGGCGGATGATACGGCTTGCCGTCGCGGCGCCCCCACTGCGCTGCGCTCACGGGCTGGGTTCGTAGATTTTCTCTAGGTGCCGCCGCACTCTGGTGAACGTCAGGTCGGCCTGCTGCACAAAAATCTGCATCAGGCATTCAATTACTGGGTCACTTGCGAAATGCACCCCACGCAGTATGCCGATCTCCCGCTGCAACTTGAAGGCGCCGAGCGACAGCGCCCTGGTATTTTCCGGAAAAGGCATGATGCGCTCAATCGCGGCGACGATGGCGACACCCAGGCCGGACGAAACGCCTTTCACCAACCCGGCCAGGTCATCTATTTCGACAGCATCACTCACCTGCACATAGTGTCGCCTCAGGAAACTGTCCACCTGCATGCCCCCGTAGGATCTGGTGTCGTAGCGTATAAACGGATGGGTTCGGAGGATTTCCAGAGGTTGAGTCAGTTTTAACGCTTTTGGGGCGAGCAGGACGTAGGGCTCAAACCCCAGGGGTACCCATTGCAGCTCGGCAGGGAGCTGATAGGGCGGACGGATGATGACGGCGAAATCGATGTTGCCTGCGTGCACCTGTCCGGTAAGGTCATGGGACGCGCCTGGCACGACCTGAAACGAGGTTTCAGGATACTTGTCGCGCACGGCAGCCAGCGAGCGCATCAGCCAGCTGGTCTCCGAATAGATTGCCCCAAACTTGTAGGACGCAGGGTTCCTGACGTACTTGGCACCAAAATTCAGTTTCTGGATTTCGTCCACGATATGCTTGGCCCGCGGGAAAGTCTGGCGGCCGAATGCATTCAGCACCGCTCCGCGGCCAGCCCTGTCAAACAGCGGGTGGCCCAGTAGCTCTTCAAGCCGTCGTATATGGCCGCTGACGGCGCTCTGTGTCAGCCCAATCTTCGTACCGGCCTTTTCGAAAGTGCCGTAGTGGACGACCGCCAGGAAGGTTTTGAGTTCTCTAAGCATCGTTGGAAAATACTGAAGTCCGTCGGACCCTCAGACGACGGGGGGCCATAACGCGCGCAGCAAGGCCAAGCGTACCTGCGTGCAGCGCACGCGAAAATATTTGCAGTTGACTGCTACCATGTTCGAGCGTACCACGCTGAAACCTTCACAGACTCAGTTCACCGGTCTTCCCCGGGCCGCGAAGGGTGAGTGCACAATCCATTTTTTGAGTAGCCACACTCTGCCGTTTTGCGCAGAATCTCGTTCTCCATGGCCTTCTTGACCAGCATCCGTTGCAGCTCCCAGATCTGCCTGAGCGCATCGGCCAGCTCCGAGGCGGCCACCACCTGCTCACCGGCACCCACGGCCGACAGGCCACCGTCCTGATACAGTTTGCGCCAGTAGAACAGCTGGTTCGGGTTGACGCCATGCTGGCGTGCTAGGACTGTTGCGAGCTTATAAAATTATCTCGCTGCGAAGGCTCGCTCAAAGACATAGTCGCCCATCTCACCCGAGCCGGGCGAGACGGCAAACCCACGAGTGTCCAGCAGCCTGCGTATGTCTGCCAGCATCGCAGGGCTACCGCAGATCATGGCACGGTCCCGCGCGGGATCCAAGGCAGGTAGACCGATGTCGCGAAAAAGTTGTCCACTTTCGATCAGGGTAGTGAGGCGCCCCTGGTGTACATACGGCTCGCGCGTCACCGTCGGATAGTAGATAAGCTTTTCTCTTACCATCGCTCCAAGGTACTCATCGTGTGGTAATTCATCGGTCAGGTACTTGTCATAGGCTAATTCGCTGATGAATCGCACCCCGTGCGTCAGGATGATCCGGTCAAAACGTTCGTAGGTTTCCGGGTCCTTGACGATGCTTAGGAACGGCGCTAATCCTGTGCCAGTGGCAAATAAGTACAGATAACGGCCTGGCCTCAGGTCATCAATCACCAGTGTACCCACGGATTTACGGCTTACCAGGACAGAGTCCCCTGGCTTCAGATGCTGTAATCGCGAGGTGAGTGGTCCGTTCGGAACCTTGATACTGAGGAATTCCAGCTTATCTTCGTGATTGGCGCTGGCAATACTGTAGGCGCGCATGAGCGGCTTGCCCTCGACTTCAAGACCCAACATCACGAAGTGACCATTACGAAATCGCATCGCTGGGTCCCGCGAGATGGTGAAGGAAAAAAGCTTGTCGTTCCAGTGGTGAACACTGAGAACCCGCTCGGGTAGAAAGGCCGCCATGATCAAATCCAGTGAGCACTGTGGTAAAAATTCATTGGGGTGGTCTGCTGGCCTCAGTGTGTCTTGCGTTCTGTATGCGAGGATGGCACCAGTTTTAATGCAAGTGATCCATCCCTTGGCGGCGTTGCCCCAAGCAGTGAAATCATTTCCGGCGTGATCTCGTCGAACCGCAAGAGATGGCCACCGTGGTCTCTGATAAACTGGTCGGCGTCTTCCTTTCTTGCAAAAGATGCCAAGGTCGGACCCATTGACCCCAGGAGCGGCTGCCAGCCCACGTAATAAGCTGTCCTTGCGTCGGTGAAGCTATCCGCAGAATTTGATGGGTGGGCCCAATTGATCCGTGCGCTGTCTTGTACAAAAAGATTTTGCAACCGAGTTGCGTTATCTGGCTGCAGAATATATGCAAAAAAGTCGCGTGTCGAATCGAATTTAAGGGGCTGTTTGTGGCCCTCAACGTAAGCCTCTCCGCGTGGACCGGGGGAGTCTTTTATATACATTCCGCACACTGCACAGATATCGTCATCTTCAATGGCAACCGGTTGCTGTGATGGCGGCAGCACATGCCTTTCACATCCGGTTAATAGCAATAAGCTCAGCAAGAGTGCCGACAGGCTCGCCCTAAAGACTGAAACCTGGGGTTGCGTGGAATGATACTTCATAGAAACCTCATACTTCCTTTCTACGGAAAGCGCTCAACGCGATCCAAAATGGTACGATGACCCAAGCCAGCATGACTGAGTACAAAAGGCCGCGTGAATAGACGTGTGACGTCGTCATGCCCAGGAGCAGGTCATTACCTGCACCGTGTCCCAGTGTGATCAGGTTGATCAATCTAAATACGTCGATCGGGTTCAACAGCAGGAGGTAAGGATAGATTGCCCGCTCTACATGATTGCCGCCACTGAAGACCAGTATGGCAAGCAACAGCAAATCGAATAGCACGACGCTCAAGAACCACAGCACCAGAGCCAGCCCAGCAGCCCTGGATTTGTCTTCGGTCATCACACTGATCACGCATGCAAGGGCAATAAAACTGGCGCCAAGCAGGGATGCGCTTGCAATAAAATTCCCGATTTGCAACCAGGCGTCCAAAATACGTGTTTGTGGTTGCATCAGTTGAATGATGGCCACCGCCAGCCCGAAGCCTGATAATGTCGCAACCGCCAGGGCTGCACAGTGTCCGGCGAATTTGCCTGCGATCAGTTCAGCGCGCGACAACGGATAACTGAGCACGAGAAGCAACGTACCATTGTCATTTTCGCCAACAATCGTGTGATAGGCTATTAATAACCCAATCAGCGGAATGATGAACGCTGCGAGTGTCGTGAGACTGGCAAGTGTGGCTTCAAATGAGGTAAAACCCAATTTGCCCGCAGCAGCGCCTCCAAAATAAGCAATACCAAGCGCCAGGAAGGCGAATAGAATGGCAACGGCAATAGTCCAGCGATTGCGAAAATCATCGCGGAACTCCTTTTTGGCGATGACCAGGATACTGTTCATCACGCGGCCTCCTCGCTTTCTTGCATGCTTACGCTCAACCAATCGTACAAACGAGCCAGGGTGGGTTCTCTGGTCTCGATATTCTCAATCACTGGATATTTAAGGATTTCGCGTAGGAGCGCCAGTTTATCGGGCTCGCGGATCTGGATCTCAATTTGGTCGCTGGCATTAATTTCGTACTTGGCGTTTACCTTCGCCAGACTCTGGAGCAGACCTTGGGTATCGCCTTCGCGCGTCAGACGCAGGCTGATGATGCTCGGCAGGCCAGCCTGCTTGCGCAGCTCTGTCACGCTGCCTGCCGCCAATAAGCGGCCTTCGCGCAAAACCAGCGCTCCATCGATGTGTGGCTCGAGCTCGGCAAGTACGTGCGATGAGATCAGCACGCAACAACCCGCCGCGCGTAGCTCATCCACGATGGTGTACAGTTCGCGTGTCGCCTGCGGATCGAGCCCCCCTGTGGGCTCGTCCAGAAGCACGATCTGAGGTCGGTTGAGAAGTGCCTGAGCGAGGCCTAGCCGCTGACGCATGCCTTTCGAATAGCCACTGATACGCCTGGAGATCGCGTGACGGAGGCCGACACGCTCGAGCAGTTGTCGCCCTTGGTGCAGTGGGGCATTTTTCAGCTGAGCAAGGTAATCGATGACCTCGCCACCCGTGAGATTGCCATAGAAGGCCACGCTCTCGGGCAGGTAACCCAACTGCTGACGTAATACGTGGGCTCTTGGCCCCCACGGCGTCTCGCCCAACACGCTAAGTCGTCCACTGGAGGGTGTGATCAGCCCAAGAATGAGCTTGATCAAGGTCGACTTGCCGGCACCATTATGGCCCAATAGGCCAATCACTTGGCCGTGGGGTATCGACGCATTGATGCCCTGTATTGCATCGATTTGGCCGTATCGTTTGCAGAGGGCGTCAATCTCAATTGCGTTTTGCATTGATGTATTCTCTCCACTGAGCGGGAGGCCTCATGAGTGGGTGGCTATCCTGGATGTTCGGTGGTGTGAACACGGGAAATGACCGTTGCACGTAACGCAGCAGAGTGATCGCCGGGCTTGACATGAGCACCCGTGCATCAGAATATTTCCACAATAAAATATCGACACCGTCATTTGGCCGGTATGGAACATCACCATAACCATCGTCATCGAGATCCCAGCCAAGATAATTGCTCCAATAATTCCCTACGCCGTGCAGTGACCACTCTTCAGCAACATTTTGGACATATTTGACTTGGGTCCGATTGTTCAAAAACACGTTGTTGTAGACGCTATTGTCTTGTGCTCCTGCTGTGATGTGGACGCCGATCGACGAATCAGCCAACAGATTCCTGTGAATCTTGTTGAATTCCGAGTTGTATACGAATAATGCCTTGCCTTCACCACCGTCTATGGCTCTGCCATCTGCGCCAGGTTCGCCGGCGGTATCACGTACTTCGTTATCACTAATATCGCTATAAGTTACATAATTGAAAAGAATACCGTATGAATAATTATGAGAAAGATGATTGCCGATAACGCGCAGGTGATCAGAACTCATCAACGCCAGCCCCCCGACGTTGTATGAGCCGACATTGTTCTGCAGTACCTCGCGTTTGGCATACATCTGATGTACGCCGTATCTGACCTGATGAATATGATTGTTTTCAATGCGATCGTCGTGACTCACGTAGTCATAGATACCGTCTCGAGTACCAGATATATCGTTACCGCTGATCACGCAGTCGGCATCGTTCCATAGATGAATGCCATCCCCACGGTCAGGGACACGCAGGCTGGCAATACCGGTGATGACATTGGCGGTGACCCGGACGCGCTGAGGGCCATCGAGATAAACACCAAATAATATGTCCTCAATCCGGTTGTGATCGATGGTGACGTCGGCAACTCCTTTCTCGACATACACCCCTGCGTTCATGGCGGTGAGATCACGGCCCGAGTTACGAATGGTCAGGTTGCGTACGGTGACGCCAGACGTACGGATTCGCACGACGTCGCCTGAACCATCTCCGTCCAGAACTGCGCCCGGTTGGCCATTTAGCGTGATGGGCTTGTCTAGCAAGAGGTGTACATGATGAACGCCAGGCGTCACGTCCACTATGGCGTCTGGTGCTGCAGTGGCAATTGCAGTTTGCAGTTCATCATTGGCATGCGCCATGGGGAATATGGCTATCCCGACAATAGCGAGCATTGCGACATACGTCTGTTTCCATCGCTTGTTTGGAGTACACCTCAAGAGCACACCTCAATCCGTCTCGAAGAGATGCGCCTTTCACAACAGTCGAAACCTTCGTGAAAGGCGCTGCTCGTCAGGCTTCCACCAACATCCGACCTCGCATCTCCAAGTGAAGTGCGTGGCAGAAGAACGTGCAGTAATACCAATAGACCCCCGGCTTATCAGCGGTAAAGGTTACCGATGTCGTTTCCTGGGGGCTGATTTCCATGTTGATACCGTAGTCGGTGAGGCAAAACCCATGAGTCAGGTCTTCGATGCTGTCAATGTTCGTGACTGTCACGGTCACCTCATCGCCCTGTTTCACCTTAAAACTGTTCAGACCGTACTGTGGGGCCGAGCTCGTCATGTAGACAAAAACCTTTTTGCCCTGGCGGATGACCTTGTTATCCTTTTCCAGCACAACACCGAGTGCCTTGGCTTGGGCAACAGTTTCAGCAAAATACGGGTCTGCACGATCCCACTTCCGTTTGATCTTGCCGATCATCATTTTGCTCGGCAGGATGACTGCGTCATGGGGCTCCGAGAAGACCGGTGCATCCGCCACCAGTACCATCTTGTCGCCAGAAATGTCGATCAGCTGATCGAGATCGGGATGCAGCGGGCCGGTCGCCAGGAAGCGATCCTTGGAGAACTTGTTCAGTGATACCAGCCAGCGGCCATCCGCATCGCGAGTTTCACCCAGCGATGTGTGGTTGTGGCCGGGTTGGTAGGCCACGTCAAGTTTCTGACGCAGGTAATTGACTTTCTTGCCTGCGTAAGCGTCGATCGCATCTTGGATGCTCCATTTGGCGATTTGGCTATCGATGAACAATGTCGTATAGGCGTAGCCACGGCCATCGTACGCAGTATGCAGTGGGCCTAGGCCGAGCTGTGGTTCAGCGATTACGGCGTCTCGTGGGTCTTTGAGCGTACCGTCAAAATAGCTGTCGACCTTGCTCCATGCCATCACGCTGACAGTGGGTGATAGTTTTCCGTTGGCCGTCAAATATTTACCATCGGGACTCGAATTGAGGCCGTGCGGGCTCTTTGGGACGGGGATATACATCGTCAGTTCAGATCCGTGACGACCATCCACAACCGGAACCTTCGACTCACCTATATGATTGAATTTACCGGCCTTGATGGCTGCTTCTATACGTTTGAGGTTGAACACGACAACCCAGTCGCGTTCACTTTGCATCATGCCTGCCAGATCCACCGCGCCTTCGCTGTTGTAGCAGGTCGAGGCTGCGTATTTTCCTTCGTAGTCGCAGTCGGTATTGTCCAGATTGCCATCGACGATGACTTGCCAGGCCACTTCCATGGTGTCGCCATTGACAGCCGTAAACATAGTCTGATATTTTTTTGGATCGTCCAGATCACGGCCATCATTGGGGCTGGGGACCCTGAACTCTGCATTGGCAAACACGTAGCCAGTTCTCGGTTCACGTTGCACACGCAGGCCATGGATGGCTTGTACGTTAGGAATCTGAGTGATTTTGTCTGTACGCATCACGTCACATCGGATGCGTGCAACACGAGTCCCCGCTTTATCGTTCACAAATAGGTAGCGGCCGTCATAATGTCCGTGTGTTTGACTCATGTGTGGGTGGTGTAGATCACCTCCCCGCGGGAAATCATTACCCAGCACACGTTTGCTTTCGTTGGTAATACCCCAGCCAATTGCGAAATCAGTATTGAATACTGGTATACGCATCAGCTCACGCATTGATGGAACACCCAGGATACGCATCTCGCCAGACTGCCCGCCGCTCCAGAAGCCGAAATATTCGTCCAGCTGGCCGGGAGCAACATGATCTTCCGGCATCCCGTCATGGTCATCTGCGCGCTTATGTTCATCTGCGTGTGCAGCCCGATCGAGACCCAGGCCACCGATCAATCCGCCAGCACCGGCCAAGCTGGCCAAGGCACTGCCCTTCATGAAATTGCGTCGAGCCAAGCTGCCTGGTTGGCCTGGAAAAGATGCAATTTCCTCTTGTGTCAGTGGCCTGATCTCCGTAGTTTTCAGTTCAGGATCATGACCATTCGTTTTGCTGTTCATAGCAGTGGTTCCTTATAAATTAGATGAAATCCCAGACCTATCATCACCATATACTGCAGCTCTATACCGGATTGACGCTCGCTGGGGGGCTGCCTTCTCCAGAGTTCCCGACAAGAATGGGTGTCGATGCGGGGCGGGGGCGTACCGTTGGGCCTCCCGTCCGCATCTCCCTCTTTTTGCGGCGTTCAACCAACGGTGGGCACTTGTGGTCATTGTTGTAGGTGACTTGGCAGTCCAGACAATAGTGGCACTCGTTATAGTTGATGGCGCCCAGAGGACTAATTGCTCTAACCTCACACTCGACTGCACAGACTTGGCAGGGGTGCCCGCATTCTTTGCGCCGGCGTAGCCATTCGAATAGCCGCCAACGGCCCGAAACCGCCAGGCCGGCGCCTAGCGGGCATACATAGCGACAGTAGACTTTGTTGGTAAAGGCGGCTGCGATGAGCAGTACGGCGGCATAGGCCACGTATCCCCATGAGCGCATGAAATGCAGGTTGATTGCGGTCTTGAACGGTTCAACCTCTGAAAAGCGTTCCGCCAGGCCGACTGACTGTAGCGATAATCCGAACAGGAATAGCAGCACGATATACTTGATGGCCCAAAGGCGCTCATGTACATAAGGTGGCGGCTCGATCTGTGGTACTTTCAACTTAACTGCTGCTTTGTTGATCAGTACCTGTAATGCGCCAAACGGACACAGCCAGCCACAATACACACCTCTCCCCACCAGCAGGAGAGAGACCGCTACGAAAGTCCACAGAATGAAGATTAGCGGGTCCATAAGGAACGTGGTCCAGTGGAACCCGTGAATGACGGCGTTGATGAACGTCAGTATGTTGACGACGGATAGTTGTGCCAGACCATACCAACCTATGAATACGACGGTATAGACAAGATAGCCGACGCGTAGGCGCTCCAGTAATTTCGGACGTTTGACTACCCAGTCTTGGAAAATCAAAATCATGGACAGGAGGGATAGCCCCACCATCAGAACGGCAATCTCAAAGCGACGTCCATACCAGATTTTCACCCACAATGGCGCATCTTCGGGAACCACGCTTGCCGCGATTTTTGGTTGGCTGATGTATTCGGCTGGTATCTGGTAGCTACCAGTAAATGTGTTGTAGATGCTTTTCAGAGGTCCGATCTGTCGATTCACCAGTAGCTGTAGTGTCCAAGGGGCGCCTGGATCGAATCCCTGACCGTGATGCAGGATGAAGATGGCCTTCTCGTTGAACGTTGGCATTCCCGTCAGGTCTGGTTTGTCGAGTACAACAAAATCCGTATCCTTGAACAGGAATAACTTGTCAGCTTGCATAATGTGCAGGCGATCAAAGATACCGCCGCGGACGTAGCCGAGTCCTTTGAACGAGTAGAGGCCATTGGCAACTATTGCGATGGCTTCGTCCCCGGGGCTCAGGCCTTGCTTCAGCGCAGCGTAGCCAGCATCACCCAGAAGGTTCTTGCCCACTGTGGGTGGTGTGATATCTGCATAGTAAAGATTGATGAAGGTGTCGCTTGCATGGTCGGGGGCCGTTGCGGTTGGATCGTCGATCAAACCGCTCTCGGGCTGACCCTTGAAGGCCTCACTGACCATGCCGCGAGTCAGGTGTAATCTGCGAAAGGAGCCATTGCCGGTCAGTTGCGTCCAGTCAGCCTCCTTGAAATAGTCAGCCCGGATCGTCGCAGGTGCTTTGTCGCCAGTCTGTACGCCGGTGACCAAGTGGCGCGATGTAGCGACCTCAAGTGCGGCATTCATGATCGTCTCATTGACTACCATAGAGGTCACGGTGGCACTGCTGATCGCGTCGATTTTCACAATCCCTGGGGCGCTACTGCCGCCGACGACGATTTTGTCCTTCACGTTGTGGCCAACATAGCGCGCGACGAAATCGTATAGTCGCTGTACCGGTATGCCGACCAACAGGATTGGCTCCTGTTGTTCCAGAACCTTGGTACCAATAATTTTGCCAGTCTGGTCGATTGCGACGAGGATGTTGACGGGTTCCCCGGAATACGCTGGGACTGGCGCCACCATCACTGACTCGAAAACATAGCCGATGATCTTGTCGCCTTCGTATACGGCAGCTGCTGGCGGTTTACCCGAGATATCCCCAAATCGTGTTGCGGTAGGAAAATAGCCACGTACCTCAGTGAATCGCTGATCTACGCCCGCAAAGGTATCCATCGATATGAACGCCATGAGCAGCGTCAGACACAGTACGAGCAAGCTTCGCATAGTGTTCGATTTAAAATTTCTCGTGATCTGGTGAGAATCTTTTAGTAATGAAGCATGCATTTCAGACCACCTCGGCGATACCCGAAATCAATGGAAAATCTCTGGAACGCCATCTGCGGCGGTAATCCCTGGAAAAGACCAGCCACTGATTGTTCTGTCTCGCCATGACTTCCTTGAGTCGCGGCACGGGCATCGAGGCCGCGGCGACACTCATGGCATCGGCATCTACAGAGGTTGGCGCCATGACCGTCACACTGGAATAATTCAGTGGTGAATAGCCGGTATGGGGATTGATTACGTGAAATAACGATTTGTCTGACGAATAGAAAATTCGATAATTGCCAGAGGTACCTAGCGCCGTATTACGAATCGTCGCGATAGCGGCGATCTTATTGATGTTGGCAGGGTCGACGATACCGACGTGCCACTGACGGTTGATATTGTTGCCGGAGATCGCGCGCAGATCACCCCCCGCATCCACTAGCGCATCTTCAATGCCTGATGCCTTCAACGAGGCAATGCCCTGGTCTATCACGTAACCCTTGGCCAGGCCGTCGAGTGTGACGGACATCCCGGGATGCGTGAAACGCACGCCACGCGCGTCGAGAGTAATGTGACGGTAGTTGATCAGGTGGTCTCTTTCCGCGATCTGCGCGCGACCACTTGCATCAAGCATGTCAGGCTGACGCATTGATTCGAAATACGTCAATACAGGCAATACGCTGATATCGAAATCTCCATCTGTCACGGAGGAGATTAATAACGAGCGATTTAGGACTTCTTTTAGTGCGGGTGGTAAATTCTCCAAATGGCCGTCACGGTTCAGGCGCGCCACTGGACTGGCCGAATCGAAACGTGTCAGTATTGCGACGGCTTCGGCCATCCGCGCAAATGCAGCATCGATGGCGATTCCTGCCTTGTCGACCTCATCGGCCAGACAGGTGATTGCCACCGACGTTTGCATCAAGGTCTGTTCACGGCGCACCTCGAACAGGTTTCGCTGACGTTGGAGCACGAACCAGCCAGATGCCCCGATCAATCCTCCAGCAGCTGCAACGCTCGTCACCACTTTCAGGAGTTTCCGCCGGTCGGGCGACTGTAATTCACCCGTTATTTTCGGACCATACATCACATCGGCCTCCAGTGGCCTCGAACGAATTAAACAGACCCTTCAGGAAGGTAGCCCTGTAGCGTTAGCCCTTAGGCGCATACGCAACGCACCAAGCACCCGGTGCGATGCTTCCTTCGACGACCGTACATGTGCCATCGTCGGTCGGTGTTTTTCCTGGAATGAAATGAACGCAGTTGTCGCACTGGTCCTTCCCGTGCGGCGTAGCCTGGTACATCATCGTGGCCTTGGATGCTTTGGCAGCCTGCGCTCGTACTAGCCCGGTTTTTAACAAACCAGTTGCGGCGGCTGCACCCACTACAGCAGTCGTGAAACCATTGCGGATAAGCGCGCGTCGACTATTGCTAAAACCATCAGGGCTTTTCTTCATAATGCTCTCCAGAGAATGGCCGATATTGACCAAGTAAATCATCTTGATACGCACGTCTTGGTATCCCAATGGCGAATCTTGTTGATCGGGTTGACGCAAGATTACGCGTGCGCAATCGATGCCATTTTGATCAAAGTCAACTAGGGTGATGGAACGCCACTATGGACTTCATCAAATCTTGATGAAGCTCAAATCGACGAACACACATTGACGGCGGCCGCCGTCCTTCCTTGGGTGGGTCGACAACGGTGGGGTGGCAGTTCTGCGAAGTTGCCCGTTCCAGCAACAAGATCTCGGCATGCGCGTCGGCCTGCGGCTGTCGGAGACCGTAAAGTGGCCGAATTTGGTACTCCCAACTGTCTGCAGTAAGATCGACAGGGGGTCGGGATATGTTCGTAACTGTTGACTGCAGGACAGTCAAACTATTATGGGGATTGACGCATGAACTCTCGAATTCTGGTCGCGGCGCTCGCCGCCGTCACGGTGGGCGGTTTGACCTCCGCGCAGGCGGCGACAAGCCCGAATCCGGTCTACGTCCACATGAACGGGACGAACGTTTTCCTTGAAAACGTGGTCGCAGTGCGGCCCGGCCAAGATGTGGTATTCGTCAACGAAGATACCGGAGCACATACGATCATCGGCTTTGAACCCACGACCGGCAAAGTCAACACACGCTTCGACGGCGCGGTCGCTGGCACCAAGGGGCCGGGACATCCGGTTCACACCTATTCGATCAGCTTTCCGCAGCCGGGGATCGTGAATTATTACTGCTCGGTGCATGCAGTTCTGGCCAAGGGACCGAGCGGATTGACGGCGGCGGAGATACGGCCCGGCATGGATAGTTACGGCACCTCGATGTCTGGCATCGTTGTCGTGACGACTGATCCGAAACTGCTTGCCGGCAACCCGAAGACCGCCTCGGAAAAAGTTTTGCCGGGGTATTTTGGCGGGTGAACAGGCTTCACGATCCGTGATGTGGACGGGCCTGGTGTAGAGAATCCGGCAGCTGAAGCGCAAAGTCCACCGCTGCCCGCGCATGCAGCGCCGTGGTATCGAGCACGGGAAGCGCACTGTGCAAGAACGGAATCGGAACCGCAGCCGCCACCCGATCCGCCACCTTGTGCATGGTGTTGGTGCAAAGCACGACGCAATCAGCACCACCACGATACAGGCGTCGCGCTGCATCCTCCAGGATGGAGGCCGTGTCGTCCCAGCGCCCCTCGTGCTGGGCTTGTTCGATGGGGCCGAAATCCACGCTGTACAACAGCAGTTTGGCCGAGCGCAGCGGGCCAAGCCGCTCGCGCACTTCCCGATTGATCCGCTGATAGTACTCGGCGCTGGACTCCCAGCTCATGCCGCCGATGAGACCGATGACGCGCGTGATCTCATGCCCTTCGTATGTCGTTTTCATGTGTGCAGTGTCCCTGAATGCCAAGAGGACGTCTAAGCGCCTACGGTTTGAGCAAGCGCCAAACCAAGCGGGCAGCGGCGCGGGCCGTGCGGTTGTCGATGTCTTGGTCGGGGTTGATCTCGGCGATGTCCGCCATGCACAGCTTGCCGCTCGCCTTGACAGCCAGCACGAAGGCTTCCACAACTGCGAAAGGCACACCGAAGGGCGCAGGCGCCGAGACCCCCGGTGCGACTGACGCTGGCAGCACGTCCAGATCTATCGTCAGGTACACCATGTCCGCCGACGCCATCATGTGCTCGAGCTCCGTCAAGCGGGCCGACAGGTGAACTTCCTGCATCTGGCTGTCCTCGACGTAGGCGACGTTCAGGCTGCGCGCGTGGTCGTAGAGCCCTTGCGTGTTGCCAACGGGGGATACACCGAAACAGGCGTACCGGATGTCGAGCGCGTGTTTGCGGCCATATTCGAGGATCTGGTCGAAAGAGGTGCCGGATGTTCCGGGGCGGCTGGTGCGCAGGTCGAAATGCGCGTCCAGATTCACGATCAGGAGGCGCGGTGATTGCTGGATGCCAGCCAGGTGCGCGGCCAGCCCCTGGAAGCTGGACCACGCGACCTCATGCCCACCTCCCAGCGTGACGGGTAATGCACCGGTGTCCAGCACCCGGGCCACCTTGCGACCCTGAGCGGCCTGCGCAGCCTCCAGTGCGTCGTCTTCGCAGGTGACGTCACCGAAGTCCCAGAAGGCCTGCAAAGTGTGTGCGGGCAGGTTGGCAAGCATGCGCCGGATGGCCGTGGGCCCCTTGCGCGCACCGGGTCGCCCGTGGTTGCGCTTCACCCCTGCATCGCAGGCAAAGCCGAGCAGTACGGGATCTCCGGCCGAGAAGTCGTCCCGATCGAGCCTGACGATCTGGAAGAGCCGCCGGGTATCGCCACCTTCGCTGGAATCGTCTCTTCCTGTCCAGATGCTGTCCATTACCCTATTGCCTCCATGGGACCTTTGCTGAGCACCGCCTGCAGGAATGATCGCGTCCGTTCCTGTGTCGGGTGACCGAAAATCACGTCGGGTTTGTCGGCCTCGATGACGCGGCCGTAATCCATGACGGCGACGGTGTCGGCCATCTCGCGGGCGAACCCCATCTCGTGGGTGACGACCATCATGGTCATGCCTTCCTTGGCGAGCACCTTCATCACCTGCAGCACCTCGCCTACCAGTTCTGGATCCAGGGCCGACGTGGGTTCGTCGAAGAGCATGACTTCGGGTTCCATGGCGAGCGCTCGTGCGATGGCGACGCGTTGCTTCTGCCCGCCCGAAAGGCTGTTGGGCATGGCGGATGCCTTGGCGGAGAGACCGACCTTTTCGAGCAGGGCCATTCCCTTGCGCTGGGCATCGTCCGTGTGCGCGCCGCGCAGTGTCCGCGGCCCGATAGTGACGTTTTCGAGCGCCGTGAGGTGTGGGAACAGGTTGAAGGACTGGAAGACCATCCCCACCCGCATGCGCAGATGGTTGAGCGCTTTTTCGGGCATGAGCCGGCCTTGGTCGATAAGACGTTCGCCGCAGATGTCTATGGTGCCCTTCTGTGCGACTTCCAGCCCGTTGCAGCAGCGCAGCAGCGTGCTCTTGCCGGAGCCGCTGGGGCCGATGACGACGACCACCTGTGAGTGATCGATTTCCAGATCGATGCCCTTGAGCACGGCGTTGTCACCGTACGCCTTGTGCAGCTGGCTGATTCGAATCATGACCTTGGATGTGCTCATTGCACCATGCCCCCCGCCTGCAGACGCAGTTCGACTCGCCGCAGAATCAGTGAAGTCAGACTGGTGAGTATCCAGTAGACGACGGCGATCACCAGATAGACTTCCAGCGAACGATAAGAGACGCTGATGATCTTTTGCCCTTCGTGCATGACATCGTGGATCGTGACCAGCGACACCAGCGCTGAATTCTTGATGAGGGCAATGAATTCGTTCCCCAATGGTGGGATCATGCGCACGAAGGCTTGTGGCAGGATGATTTTGATCATGGCCTGGGTAGAGGACATCCCCAGCGAGCGCGCCGCCTCACGCTGACCTTTGTCGACCGACTGAATGGCGCCGCGCACGACTTCAGACACATAGGATGCGGAATACATCCCCATGCCAAGCACGCCGCAGACGAACGCCGGCAGCAGGATACCGAAGCGCGGTAGCCCGAAGAACCAGATGAAGAGTTGAACCAGTAATGGCGTCCCGCGGAAGCACGACAGATAGACGCTGCAGACGTTATACGGCACTTTGTGCTGCGGGTTCAGGCGTCCGATGCCGATCAGCAGTCCGAGGCAGCACGAGAGTACCAGCGCGCACACGGTGACCTCGACGGTGACGGCCGTGCCGCGCAGCAGGTCTTCCCAGCCCACCAGGGCCGGGGTGAAGTCGAGATTCATTGTTTCTTGCCTTCAAACCATTTTTCGACGAGCTTCTGATAGACGCCATTGGCTTTGATGGTCTTCAGGGCTGCGTTGAATTCCTGAGTGAGCTTGGGTTCGTTCTTGCTCACGGCAATCCCGTATTCCTCGGTGGTGATTTGCTGATCCAATACCCGGAAGCCAGGGTTCTGCTGGGCGAACAGCTTGGCCGCTGGCTTGCCTGTGACGGCCGCGTCGGCGCGCCCGATGTCCACCAGGTTGAACATCTCTTGGTTCTTCTCGACTTCGACGCGGTGCACTTGCGGGAAATGCTGTTGCAGGTAGTTCACCGATTTAGTGCCGACCTGGACGGTGACACGCTTGCCGTCCAGATCCTTGAGCGTCTTGATGGCGCTGTTGGTCTTGGTGAGCACCACCAAGCCGCCCGCGTAGTAGGAGTCGGTAAAGTCGACTGCCTGCTTGCGCGCATCGGTGATGTAGATGGCCGACATGGCGGCATCGGCCCGACCCGATATCACGGCGGGGATCAGGCCCTTGAAGTCGATGTCTGTCCAGACGATCTTCTTGCCCATGGCATTGGCCAGGGCCTCGGTGAGTTCGATGTCAAAGCCGGTGCGGTGGCCGCCCGCCGTCATCTCCATCGGTGGAAAGGTGGGATCGGTCACGACCCGGATGGTATCCGAGGCGGCCTGGCTGCTGGCTGAGGCAAAGCCCAGCGTGGTGGCCAGCAATGCAGTCAGCAAGGTTTTGGAAATTCTCATGGTGGCGCTCCTTTGGGGGTGGTGGGCTTGTGTGGATCAGAGGCTTTGCAGCCGGGATGAGATATGCGCCGCCCCGCGCACAGTCATGTCGATGAGACGTTTTTCCTGCCCCTGCGCGCGTGTACTGGGCGCCATCAGGGTGATGACCGCCACGGCGTCCGCACCGCGGGTCTGGTACAGCGGTGCGCTCGCGCCCCAGATGCCTGTGTCGACTTCGCCGTTCGAGGCCGCGTAGCCCGCCACCCGGATGTCATCCAGCTGCTGGGCGAAGGCCGCCAGGGCGGATGCGTCGAGAGGCTGGCCGGTTTGCAGGTGCTTGAGTGCTGCTTGTCGTTGGCCCGGGTGCATGAATGCCAGCAGAGCCTTCGCAGTCGCGCCGCGATACAACGGTAGTACGCGGCCTTTTACGAATGAGCAGCGCAGCGGGTGGTGGCTCTCGACCATGTCCAGGCAGATGATCTGCTGGCCGACCGCCACCATGAGCCCGATGGATTCCCCGCTGGCCACTGACATCTCCTCCATTTTGTCGTGCGCGGCACTGGTCAGGAAGGATGTCTGATCGAACCCCCAGGCCAGCGGTACACACAGTGGGCCGGGTGAGAATTCCTTCTGGCGGCCAATGACGAAGCCCCAGCGCCGTAACAGTGCCAGCTGGCGGTAGAGGGTGCTTTGTGCGAGACCCGTGAGTTCGATGAGTTCCGCGATGGAGGCGCCGCGCCCCAGTCGGGCAAGCGTTGCCAGCACGAACAGGGCGCGCTCAGCACTTCCTTTGGCAGTAGCGGCTGGGTTGGACACGTTCTCGGTGACAGGGAGTGGACCAGCTGCGATGATAAGTTGGATTTTGATAATTTTTATTATTTATTCTCATCCATCGGGAGCCATAGGGAAAGTCCTGATCTGTCTGGCACCTGTGTGGTTGTTCATGCGGGGACTCCTGAAAGTTGGTTCGGTTTGCACCTCCAGTGCTCAGGATTTACTTCGGATGAACAACCTGATCGAAGATCACACCTAGGATGGAATCGATTGGGGACTTCGGCATTGCTTCCATTAAGCGTGTTCTTCGTAAAAACAAGTCTGATGAATGTCGGTGCCCATGCGCGACGATATACCGCTGAAGCAGCACACAGAACTGCCGTAATGCCGAGTTCGGAAACGAGACCGTGCTGCACGCAAAGTAATAATGAGCCGACGTCGGGGGCGCACCAGCTTCCAGAATGAATCGCCCCGGGTTTCGCGGAGGCTCCAAGCTTTGAGAGAATGGAGTCATGGCAAACCAAACGAAGTTTTCCCCCGAAGTGCGCGAACGCGCCGTGCGGCTGGTGCAGGAGCATCGCG